>JABTTZ010000002.1:0-642927 GCA_015075625.1 Anaerolineales bacterium | reverse complement strand
CGCGTCGCTACCCCAAACGGGTCACAAACATGGCGCTCTCGCGGTGGGGGGTCGCCGTTCTGTTGATCACCTTTGCCTTATTCATCGTCTGTGCCGTTTTTCAAATCCGCCCGTTGGTGACGATTAACCTGATCGTCATGGGCATTGGCTTGGGGATGTGGACGGTCGGATCGCTCGGCTTGATGATGGACATGACGCGGGTCTGGGGGGCGGGGCTATACCTTGCCCTTTGGACGGTCTCTAGCACGCTGGCGCGGGGGATGGGCGTTGCGCTCGGCGGGATTATCCTTGATGTGGCGCTGGCGCTGACGGGTGAACGCGCTCCGCTTGCCTATGGGGCGGTGTTTGCCGCACAGACGGTAGGTTTTGGCGTGACATTAGCAATCTTAAGTCGGATCAGTGTAGGCGAATTTGAACGGGAAGTTCCCTCCACAGAGGCAGTTTTGGCGGGGTCGTTGGATTAAGGGGGGAAGGGGGAGGGAACAACCACGCCCTTGGGACTTTAAAGTGACGGGCGACCATATTGGGGCGCCCCTACGGGGTGCAGATGCGCAGCCTATAATGATGCGACGAAGGCACGGGGCGAAAGCCTGCGTGCCGAAAGCAGGGTATATCTCTTTCCCTGATCTCAGCCCGCTGCTTTCGCGGCGGGCGATTATACGGCTCGATCCTCTTTAATTCTTTTTCGCCCGCGATTCCATCTCCATCTTGACCAATTCGCGGCGGAGGACTTTCCCCACCAGCGTCTTGGGTAGTTCGGAGATGAACTCAATACGGTAGGGAACTTCGTAGGGGGCAAGTTTTGTTCCGGCAAATTTGATCAAGTCCTCGGCGGTGGCGGTCTGCCCCGGTTTGAGAATGATCCACGCCTTCACTGCCTCTTGCCCTTCCTTCGATGGATCGGGGTGTGGAATAGCAGCAACGCCCACATCTTGCACAGCCGGGTGTTCCATGAAGATTTTCTCAACATTCGCCGGATAGACGTTGAATCCGCCGATGAGCGCCATGTCCTTCTTGCGATCCACGATATAGAAGTAGCCGTCCTCGTCCATATAGGCAATATCGCCGGTGAAAAGCCACTTCCGTCCGTCGTCCATAACCCGCAGCGCCGTCTCGGTCTCTTTGGGTTTGTTGTGGTAGCCCTTCATCAAGTTGGGCGACCAAATCGCCAACTCGCCCGCCTCACCTTGCGGCATTTCCGTCTTGCCATCATCAATGTTGATGATGCGCATCTCAACATCGGGCAGGGGCAGCCCAATGCTGCCATCACGCGGGACGCCATCCAGCGGGTTGACGGCTACCGCTGTTGGGCATTCGCTCATCCCAAACCCTTCGCAAAGTTTGCCGCCAGAAAGCTGTTCAAAGCGCTGCTTTGTTGCCGGGGCAAGCGGGGCAGAGCCACTGCAACAGGCTTTGATCGACTTAATGTTGTACTTCCCCTCCAGCACACCCTTGTTGTTGTTGATCGCGTTGTAAAGCGCGGGGACGCCCATAAAGACCGTTGGTTTGTAGGCGGTGATCACCTCCAACATTTCGTCAATCTCGCGGGGGTTTGCCACCATCAGCAGTTTGCTGCCCGTAGAGATGCCGAGGGTTAGGACAGCAACCATCCCAAAGACATGAAAGAGGGGAATTGCTGCCAACAGCACCTCGCCAGATGGATCGAGATAGTTCCCAAACGCCGCTCGCATCATGAGCGCGTTATTGACCAACGCCTGATGGGTAGCTACGGCGGCTTTGGAAATGCCCGTTGTTCCGCCCGTGTATTGGAAGATCGCCTCGTCTTCAGGCGTCACCGTGACGTTCGGTTTGCGTCCGGCATATTTCCCCACCAGATCGCCCATCCAGTGATCGGCGGCGTGTTTCTCGATGGCGTGACCTTCCTTTTTTTCTTTGGCAATGGTAAAGAGGAAACCAGCAATGGGAGGAAGGTATTCTTTGATATTTGTGGCAATGACGTTCTTTACTGGTGTGTCTGCCTGTATCTGCTTAATCCCGTCGTAGAACTTCGTCAGGACGACGACGGTGTTTGCCCCGCAATCTTGGAGCAGTTCTTTCAGCTTGTCAGGCGGGTAGGTGGGGTTCAGGGCGCAGACAATCGCCCCCGCTTTCATAATCCCATAGAAGGCAATGACGAATTGAGCGCAGTTGGGAAGGATAATTGCCACCCGATCTCCCTTTTTCACCCCAAGTTCGGCAAGCGCAACAGCAAAAGCATCGCTCTTGGACTCGATCTCGCCATAGGTGGTGGTTGCCGCTTGCCTTCCCAAGAGGGGTAAGTGTGCCGAAGTGAGTGTACACAGCGCACTTGGGTTCTTTTTGGCGGCATCCGTCAGAAATTGAAAGAGGGTGTGCTTGGGGTAGGGCATACATGAGGCGGGAACACCCTTGTCATAGCCTTTGATCCAGGGTTTATCAGCGTAAGTAACTGCCATTGTGAAACTTCCTTTCAAAAAATCGTTTCTTACAGTCTTAACTATTATAACGCAGGGTACGAAAAGGGCGATCATCTTCTGGGCATGTCATAATTCATGACTTAGTGGTGAGGAATGTCACAACCAAAAATCCCCTCCCAAGGTAATGAGGAGAAGGAAGGCGTATTTTTGCTCGATGGGAGTCATTTTGAGATGAACAGACGTAGGATGAATGAAAGGGGAAAAGGGATTTCGATAGCAAGCATCTCTCACCCGATGCTAACGCACCGGGTGTTGATCAGATAGCGAAAAATTCCTGTCGCGTTGAGGGCAGCGGTTCAACACTTCCCACCCTCTGTTTATTTCGCTACGGGTAAGGTGAAGGTGATCGATGTCCCCACCCCAATCTGACTGGTCACCGCCAATTCACCCTTCATCGCCTCAATCAGCGCCCGCGTAATAGCAAAGCCCAACCCTGTCCCTGGCTGCTGTAAGCCGTTTTCTGCCCGCCAAAACTTTGTCCCTAGCTTGGTCACTTGTTCAGGGGAAAGACCCACTCCGTTATCCGCAACAGCAATCCCGACCAAATTCCCCGTGCGTTTGGCGCTGATCGTAATTTTGCCGCCATCGGGGGTGTATTTGTAGGCGTTGCTGGCGGTGTTTAAGAGGACTTGCAACAGCCGATCTTTATCCGCCCGCACCAGAGGCAAATCTGGCTCCACATCGACAAGGAGTTGGTGGTTGCGTTTCTCCACTTCTAGGATGATCGCCTCGCGGGTGGAGTTGATCGTATCCAAGACACTTGTTTCCACCACATCGACGCGCATTTGTCCGGTTTCGATGCGGCTGATATCGTTCAGATCGCTGACGAGCAGTTTCATCCGTTGGACAGCGTTTTTGATTGTGTTGATGAAGCCTTGCTGTCTCTCGGTGACGGGTCCTGCCATCGTCATCAGGTCAACATAACCGCTGATGCTGGTCATGGGTCCTTTCAGTTCGTGGGCGACAATTCCCACGAATTCGGTCTTTGCTGTGTTTGCCGCTTGTACTTGGTCATAGAGGCGAGCGTTTTCAATGGCGATGGCGGCACGGTCTGCAATGCGCATCAAGAGGGCGCGGTTGTCTTCTTTGAAACTTGCCGCGTCGGGGCTGCTGAGGGCAATGATCCCGATTACGCGGCGTTCGCGGCTGATCGGCACAATTAGGCGGTGCTTGCCCTCGGTGACATCCTGATACGCCGTTCGGCTCTCCAATACAGGGCGCATCAGAGGATGATCAAGGGGCAGGACTTGTTGATCGGTAAAAATATCGGGGGCGCCGTGTTGCGCCACAACCCGAATCATCATCCCCTCGCTATCCAAAAGCCCCAAACTTGCCCCTTCTGCCGCGCAGGAACGGCTTGACCACTCTAGGGTGGTCGCCATTGCTTTTGTCAGATCAAGTGTCTCGTTCAGTTGACGATCCATACGCTGCATTTGGGTGAGTTCTTCCACGCGGGCAGAGAGTGCCTGATCGGTGGCGCTGAACAACCGCGCATTCTCAATGGCAATACCCGCTTGTCCGGCAAAGGCATCCAACACATCAAGGTCTTGCTCACTGAATAAGCCCGCCCGCACCCGATTATCGACATAGACAACCCCGATCACCTGCCCACGTACCCGCAGTGGGGATGCCATGATGCTCCGCAGCGATTGAGCAACGATGCTGTGCTGTCCGGCAAAGCGCGGGTCTTCTTGGGCATTCGTGGTGACGATGGGCTGTCCGGTTTCGAGGACTTTGTTCGTCACCGTGCGGCTGATCGCCACAGCGCTTGCCTCAATGTTGTTTTGGTCAAAGTTGCGGGCAACCTTCACATCTAATTTGCCGTCATCATCGAGCATGACCAAAAAACCGCGCTCAGCGCCGCTCAGTTGGATAATGGCATCCATAACCTGATTCAACACGGTGGTCAGATCGAGCGACGAACCAATCACGCGGCTGACCTCGTAAAGTTTTGCCAAGCGTTGGTGCTGCCCGCTTCGTTTGCGGTCTTCCATCAGCGATTCAAGAAGTTGTTCCAGCGCTCCTAAACGCTGATCGACAAACTTTGCCTCTAAGCGCCCGGATTGCGCCTGCGAACGCAAGATTGAGAGAGTCTGGCGGGCGCTCACCAACGAAAGATCAAGCTCTTGAGCAGTGGGAGTTGGCTGTCCGGTCATGAGGATGTCCCTTTGGATTTCGTCTGAGATGATTTTTGAGAATGTTGATAATAATCGCACCACGCGGTTAACGGGCAACGCTCGCAATAGGCGCGGCGTGCGGTGCAAATCTCGCGCCCCAAGCGGATGAGATTCAGGTGTCCCGGATAATAATCTTCCGGGGGGATGATCGATTCCATCAGATCGTGTGCCTTCTCCGCGCTCATCTTCGCGGGGAGCAAGCCAATCCGTCCGGCAACACGATGAATGTGTGTATCCACAGGGAAGGCGGGCTTGCCAAAGGCAAAACAAAGGACGATGGCGGCTGTTTTGGGTCCAACCCCATCGATGTCCATCAACCACGCTTTCGCCTCGCTCACTGGCATGTCGCCAAGGAAATCAAGGGTGATTGATCCACGCTGTGCGGTGATATAGCGAAGGGCGTTTTGGATGCGCGGCGCTTTCTGGTTTGCCAGTCCTGCTGGACGGATCGCTTCTACTACTGCGCTCAGCGGCGCATCGCGCACAGCTTCCCATGTTGGAAAAGCGCCTTTCAAGAGGGCAAATGCCCGATCCCGATTCGTATCTGTCGTTGATTGGCTAAGAATACAATTGACGAGTTCATCCACAGGCGGACAGCAAGGAACCCATAGCGGTGTTCCGAATGACTGCCGAAGCACCGCAGCCACTGCTTGATAGGTTGCCTGTAAGCGAACGAGTTTGGATGATGGCACGCCGTAGACTCTTTCCCCTTTGATTATTATTCTAGCCGTATCCGGGGATGCGGCAACAGAGTAAACCTGTGTCAATCTGGTTTGAGAATGGTTTGAGATACGCCATAAGGGAAAATCCCTCCCTCTCATAGAATTTTCGGATAGAATTTAGAGAAAGAACACCCTGTAGTGAATATGGCGCCTAGCGGGGGGCGAGAAAATGCCCAATGTGACGGATATTTATTCAGAATATGTGAGGTTGCGGCAAAATGGCGCTTCGATTGATGCGGCGATCAAAGCCTTACAATCCCTTGTAGATCAGTTGGATCAGGGAGATCGCAGCCAATTGAACTTGCTTGTGCGGCAGTGGGAAGCGCGGGAGACGAACAACTACCTTTTGGAAAAAACAAAAGACACGCCCCCACCACCTAAGAAAAGCCCTGTGATTCGCCCGATTGGGGGGAACTCAGCCACGCCTTCAGGCGGCACATCCTCACCGATCAAGCCACTTCCTTCGGCTGCGCCAGATGTGAATGGCTTTGGCGATCACCCGCCAGCGGGAAAAGTGTTCTGTTCCCAATGCGGGAAACAAAATCGGCAAGGCGATAAGTATTGTTATGCTTGTGGGTCGCTTTTGGCAACAGCAGGCGCTTCGGTAGGGTCTACGAAGGGGTTGATCGATCAAAGTGGTGACCCCCGTGAACGGCTTGGGACAGCCTACTTTGGGATGTCCTCCAAAATTCTGATCATGATTCAAGGGGTCTCTATTCCGGTGAGTGTGTTTTCCGATAAAGAAATCGTTCTAGGGCGTTCTTCCGCAGATAGCCCGATGAAACCGGATGTTGATCTTTCCAGCTTTGACGCCGAAGGCTTGGGAGTTTCGCGCCTTCATGCCTCTTTGAAGCGCGATGAGCATACCGTCCAGATCATGGATTTGAGCAGTAAAAATCACACCTTTATCAACAATCAGCGCCTTCACCCGCGTGAGGTGCGCGTCCTCCGCGATGGCGATGAGGTTCGCTTAGGGCGACTCAGTTTCACAATCACTTTTCGGCATTCATAAGAAATCACCGAAAAACTTGATTGTCCCCACCTGGAGAGGAGAACCAGGGGAGGATGAAACGAAAAAGAAACGAAAAGGAGGGAAAGAAAATATTGCCCCTTGCGCGTGTGGAGAGGTGTGCTAGAATGTGGGACATAAGGCGCTGAGGGACTGAGAAGAAGCTGAGCGGCTTAAAACAACCAAAGGAGAGGGCGCAGGGTAAGAAGACGGCAGACAAGATGTGCAAACAATCTTGGATGGTAGTCCCCTGTGACCGGCGCGCAGCCGGTTTTGTCCCCTGTTTTGAACAAACAGCGTTGGTGGCACCTTAACAATTGAAACGTGAGAAGAAAGCAACAGCATACCAAGCAAGGTAGCTTGACCAACGGTTAGTCACTGTTGGCAAGCACAGTAAAGTCAAAACCCGTCAGAGGAAGGAACTTTCTCTGCTGTCCGAAAGGACACCAACTTGACGGAGAGTTTGATCCTGGCTCAGGATGAACGCTGGCGGCGTGCTTAATACATGCAAGTCGAACGGACGTAGCAATACGTTAGTGGCGACCGGGTGCGTAACACGTAGTTGACCTACCCCTCAGCGGGGACAACAACCGAAAGGGTTGCTAATACCGCATGACCTCGAAGGCATTAGAAAACTTTGAGAAAACTTACGGGGCTGAGGGAGGGGACTGCGACCCATCAGGTAGTTGGTGAGGTAACGGCTCACCAAGCCAACGACGGGTAGGGGGCTGAGAGGTGACCCCCACACTGGAACTGACACACGTCCAGACCCACGGGAGGCAGCAGTAAGGAATATTGGGCAATGGGCGAAAGCCTGACCCAGCAACGCCGCGTGGAGGATGACGGATTTCGGTTCGTAAACCCTTTTGAGGGGACGAGGAAGGACTGTACCCCTAGAAAAAGTCACGGCTAACTACGTGCCAGCAGCCGCGTAAAACGTAGGTGGCAAGCGTTATCCGATTTACTGGGCGTAAAGCGTGTGCAGGCGGTCTTCCGGTGGTGTATGAAAGCGCCCGGCTTAACCGGGCGAGGTTATGCCAGACTGGGAGGCTGGAGACAGAGAGAGGACGTGGAATTCCGGGTGTAGTGGTGAAATGCGTAGAGATCCGGAGGAACACCAGAGGCGAAAGCGGCGTCCTAGCTCTGTTCTGACGCTCAGACACGAAAGCATGGGGAGCGAACGGGATTAGAAACCCCGGTAGTCCATGCCGTAAACGATGCAGACTAGGCGTTGGGGTCTCAACCCCTCAGTGCCGAAGCCAACGCGCTAAGTCTGCCGCCTGGGGACTACGACCGCAAGGTTAAAACTCAAAGGAATTGACGAAATGGCCTGCACAAGCAGCGGAGCGTGTGGTTTAATTCGAGGCTACACGAAGAACCTTACCTGGCTTGACATAGACGTGGTAGGAAAGCGAAAGCTGACCGACCCTTCGGGGAGCGTTTACAGGTGCTGCATGGCTGTCGTCAGCTCGTGCCGTGAGGTGTTAGGTTAAGTCCTGTAACGAGCGCAACCCTCGGGAATAGTTACACGGTGTCTATTCCGACCGCCCGCGTTGAGCAGGGAGGAAGGTGGGGATGACGTCAAGTCAGCATGGCCTTTGCGTCCAGGGCTACACACACGCTACAATGGTCGGTACAATGGGTCGCCAAGTGGTAACACGGGCCCAATCCATCGAAAGCCGATCCCAGTTCGGATTGTGGGCTGCAACCCGCCCACATGAAGTCGGAGTTGCTAGTAACCGCCGGTCAGCCATACGGCGGTGAATACGTTCCCGGGGCCTTGTACACACCGCCCGTCACGTCATGGGAGCTGGTCACGCCTGAAGCCGGTGGGCTAACTGCAAAGAGGCAGCCGTTTAGGGCAGGGTCGGTGACTGGGACGAAGTCGTAACAAGGTAGCTGTAGCGGAAGCTGCGGCTGGATCACCTCCTTTCTAAGAGTCCGTGCGCGATGAGGGTGAAAGGTAACACGAGTACCCCTTCTGTAATATCATCGTCGCCAACTCGGTTGAGCTTGTTCTGGGATGCCCTTTCTCCTCACGTTTCAATGGTTAATGTGCCTTCGCACCGCCTGACCGCTCCTCATCGGGTGAGTAGCTCAGCTGGTTAGAGCATCCGGCTGATAACCGGAAGGTCAGAGGTTCGAGTCCTCTCTCACCCACTCCCTATATTCAATAAAAAAAGCGCCCACGCTCTCAAACAGCGCGGGCGCTTTCGTTGTGTGCCTAAGCAAGGCATACACGAGATAGTATGCCAAGCCTTTGTCTCCCTACGCGGTGCGCCCTGAAACGGCGCCGCCATAGCGGGCAAGACTGGCGCGGATTGCCGCTAATTCAAAGCCGGCGTGCAGCCGCCCACTATCATGCTGCGAGCGCACTTCTTCCAGCGTACACCACTGGGTATCAACGATCTCTTTACGATCAATGGTGAATTCCAATGAGCGCGGAGTCGCCAGAAAAATATGATGTGAGCGGTCCCGGAAGGTATACATTGCCACAAAGCCAACCAAATTAATCTGCATGGCAAATTCTTCGTGAAGTTCGCGCTCTAAGGCAAAGATCAAATCCTTGTCGGTTGCCTCAATGCGCCCACCCGGCAGTCCCCATTTTCCGGCATTCGCGGGCAGTTGGTTATGATGTTGGACAAGAAGAAACCGACCCTCGTGGGCAATTACTGCCCGAACCGCAGGTACACGGGCTGGCATCGCCATAATCTTTTCTCCGTCTGTGTGTGCGATAAGGCGAATCAGCCTCAAGAGGTGATTCGCCGACATATACACAAATTATATGCTATTTTTGCAAAAATTTAAACTTACAGAAATCTATCAGTTTGCGCTACGGCATGGCGGGCAGCACGGCGTTTTAAGGGATTCTCTATCCCTTTTAACGATTTTCACCTTCCTATCTGATAAAATCCTATCATTCACACGAGGCTCACCAAGATGACTCACCAACCTGCCCCATCAATGCCGGCTGCTCCCTCCCCCCAAGCCATACCCTTTCTGGAACGCCCATTGCTCACCTATACCATCCTTACTATCCTTATCGGTGCGCTCCTTGTCGAGGGCGTTTACCAACAGGTCAGCGACACGGCGACGCTCAGTTACCCGCTGCTCACATGGGGGGCGCTGGATTTTCAGCGTGTGGTACGCTATGGGGAGCATTACCGTCTATTCACGGCGATGTTCCTCCATGCCGGGCAAATCCACCTCCTGTTCAACGCCTTTGCCTTATTTTTCTATGGGCGCAGCCTTGAACACATGTGGGGACGGGGGCGTTTTGCCGCCATTTACCTTCTTGGTGGGCTAAGCGGTTCGCTTGCCAGCCTGATCTTCAATCGCGGAACGTCTATTGGTGCGTCGGGGGCGATCTTTGCCATCTTTGGTAGTTATATAGTATTCATCTACCAAAATCGCATCCTCTTTGGGGAACTTGGCAAGCGCGAACTGCGCAACCTCGCTGGCTTTGCTGCGTTGAATTTTGGGTTGGGGCTGCTGACACAGGTAATCCCCGGCACGCGGGGCATTGATAACTGGGGTCATATAGGCGGTTTTGTGGGGGGGATTATCCTCGGCAGCCTGATCACCCCGCTCTACCTCCCATCGGGTGAGTTCTTCACCCCTAGCGAGGGCGGAGCGCCACGCCAGCGCATCGTGCGCGGGCGTCCCTTTCGCCAGACATGGTACATCCCGCTCATTTATGCTGCTGCCCTTTTGGTGATCTATATCTTTGCCTTAGGGAGTCTGCGGTAGGGTAGGTCGTTTTCTTCTACACTCTTTTGCGTTCTTTTTATGATTCCGCAACCATTTTGTAAAACGAGTGTCATCTGTGGCGTCTGAAATTGGGCATATAATCAGAGGTAGGCGTTCGATCCGCCGTTATACGGATCGTCCCGTCTCGCGGGAGGTGGTGGAAACGTTGCTTTCTTTGGCAATCTGGTCACCTTCTGCGCATAACCGCCAACCATGGCGTTTCGCCGTTACTGAACAGGGCGAGAGGCGGGAGCGTTTGGCACAGGCAATGGGCGAGCAACTCCGGGCGGATTTGACGGTGGATGGTGTTTCTGCCGAGGCAATTGCGGCGGATACGGGGCGTTCCTACGCCCGCATCACAGCAGCGCCCATCGTGATTATTGCCGCCCTCAGCCTCATTGACATGGATCACTACCCCGACCCGCGTCGCAGCGCTGCCGAACACCTTATGGCGGTGCAAAGTACGGCAATGGCAGTCCAAAACATCCTTCTTGCCGCACACGCCGAGGGGTTGGGGGCGTGCTGGATGTGTGCGCCGCTTTTTTGCCCAGAGGTCGTTCGGGACGCGCTAGCACTTCCCGATGATTGGCAGCCGCAAGCACTCATTACATTGGGTTACCCCGCTGTAACGCGGGCATCGACCCGCCACAGTTTGGAAACGAGGCTTTTATGGCGCTAACACCTTCCGTTGTTGTCCTTGCTGGTGGGGGCGGCGGGGCGCGGATGGTCGATGGCTTAGCGCGGGCGCTTCCAGCCGGGGCGCTCACCGTCATCGCCAACACAGGGGACGATTTCCGTTTTCACGGTCTTGCCGTCTCGCCCGATTTGGATTCGATCCTCTACACGCTTGCCGGGCGGATTGGCGCGGCGGGGTGGGGCATTGCCGACGACACCCGCGAGATGATTGGCATGTTGGCAGCCTATGGCGAGGAGGTCTGGTTTGGCTTGGGGGATCGCGATGTGGCAACCAGTATCCTGCGCACGGAATGGCTCTCCGGGGGACTTCCGCTCAGTGTGGTGATGGCAGATCTGGCAAAGCGCTTAGGGGTGGCAACACGCTTGCTCCCGATGACTGATCAGCCCGTTGCCACACAGATTGACACCGCCGAACATGGACTGCTGGATTTCCAAAGCTATTTTGTTCGTCACCGTTGGCAGCCCACTGCACGGGCAATCCACTACGCAGGGGCGGCAAATGCCGACGCCGCGCCGGGTGTTCTCCACTCTATTGAGGAAGCCGACCTGATTGTGCTTGCCCCCTCCAACCCCGTTTTGAGCATTGCACCGATTCTTGCTGTACAAGAGATACGGACAGCGCTTGAACGGCGGCGCGGGATCGCCCTTGCCGTTAGTCCGCTGATTGGGGGGAAGGCGATCAAGGGACCTACGGTGAAAATCATGGGCGAATTAGGACTAGAGGCTAGCGTTGCGGGCATTTATGCCTACTATGCTTCGGCAAACCTGCTGGATGGAATGCTCGTTGATCCCCATGATGCCGAGGGGCTGACGGGGATGGCAGGGCTGACCCTTCACCCCGCCGAGATTATGTTGGACACCCCCGAACGCCGCCTGATGGTGGCGCGTACCTTGCTGGATTGGGCTGCTGCTGAACGCCGCCGTTTGCTGAGTGTGTTAGATTAAAATTGAGGAGATACTTTTATGCGCGTATGGGCGATCATCCCGGTGAAACCGTTTGTCCGGGCGAAGAGTCGGTTGGCAAACGTCCTCACGGCGGAACAACGCGAGGCGTTGGCAGAGCGGATGCTGCGGCATGGTATTTTGACCCTTAAAGAGGCGCCGGTGATCACCGGTGTGACCGTTGTCAGCCGCGATTCGCGGGCGCTGGCAATTGCCCGTGATATGGGCGTTTTTACCGTGCAGGAAAGCGGCGCTCCAGAGTTGAACGCAGCGTTGGCACGGGCGGCAGAGGTTGTCCGCGTACAGGGGGCAGAGGCGATCTTAGTCATGCCCTCCGATCTCCCGCTTTATACGGGTGAAGATGTCGAAAAGATCGTTCACATGGGGCGCTTTAATGCCTCGGTAGTCATTGCCCCGGATCGCTTTGAAGAAGGGACAAACGCTCTATTCATCGCCCCACCTGGGTTAATACCTTTTGGCTTTGGCGAGGGGAGTTTTGCCCGCCACATGACCTTAGCGCGGGAGGCAGGAGCTACCGTACAGGTTTACCGCTCAGAGCGGATCGCCCTTGATTTGGACACCCCCGACGACCTGACCCATTACGAACAATGGAGCGGCGCCGCGGCATCTCCGCTCTATTATTGATCTATTGAAAGGAGACATGCGGCGTCCTTTGTCGTCTAAGGGCAACAGAGGACGCCGTGAAATTACCTATGGAAATTGCCATCATGATTGAAGGGCAGGATGGGCTAACGTGGGCGCGGTGGCAGCGCCTTGCCCGTACAGTGGAAGATTGCGGCTTCGTCGGGCTTTATCGCTCCGATCACTACACGAACGCCGATGCCCCCGACAAGGACTCCCTTGAACTGTGGGTATCCCTCACTTGGTTGGCAAGCCACACAAAACGGATTGAATTCGGTCCGCTCGTCTCGCCAGTGTCCTTTCGTCACCCCTCCATGACGGCACGTATGGCGGCGGCAGTGGATGATCTCTCTGGTGGACGGCTGCAACTGGGTGTTGGCGCGGGGTGGCAAAAACGCGAACACGATCAGTATGGGTGGGATTTGCTCGAACTTCCCGCCCGCTTTGCCCGTTTCGAGGAAGGTTTAGAGGTTATGACGCGCCTCTTGGGGAGCGATACCCCCGTCCATTTTGAAGGGACATATTACCGCCTGCGAGGAGCAACCCTTCTTCCCCGTCCGGCACGCGCTCTCCCTATTGTGATTGGCGGACGCGGACCGAAAAAGACCCTTCCGTTGGTGGCGAAATATGCCCACGAATGGAATGCCGTCTTTATGCCCCCGGCTGATATTGCTGCGGGCAACGCCCGCCTTGATGATTTGCTGGTTGCCGCCGGACGAAAGCCTACCGATGTCCGCCGAACGCTGATGACTGGGTGTTACTTTGGGCGAACAGAGGCAGCGGTGAAGGGGCGGTTGGGAGAACGCTCGCGGGAGGGGCTGCGGGCACTTGGCGTCGTCGTTGGGACGCCAAGCGAGATTCAGGATCAGATTGGCGAGTATGAGCGCGTTGGAGTCCAACGGATCATGCTGCAATGGCTTGATCAGGACGACATAGACGGGTTGGAAGGTTTGGCAAAGGCAGCACTGGTGTAACGCGCCACAAACGCCGTGAGGATTCCGCCAGCCACAATCAGCGCCACCATGAGCGCCACCGTATCGACCATGCCCGCATTCAACCCTGAGAGCAGGCGAAAGACCGCCGTCCCGAAGGGGCGGTTGTAGCTTCCCACCAACGCCCATACCACAACAAGCGCATAGGCTGTATCATGCCGAAGGGCGATCATCAGCAGGGTGAGCATCCCCGCCACAGCCATCATGATTGCCGCCCATAGATCGGCATTGATCCCCATAAAAGGGTCACTACGCCAGCATCATAGAGCGCCGCCGCGATGTTTGCCACCGTCGCTACGGTGATCCAGCCTAAGTAGATGCTGAAGGACGTATGCACCAGCCAGCCTTCGCGGCTGCTTCCCCCACCACGCCAAATCCCTAAACGAAGGTAGATTATGATCAGGGAGACGAGGATAACCAGCATGGCAAGCGTGCTGATCGCCGTTTGGTTGGCGAGGGATAAGAAAAGCCAGGCAATATTTCCTACACTGCTGAGGATGAACCATCCGCTTATCTTGCCGATGATGGGGTTCTCCCGTTGGGGGGGGACGCCCCTGATAGAGGACATATGCTCCCAAGCCGAGGTAGATCATCCCCCAAATGGCGAATACATAGCCAGCAGGAAGGAAAAAGATTGCCCGACTTTCGCCTAGTTTGCCCACCGTTTGGGTAAAGACCCCCGGCGCTTGGGAGACGAAATTCATCAGGATCGTCGCGGCATAGGCGATTAGATTGAGAAGGGGGAGGCGATGATTGAGCGTCGCTCTGTTCACAGTGAAAATCCCATTTAGTTGCCACCTATGCTGCAAGTTATAAGAATTGTATAAAGATTGTAAAACCTTTACAGAAAACCTGCCCTCGGTGCTAAAGCCGTTGGGCTGAAAGCAGGGGTGATAGGGGAGTTGGGGGGGGCGCGTCTGAAGCCACTGCACTAGGGATAACCGCTCCGTAAGTGCGGTTGATTTCAGCCCGCGGCTTTAGCACGGGGTCAGACGGACGCCCCAGGGGGCGCCCATGCAGTGAAGGTGCTGGTCAGCGCCTCATTTATCGCGTTTCAAGATGAGCATCCCTAAAGGGGGGATGGTGAGAGAAAGCGAGGCGGGGAATTCGCCCCATGGACTGTCCGATGCCTGTACCCCGCCCCCATTGCCAACATTGCTCCCCCCGTAAAACGCTGAATCGCTGTTCAGCACTTCACGGTAGGCGCCTGCTTCCGGCACGCCAATGGTATACCTCTCGCGGACAACAGGGGTGAGGTTCAAAACCACCACCAGAAAGTTGGAGGCATCCGCCGCAAAGCGAGCATAGCTGAAGATGCTGTTATCAGAGTCGTTGGCGTTGATCCACTTGAACCCTGTCCAATCGAAATCAACCTCGTAAAGGGCGGGGTTCTCGCAGTAAAACCTGTTCAGGTCGCGTGTCCACGCCTGCATACTAGTGTGGGTAGGAAGTTCAAGCAAATACCAATCGAGCGAGCGTGTCTCGCTCCATTCGTTCCACTGCCCGAATTCCGCCCCCATGAAGTTGAGCTTTTTGCCCGGATGTGTGTATTGGTAGCCGAGCAAGAGCCGCAGCGTAGCGAATTTTTGCCACCAATCGCCAGCGATCTTGTGAATCAGCGAGCCTTTCATATGGACAACTTCATCATGGGAGAGGGAGAGGACGAAGTTTTCGTTGAAGGCATAGAGCATCGAAAAGGTCAGCGAATTGTGTTCCCAACGGCGGTACACGGGGTCTTTGCTGATGTACTTCAGGGTGTCGTGCATCCAGCCCATGTTCCATTTGTAGGTGAAGCCCAATCCGCCAATGTAGACGGGGCGGGAAACCATTGCCCATGCGGTGGATTCTTCTGCCACCGTGACAGCGCCGGGGAATTTATCGTGAACGATCTCATTGAACTGCTTTAAGAAACTGATCGCCTCAAGGTTTTCGTTGCTCCCATAGCGGTTGGGAATCCACTCCCCTGCCTTGCGAGAAAAATCGAGGTAAAGCATGGAGGACACGGCGTCCACCCGCAGCCCATCGATATGATATTTATCTAACCAAAACAGGGCATTCGAGATCAAGAAATTACGCACCTCGTTACGTCCATAGTTGAAGATCAGCGTCCCCCAATCGGGGTGTTCGCCCTGCCGCGAATCGGCGTGTTCGTAAAGGTGCGTCCCATCAAAGTAGCTGAGGGCATGACCGTCCTTCGGAAAGTGCGCCGGTACCCAGTCTAGGAGGACACCGATCCCATTTTGATGGCAGCGATCCACAAAGTACATGAAATCGGCGGGCGATCCGAAGCGGCTGGTGGGGGCAAAATAGCCTGTCACTTGGTACCCCCATGAGGCATCGAGGGGGTGTTCGGCAACAGGCATCAATTCAATGTGCGTAAAGTTCATTGATTTGACGTAATCGACCAATTCATGGGCAAGTTCCCGATAGCTGAGCCATGTCCCATCCTCTTTGCGCCGCCACGACCCCAAATGGACTTCATAAATGGCGACGGGCGCTTTCAAACCGTTTCGCGCTTCACGGCTGCCCATCCATTCGGCATCGCCCCAGGTGTAGCCGCTGAGGTCGCAGACAATCGAGGCGTTGTTGGGGCGGACTTCCGTGCGGAAGCCGTAGGGATCGCATTTTTGCCCCTTATAGCCGGCATTGTGGGAGAGAATGTCGTATTTATAGACCTCGCCATCTTTCATACCGGGGATGAAAAGCTCCCAGAAGCCATTGGATAGGTGGCGCATAGGGTGCATCCGGTCATCCCACCCATTGAAATTACCCACAATGCTGATCCGCTTTGCATTGGGCGCCCAAACGGTGAAGCGCACCCCCGCCACCCCATCAATCTCGATGAGGTGTGCGCCAAGTTTGTCGTAAGCGTTCAGGTGCGTCCCTTCGCCCAGAAGGTAAATATCATAATCGGTGAGGGTGGGGGGAAAACTGTAGGGATCATCAAAGGTGATCGGTTGCCCATCAGTGGTTGTCCCCATCATGTGATAGCCCTCGCCCGGTGTGGGGATGGTTACCTCCCACAACCCGTACTCATGGCGTTTTGTCATCGGGTGACGCGCCTTCCCTACAACCACCGTCACCCCCTGAAGGTGCGGTTGAACGGTGCGGATGATCGATTGTCCATCCCCGGCATCATGAATACCGAGAATCTCAAAGGGTGCGCCATGCATAGCGTGCATGAGGGCGTCAATTGCGGCAGTAAGGGTATCGTTGGGCATAGTAACATTACCTAAATAAGCGCGTACCAAAATGAACGATGTTTACAAAAAGGATTATAGCGTTTTCCCGCCAATCAACGCAGAATGGGAAGGGGCAATAGGGCAAGCCGACAAGCCCCTTCTTTAGGGAGTGAGCAGCAAGCGTTTAGGGGTGGCTGATGGTGAGCATTTTCGCTACCATAGAGTCATCATCGTTGGACGGATCGGCGGAGTAGACCAAAGCCATGCCTTCTTATGATTTTCGCTGCCCCGACTGCCGTTGGCGCGGGGTGCTTCGCTTCAAATCCTTTGCCGACTATGACACGGCGGAAAAAACCTGCCCGCGCTGTCAGGGAAAAAACGTCGTCCGCTCTATCCGGCGGGTGGCGATCTTGCGTTCGGAGGATTCGCGCTTCGACGCCATGGAGGACGACTCTGCATTGGCGGGACTAGAGGACGCCGACCCGCAAACGCTCGGACGCTTCATGCGCCGCATGAGCGCTGAGTCGGGCGAAGACCTCGGGGATGAGTTCAACGAGGTGGTCGGGCGCTTGGAGAAGGGCGAAGACCCCGAATCGATTGAGTCCTCGTTGGAGGCATCGGGGGCGGCAGGGGACATTCTCGGTGGCGGGGCTGATGATGGGGGGTTAGGCGGAGGTGATTTCTAGCTATGCCCGACAACGAAAAAACTACCCCGCTCCGCTGCACCCTTTGTGAGCGAGAGGTGAGTTACCTTTCCAAGCACCACATCATCCCGAAGTCGGAGGGGGGGAGGGAAACGGTGGAGTTGTGCAGTCCCTGCCACGCCACACTGCACCGTTTCTTCCGCAACCGGACGCTCGCCCGCGAAAAATCAACCCTAGAGGCAATCCGCGCCGACCTCGACATCCAAACCTACCTTGCTTGGGTGCGCAAGCAGCGGGATGGGCGGATTGCTGTCCGCCCGCGTCGGAATCGGTATTGAGGGTGCCCTTGTCGTTAGACTGAGGGGCGTCCCTACGAAATGATAACGAAAGGTGGGGGGGTGTCTCTGCTCACCCTGCCGCTCGAATTTCCGTCCAAATCTGATCCCACAACCGCATCGATTCTTCTGGCAGAGGACGCATCCACTCCAACGTTTCAATCACGTCCACTGAGGGCAGCAGTTCTTTCAACTCTGGAAGGAAGAACTCAAAGGCGGGCGTGTTTGTGGAGTAATAGCCGGTCACGTTGCTGTTGCGGGCGGCATGTTCAGGAATCATCATGAAGTTGATGAAGTGTTCCGCCGTCGCCTTCCGCTTGGCGTTCACCGTCGCTGGAATACACATCCCCTCCATGAAGCGCGTTGCCCCTTCCTTTGGCACAATATGAATCCACTCGCCAAGCGGAAATTCCTCGCTCTTGGTGGCAATTGCTGCCTTGACAGTAGAGCCATCCCATGAATGGGAGAGCGCCACTTCGCCCGGGATGAGCAGGGTATCTTGATAATCGCTGCTGTTATAGTAGAGGAAATTTCCCTTTGCGGCGATGATTAGATCGCGTGCCGCCTCAAGGTGCGCTGGATCGGTTTCATTCAGCGAATAGCCGAGGTATTTCAACGCCGCGCCGATCACCTCGCGCTGGTCGTCAAGGATGTTGATCCCGCCGTTTTGGGCGTAGTATGCCGCCTGTTCGGGGTCAAAAAGCGCCCCCCAACTATCGGGAATACGATCCAGCTTGCGCGAAACCGCCAGTCCCGTTGATCCCCATTGGTAGGGAACGCAGTATTCCGCACCGGGATCAAACCACACCTCACGGTATTCCCCGCCAACGTTACTCAGGTTGGGGACGTTCGCTTTATCATACTTTTGAAGCAAGTTCAGTTCAATCATGCGGGCGATCATAAAGTCGGAGGGGAAGATCACGTCATACTCTGCCCCAGCTTGAATTTTGGCGAACATCTCCTCTAGCGAGGCAAAGGTGTCGTAGGTGATTTTGACCCCAAACTGCGTTTCGTATTCTTCAAGCAAGGACTCATCCATGTAGTCCGACCAATTGTAGATGTAAAGTTCGCTGTCTAGTTCGGGCTGCGCCTTTGCCCGAACGCCGAGCGAGACGCCAACCAAAACAAGGATCACGACGAGGATCATGCCTTTGCGCATGGAGGTTACTCCTAGATTAGACAATCTCACAAGGTTAGGTCTGCCAAACGTCCCCAACGCTGACGCGCCGAGGGTCTACCGCACAGGATCATTGTAGCGAAGGGAGCATCAGAGAGCAATACGTATAGGGTGATGAGCCGGCAGATCAATCAATAAGGGCAATCTCCTTGAAACATGTTCTCGGTTGAGCAATTTGATTAGAGTAGACGTTACGCAGTTGCCCTCATCCTCCTACCCTCCTTCTCCCACAAGGAGAAGGGGGAATCACGTCTTTGAGGGGGAAGCCCCCTCACCCCCTCGCCCGCAGAATTTCTCCCCTTTCTCCGCGTGCGGGGAAAGAGGGGCAGGGGGGATAGGGGTTCTTTAGAAATTACTGTGGTGGACTACTAAGTACCGTCACAAAAGTCCATTGGGGTAAAGAAGGTAGAACAATCGGTGCAGCGATGCCTTTTAAGCCCCGAAGGGGTGGCTGTTTTCAGCCCGCTGCTTTATAGCAGCGGGATCATGCGTTATCCCGCCGTTTCATTGTATTTGTACTTAGGTTGAGCAATTTGATTAGAGCTTACCCAGTGAGATTGGGGTTCGTTTACCCTGTGTTATGTAAAGGGGTGGTTGAGCAATGCTGAACCAAAACCCTTAACACGTAGGGTGTTTTTTGCTGTTCCCTTTTTGCTAAATTGACAAAGTGGCGTAAGAATGACAAAGAACGATAATTAGCAGTGAAAATAACTAGCAGGACAGATCGTGATGACTGAGAAGCCTGTTCTCTATGACGAACGCCTTCCCAAACTGATTGATATTAGTCGTCAGATGGCGGAGACACGCGCCCTTGACCCCCTCTTGCAATACTCGATGGATACCACGCTTGATATGTTTGGGGCAGAATATGGGTTTCTTGTTCTTATAGGGGAAACGGGCGAACTCGATTTCCGCGTGAAACGAAGTCGTGGTGGGGGCGAGATTTCTGAACCAGAGATGCAGATCAGTTATACTATTTTAGGACAGGCAATCACCACAGAAAAAGCACTGATTACCGCCAGTGCCATTGAAGACCCTTTCTATTCCAATGCTCATAGTGTTCACGCCTTGAAACTCCGTTCGGTGATGTGCGCCCCTCTCATCGCACGGGGGACAGTGATCGGCGGGTTATACGTGGAGAACCGCACGCTAACAGATTTATTCCGCGATGCTGATTTAGAAATCTTTGGCTATATTGCCAGCCATGCCGCTGTGTGCATTGAGAATGCGCGATTCAACGAGATGCTTGAACAAAAGATTGCTGAACGGACAGAAGAAGTGAAGGCGCTTGCTGTCAACAGCGAACGCCAACGGCTTGCCCGCGAACTTCATGATTCCGTCACTCAGACGCTTTTTTCTGCCAGCATGGTTGCCCAGACGCTGCCCCACCTGTGGAAAAAAGGGAGTGACGCCGTTCAAGAAGGTCTTGTGGAGCTTGCCCGCTTGAATCTTGGGGCATTGGCAGAGATGCGAACGATGCTTTTTGAACTACGCCCGCATACCCTAGAAACAGCAAACATGCGGGAATTGTTAACGCACCTTATGAACGCCCTTGCCGGGCGTATGATGGTAGAGTACACCTTGAATGTTGAGGGTGAGCGTGATCTTCCCAGTAAGGTCCAGCTTGTCTTTTACCGTGTAGCACAAGAAGCGTTAAATAACATCTTCAAACATTCGGGGGCAACTTTTGTTGAGGCACACCTCATCCGCACGCTAGAGGGTGTGCGGCTCTCTATCCGCGATAATGGCAAAGGGTTCGATCTTAAGATGATTCAATCAGGGCATATGGGCTTGATGATCATGCACGAACGCGCCACCGGAGTCGGTGCGCAGTTCCAATGCATCAGCGCTCCCGACAAAGGATGTTTGGTCGAATTGGTTTGGAATGTCCAGGAGGATGCATGAGTGATGCGCCAATGATTCGGGTTATGTTAGTGGATGATCACGATGTTGTGCGGCGCGGATTAGGGGTTTTTTTACGCGCCTTCAGCGATATGGAATTGGTTGCCGAAGCCGCCAATGGCGAAGATGCCGTACAACTATGTGCCAATGCGAAGCCCGATGTTATCTTGATGGACATCCTGATGCCCCGTATGGACGGTATTGCGGCCACCCGCCACATCAAAACCGCCCAACCTGAGGTCAAAATCATCATTCTCACCAGTTCTAAAGAGGATGAAATGGTCAAAACCGCCCTTCAGGCGGGGGCAACAGGCTACGTCCTCAAGAGTGTTACCTTTGAGGAGCTTGAACGCGCCATTCGCAATGCTGTTGCTGGCTTGCGTTACCTTGATCCAGAGGCGACAGAAGCACTGGTACGAACGGCAACCCAACCCCCGCTCCCCGATTACATGCTTACCACACGCGAGCAAGAGGTGCTGACTCTCCTCGTGAAGGGGATGAGCAATCCACAAATAGCGGAGCGATTGACCGTCAGCCTTTCCACAGTGAAATTTCACATCAGCAGTATCCTCACCAAATTGGGCGTCACCAGCCGCACCGAGGCAGTCGCTTTGGCGCTGGAGAAGAAACTGGTGAAGTAATGGCTCTGAGCGACTAGGGAGAAAACTAGACTATCGGCTAGGGCAAAACCCCCCTCTTTACGGATGTATTCTCCACTATTTGAGCATATGATTATCGCTATTGGGGGAATCAGTACCGTGCCACAGTACTTAACGGAACGTACCATGATCCAACAAAATAGTCACATTGGCTACCCCTTGCACAGTGAGCCATTATCAAGAACGGTGCAGGTTGTTATAGCCGATGATTTTGCCCCCATGTGTCAAAGCCTAAAGCGCTTTCTAAGCGCAATCGATGGTGTAACGTTGCTTGGTATGGCACACGATGGTATGGGGGCGGTGGAGTTATGCCTGAAGACCCATCCAGACGTGATTTTTTTGGATATTTCAATGCCCAAGCTCAATGGAATTGACGTTGCCTATATGCTGCGCGAACGGTGTCCAGAAGTGCGTGTGATCGCCCTTATCGGGTTTGAGGACGCCCACCTGCGAACGGCAATGCTGCGAGCGGGGGCGGTAAGCTGTGTGGCAAAGTATGCCTCGTTCGAGCAGCTTCATGAGGCATTGGTTGAAGCACTAAAGGTATAGGCTGTGAATTTTTCCTGAAAAATGTGCATCCTGCTTGAAGACGAATTTCAATGTGTAGTATGCTTGCTTAGGGTTCCATAAAGGCACCTTCCACTGCGCTAATCCTGACCCATTTTCGCCCTTATAAAGCACAGAAGGCTTGAGTATTACAATGGCTAATTCAACCATGACCCCACCGCTCCCACCTCATAAAATCACCCGTGAAATTCCCCTCAGCGTGGAAGGTTGGAATATCCTTGTTGTGGACGACACCCCAGATAACGTAACCGTGATTCGTTCTGTGCTGAACTATCATGGCGCAATCGTCCACACCGCCCGCAATGGACGTGAGGGGTTGGCGATTTTAGAAAAAATCTGCCCGAATCTGATCCTTGCCGATATTCGGATGCCGGAAGTCGATGGGTACGAGATGATCGAAATCATCCGGGGAAACCCCGCTTATACCAATATTCCCACCATTGCCGTGACGGCCTATGCTATTGACGGCGACAAAGAGCGGATTGTGAGTGCCGGCTTTGATGGCTACATCAGCAAACCGTTCAATGTCATGACCTTGGTTAAGGATATTGGGCGCATCTTAAATCGCATCCCTAGCTCACGCAGCACCCTTTAAATTCGATTAGGTTCATTCCAACGAGAGTCCACACCCTATGCGCAGCGTTCTCATTGTGGAAGACAACGACGATCTACGGTTGATTTACACACGGGTGTTTCGCAAGGCGAATTTCGATGTTCGCCTTGCCTGTGACGGGATAGAAGGGATTGCTGCGCTGGTGAAACATCTGCCGGATGTTGTCATTATGGATGTCAACATGCCGAGGATGACGGGGTTAGAAGTTCTTGCCCATATCCGAAGGGAAGCCACGATGCGGATGGTGAAAGTGATTATGGTCAGCAGCAACGCAGTGGCTATGGGCACCCCTGAGGGAGAGCTTGCCGATTTGTTCTTGCAAAAGCCAATCAGTGTTCACGAATTGATCACCATGACGCGCCGGTTATTGGGAGATACGGGCAATTTGGAAGCGCCTAGTGATCCCCCCGCTCAGCCCATTGCCACAACAAACGCGAGTGCCTGATCATCCGTGTGGGTCAGGCTGATCTCCCATGTCGTTAACCTTAGGGCATGGGCAAGACGAGCCGCATCGCCATGAAGATGCACCGAGGGGCGCCCCTCTGAATCGCTGACCACCTCAATTTCTACCCAACGCACAGCGCCAATCCCTGTACCAAGTGCTTTCGCCACCGCTTCTTTGGCGGCAAAGCGTGCCGCCAAACGCGGCGCTGCACCGGCGCAGGTTGTTTGTTCTCCAAGCGTGAAACAGCGCATCAAAAAGCGATCCCCATGCCGCGCGAGCGCCTCGGCAATGCGCCTGACCTCAATCATATCGACACCAACGCGCAGCATTAATCGGACATCTTTAGCAGCGCCCGCACCCGCGCCACAAGGTCGTTGTGGAAGATGGGTTTCTGAATGTAATCTGTCGCTCCTGCATCAGCGCTTTGGACAACCGCTTCCCCATCGGAACGAGCGGAGAGCATTAGAATAGGCGTTTGCGCCGTCTGTGGGTGGTTGCGAAGTGTTCGACAGAGCGTGATTCCATCCATCCCCCCCATCATAATATCGAGGATAATCAAATCAGGGATATCCGCTTCCAAATGCTTTAAGGCGTCGTCGGCATTTGCCGCCTCAATAACAAAAAAGCCTACCCGATTAAGTAAGATATTCAGGATTTTACGTGCGCCTTGTTCATCGTCAACTACCATGACACGTTTCATCGTGATTGCGTCCTCCCCTGAATGCCCGTCGGATGATCATTCGCCCTAATCGAGTTAGGATGTCCCCAGTCGAACCACATTGCCCTGTGATTGCTCAAAGGGGTAGTGTGAGTGTGAAGGCTTAACCCCTTCAAAAACCTAATTTCCCCTTTTCCCATCAGGATAAGGGAGTAGAACGACAAGGGCAAGCATGTCACGTCTAAATAGTGTAGCATGACTTGAAAAATGAGGCTGTTGTCATGGTTATGTTGGCAAAACCACGTGCCGACTAAACGTTTTGAATGTCTTTCTAACGCACCTTACACACAACCCCTCGCCCCCTCTCCCGCATAGCGGGCTGAGGGGGACACTCTTTGGGAGGGGCGTTCCTCCCTCCCCGCCCTTTTATACAGCTAATCTCAAGGAGAATCAGACCGTTTGCCTAAGGCGAGTTCCTAGCGAAGTTTTCTATGGAGTCTTCTCTATCACATCCTCAATCCTGCGGTAGGGCAAGGTCTTTCCACGTTTCCACCGCGCCTAACGGGAGCTTTGCATCGCGCCGCGTGAGGAAAGGAAATACGCCTGCCAGCGCGTTCAAGAGATCACCAAGACGCGCCGTGAGCCAGGGCATAGAGGTTTGGGCGATCATCTTCCCTTCAAGGGTAATCGCTGCTGCCCCTTTGGGGACTTTGAAAATCATGGCGTAATCGACGCGCTGTTGTTGTTTCAATTCCGGCGTCGTCACTCGCCATTGGGCAATGTCGCTGCCCTCTCCGGCAACGGCAATCTCGCTTCGCCCTTGTTCATATTTGAAATCGGGCATGGCAATGACGGCTTTTCCTTTCAAGCCGCCGCTGGTGGTTAACGCCCCACGCACGCTGGCATTCAAGCCGGGAATCTCCAGGGAGCGCTCTGGTGCCTCAATGCCATAGTTAAGTTCGTTATCAACGCCCACACTAAACCCGCCTTCAACGCTAAAGACGGTTCGCCATTGGCTGGTGGGGAATAGGCTGTGCAGGATGGTTGTATCTGGGCTAAAGGTAAAACGTGTTAGAAGGGAACTAAACTGAACGCCCGTATCTCCGGTAAAGAGGTTGGCGGTCATCCCTAAGAAATAGTAGTCAAAGGTTTTCAAACTATCCTTTACCCATCCGGCAAGCTCAATGCCCTCGCGCTCAAAGCGTTTGGGGGTCAACCGGAAAAATTTTGCGTTAGGGTTAGAAAAACGTACTTCTACGGTTCGCAGTTTATCTAAGAGGGCAACCCCTTCAGCGGCAAGGTCGGTCTGGACACCGCCTGCCAATGTCCCAACTTGTTTTTTCGCTGCGCTAACCATCTGCTCTAATAGGCGGGTTGTTTCTTCTATGTCTTGTTGCGAGACATTGATCGCCGGATCGTCGCTCATCGTCGCCTTCTCCTTATGCCTATTCTGCTTGTTCCCAAGAAAGACATGCTCTTTAATAGTACCTGAGTTTTTGTTGGGTATGATTCTTGTGCATTGCCGCTCATCTTTTCCCAATAGAGGGCATGTGATAGACTCAGTATATCATTTTTTGCCATTATAAGCGGGAGAACCGTGATGACTGACCATCCGGTGAAGATCGTCTGTATTGAAGATGATCCCAAAACCATTGAACTTGTGAAATTGATTTTGAAACGGGAAGGGTTTGAGGTAACTGGCGTTGGGAACGGCGCAGATGGCTTGCGGGCGGTGGAGGCTTTAAAGCCAAACCTTGTCTTGCTTGACCTCATGATGCCCGATATGGATGGTTGGGAAGTCTATCAATCGATCCGGGCGAATGACGCTACGAAACATATTCCAGTGATTATTCTCACCGCAAAGGCACAGGATATTGATCGCCGTCTAGGGCTGAACATCGCTAAAGTGAATGATTATGTCACGAAACCCTTTAGCCCCTCTGACTTGATTCAGGCGGTGCGAAAGATTTTGAGGGTGGAGAATGTCGGTAGCGAAACGACTTCCAATGATGGAACCAGTTAAGCTCCAACCGGTATGAAACTTCAAATCATCACGCTGGAAGCGTATGATGATTCGATCTCTATCCGAGATCGACTCGCCTTTGTACGCGCTGAGCGGGCATTATTGGTCTTGCCGCAGTACAGTGATCGCCCCCTCTTGGGGCGTAAACTTGATCTCGTCTTGATTGGGCGCGAAGCAGCACGACGGGGAATACGCCTTGCTCTTGTCAGCCATGATGCCGAAGTGATCGCTATTGCCCACGATCTGAATATCTCTGTTTTTTCGTCCATTTACGCCAGCCAGCGTGGACGTTGGAAAGTGCCGCTGACGGCAGGCTTTGCCGAACGCCCCACCCGTGATAACGCTCCCGATCCCCATGAGCTTCTTCTCCGCCGCAGTCGTGAGCGTGTTCTCGCCCCGAAGCAGCGTCGCCGCAGGCAAATCGCCCGCTATGGGACGGTAGGGGCATTGGGGCTTCTCCTCCTTCTAATCGCCTATTTGCTCTTGCCGGCAGCCGATTTACAGGTCTTTCCTGCTTATGGACAGATCAACACTGCTCTTATTCTGACGGCAGATTCGACGCTCTCCCAGATTGATGTCGAAGGACGACGCATCCCTGCCGCCGTGCAGACCTTGGATATTGAGACACGGGCAAATATCCCCACCACTGGAATCAGTGATGTTCCAACCAACCCGGCAAGTGGGATTGCCATCTTCACCAACCGCATTGAGTCTGAGGTATTCATCCCACAAGGGACAGTGATCTTCAGTACAGGGCGCGATCCGGCACGATTTTATACCACCGCTGAAGCAACCTTAGGGGCAGGCGTGGGGCGATTCGTCAATGTGCCAATCCTTGCCATGCCTGAAAGCAACGGGACACGGGGCAATATTGAGGCAAACCTAATCATCAATATCGAAGGGGATTTGGGGCGGTTGCTCTCTGTTCGCAACCCCGAACCAACAACGGGCGGATCGGTACGTGAACAAGGAGTCGTCACGAAAAAGGATGCCGATGATCTGCTGATCCTTGCCCGTGAAAAGCTGCGACAAGACTCACTCGGCGCATTTGCCGCCCGTTTAGGGGGAACACAGATCGTCGTACCAGAGTCGATTCGCATCATCAACGAAGGGGCGGAGGAAGCTACCTATAACGCCTTTGTTGGCGATGCCGCTGATACGCTCACCCTCACCCTTCGCGCTCGCCTTCAAGCGTTGATTATTGACGAACAATCGGCACGCCGCGCAGCTATAGCCCAACTTTCAAAAGAGATTCCGCCGGGGATGGCGCTCGTTGTGGAGAGCGTCACCTTCAATCGGGGAGCGGCACGTCTAGAAGGGGATGGACGCATAGCGACCCTTCCGGTGAGCGCCTCAGCAGATGTCGCCGCACGTATTGACACCGAGGCACTCCGTCGGCGGGTGGCGGGTATGTCTATTTCGGATGTCCTAACAATACTAGATCGGGAATTTCTGCTTGACCCTCTCCGCCGCCCAGAAATTGTCCTCTACCCGGGCTTTTTGTCTAACTTCCCCGCTTTGCCCTTGCGCATTTCAATCACGGTGCGACGCGGATGAGTGTGCTGCTCTTACCCCCCACCTCACCGCGTGGGGTGCTGTTGGGCATTGATTACGGCACTAGGATCATTGGTGTGGCGCTTTGTGATGCTTCGCGGATTATCACTCGCCCCTTGCAGATTATTCAGCGTACCACCCGTGAGGCGGAATTCGCCATTCTACGGGCGTTAATCGCCAAGTATGAGGCAGTTGGGATTGTTGTTGGGCTGCCGCTGCCCATGGAAGATGATACTGAAGGTAGCGATTCAATTCGGGCGCTGGGGCGGACGGTGCGCCGTTGGGCGTCCCGTTTAGGGGCAGCGGTGAACGTCCCCATCTTCCTTTGGGATGAGCGCTATAGCTCGTTTGAGGCAGATTTGCAGGCGATAGAGCGTGGAGAACCCCCCTCTCGTGGTGAGCGGCTTGATCATCACGCCGCCGCCATTATCTTAGAGGCGTACCTTAAGGCTCATCGAGAACAGGGAGAACCAGGGGAAAAACGCCCGGATACCTCAGATGGCTAAACCGATCCTAAGGTGATGATCATTCGACGTTTCTGTGTGGTTGATGATAAATCTTTAACGATGGGATAGTGACAGCGATGCGCTACTTAGTAACCGGCGGAGCAGGATTTATTGGGGCTGCTTTAGCAAACCGTCTTGCTACCAGCGGGCATGAGGTACGCGCCCTTGACGATCTAAGTGCGGGTGATTCGGGGCGTCTTGATCCAAAGGTGCTATTCACCCGTGCCGATGTCAACGACACACCAAAACTATGGACACTTTTGCAAGGGGTGGATTGTGTTTACCACCTTGCGGCACGGGTTTCTGTCCCAGAGAGTATCCTTTATCCCCGTGAGTACAACGCCACCAATGTCGGAGGGACCGTCAGCCTGTTAGAGGCGATGCGTGCGGTTGGGGTGGGGCGACTTGTCTTTAGTTCCTCTGGGGCAGTCTATGGCGAACAAGAAAAACAACCCCTTCAAGAAGATTTCACGCCTGACCCGCGCTCACCCTATGCCGTTTCCAAACTTGCCGCCGAATATTATGTGCGCACCTGCGGAATGTTGTGGGGAATTGAGGCTGTCAGCCTGCGGATTTTCAATGCCTATGGTGCTTGGCAGCAGCTTCCGGCTGCTCACCCTCCGGTAATCCCCCAGTTTATCCGCCATGCCCAACGGGGTGGCTCAATCATCATTCATGGTGATGGACGCCAAACCCGCGATTACATCTACATTGATGATGTCGTCGATGCGTTGGTAGCTGCCAGCACCGCGCTGCATGTAGATCGCGAAGTGATCAACATCGGAAGCGGTGCGGAAACCAGTGTCAATGACTTGGTGCGGGAGATCGGCATTGTTCTAGGGAAGGACGTTCAGCCCCTTCATAGCGCAACGCAGAGCGGGGGGGTTTCCCACATGCGGGCAGGGCTGGAAAAAGCACGCCAACTGCTCAATTTTACCCCTAAAATTACCTTAGCCGAGGGACTCCGACGAACGGTTATTCTCGATTCGCGGTTTCAGGGTTAGGCGTTTAGGGCAACCGACCTTACACTCCACCGACCATACGGCGCAGCAAAGCGCTATCATCTAGCGCCCGCCCTGCGCCCACCGCCGTACACACCACCGGATCATCGGCACGGTAGGCAGGGACGCCAATTTGCTTTGTGATGTAATCATCAATTCCGCGCAGCAACCCGCCACCGCCAGTGATAATGACACCCCGATCAATAATGTCTGAGGCAAGTTCGGGCGGCGTTTTTTCAAGGACAGACTTCGCTACACCAGCGATTAGGCTGAGCGTATCTTGGATTGCCTCGACAATTTCCGAGGTACTGATGGCTACTGTGCGCGGCAGTCCGCTAACCTGATCGCGCCCCTGTACTTCCATCGTCAGTTCGTCTTTTAAGGGGACGGCTGCCCCAATCTGAATTTTGATCGACTCGGCAGTGGGTTGCCCAATAACCAAGCCATATTTGCGGCGCATGTAATTGATGATCGCTTCGTCAACGCGCATTCCACCAACACGGACACTATCGGCAACAACAATGCCATTCATGGCAACAACCGCCGCTTCGCTTGCCCCCCCACCCAAGTTCAAGATCATATTGCCAGCTGGTGTTTTCACCGGTAAGCCCGCGCCAATGGCTGCGGCGAGAGGTTCTTGAATCAAAATTGCTTCTCGTGCGCCAGCTTGTACTGCTGCCTCATGGACGGCGCGTCGTTCGACGCTAGTCACCCCATAAGGAACGCTGATCATCACCTGAGGTCCACCAAAAAGCCGCCCTCGCACGCCGATCTTACGCAAGAAGTAACGGAGCATCGCCTCAGTCACTTCGTAATCAGCAATAACCCCATCACGCAGCGGGCGGACAACCTCAATATGCTCTGGGTGGCGTCCATACATATCCCGCGCTTCTTGCCCAATAGCAACAATTTTTTCATCTTCAATCGTCAGCGCCACCATCGACGGTTCTTGGAGGACGATCTGCCCATTTTGGGACATGATCAC
The DNA here is from genome assembly GCA_015075625.1 of Anaerolineales bacterium. Classification (NCBI taxonomy): domain Bacteria; kingdom Bacillati; phylum Chloroflexota; class Anaerolineae; order Anaerolineales; species Anaerolineales bacterium. The sequence goes on along the minus strand of JABTTZ010000002.1, from coordinate 613,290 downwards.
ATTGATCGTCCCTAAGTCGATGCCTAGTTTCCGATTAAACAAACCCATGAAGTATCCCTCGTTTCGGAGGAGGAATTATAGCCGAAGGGCAAGGGAGAGGATACCCCGTTTGCAGCCTTATGCCGTAATTCGCGTTGGGGGACGTTGTTTCCCGTTTAGGCGTTACGCATTTGCCCTCATCCCCCTCCCCCCCTTCTCCCACTGGGCAAACACGTTTAACTGCGTAGGTTCTACCGTTGTTAAAGCAGGGCGATACACGCCGCTTGCCGCCGTGCGCTCTTTGGATCATTTGTGCGCTTTTCCTCATAATCGTCTAAAATAGGGATGAATCAGGGAGTAAACCGTTGTGCAAACGCTTGCCAGGACCCTTGCCGAGTATGATCTAGAACTATTGCGGGTGATCGCCAACCGCTGGGATGTTGATCTCGCCACGCACCAACCCGCCGCTGCCGCCGAACACCTTGCTATCGTCATGCTAACCCCGGAAAAGGCACGGGGTATGTGGGCAAAGCTCCCCGACGATCAGCGGATGGCATTGCAAACATTGATTGGGTCAAAAGGGGCTATGCCCTTTCCGATGTTCAGCAAGATGTTTGGGGAGATCAAATCGGTTGGGATCGATAAACTGGTTCGTGAAAAACCGTATATGAACCCCGCCTCACCTGCTGAGGCGCTTTATTATCGGGGGATGGTGGCAAAGCGGATGCAAAAATCAACACAGGGGCAGCCCATCCCTGTGGTTTATGTGCCAAGCGACTTAGCAACATTGGCGGGAGAATTTCTACAAGCCACAAGCAGTTATGCACAGCTTGCCCAAGAACCCCTCCCCACTGTACTGCCCAAGATGCCACCCAATGCCAAACTTGCCGATACAACGATTGTAGACGACCTCACCACCTTCCTCGCCCTCTGCCGAATAGAGGACATTCCCCTGAAGGAGGGAGTCCTTCCCACCGAGTATCGAACAGGGATAAAGAAGTACTTTCTTGGGACAGGCAGCACGGCTCATCTTGCCCTGATGATTGCCCTTGCCCTTGATTTGCATCTTGTGGAATCCCCCGAACAAAACAATGGGTTGCTTCAACTGCACTCAGCCGAGGCGAAAAAATGGCTAGAACTCCCGCGCTCGGCACAACTTCATGCGCTGGTAAAGGCGTGGTATGGCAGCATCCGTTACAACGAACTCTGGCTTTTACCGGGCATTAAACCAGAAAAAACAGGATGGCAAAACGATCCAACACTGCCCCGCAAAACGATGCTGAGCGCCCTTGATATTGTTTCGCCTGGGGCGTGGTGTCCGGTGGAAGAGATTATCGAAGGAATTAAAGAAGATGAACCGGCGTTTCAGCGCCCGAACGCCGATTTTGATAGTTGGTATATCCGTGACGCCGAGACGGGGAAATACTTGCGCGGGATGGATTCATGGGATGTTATTGATGGCGCAGTTCTTAAATTTGTTCTGACGGGTGTTATGCATGGGTTAGGGCTGGTGGACATTACCGCTGACGCCAGCGCCTTCCGCCTCACCGGATATGGCACAGCCTTCATTGACGATGAGGAGGCGAAAGAAACGCCATTCCCTTCTGATACCCAGATTGCAAAGCCCATCCTAATCAAACCGGATCTAACGATTGAGGTACCTCGCGCTGCAAGCCGCTTCCAGCGCTTCCAAATCGCCCGTTTCACCGAATGGGTGTCAGCGGGCGATCCCTATCTTTTTAAACTTTCTCCAACGGGATGGGAGCGGGCAAAAGGGCAAAACCTGAAAGCCGAGCCAGTCATCACCTTTTTACGCCATGCCAGCGGGGAAAAACTCTCCGATGAGATTATCGCTATGATCGAAGGATGGGACATGAGCGGCAGCACCAGCGTTCCCTGCCGAATGAGCCAACCAATCATCCTCGAAACGCCCACCGCTGATTTGCTCACTCGAATTCTGAACAACCCCGGATTGCGCCGTTATGTCGGACGGCAGTTGGGGGCGGCGACGGTGGTTGTTCGGGAAGAACATTGGTCATCCCTCATGGATGCCCTAAAAGAAGAAGGTATTATGGTGGTTTTGGAAGGTGGTGAAGACGAATCATGACAACTACGGCAATTCCCCTAGCCGGAAAAGTAGCGCTGGTAACAGGGTCGGCACGGCGGGTAGGGCGAGCTATTGCCCTTGAACTGGCAGGGCGGGGGATGAACCTTCTCGTTCACCATAGCAACAGCGATGCCGATGCCGAAAGCGCTGTCCGTGAGATCGAAGGGCTTGGCGTTCAGGCGTACATGGTGAAGGCAGATCTTCGTGATCCCCTTCAGATTGCCCTCTTGTTTAGGACGATTCGGGCGCGGTTCGGGCGACTTGATTTGCTCGTGAATAACGCTTCCGTCTTTTACCCGAAACCGATCCTCGATGTGACAGTGGACGAATGGCGAGATGTGTTGGATGTGAACTTGACTGCACCATTTCTGTGCAGCCAAGCGGCAGCCGGGCTTATGAATGGACGCAGGGAAGGCGGATCGATTATCAATATCCTTGATCTGAGCGCCTTCCATCCATGGAAGACATACCCTCATCACAGCGTGTCTAAAGCCGGATTAAAGATGCTCACAGAGGTCTTAGCGGTGAGCCTTGCCCCGACTATTCGCGTGAATGCGGTAGCACCCGGTCCCGTCCTGCGCGATGCGGGGAACAGCCCTGAACAATGGGCAATACTAGGAGAACGTCTCCCCTTAAAGCGCACGGGCGAACCAACTGATGTGGCACGGGCAGTAGCCTACCTTGCCTCTGAACCTTTTCTGACGGGGGCAATCATCCGTGTGGATGGTGGTGAAGGGCTGCTTTAGGGCGGTCTAAGGGCGTCCGCCCTCGATTTTTTCATCGGCAGATGCTATTGTTAGGGAATTGCCTTTCAAGAGGATCATGCCATCTGTGAATCGCCCAGTGAATCGTCGTCAGTTTTTACGTACACTTCTGCTTGGAGCAGGTACTGCCGCCCTTTCCCCTACAATAGATTGCCTTCTTCCTCGTTTGGCACAGGCTGCCGCCCCGTTGCCTTTTGATGTGTATCTGACCTTTGATGACGGACCAACAACAGAAAAAGATTTATCGGGTCCGACCACCGAAGTCCTTGATCTTCTTAAGGCAGAGGGCATCCCTGCCTCGTTTTTCGTTCACGGGCGTTCGATCAACGATTGGGAAGGACCCATCCTCGCCCGCATTATCCGCGAGGGTCATGCCTTAGGCAACCATCTTTGGCGGCAAGGAGGGAACACCGTCCTTGATGAGACTAAGTACACCATTCTTGCCCAGCAGTACTTTGAAGCGGAAATTCGGATTCGCACTATCCTTCAAGCGGCGGATGTGGAAGCCTATGAACGCTACCTAAGTCAGCCACACATGTACCGCCGTCCGGGGGGAAACAACGGTCTTACACCGTTTCTTGACCTGAAGAACTACCGCACTCTAGAGTATTCAAAAACGATGCGCGGCTACCTTGATAAACTGCCCTGGCTCAAGGGCGTTTATGATTACAGCGGGTGGCACGCCCTCAGCGGCGATGGTATTCCGGCAATACGGGCGCACCCCACAACACCCGAAGAAGCTATCCGCTGGACATTGGATGGTGGCTTTGGTTATTACGGCGTGAATCACTACCTTTGTACCGATGAGCCACCCCGTCGCAGTTTGGAAGCCAGAGATGGCTTGGTAATCTTGCTCCATGATGCTGCTGAACTTTGCCGCAAAGCCCTGCCCACGATTATTTTTCGGTTGCGGGCGCTTGGTGCGACATTCAAGGCGCTCCCCCGTCCGGTGGATGAGCCAAATAGCAAAACAGTGGGAATTGGCTATGCCCCAACGCCCGATCCAAAGGGAGCAGTGTGCCAATGAGTCGATCAACCCCCCTCCCAAAAGGCAAAAATTCAAAACGCATTGCTTGGTTTCATCACCTTTGTGATAACGCCCACTACGAAGCGGCGGCACTTTACCTTTTTGCCTTCTCGCAAGAGTTGTTCAAACAAGGGGAGTTTCGTTTATTGGCAGAACTCCATGAACGGCTGATTGGTAACTTAGCGGATAAGCCTCAACTAGCGCAAAGCAATTGGGGGGAATTGGGGAGTATCTATGGGCAGTTAGGGGAATTGGAAAAGGCGATTATGTATCAACAGAAGGCATTAGAAATCACCGAACAGATCGGGGATGTTGCCAATGAAATGACGTGGCGAACGAACATCGGCAACCGCTTGTTCAGTTTAGGGCGGATTGAGGAAGCCGTTCACCATTATCAGGTGGTCTTATCCATGGCACGCCAACACGAGGATCGTCGGACAGAGATCGTCGTCCTACTGGCGTTGGGATCATGTGCGGCGGGAGTTGGTGATTTTTCTAATGCATTGACCTTCTATAAAAAAGTACAAACGATCCTCGAAACCTCACCAGAAATTGACGCAACAGGCTTGATCGGCGTCCTGTTTGGCAACATGGGGAATGTCTATCATGCCCTCGGCAACCTCAGTATGGCGATAAGCCATCATGATCAGGCGTTGGAGGGAACGCGGGAAAATGCTGTTGCCTATTCACGGGCGCTTGGTAATCTTGCCGAGGCACTCATAAGCGCTGACACCTTTGCCGAGGCATTGACCTGCCTTAAAGAAGGTATTGCCCGTGATAAGCGCATGGGCTACAAACTGGGGCTTAGTTATAAGCATGGCTCGTTGGCTTCCTTTTACCTTCTTCAAGAGGATTTCAAAGCAGCCCTTGCCACGGCAAACGCCGCAGTCGCTTACCATAACCCCAAAAACGATCCGCAAATTGCCTTGTTACGAGGAATTGCCCACCTCCGTTTAGGGGAAACCGCCGCCGCCAATGCCGATTTTCATGCCGCCAATGACAGCGCCTCAAAGCAGCTTACGCTCAACACACGCAACCCAGAGGCGTTAATTACGGACATCCTGGCTCACTGTGGGATGGGGATCAGCGGCGTCAATAATATGAATGAGAGCATTGCTGCCTTGCAGTTAAAGCGCCTGCGCGGATTTTGCCAAGCACCGGGCTTAGAGGCGCGGATGAAACGCCTCCTCGCTCTACTTGAGCCGGTGGATTCAATTGGCTTGATTGCGGCGTTTTGGTCATTAACGGACAATGTTTCGTAGATCATCAGGCTAAGAGGGCAGCACAAGCCGCCCCTCTATCCCCCACAGGAACCAACGAACGGGCGGCGAGCGGCGCTATTTCCCGCGCCGCTCCGAGCATCCTTCCAATTTCGAGCAGAACTGCGAGCAAAGCGGCTCATTGGTGGCAATGAAGCCAATATAAAATTCGTTGTTATCTTTGGGCAGTGTATAGACGAATGCGCAGGGTTGGTATTCATCCCCAATCGTGGCTGCCCCGGCTAGGTTATTCGGCGCAATACAGCCCAAGAGCGTGGCTGGATCGATCAGTTTATTCCGGTTCACAATGATGACCAGCCCAGAGTCAAGCGGATTTGCTTGGTTTAGATAGGTGCGCCCTTGCACAGCGCCTGCCTTTTGATAGCACTTCGCCAATTCATTAGCAAACAAGACAGCGCCGGTCACTTGCAACTGACCGCCACTTGCCGCCGCACCAGCAATCGCTTTGCTCACGGTGTCGACAATATCCATCGTATCGGTGACATTGTAGCCGGATAGTGCGGGCATCATATTCGCGGCGGTGGGGTCGGAAGTTGCTCCCCCACAAGCCGCTATCATTCCAGCGACGAGCAAAAAGGTAAACGCACGCATCAGGGTTTTCCGAGCGATCATGGGTTGTCTCCTCACTGCACATAGGCACAAGTCTCTGTAGTGTAGATCGTTTTTCAGAATTGTGGGGCGCTGATCTTTATAGAGTACGGTGGCGCTGAAATTGTGTGAAGTCTGTTTTTCCGGTATTTCCCTGTTTAGGGCGGATCACGGTACAATCCCTCTCAATCCGTTTTTTGCGATATGTACCGGACTTTTTGGGGGAGGATTCATCGTGGGACGCTGGGCTGGCAAATACGTGATAGGACTCACGGGGAATATCGGGATGGGCAAAAGCGTCGTGCGGAAGATGTTGGAACATCTTGGCGCATACACGATTGATGCCGATGGCTTAACGCACCAAACCATGGTGCCGGGTGCGCCCGCGTACCATCCCGTTGTAGAGCAATTTGGGAAATGGATATTGGATAAAGATGGCAAGATCAACCGCTCCAAACTGGGGGCAGTGGCATTTTCTCATCCGGAGGCGTTGACGCTCCTTGAATCGATCACCCATCCAGTCATTGGGCGGGGGATTGATACGCTCATCAGCCGCGCCAAACAACCCATTATTGTCTTAGAAGCAATCAAACTGATTGAAGGGAGTTTGGCAGCGGGGGTCGATACGATTTGGGTCGTTGACAGCGCCCCCCAAGTCCAACTTCAGCGGTTGATTGAAAAACGGGCAATGCCCGAAGGGGAAGCGCGGAAACGTATTGAAGGACAAAACCCACAGCGCGAAAAACTTGCCCGCGCCAACGCCGTAATCACGAACAACACAACCCTTCAGGATGTTTGGGTACAGGTAGAGCGCGAGTGGGGAGTGCTTATGAAGCGCTTGGGCTTGCATGTGGAAGAAGAAGAAGTTCTAACTTCCGCTGCGCCACAAACCCCACCTTCGGTGACGGTTACGCCCATGTCCAATATCAATTTGGCGCAATCGTCTGCCCAAGCCGCTGCCCAACCGCCAAGCCCAACTGCCCAACCCGTCGTCGCGCCCAAACCACCCACGCAGCCCATCCCGACTCCAACGCAGCCGACTCCCCCGCCGAGTCGTCCGGTGTTGCCTGCTATGCAACCGCCAACGCCCCAACCGGCACAGCCCTCGGCAGCGGGGATGACAGGAACAGCCGAAACTGCACGCAGCACGCAAGCCGCGCCAAGTGTGCCGCCGCAGCCACCAGCAAGTAAACCTGTCCCTGTTCCTCCGCCAGCGGGGGCTGCCCAACCGGGGCTGATCAAAACGCAGCGGGTGATGCCCAAGACTTCCGAGGCACTGGCGGGGTTCATCAACCGCCTGACGGGGAAGGCACTCAACCGGATGGACATTATGGCGGCGTTTGGGCAGAAATCCTATTGGATAGCCACTGCCAGCGGGCAGATCATTGGGGCAACCGGCTTTCAGGTGGAAAATCTGATCACCCGCGTGGACGAATTTCTGATCATCCCCGGCGCCCCCCTCGGTGTGGTGGCAAAGGAATTGATTCTCGCCGTCGAAGAAGCCTCACGTCAGTTGCAAAGCGAAGTGGGGTTCTTCTATATGCCGACGAATACGCCGCCGCTCTTGGTACAGGCGTTCCGCGAGCAGGGTTACCACCCCACACCGTTAGACGCGATCACCATCCCGGCATGGCGAGAAGCTGCCCAAGAATCCCAACCAAGTGGGACAGCAATCCTCATGAAACAGTACCGTGAACGGATTTTGAAACCGATTTGATCCTCGTTCTCCGGTGCTTACCCGCCGGGGACTGATGGGACGGTGTGGCAATGTGTTCGGACGCCGTAGATTAGCCGTGGAGATGTTTTTGGTGGATGCCTTCTATGCCCGTTTGAAAAAATTTCCGGTGGTGGGAACACTCCTCGCCTTTGCTGAGAATCGCCCACGCCTTGCGGCGTGGATGGTTCTTTCCATTGGGATTGTTGGGTTGCTGCTCATCACCGCTCGTGATGTTGGTTTGTTGGTGGGGCAGTGGATCGCCCTGATTATCGCCTCTGTTCTTGTCGCCGGGGCGTGCATTTGGATTGTCAGTTGGGAAGACGCCGAAGAAGCCGCAACTCCTAACGAGTGATCAGATAATAATCAGGGTAGTTTTTCCAAGTGACGGGCGTTCCAAAGGATGAATGCCGCGCCGATGAACGTCCCCCCACTAAAGAGAATCATTGTCGGGACAACGCCAAGTGCCTGCCCCGACACCCCAATCAAGAGGCTGCCAAATGGCGATAAGCCAAAAAAGGTGATGGTGTACAAACTGAGGACGCGCCCCCGAAATTCGTCGGGGACGGTGTTCTGGATCAGGGTGTTGGTGAGGACAAACTGACAAACAAAGGCAAACCCCGAAACAGCAATCAAGGGGAGGGCTAAGGTCATTGTCCGTGTTAGGGCAAGGGCGATCACACTTGCCGGACCAACCAACGCACCGATCATCATCACCCGCCCGCGCACCCCTCGCCCCGTGATCATCGTAATTAAGACCGTTCCGCCCAACGCTCCCAACCCTTGCGCTGTCAGCAGCGCCGATGTGCCGTCTTTCAGATTGCCCAAGATTTTGTCCGAAAAGGGGGAGATCAGAACGCTGAAGGTCAAGCCAAACATGCTGCTTATGGCGCTCAGCAATAACAGAGGGCGAATCACAGGATGCGAACGGGAAAAGCGCAGCCCTTCCTTGAAAGACGCAAAAAAATGGATAGCCTCTGTCACCCGCGTTATGGGGCGCAGTTTCATCAAGGACAGTCCGGTAATCACGGCGAGGAAACTCAACCCATTCAAGAGGAAACACCACGAGACACCAATGTAGCGAAGGGCTAACCCCCCAAATGCCGGACCCAAAATTCGCGCTACATTGAACATCATCGAATTCAAGACGATCCCGCTTGGCAAGTCCTCTCGCCCAACCATCTCCGTAAAAAAGGAAAGCCGTGTAGGGGCTTCAATGGCTGTACCAATGCCCAATGTAAAGGAAAGGGCAATGACATGCCAAATTTGGAGTGTTCCGGCAAAGCTCAAGCCGGCGAGGGTGAGCGCCGTCAGCATCATCAACGTTTGCATCAGGATCAACACACGACGACGCGGAAAGCGCTCGGCTATCACCCCGCTGAAGGGGGCAAGAATGAACGCTGGAAAGCCCTGCGCACAGGCGACCAAGCCCAACGCCAATTCTGACCCCAATGCCTCAGGAACACCTGCCTTAAGTTGCGCCTCGGCAAGTTGGTAAACAACGATCTGCTGCGCCACAGTTTGCATCCATGTTCCAATGAGAGAGACGATTTGCCCGCCGAAAAAATAGCGGTAGGCGGGGTGGCGAAGTGCCGAGAATGCCCCATGCCCAGAGGGTTGCTTTTGCTGCTTAGGTTGGGTGTCGTCGGGGAGCGGCTTTAAAATTGCCTCAGTGGGAACGGGTCTCATGAAGGGTATGATTGTCCTCTTGATTAAACATCATACAACCGAACGCCGGGAGTTGCCATGATCAACGAGGAATCGATCCGCGCCGTGCGGACGAGCCGCCTAAACAGCCATTTTGGAAAGCCGCTCTACGATGGTTATGGCTTTGCCGCCTTACCGGGAACAATCCAGACAATGCTCACTGGACACCTCTCCCCACATCGCCTGCCGTCCCCCGCATTGGGACTTTTTCCACCTCACTATGAAAAGGTGATCGTTCTATTCATTGATGCTTTTGGCTGGCGGTTTGTGGAACGGTTTTACAAAAAGTACCCTTTTTTACAACGGATTGCCCAAGAGGGGGTCATCAGCGTTCTTTCTACGCAGTTCCCTTCAACAACCTCCGCCCATGTGACGACCTTCCATACGGGGAAGCCCGTCGGGGAAACGGGTATCTACGAATGGTTTATCTACGAACCAACCTTAGATGCGATGATTATCCCCCTGATGTATTCCTACGCCGGAGATGAGATACCGGAAACACTTCGCAAAAGTCCGGCAAACCCCAAGACGATCTACCCCCGTCAAAACGTATACAGTGATCTTGCCGCACGGGGGGTAAAAAGCTACTTGTTCCAGCCCCACAATATCATCCATTCCACCTACACAGAGACTCTTTCTCAGGGGGCGAGCTTGATTGGCTATCGGACACTCTCTGAGGGGTTGGTGAACCTTGCCGAACTTGCGCTACGGGTCAAGGGGAAGGCGCTCTTTTACTGGTACTATGATGCCATTGACTCGATCTGTCACCGCTATGGACCCGACTCTCCCCATGTCGCCGCCGAAATTGATACCTGTATGAATGCCTTAGAGCGTCTTTTTCACGCGGCAGTGGCAGGTAAACTGAAAAATACAGCCGTCATGCTTATTGCCGATCATGGACAAACGGAGGTCAACCCTGAAACGACGGTCTACTTAAATCAGGCACTCCCCGCACTCGTACCATTGATCCGCCAGGGGCAGCGGGGAGACCTTCTCACGCCCGCCGGCTCCAGCCGTGATATGTTTCTCCATGTCCTTCCCAATGCCGTAGACGAGGCGCAAACGATGCTCACCCGCCGCTTGGAAGGCTATGCCGAGGTGTATCGAACAAACACCCTGATTGAGCAGGGATTCTTTGGGGAGACCATTTCGGATAGTTTTCGGGCGCGGATTGCTGATCTCGTTGTCTTACCCTATCAGGGGAATACGGTTTGGTGGTATGAAAAAGGCATTTATGAGATGCGCTTTTTGGGGATGCATGGCGGCTTGGGGGCGGAAGAAATGGAGACAAATCTGCTGTTCTATCCTTACATATAACGGTTATTAGGAGTAGGAGTTACGCACAGACCCTCACCCCCTAGCCCCCTCTCCCGCTGCGCGGGAGAGGGGGAAATCATCCTTTTGAGGGGGAAGCCCCCTCAATCTTCCCCTTCCGATGAATACGGGGTAAACACGTTCAATTGCGTAAGTCCTAAGGAGATAAGGGAGATGGTCAATAAACGAATCCCCTTTGGGGGTTGTCTTTGTGGTGAGATACCATCTCTCCCTCTACAATTGAGTTTACCTATCTAACGGTTTTTTTGCGGAGTTCCCCCTTCATGGTGTTATCAGTTCTACCCTCGCCTTCGTTGCGGCAAAGCAAACCTCTCTGGCAGATGGCAGCGATCACAGCCGCTGTGGGGATCGTCTACGCGCTCACCGCGCAAATCGGCTTTCAATTTGCTATTGCTGGAAATGTCACCGCTGTTTGGCTGCCTTCTGGGGTGGCGCTGGCGGCGGTTATTTCGTTTCGGCGGACTGCCTTGCCGGGGATTCTACTCGGCTCGTTTTATGGGAATATTCGTGCGTTTTACGCCCCAGAGAGCCTACCTACAGCGTTGACGGTAAGCCTTATTATCGGGCTAGGGGCAGTCCTTGAAGCCTATCTGGGGGATTATCTTCTCCGGCGTTTCACCAAGATACCTCATTATCCGTTCACCCTGACGAATGATGTCCTTATCTTCGCGGGCTTGGCGGCATTGGGCGCGTGCCTGATTAACGCCACCATGGGGACAATCAGCATCACCCTTGCCGGCTATGCAAAACCAGAAAATTTCGCCATTACGTGGGTCACTTGGTGGCTAGGGGATGCCGTTGGTATCCTCATTATCACCCCTGCCCTACTGATCTTTTCTCGCCGCCCACCTTATGGGATTGAACGCCTGCCAGAGACACTTCTCCATCAAGGGTTATTCCTTCTGCTCGGCTTTCTTGCCTTTCGCAGCGGCTACCCCATTGAATATACAATAATTCCCATCTTGCTGGTGAGTGTTTTCCGTTTTGAGCAGTATGGCGCTGCCGGATCAATCCTCATTGTTGCCCTCATCGCCTTGGTGACGACCATTCAGGGCGTCAGCAGCTTTCGTCGCCCCGATTTAAACGAATCGCTGCTCTTGGTACAGGCATTCGTCTCCACAGTAGCGATTACTGCGCTTATTTTGGCGGCAGAAATCAGCGGACGGCGGGCATCTCAGGAAAACCTTGAGGAGCGCGTCCGCCTGCGCACCCGCGAATTGGAGGAGACAAACGCACAGCTAAACAAAGCCCGCCTTGACGCCGAAGCCGCAAACAAGGCAAAGAGCGCCTTCCTTGCCACCATGTCCCATGAACTGCGCACCCCGCTAAACGCTGTTGTTGGCTATACGGAGATTCAATTGGCGGGGATGGCGGGCGAACTGAACGACGAACAGCGCAACTATCAAGAGCGTGTTTTGGTCAATGCCCGCGATCTTTTGGGCTTGATCAATGAGATTCTTGATCTTTCCAAGATTGAAGTCGGACGCCTAGATATTATCAACAAGCCCTATACCCTGCGGACGATGGTCAATGAGTTGATTGCCCAATACCATGTCCTTGCCGAAGAAAAGCAAATTGCCCTGACTGTAGACCTTGACCCCGCTCTGCCCAATCGTATCATGGGCGATATGGGGCGGGTGAAACAAATCGTCGTCAATTTGCTCTCCAATGCCCTTAAATTTACCGAAAAAGGCGCTGTGGAGGTGCATCTTAAAAAAGTGAGTGATGCCTCGTGGTCACTGGCGGTAACCGATAGCGGAATGGGGATTCCTTCCCACCTTCAGGAGACGATCTTTGATGAGTTTCGTCAAGGTGATTCTGCTGCCAACCGCCAACACAATGGGACGGGCTTAGGCTTGGCCATTGTCCGCAAACTTGCCCTGCTGATGAGCGGCAATGTGCGCGTTCAAAGCACGCCCGGTCAAGGCAGCACGTTCACCGTGACCCTCCCCCTGATTCCCGCCTAAATCCCACTTTGTAACGAAAGATGAATAAGGTCAAAGGGAGAAATCGCCTAAAATGTCTCTAAGGACACAAAACAGTATTGATCTAAAGGGATGGATTGTTCTTATTGTCGAGGATGATCAGGATACCCTAACTGTGGCATCTAAGTTGTTGGAGTTTTATGGTGCAACCGTCCACACAGCGCTTTCCGTAGAGCGCGGTTTAGCCCTGTTAAAAACGCTCTAGCCAACCCTGATTCTTTCGGACATTTCAATGCCTTCTATGGATGGTTACGCGCTTTTGGGGGTAATTCGTTCCCGCCCCACAGTTCAAAGCGTGCCAGTGATTGCTCTCACCGCCAACGCCATGATTGGCGACGAAGACAGCATCCGTAATGCGGGGGTTGATGGGTACATTGGCAAGCCATTCTCGCTTATCACCTTCGTCAAGGAAATTACAGAGGTTGTTACACAGCTAGACACCGCAGGAACATGACGAACCGCATAGGACACCTACACATGAACGATCAAACGTGGCGAATTCTCTTGGCGGAAGATTCCTTTGACGATGTTCAATTGGTCACCAAAATTTTGACCCATTACGGGATTGAGGTGCATCATGCCGCAAACGGCGTTGAATGCCTGGCAATGCTTTTTGACCTTGCCCCTGATCTGGTCATTACCGACCTTGCCATGCCCGAAATGGATGGGTGGCAAACGCTCCAAAATATCCGTGCCGATGCCCGCACAGAAGACCTTCCTGTGATTGCAATTATCGCCTATCACTCGACCACCGTTGCCGAGGATGCCCAAAGCGCTGGCTTCAATGCCTATTTCTCGAAGCCAATCAGCCCAACCACCTTTGTCCAAAGCCTGCGGGATTTGCTGTTGGTGGGTTAGGCTCACCAGGCAATAAAAGATCGTTACCAGATCATTGTAGCGAAGGGGAATTAGAGGGCAACGTCCAAGCGTTTCGTTGCCAGCCGCATTGTGCTGTAGGCAACAATGAGGGGGACGAGTAGGACGAGGGCAACCAAGATCACTGTTTGCAAGAGGAACATCGCTCCATCTTTAGGTGGCACAACGGCGGCAAAGAGGGGTGTCCAATGCCCTAAGGGGATGAACATTGCGCCAAGCGACCCCATTGGAGAGGTGAAAGTGAGCCACGCGCCCATCAATCCGTTGGTCAGCCCCAGAGCCAAAGCCGCCCCCCCAAGCGCGGTAATCCGCGCCCAAAAGGTCTGCCGGATGAGGACGGCGGAGAGCGCCGCGATGCCCATGACCATTGCCCCTTCGGCAAAGGGCTGAAGCATGAACACGCCAAAGCTGGCGAGATCAAGCCCGGTGAACAGCGTCGTCTCTCGTGTCCGTTGGGAGACAACCGAGATCGGCAAAATGAGGGCGGCGATCAGCCGCACAATGAGCAGCGTTCGCACGATTCCCGCCCAATCACGGGCGACGGCGGCAAGTTTTGCTAAAACAATCTCGTGTGTGGGATAGGGCGTCAGCCGTAAGAAAACCCATGAACCCCGTTCCAATTCGGCGCTAAGGGTTAGCGTCGTGTGGTAGATCAGCCCGATCAGCATTGCCCAATAGAGCAGGGAACTCAAAAAGGCGGCGGCAAGGGGCGTCCCAAAGGGCGTCAAAAAGGGGGAGAGGATGGGCAGCACCACACCGCCGCCGCCAAAGCTGTTCATACGGTTGTAGGAAATGACCGACACCACAAAAAGAACCCCGTGTACCATTGCCGCGTAGCCGAGCAGCGTCCAGATGTTTGTCAGCCGCCGAAAGGTGAGCGGGAGCGGCTGTGGATGAGCGAAGTGTGCCTCCCGCCGCGCAATAGGGTGCAGCGGGTTGAGGTAGGGATAGCGGGTGATGAAGTGTCGATAGAGTAAACGGAACATGGCACAAAAATTCTTTGCAATGACCTAGTTATATTGTATCAAAAAACACGCCTCGTCGCGGATCACAAAAGGGTCATAACAGAATAGCTCCACCTCACCACCTTAGCGATACAACCCCATGTCTCGAATGTATGCCGCCACTGGATCGGGAATTTGATAGCGGACGGAGCGCCCCGCCGCGATCAACGCCCGCACGCTGTAGCCGGAAAGACTCATCAAAGGGGCATCCATAATCACCGCCCGTTCCTCGATCTGCGGGATCACCGCCCGCAGTGCCTCAAAACTGACGGCATCTCCCGGACGGCGGATCACTGCCAAGCGTGCCAGCGCAAGAATCCCCTCTGGATCACGCCACTTGGGAAAATCCGCCAGCGAATCGCCCCCCATCAGGAAATAAAGCTGCGCCGTAGGTGATTCCTCGCAGAGCAAGCGCAGCATGTCCACCGTATAATGGGGTCCCTCCCGATCCAGATCAACGCGGGAGAGCGCAAAGCGAGGGTTCTCGGCAATTGCCCGTTCAACCATCGCCACGCGCTGCGGGGCGGGGGTCATCGCCCCTTGCTGTTTGTGGTGCTGCTTATGGGGCGGATCGGCGGCGGGGGCAAACAGCACGCGGTCTAGACTCAGTACGTCGGCAGCCGTTTCAGCAAGGATCAAATGCCCAATGTGCGGTGGGTCGAACGTCCCTCCAATGATCCCGATGTTCCCGCTGATGCCCGTCATTAGTGCGTCCACTCCAACTCATAGTCACCGATAAAGACGGTATCGCCCACCTGCACGCCCGCCGCGATCAGCGCCTTCGTGATTCCCAAGACCTCTAAGATTTTTTGGAAGCGGTTGAGCGTTTCCTCAAATTCCCAATAGGTCATTGCCGCTGCCCGCTCAATGCGCTTTCCGCGCACATGGTAGGCGCCGTTCGCATCGCGACTGATGGTGAAGGCGGATTCTTCATCCTCGGTATAGGCATAGAGGGGCATGACTTCCTCAGTGAGCGCCTCCAGTGTGTCGGGGAGCGCTGCCAAGATCGCGGCGACACGGTTCATTAGGTCTTGCGTGCCGCTTTGGGTAGCGGCGGAGAGTTTCACCACCGTGTAGCCCTTGTCCGTCAGCGCCCGCTCTACTGCCTCCCAATGCGCCTCGGCATCGGGGAGGTCTATCTTATTGAGGGCGACAATCTGCGGCTTTTTTGCCAAATCCTCGTCAAAGAGGGCGAGTTCGGCGTTGATCTGGTTGAAATCGGCAAGGGGGTTTTCGCCCGCCCCGTCTAAGAGGTGAATCAGGACGCGAGTGCGCTGGATATGGCGTAAAAAGGTATGCCCCAAGCCGATACCCATGTGCGCCCCTTCGATTAGACCGGGAATGTCGGCAACGACAATATCTCGATCCCCGACCACAACAACGCCCAACTGCGGTTCTAAGGTGGTGAAGGGATAGGCGGCAATCTTCGGTTTGGCATTGCTAATCACTGAGAGAAGTGTTGATTTTCCGGCGTTAGGGACGCCAACAATGCCCACATCGGCAATCAGGCGGAGTTCCAGTTTGATGCGGCGTTCTTCGCCCGGGACGCCGCGTTCCGCCATGCGCGGTGCCTGGTTTGTACTGGTGGCATAGTGCTGGTTTCCGCGCCCGCCGCGCCCGCCCTTTGCCACCACGATCTCTTGCCCCTCGGTGGTGAGGTCGGCAAGCAGGTCATTCGTCGCCGCATCGCGAACAAGCGTGCCGAGGGGAACATCAATACGCAGGTTATCCGCGCTGCTTCCCGTGCGGTTGACAATGCTGCCGTTTTTGCCATCAGCGGCAACAAATTTTTTCTTGTGAAGGAAGGAATAAAGGGTGTTTACCCGCCGTGTTCCAACAAGGATCACGCTTCCGCCCCGTCCGCCGTCACCGCCATCGGGACCGCCTCTAGAGACAAATTTCTCGCGGTGGAAGTGGACAAATCCATCGCCACCCTTCCCGCTTTTTACGTAAATGGTTGCTTCGTCAATCATGGGGATGATTCTCGCTGAATCGGCGGCGGATAGCAATCCCCGTTCTGGGGAAGGTTACCCCCAAAAGCACATCGAAAGGAGCGATACACAGCAACCTAGTACCTCACCGCAGGGATTTCTAGGAATCCCCCATCCCTACGAACTACATCATAGAGGACGTGGTTACCGATCACCACCTAGTAGGGGCATGACATGTCATGCCCCTACTAACCCCGCACTATTTTGCAAAGGGGTATGGTGGGAATAGGCGGCGTAGGGGAAAATGACCACTGTCGGACTGCTCACAGAAGGGTGCTGGTGTTACTGAGTGATCGTCACTTTGCGCAAGCCCTCTGGCTGATCGACGCTGTGTCCTTTTGCCAGCGCCAATTGGTAGGCGAACACCTGCCCCGGAATGACAGCGAGAAGAGGCGTCAGCCACTCAGGGACGCCCGCCGGAATGCGCATTGCCCGCACACCAAGCGCCGCCGCCGCATCGTCATTGGTGATCACGATGTTTTCTGCGCCGCGCTCGTTTAGTTTTTCCAGAAGGCTAATCATGTTTGGCAGCGCCTTTCCCGCCGGCGCAATGCTAAAGACGGGAAACCCCCTGCTGACCATCGCAATCGGTCCGTGCCGGAAATCCGCCTCGCTGTATTCAACGCCCGTGACATAACACAGTTCCTTCACCTTCAGGCTGATCTCAAAGGCGGTGCAGTAGTTATAGCCGCGTCCGGTGGTGACAAAGCGATCCATATAACGGTAGCGCTCTGCCCACGCCCGAATCCCTTCCGTCCCCCGAATCGTCTCAGCGGCAAGATCGGGGAGTTTCGCCAGATAGTCGCGCATTTCGGCGTTCTCGGTCAGGGCGGCGGCAATCAGCGCGACGGCGGTCAATTGGGCGGTATAGGTTTTTGTGGCAGCAACGCTGATTTCCTCCCCCGCCATTAGCGGGAGGTGGTAGAGGGCGCTTTGAGCAAGGGGCGATTCGGCGTTGTTTGTCAGGCTGATGGTGAGCGCCCCCTGCGCCCGTGCGTCATCGAGTACCTTGCGCACATCTTCCGCCCGCCCCGATTGTGAAATACCAATGACGACAGCGCGACTCAGGTTGGGGGCAGCCTCGTAAAGGGTGTGGACGGAGGGTGTCGCCAAGCCAACGGAAAGTCCGGCGCGAATACCCCATAGGTATTGCGCATAGCGTCCGGCGTTATCGCTTGTTCCCCGTGCAGCAATCGTGACAAAGGCGGGGTTAAAGGCACGGATAGCAGCGGCAATCTGCTCGGCAAGGGGCATTCCCTCGGTAATCAGGCGGCGCATGACCTCTGGTTGTTCGGCAATTTCGCGCTCAATGTGATACATGACCAAACTCCTCGAATATCCTAACAATTTCTTGACAAATTCCCGTTGACTCGGTTTGCCTTATGCGCCTATACTACCACTAATCCGGTTAGTTAGTAAAGTTACTTAACTAACTGTGAACGTTGTCACAAACACGTGGCTTCGAAATAGAGGAGCGAAAATCATGTCTCGTAAACTGTTCCGCGTTTTTAGTTTGATCGTAGTCGCCGCGCTTATTGTGGCGGGCTTTGCCGGTGCTGCACGTCCCGTCCGTGCGTCGGGGACGAGCCTCGAAATTTACATCACGGGCTTGTCTGATGACACGATGAAGTGGTTCCGCGAAGTCGTCTTCCCTGCCTTCCAAAAGGATCATGCAGACGTCACGCTGGAAATTTTGACCGGTGGTTGGGGCGATTTTGACGCCACCGTTGCCGGCTGGATCACAGCGGGCGATGGTCCCGACATTGTGTATCTTGGCTCGGAATACGCTGCCACCTATGGCAAACTCCTCACTGATATGGACCCCTTGCTTGCCGATTGGTCTGAACTCAGCAACTTCCTCCCCGCTGCGTTGGACACGGCGAAATTTGATGGCAAGCTGCGCGGTTTGCCGCTGCTCATGTCCCCCCGCCCGATCTTCTACCGCACGGACTTGGTGACGGGCGAATTCAAAGCGCCTTTGACCTTTGCCGAGGCGTTGGACTTCGTGAAGGCGAACACCGAATTCAGCGCTGATGGCGCAGTCTCCAAGCAAGGCTTCATCGACATCGGTGGTGGCTTGTTCGACGCGCAGGAATTCATCGCCTATGTGTGGTCGGCAGGTGGGGAACTCTACAACGAAGACGGCACGAGCGCCTTTGACAGCGCCGCCACCGCCGAAGCGTTGCAGTTCATGTATGATCGCCGCCGTTTGGTTCTGCCCACCGAGCAAACCGCTGGGCTGCCCCCGATTGAAGGGACACCTCTGGGGTCGGGCAAGGTCGTCAGCGGTATCTTCCCCATGTGGAACGTACCTGCGCTGAGCGATAAGGTGTGGGAGAGCGTCGCCATTGAGCCGTATCCGGCGGGCGCGAACGGCAGCCCTGTAGTGCAGGTCTTCACCGACTGGCTCTCCGTCCCCGCGTATGTTCCTGCCGAAAAATTGCCAGTGGTGGCAGACTTCCTGAAGTTCCTCGGCACGAAAGAATATGCGCTGGCATTGAACAAGGCGGCTGGCTTCACCCCTGTGCGTACTGACGCATGGACGGACATTCGCGCCAACAGCCCGGTGTGGGATCGCTTGCTCGGACTCGCTGAAGAGTACGGGCGTGGCTTCTCCGACATCCGTGCCAGTGCCGAACTGCGTCCGCTGCTCGTTGAGCAGATCACGAAGTTCCTGACCGACCAACAATCACTTGAGGATACGCAGGCGAATCTCAAGAGCGAATACGACGCTATCTTGAAGGCAGCCGGCTTTATCAACTAACGTCCTTCCGCACTCCACGACACACCGCGCCGCGCCCCTAACCGGGCGCGGTTGCGGTATCTCCTATCACTCTGCCTGATGCACTACTTTAGTATTAGGGATTTATGCCATGCCACTCTCAACCGCTGCTGACTATCGCATCCACAATCTGCTTTGGGCGTGTGCAACCCTTGTCTTCATCGCTGTGACGAGCGTAGCCTTGGGCTATCTTGGTCGCCTCGTTGCACGGGCGCGGGGGCTTTCCGCTGGCGAACAACGAAAAGTGTTTGTGGGGGTTGCCTTTGCCGGACCGTGGATCGTCGGCTTTTTTATCTTCGTCTTGGGTCCGTCTCTCGTCAGTTTTTACTATAGCTTTACAAACTATAAATTAGGCGAGCCAATTACAACCTTGAGTTTGGGAAATTATCAGACCCTCTTCAACAGCGCAACGACTCAAGGGCGGCAGTTTGCCGGAGCGTTGTTTAACTCGTTATACTACGCCCTGATCGGCGTGCCGCTTCAGATTTTTGCCGCGCTGGGCATGGCGCTTTTGCTCAACCGCGACTTGCCGTTGATCAAAGGCTTTCGGACAATTTTTTATCTACCTGTCCTCTTGGCGGGGAGTGCGGCGGCGCTGCTGGCATGGCGTTACATGCTTGGCACAAACGGCGGTTTTGTAAACATCGCCTTACGCAAGCTTGCTGATTCATTCTTTGTCTTTGGTTGGCTGTATCGCGGCTTCATCTATGTGATGGAGACCTTCAGCGCGTTGTGGGCAGGCTTCACGCGGGGTGACCCGATTGGTCCGTTCAAGTACGCCATTCCCGTTGTGATCACTGTTCTCACCCTGATTTACCTCTCACGCGGGGATTGGACAGATGGAAAACGGGCAAATGCGTGGCGTGTGGCGCAGATTTTTATCATCATTTTTTGCTTTGGGCTCGTTATCAAGCTGTTGACTGATGCCCCCATCACTGGATCGTGGGTGCAGCCGGGCAAGGTCGCCCTCATAGGGAAACTGTTCACCTTCCAAACGACGCTAGAGCAGCCAGAAAACCTTGATTATCTGCGGAAAGTGTATGCCAGTGAGACGCTTTCCAGTTTGTGGTTCTACCTTGCTGGTGGGCTGACCCTGATCGGCGTCTCGTCGGTCAGTACCATCGCCGTGATTGGGGACGGCGCACGGGCGCAGTTACGGCGGCGTTTAGTTGCCGGGGCGTTGATCATTTTTGGGATACTCGCCCTGAGTACCATCATTGATGGAGCGCGGTATTTTCAGGCATTTGACGCCTACACTGCGGCAACGGGTAAACCAAGCTACCATTTCACACTATTCCGACAGATGGCGACGACCTTTCCAGAGCCAAACCGCCTACCTCTGTGGATGACGAATGAATTGTGGTCAAAACCGTCGCTTGTCTTAATCACGATGTGGAGCAGCGGGGCGGGGATGTTGATCTTCCTTGCCGCCTTGAAAGGCGTGCCAAAATCGTTTTATGAGGCGGCACAGGTAGACGGGGCGAGTCGGATTCAACAATTCTTCAAAATCACCCTCCCGCTCATCTCCCCAGCGATGTTCTATAACCTTGTCATTGGCGTGATCGCCGCCTTACAGACGTTTGATACGATCTACATTCTTCAGAACACGAATACCATAGACAGCCTACGCAGTGCAGCGTACTTCCTGTTCACACGGACGTTCCAGCAAGGGCAGATTGGCGAAGGGGCGGCGGTTTCCTGGATTCTCGCCGCATTGATCCTGACCGTGACGGCGCTCCAATTCCGTTGGAGTCGGCGCTGGGTACATTACGAGGCTTAAGGCAACCATGGCAACTATCACCAGTTCGTTCGACACACCGAAGACCGCAATGCCTCGCTTTGAGTTTCGGCGAGGGGTCATTGGTATACGTTTATTCATCTTCTATGCGTGCATGGCATTTCTCTCCTTGTTTTTCGTCTTTCCTCTTATGTGGATGGCGGGAACATCGCTGAAAACCATTGAGGAAGTCCAGCAGCCGCAGTTGAACCTTCTGCCAGCCATTCCGCAGTGGAATAACTTTGGGAAACTGATCAGCGAGGAATCCTTTTCCCGTGCCTACACCAACAGCATTTTCATTGTCACCTTAGTGTTGTTTGGGACGGTTCTCTCGATCTCGTTGGTGGCATTCGCCTTCAGCCGCCTAGACTGGAAAGGGAAGGGGCTGGTCTTTGCTATGATGATGGGGACTCTCCTGCTGCCCTATCAGGCGACGCTCGTCCCGCAGTATGTTTTGTTCCACCGGTTGGATTGGATTCAAACCTTCAACCCAATCACCATCCCCGGCTTTTTCGCTGGTGGCGCGTCGATGATCTTCTTGCTGCGGCAGTTTATGCTAGGGCTGCCGAAGGAACTTGATGAGGCGGCAATGCTTGATGGGGCAAACCCGCTCCAAATTTGGTGGTTTGTGATCATGCCCCTGTGCCGTCCGGCAATTGCCACCATTTCGGTGTTCTTGTTTGTGGGGCAGTGGAACAACCTGTTGCAACCGCTGCTTTACTTGCAGAAATCCGTCTTGTTCACCATGCCGATCTATGTGGCACAGAAGAACAACCTACAAGTGTCGCCTCTGCCCTGGCAAGATGTCATGGCGGCATCGGTCTTGTTTGTCATTCCGCTGTTGGTTGTCTTTTTTCTGACCCAACGGTATTTCGTGGAGAGCATCGCGCTCACAGGCTCCAAAGGCTAGGGTGTTACCCATCATGCGCCAATTCATGCACAGTTTCGTGGGGTATACCCCGCCCCCGGATGTGCTGCGGGGTGTGGAAAGCGGACAGATCGCAGCCTTCTGTTTATTTCGGGATAAAAACGTCCTTTCGCCATCCCAACTGCGCGATCTGAGTGGATCGCTCTACCGGGCGGCGAAAAAGGGCGGACACCCCTCACCGCTGATTGCCATTGATCAAGAAGGGGGGCAGCTTGTTGCCATCACCGGCGGGGCAACCGAACTCCCCGGCAACATGGCATTGGGGGCAACACGCTCAAGCGATCTTGCCTTTGAAGCAGGACGGCTTCTAGGGCGCGAACTCTTGGCGATGGGCATTACGATGAATCTTGCCCCTTGCCTTGATGTGAACGTGAATCCCGCCAACCCCGTCATTGGCATCCGTTCCTTTGGCGATGATCCTGAATTGGTAGGGACATTAGGGGCAGCCTTTGTGCGCGGACAGCAGTCTGTGGGAGTGTTAGCCGTAGCGAAGCACTTCCCCGGACATGGCGACACCGCCACCGATCCCCACCATGACGCGGCAATCATCCAGCACAATCTTGAGCGTGTGCGGCGGGTGGAATTTCCGCCCTTTGTGGCTGCCATCGAAGCGGGGGTGGCAGGGATTATGACGGCGCATCTGCACTTAACCAACCTCGATCCTGATCTTCCGGCGACGCTCTCCCCGCGCATTTTGCAAGGGGTACTGCGCGGCGAACTTGGGTTTGGTGGCTTGATCGTCACCGACGCGATGGATATGGGCGCGGTGGCACGCTATGGGACGGATTACAGCATCCAACAGGCACTCTATGCCGGCGCCGATGTGATCCTCTTGGGGCATCTTGAGCATCAGATCGCACTGGCGGAGAGGATGGGGCATCTTGCCAACCCCGAATCGCTGCGGCGGATTGCCGACGCCCAAGCCCATCTGCCGACGACGATCCCGCCCTTAGAAGTCATTGGCAGCCCGGAACACCTGCACACCGCCCGTCAGATTGCCGAACGTTCAATCACGGTAGTGCGTGGGCTGGCAATGCCGATTAACCCCGCCCCCGATGAAACGCTGGTGGTGATCACCCCGCGCCCAGTGAACCTGACCCCCGCCGACACTTCGGCAAGCGTTGAGATCACGCTAGGGCAGGCAATCCGGCGGCGTCACCCACGCACGCTGAACTATGAACTGGCAACGGATGGCTCGAATCTGGCGGATATCCTGGCGGCGGCGGCGGTAGGGGATACCGTTATTGTGGGGACGCTGGCGGCGGAGAATGATCCTTTCCAAGCAGAATTGGTGCGGGCGCTTCATGTGGCGGGGAAAAACCCTCTGGTGATCGCCATGCGCACACCCTATGATTTGGCAGCCTTCCCGATGATCGAAACGTATCTGTGCTGCTACGGCATTCGGGCGGTGACGCTGGAGGCTGTGGCACGGGTGATCTTTGGAGAGATCAAGCCGGTGGGCATCTTGCCCTGTGCCATTCCTCTTATGATGTAACTAGGGTGGCTTAGGCAGGCAGGTTTTATGGGGGCGCACGCTTATGCGGTTGCGCCCGATACGCTCTACCCCCCGCATCCCCAGTCTCGCTTTTTGGTGGTTTTGCCTCGTTTTTTTCTGCTTTTGGGGAACATCCTCCTTCAACACAACAGATGGCGTAGGTGACCAGATTGCTCCCCTGCGGTATGCTCATGGGCAATGGAGTAAGACCTTTCATGCCCACTCAGACAGCTACCGCCAGCGCGTTTTCTAACATTGCCCTGATCAAATATTGGGGCAACCGTGATGATGTTTTTCGCCTTCCCGTCAACGGCTCAATCTCAATGAACCTTGCCGGATTGCGAACCCGCACCACTGTCACCTTCGATCCCGCCCTTTCCGAGGATGTGGCGGAGGTTGATGGCAGCCCTATGCGTGGCGGCGGGTTGACGCGGATCACCCGCCACCTTGATCATATTCGCCGCCGCGCCGCCATGACCACCTTTGCCCGTGTCGCCTCGGAGAGCAATTTTCCCGCCGGAGCGGGCATTGCCTCCTCTGCTTCGGCATTTGCGGCACTTTCTCTTGCCGGCGCAGAGGCGGCAGGGTTAGCGCTTTCTGAACGGGAATTGTCGGCGTTGGCGCGGTTAGGTTCAGGGTCGGCGTCGCGTTCTGTCCCCGGCGGGTTTGTCGAATGGTATGTGGGCGATTCGGACGAGACGAGTTATGCCGAGAGCATCGCCCCCGCCGAGCATTGGACGCTGGTCGATTGCGTTGCTCTCGTCAGCACCGCACACAAGACGACGGGCAGCACGGAGGGTCACAGCCTTGCGGCGACGAGTCCGCTCCAAAATGCACGTGTTGCCGATGCCCCCCGCCGCCTTGATCTGTGTCGGACGGCACTTCTGGCGCGGGATATTGAAAAACTCGCCCACATTGCCGAACTTGATTCAGATATGATGCACGCGGTTATGATGACAGGCACGCCGTCACTCTTTTATTGGCAGCCAGCGACGCTCGCAGTTATGGCAGAAGTGCGGCGCTTACGAGGGATGGGGACACCCGTTTTCTATACGATTGACGCGGGCGCAAACGTTCATTGCTTGTGTTCGGCGGAGGCGGCGGGGGAGGTAGAAGCCGCCCTTCGTGCCGTGCCGGGCGTGATCAGCGTCCTTTCGGCGGGGGCGGGCGGGGCGGCGTGGGTTGAGCGCTAGCGCTAAGGGATAACTTCCGCCTGCCGCACCCATTTGATCAAGCACAAGCGCCCTTTGCTCATTGGGCTGCTAAGGGGCAAAACATCAAAGTCATGATCGCGCAAGAGCGCCAGCATGTGTGGTTCTTCAGAAAGGGTATTGAGGGCGATCCAATCACGGCTTGCCTCAACCGTCTCTAAGGTCCGTGCCAGCAGCGCTCGTCCCAACCCATGCCGTTGATAGCGCGGCAAAACAGCAATCATTGAGAGCAGCACGCCCCGTCCCGATGGCGTAGGGACATGCTCACGCGGGCTGAAACGCGGACGCCAACGATCATTCAATTCCCGCCCACTCACATCAAACCATGCGCTTGCCCCGGCATACTTTCCATTGACCTTAAGCAAGTAACCCCCGAAGCCATCGCGGGTGCTATCGCTTTGGTACTTTGCTAAAACATCACTGAGGGCAGAGATTTCGTTAAGCGGTGGGGCGGTAACAATTTCTTGAATGATCTGTCCGGTAATGTGTAACAAATCGGGAGTGTAGGGGAGAATATCGTAAGAAACGCTCATGGTGCGGGTGCTTTCGTCCTTTGCGTCCGAGCTGATCGTTCTGACTGCTCAGTATAGAGGAATTTTACGCGGACACTGTTACGTGATTGTGCAAGAAGTCACAAAAACTTGTAAAGGAACGTCTGATGTCAAATGCGGAACGCTGGCATTTTGGTTCAGAACCCCTATCCCCCACCCCTTTCCCCGTAAGGCAGGGGAAAATTCATTCCTCCTCTTTGTTTACGGCTGAGGGGGCGAGGGGTGGGGTTGTTGGATCAGTCTATCCATACTTATCTGTGTGGTGGACTACCAATAGAAAGGCTCAACGCACGCGGGCAATCACCCCATTGTGGGCTTTGATGACGCCATGCCTCAGAATCTCAAAGCCATTTTCATAGACATACTTCCCTAAATGCCGAATATCCATCAATTCGCGGTAGGCAAAGTTCATCACATCGGCAAAGAGGGTGTAAAACAGTTTTGAGGTGAACTGAATACGCGGGGTGGTGAAGATGACATACCCGCCCGGACGAACGAATTTACGGTGCATTTCAAAAGCAAGCGGTTTGTACTCGTCGGGGAAATGCTCTACCAAGCCAATGCTCAGCACAATGTCGAATTCTCGCCCATAGCTCAACTCACGAATGTCGGCAACCTCAAAATCAATGTCCATCTGCTCTCGATACCATACTTTGGGATGCCCACTCTCCCGATTCATGCCCAAGAAGGGGTATGCTTCTGGAAAACGCCCAAAGCGATCCGTTCGGCAGTAGTCATCATAATCGACCAACACAGCATGACCGCCCGGATACATTGCCATAAGCTGCATCGCTTCGTACCCATCCGCCGCCCCTAAGAACAAGATGTTGGGGCGTTCTACCTCCAACCCCTCAAAAAGCGCTCGCTTGCCGCGTGGGTCCCAAATGGCATCCTCAGTCCGATGAACTTTGTTCCACAGAGTCCAGCGGATCGTTTCCGCCAGCGATTCCCATGCCTCGGCTAGTTGCAGTTTCGTCAGCCCACCGCCGATGCTTGCCAGCGCTTTTTTCCGTTCGCGCATCACCTCGGAATCAAACAACGTCTGAAAGGAACGGTTAAAATGCTCCCAACAGGTTTTGACAGGCATCGTCTGATCGTGTTCTTTTTCCCATTGTTTTTTTTCTTGTGACCATCGTTCTACGCGGTAGGGGCGTCCAATATCCTCCCACGAGAGCGCCGCCCAATCGCTGATCGGATTTGCGTCAAAAAAGACATCTTTATCCAAAGGGCGCAGATCAACCCGATAGGAGGGGGTGAGTTCGGTCTGCCCAATATGCGTTTCATCGTAGGGATAGTGGGGATCGGCGGAATCGATGTGGGAAGGGTCAGCGGTTTTAAGCGCCATCGTAAAATCTCCCAAAGTGTCAAAAGAAATTTTAGGCGTTGCCTGCTCCCATTGTAGATCACTTTTTCCGAAATTCTGCCGAGTCACGAGTTCTTTATTAGGGAAAGGGTCATCTGAGTGTTTGAGCGGGCTTCCCCCTCACCCTTTGCCTTTATCCAAACAGAGGGAAAACGACGTGGGCGCATACAAGGTGACCCTATTCGCTTTCCTCAAGGGCATCCGCCCAAATGTCCGTTGCCGATTTATCGAGTTCGAGAACGGAATTTACATAGCGCTCTGTGGTGGCAATCGTTGAATGTCCGAGCGCCTGCCGGATCAATTCAAACGAGACGCCCGCTTCATATGCCCCCCGCGCAAAGGAACGCCTCAAATCATGGGGGGAGACTTTCTGCAACCCTGCCCGTTTCGCCGCATCTTGAACGACGATCCACACGGCGCGGTCTGTGATACCACTGGTAGTGACACGCCCGTTCTTCCAAATGCGGGTGAAGATCGGACGGTTGCCTTCGGGAAGGGGGTGCTGCTCACGCCATGCCTCAATCGCAGCCAGAGTCATCTCTGGAAGTTTCACGGTGCGCAGTTTTTCGCCCTTGCCGTGAACGCGCAGGACGTGATTTCGCCCTTGTTTCCCTAAATCGCTCCAAACCATCGTGGAGATTTCATCACGGCGCAGCCCACAGGTGACCATCAGAACGATGATCGCCGTGTTGCGGGTGGTGATCGCCGTGTTGCCGCCTGTGCTGCGGCGCATGGCGCTGATCAGGTGACGGATTTCGTCTTGGGTCAGCCATGTTCCGCTGCGCTGTCCGGTTTCGGCGCGAGGGGCTTTCACCCGGCTTAAGCCGCTTGCCACCGAGTAATCCAGCCGCTCTAAATCTGCCATAAACTGCGCCAACCAGACCACTGCTGCCTTCGCCTGCATGATCGATTGCTTGCCGAGGTTTTTCGCTTTCAGACTCCCTAACCATGCTTTTAGGGGAGCAGTGCCGAGGCTTTGAGTGGCAAATTCAACGGAGAGCGCTTTCAAATCAATTTCTTTGAGTGGGCGCTGATTCACCGCGCTGAGGTACGTCCGAATCCAACGCCGATAGGCACGCTGCGTATGCGTCGAAAGCCCTGCCATCGCCACCCAGACATTGACCGTCTCGGTTTCGGGAAAGCCCGCAGGTTGCGGTTGATAGGGGACGAGTTGGGTCATCGTAGCGCTCTCCGCATCACTAGTCCTAAATCCCTAAAAGGCATCCTGAACGTGCGTTCGAGGGTGAATTATACACCGACTTCCATTGTGGGTGGGGTGCGGAGATTTGCTTATTGCTCTTTAGGAAAGACCCGCAAAGGGATTTTTTTGATGCTTCCGCCGCCCCGCTGCTAAAGCAGGGAACTGAACCCAGTCTCCTACGCGGCTGGCACTCCACCGCTCAACCCTGTGCAGGGTTGAGCGGTATAGATAAGGTGTTCGTCTGGACATGACCGTTAGACATGACCGTTTTAGAAAGGGC
This sequence comes from Anaerolineales bacterium, assembly GCA_015075625.1. Taxonomy (NCBI): domain Bacteria; kingdom Bacillati; phylum Chloroflexota; class Anaerolineae; order Anaerolineales; species Anaerolineales bacterium. The sequence continues at coordinate 585,345 of JABTTZ010000002.1, read as the reverse complement.
TAGATTTCGCCCATCCAATCGACCGATGCGGTCATGCTTGACACATGGTCACGCTATTGACCTTCTGGTGAGTCGGCGGCATCAACCACTTCGGCAGGGGCTTTTGCCCCGTTGCCGTTTGCAGCGCGGCTCTCCACCGCATTGAGGGTGCTCGCTTCGGGGGCATCCATGATCTCGATGTGCGGGTCACGCGGGGCGGGCAGCGCCGGCGTCTTGGGTGCGGGCAGCATCGGCAGCGGTGGTTTGTCGGGATCAAAATTCAGCACGTCTGGCGTCGTCAGCACAGTGTAGACCTTTGAGCCGACGGTTGCCGCCGTTGCCGCCATGCGCTGTTTCAGGCTCAGCGGGATGCGCCGCTCCACCTTGAGCAAATAGACAATACAGGCGAATGCGGTCAGAATGAGAATCACCCCCCCAATCACTAAGCCGGTTGGCGCATAGTAAAAGCGGATATGAGTGGGTGTCCCGCCGCCGGGGGCGCGTCCATTGGGAAGTAACACGCCCAAACGTCCTCCAATGGATTCCAACTGCGCACGCTGTCCATTAACCTCTACAAACCAGCCCGGGTGGGCAGTTTCCAACGCTACCACCACCGAATTCGGCGGATACGCGCCATCAATAAAGAGATCAATGCTGTCCATATGATGGAAATAGGTGATCGGCGTCACATCCCCGCGACGGACGACCTCCCAACTGCGATCTGTCAACTTCCAGCGTTCGATCCAGAAGGCATAAGGCGGCGACTCAGGGTTATACCAGAGCGTTGGTGTGCCGTTGTAATCGGGGGCATTGGCAATGGGGATGTAGCCATTTGCTGTCAGCCATCCGACATAGGAAAGATTGGCGCCCACCGCATATTCGGGCGAGATGGTCATGGACGAATCAAAGCCTATCGTGGAGGGCATTCCCATCGTGAAGATCGTGGCGTCACCGTGTGTGGTGCGCCCTAAGTTATTGACAAAGCTGAAGTGCGTAATCCACCCCTGTGTAAGGGTAGAGAGCATCTGGTTGGGACGGAGCGTGCGGAGGAAGTCCATTCCAAGCTGCTCATCACGGGCATATTCGTTGATGTACGAGCGGTAGACAAGGCGCTCCCAGTTTGCCATAACATCCAGCGAGGCGAGGAGCATGGCGGCGGTGGCAACGACCAACGTCCCTCGCGCCAATGAGGGCGGCAAGGCAAGCCGCGCTTTTAGGCGGGCAATGGGCAAGAGCGTTGCCGGATCAAGGCGCAGCCCCCGCGCCCACCGCGACAAAACGACAACGACATCATCAAACCAAATCGCCGCGATCATGATGATCAAGGGGGTTGCCGCCGCGCCCACGCGCCCAGAGTTTTTCCAATCTTCCAGTGCGGGGATCAGTTGGTAAATATCGCGCACCGCCTGAATATCGCCCTGCGCCCAAAAAGTGAGGACGAAGATCATGAAGGCGCTAGGGACGATCACCCGCCAAATGCCCCGCCGCGAATCATCCGCCGGATGGACGATCAGAGCGCGGACGATGAGCAGTCCAATGACAAAGAGAAGCGGAATCACGTAATGGTAGTTGATCCACTGATCATCAAAATCGGGTTTCGGTGTGTAGGGGGCAACATAAGTATTGATGATCTCTAAAAAGGTGCTGCCCGGATTTGCCCAGTTGTTGGGGTGGTAAACAAGCCATTTTTGGATGGAGAGAATCTTGATCGCGTATAAGCCAACAGCGAACACACCGGCGAGGACAACCCGCTGAAGCATCGGAATATCGATGAAAAACTGCTTGCGTTGAGGATCGCGCTGAATGAGGGCAAACGGCACAACGACCAGCGCCACTAGCGCCATCGGAAGGGCATACCAGAGCGCCCCGGTGAAGGGCATGAGCGCCGCCGCCAGCGCCAGCATGACGACGCACCAGCGTTTTTGCAGGTAAAGCGTGCCGATCAAGCCGGCAACGACATAAGGGACATAGACCTGCCCAAAGGCAAGGTGGACAAAGCCGTGTCCAAACTGAGTGACGATGCTCCCACTTCCGGCAACAAGCGCCCCCGCCAGCAAGCGCCCGCCCCACCCCAAGCGCAAGACGCGCCCAATCAGCCAGCCGCCCCACCCCATCATGAGGATGGCGATGATCAGGGCAACCTTGCCGCCCTGCACCGGACCAAACCAAAAGACGGGGTAGATCAAGAGTGGGCTAAGCGCTTGCGAGGCAAGGTTTTCGATCATCGGTTCACCCCACCCAATGAAGGGATTCCAGAGGGTGATCGAGCCACTTTCACGGAAAACCTGATAGAGAAACGAGGTTTGGTGCATTGCCGAGGGGTAATCACGCCCTCCCCACATAATATCGGGACTGAAATCGAGCGCATGGCGGGCGAAGAAAAACGCCGCCAAGAAGATGAACCCGAACTCCAACAGGATATTCAGGAGGGTGAGTGGCTGAAGTTGATACCGTAAGCGGTGGGTGGACATGCGTCGCCTCGCCCAAATAGGGTTGGGATGATCGTTTAAGGGTTTTCTATACTTAGAACTTAGACGTTACACAGTTGCCCTCATTCCCCTAACCCCCTCTCCCCGCGGGAGAAGGGGGAATCTCGTCTTTGAGGGGGCTTCCCCCTCAAATGTCCCTTTTCGATGAGTACAGGGTAAACAAGTTCAACTAGGTAAATCCTATATACTAAAAAACATTATAGCCTTTTGCACCTAGCCTTCGCTGAAGTCTGTACAAATCTTGACAGATTCGCATTGATGTTTGTCCAGTGGAGGATGACGATAAGGCGATAACTGGTTGCTAGGTAAACGCTTGCTAAAGGGGCAACACAGACTTGCCTATTCTTGATAGAATTGTGAGAGACAAAATCAGTGTACAATGTGGCACATTCAGCGCAGCAAGGCGCGGCGGCTGACAAGGCACACGAAAGAGGGATCAGGATGACGAAACAACCAACTCGACAGGAGTTGATCGACGATACGCTCCGCAAAATGCACGCCGTCGTTCCGGGGATCAAGGCGTCGGTGGTTGTCAACCGTGACGGATTGCTCGTTGCGGCTTACCCCCCCACCGAAGACGATGACTATCTAGCAAACCCCACCAGCAGCCCCCAAGTGGCGGCAATGGCAGCCACCTTGATCAGCCTTGCCGAACGGACGTTAGGACGCCTCGAACAGGGTGATCTTGCCCGCTTGCTGATGGAAGGGGAAGATGGGGTTATGGTTGTTTACCCCGCTGGACGGGCAACCCTTGCCGTATTGGTCGATAAAGAGCAGCGTATGTCTCCTGTTTTGTATGCCGCCGGGCGCACCTCGGAAGATATTGCGAAGGTTTTGGCGGGCTAAGCCCCGCATTCACCGCCCCTCCCCAACAACAGAGTCACCCGGCGCTGAAGCGCCGGGCGGAGATCAGCAAAAGGCAGCACTCGTTTCAGTCGGGGGCTTTTGCGGCGGCTGTGGGTGCCCAACGCTACCCAACAGATTTATTCGCCCGCCTCTTTCAACGCCTTTGCCATTGCCTCAATCTCATCGAGGCGGGGCTTGTAATTCGCCCCCAGACGCCCACGTAACACATCGACCATCGCAATAATCTCATCCCACATCGATGCGCTGACGAGTTGATCGGTGAGGGCACTTGTATAATCACGGGGGGACATTCCCGCTGGAAAGACGACCATCATTGGATCAATACCGCTTTGGACAAGTAAGGCGTTTGCCGCCATTGGGGTCAGCATGCTGCGGCTGTCCAAAAGAACTTTTTCCAGTTTTTCACGGAGCAATTTTTTCAGGGTAATGGGGTCGTTCATGGAGATCGGTTCACTTAGTTTTCTGGTACTGTTAGCGGGTGAATGAGTATTTGTCTGATAAGCTATCTTATCGGAAACAGTGTGTGGATCAAAAAGCGCCCCATCGCCCTCGCCAACAAAGACAACCGGGGTGGCAAAGCCTCTATCGGTAAAGCCCTGCGTGGTCAGTGCTAGACGCCCGCGCTGCGTCGCCTCTGGTGCGGGCAGGCGTTCAAGGATGAGCGCCTTGTAAAATGCCCGAAAAAACGTCGTTGCGTGGTGATTCATGATTTCATAGCCCATCGCCACGATGGTGCGCACCCCTTGTTTGATTAGGGCGGGGGGAATCCCACTGGCACGTTCCGCTGTAAGCATCCCCGTCTCACAGGCTTGAAAGACAGCCAGTGGGGGAATATGTGTGAAACGGGCGACCAACCGTTCGGTGTTCACTTTATCCGCATAGCCAGCAAGGTTTTGGAGAAATACGAAATTATCTTGACTGATGCCATCTAGGGCAATCAATTTGCCATGCCCAATAAAGTGAAAAATGTGCGGCTTGCGATCTTCAAGAAAGGTTTGAAGGGAATCGACGGTGACAGGGGGGACAGCCTGCCGGTAATCGAGGTTATAGCGGCTGTCGATGGTCATTTCGTCAATGAGGCGAATGGTATCTTGCCCCTCAACCGCAGACATCTCCGAAGGCTGGACAAAGGCAACACCAACCCGCAGCCGTTCATGCTCGGTAAGCCGCACCGCCGGAACAGCCCCCGCGCCAGACTTCACGCGGCGGTAAAGGGCAAATGCCCCATCGGTTGCCAACCACTGCGGGGGATCGTCGGGAGTACAGAGGAACTCCCAGGGCAAGGCAGCCACCTTGCTATGCGCCCCACGTTGATCGATCTCAAGGCGTGTGTGACGGCTGTTTGCACGCGAAAACTGAACGGCACGGCTGAACAGATCGCCCGCCTCGCCGGAAAAAATCATGGTAAAAAGGGTTACCCCTAGTTCCTTGATCTCGGCGGGGGTGATCGTTGGAACGCCGCCGTTTTGCCGTCCTGATACCTTATCGCCTAATTCACGGAGGCGCTTTTCCCGTGCCGAGAAATTCAAGGTGACCAGTGTGCTTTCACCCTGAAAGGCGATGCGAGCCGTATCGTCCGTACCTAATGTGATCGTCAGTAAGGGGCTATCGGTCATGATTCTGAGCCTTTTTTGTGGGCGTGTGGTTCATCCCGCCAAGTGCAGCTTAAAGTGTAGCTTAATTCGGGGAAAAGAGAGATGGGTCGCTGCGCCAGCGTTTTCCCTCTTGCACCATATGCCGAAGAATGGCGGCTTCGCGCCGGAGGATACGCCCTTCTTCGTGGATCATCGTCATCAGATCGGGGAGGTTCAGAATGCTCTGTTTGTCTTTCATGGGGACGTGGAGGACGAATGCCGTGAGATAGGCAAGTAAGGCGGGGTCTTCGGGAAGTTGATCGATTCGTTGGTCAATCTCACCCAGTTTGGCAAAAAAATTCAAGTAATCTTTGACAATAGGTGCTAACCCACGCGCTGCTTGGGTAAGTTCGGCTTCGTTGCTGCGCTCAAGCGGGTATTCATGAGCAACTCCGGTGAGGAATGGGCGGCGGGTGTGCGTTGCTTCCAATCGAAAGCGGTTTAGTCCTCGTGCGCGAATGTCCATTTCCCCGCCGGGATGTTTCTTCACATCGGTGATAAGTGCTGTTGTCCCAATGTCGTAGACTTCTGCTGTCCCTCCCACTTCCTTGCCGGCGCGAATCAAGACGACGCCAAAGGGATCGCCGGAACGGATGCATTCCGCGATCATGAGCTTGTAGCGCGGCTCAAAAATATAGAGATCGAGTGGCATCCCCGGAAACAAGACGGTGTTCAGCGGGAACAGCGGTAATTCGTGGTGTATCACAGCATAGTATCCGGTAAATGGTTTCCCTCCCCTCCGCAGATTGTAGAGAAAGTCCGATCATGCGCCAACCCTCGGCGGGGGATTATCGTTTTCTGCTTATGTCCCGCCCTCTATGCACTCTTTTAGAGGTAGGTTGAGTCGTACTTGAGGTAAAATAGACCACCATCATCACCAAGAACAACAAAAGGCTCTTATGACGAATCACGATCATCCTGCCTCGGACGCCCTTCAGCCCAGTTCGCGCCAGTGTTTCGGCTGTGGGCTGGAAAATATTGCCGGATTGCAAATACGCTTTTACAACGACGGTGAGGGGCAGGCACGCGCCGAGGTGACGCTCAGCGCAAAGCATCAGGGCTTTCCCGGCATTGCGCATGGCGGAATCACGGCAACAATGCTTGATGAGGTCATGGGGCGGGCGGCAATGACAAGGGATTTTATGCGCTTGCTCTACACGGCGAAGATGGAGATACGCTACCGGAAACCTGTCCCCATCGGCGTGCCGATCACGCTGCGCGGGCGAATTGAGAAAGATCGAGGGATGATCGCTTATGCCATTGGGGAAGTGATCTTGTCCGATGGAAGTATCGCCGCTGAAAGCACAGCGACCCTTATGGAAGTGCCGAAACCAGAACTGGCGAAAATGAACACCGAGGAAGTGGGCTGGAAAGTCTACCCCATCCCATGAGCGGACTTCTCTGTCAGACCGGACAGCCACAATGAAGGCTCTCACCTCTCATCCTCTGTTTCCTTATGGCATCCTTGCCGCACTGGTGATCGGCGCGGCGGCGTTTTACCTCAGCGGGGCGGCAACCTATGAGGGGGGGCGTGTCTTACCGCTTGACGATGCCTACATTCACCTTCAATATGCCCGTGCTGTTGCCGAAGGTCACCCCTTTCAGTACATCGCTGGACAGCCGCCCACCTCCGGCGCGACAAGCCTGCTCTACCCGCTTCTGGTCGCCCCCGCCTTCACCCTCAGGCTTGACCCGCCTCTATGGGCGCTTGCCATTGGTATGTTCAGCACCCTTGCCTCGGCATGGCTGGTTTATGGCATAGTTGGGGGAGTGGTTGGGATAGCGCTGGCGGCGTGTTTTGTCGTTCATGGGTCGCTGTTGTGGGCGGCGCTTTCTGGGATGGAAACGGCGCTCTTTAGCGCCCTGTGCTTGTGGACGCTTCGTTATGCGCGAGGAGGTGACCCCCGCAAGGCGATCTTCAGCGGAACGCTCGCCGCCCTCATCCGTCCAGAAGGGGCGGTTATTGGCGTGGGGGCAGCGCTCTATGCCTTTGCCCGCACGCGCTCGCGGCGCTTTTTTTGGAAACACCTGTGGCTCTATGCCTTGCCCCTTGCTGCCGCGCTGGTGCAGCCCCTTCTAAACTTCATCTATACGGGATCGCTTACGGCGTCGGGAATGCAGGCGAAGGCATTTTTGTTCAATGTCCCCCCCAACACGGGAGAGATGCTGCGCTCTGTATCAGGCTATGCCGTCCGACTCTGGCGTGAATTCCTAAGCCTCGGTGAACCCGATTACGGGACTCTCGTGTTGACTGGGGCGGCGTTGGCATGGATAGCCTTTGCACTATGGCGCGGTGTGCGCCGTCCCGATCACCGTCTGGACGGCTATCTAGCAGGGATGATCGTCCTCTGGTTCATCGGGATCACGGCGCTTGTCTCGCTGCTGGAAACGGGATTTTGGCAGTTTAAGCGCTATCAGCAGCCGCTGATCGCCCTCTTTTTTCCGCTGGCGGGCTGGCTGATGCTCCGTTTGTGGCGGGGTGGCGGGTGGGGGCGGCTGGCGGGTGGGCTGATCCTCGCTGGGGTTGCCCTGCAAAGCCTGACGAGCGGGATTGCCTTTCGGGGCTATTATGCCGAAAATACCGCAGAGGTGGCGGGCAGCCAACGTCCGATGGCGAGCTATGTTGCCGAAAGCGTTCCCGCCGGGGCGGTGGTCGGCGTCCATGATATTGGCGTCGCTGCTTTTTATGGGCAGCACCCCACTTATGATCTTGTGGGCTTGACGACGCCCAACGCAGCGGTGGCATGGCGCAACGGACCCGGCGCCGTCTACGAGAGCATGGCGCGGAGTCCCTACCGCCCCGATTATCTCGCCATCTATCCCGACGCACGGGGGCTGACCTACTTCGCTGGAACGGGGTTGTTTGCCAACCCACTGGCAGAATTCCCCTCCCTTGCCCTGCCGCATAATGTTGCCTCGGCAACGAACAGCGGGCAGACCGTTTACAAGATTGATTGGTCGCCGCTTGATGGTCAAGAGCAGCCGCGCCAACCTTCGACATTGACGGCAATCGGTGATCTGCGCTTGGTCGATGTGCTGAACATTGCCTACCTTCCCGACGAGGCGACGCACGAGTATCATTGGTGGCAAGCAGCACAGCCGCCCGGCTTCCCTACCGAACTTTACCGCCAATCCTATGTAGCGTGCGCAGCGGATTGCACCGTGCAAGACGGCGGACGGCTGATCACCGGCGGCGAGTCCTTCACGATGGCAACGCGCCCCGCCGAGGATGCCCTGTGGGTGATCCGCGTCCATCCCCGCCAGGCGATGACGATCACCCTCTACGCGGGCGATCAGGTGGTTGGGCAGCGGGTGATCCCCGCCATTCCCGGAACCTGGATTGAGATTCCCACCCTGATCACAGGGGACAAAATCACCACCGAACGGACGACATTCCGTGTTGAGGCGGCGCTTAACGATCCCTCTGCCGATCATTATATGCCCTATCAACACTGGCTCTATCAGGGGAGGTATCCCCCTGTGGAAACCCCCACCGAGCCACCGCTGGCACAGTTTGATGCGGGCTTTGCCGTTCAGCGTGCCGTTCTGAACTACGCCCCGGACTCGCGGGTGTTCTCGGCAACGATCACGTGGTTCAACGGGAATTCTCCTGCACCAGTGGATGGGATTCTGTTTATCCATCTTTACGATAAATATGATGGGCTGAGGCAAGATGCTCAGATTGACCAGCGTCCGGGGGGGGGGGCGCTGCCGCCCGGGAACTGGCTGCCCGGTGGGTTTACGGAAACTTATCAGCGGAGACTGCCCTCCTCCATCGCGCCGGGGGTGTACCGCGTTGCCATTGGGATGTATGATCCGCTGAGGGGGCGGCTGCCTTTAGAAGGCGAGGGGGTGGACACCGATCTGCGGCTATGGGTTGGGACGATTACAGTAGAGTGATGGGATGACGATGAACGAACAGGCAGTCTTTCGAGCGTTGGCAGAGGCGGAAGGGAGCGGAATCCCCGTCGCACTTGCTACCGTGATTCGCGTTACAGGGTCGATTCCGCGCCATCCGGGGAGCAAGATGGTGATCTACCCTGAGGGGCGGATTGTTGGCACGGTGGGCGGTGGGGCGATGGAAGCGCGGGTGATTGCCGATGGGCAAGCGGTGATCGATTCGGGGACGGCGCGAATCGTCAGTTACACCCTGAACAACTTGCAAGATGGCGATCCCGGCGTGTGCGGCGGGACGGTGGAGATTTTCATTGAAGCGGTGGGCGTCCGTCCGACGCTCGTCGTGATCGGCTGTGGACATGTGGGGAAGGCGCTGGCAGAGCTAGGCAAGTGGGCGAATTTTCGGGTGATCGCCTGCGATGACCGTTCACAGTTTTGCAACCCAGACTACCTCCCCAACATGGACGATTACCTTGTCTGCCCGCCAGGGGAGGTTGGCGCCCGCCTGAGGATCACGCCGCTGACGTACATTGCAGCGGTAACGCGAGGCGTCCCCGTTGATGAGGCGCTCTTTCCGCCCCTCTTGGCGGCAAACCCGCCCTACATTGGCTTGATCGGAAGCCGGCGGCGGTGGCTGCTGACGGTGAAGGCATTGGAGGAAAAAGGCATCTCGCGGGAGGCGCTGCGCCGCGTCCATGCGCCGATTGGCTTGGAGCTGAACGCCGAGACGCCGCAGGAGATCGCCCTGAGCATCCTTGCCGAGATCATCATGATCCGGCGCGGCGGGACGGGGCAGCCGATGCAGTGGATGGGAGAGTAATCGGCAATAAGGAGATCAGCCGCTTCGCTCTAGGGTTAAAGCGCAAGGCACAACTTAAGTCCTCCGAAAATTGTTGTTCGTTTGGCACTCCAGCATCGGGATCATGGGGAATGCAGTACCACTGCAAGTCGAGTTTCCGGTACCACCCCCCGGATGGGCAATTGCTCAGAGGCATTGCCACAACTACAATAGATTGATAGACAATATGGATTGCTGCTTTCTACTGGCAATGAGTTAGGATGATGCATGACCGACCAATCACTACTCCCCGCCGCCGCCGAGAACACCCTTCTCGATAGCACGATTGCCGAATGGCGCGAGCGGGCAATCCGCTTGCTGACGGAGGCGGCAGGGGCAATTGCCCCTATTCCCCCTGATGGGGCGGCAGATCGCGGGCGACTCCTTGACGCGGCAGCCGACTTGCGCGAGATGTTCCTTCTGGTGACGATCATTGGCGAATTCAACGCCGGGAAAAGTACCTTCACGAACGCCTTGTTGGGGGAAGCACTCTTGCCGATGGGGATCACCCCCACCACTGATATGATTGAGGTCATTCGCTACGCCCCAACGCGGGTGACAACCCCCACCATCCGCGACAACGCCATCCGCGAATGGGGACACCCCAACACGGGCGGGGCGGGCGTTGCCATTGTCGATACGCCCGGCACAGGGTCAGTCTTTCAAAAACATGAGACGATAGCAAAATCCTACCTCCATCGTTCCGATCTCGTCATTTTCCTGCTCTCAGCAAAACACGCCTTTGCCGATACAGACCGTCTTTACCTTGAACTGGCGAAAAGCTACGGCAAAAAGATCATCCTCGTCATCAATCAGGCAGATTTGCTGGAAGAACGCGAACGCGCCGAGGTGCGGAAATTTGTCCAGCGGCAGATTGACGAACTGCTGAACATCCGCCCGCCACTCTTTATGGTCTCTGGCAAGAAGGCGCTCAGCGAACCGCGCACCGGCGGCATCAACCCACCCCCGCTGGAGGACGGCTTAGCGGAGACAGTGGTTTTGAACGCCGACAATGAGTATGGGATGCGCCCCCTTCGCGCCCACTTACGCACGGTGTTCGCCCAGATTCCCCCCGCCAAGCAAAAGCTGATCACCCGTTTGGCGCTGCTGAAATCAATCCTCGCCCGCTATCAGACCGTTGTCGGGGATCGTCTTGCCCTCATTGGCGAGGACACCAACGCGGCAGAGGCGCTCCAAACCGAGATCCAGAATCAGGCGGCAAATCTCGAAAAACAAATGACCGCCGCCCTAAACGCTATTCAGGGCATCTTAAAAGGGATTCAAGAGCGAGGCAACCGCTTCATAGAGGAAAATGTGAAGGTCTTTCGCGCCACTGTACGCGGCTTTGACAAAGAGGCATTCGCCCGCGATTTTGAACGGAATGTCATTGGCGACGCCGTAACCGAACTGAGCAGCGCCCAAGATCATTACGTGAACGCCCTCGTGGATGGCTCACGGGATTATTGGCGCGGAGTCATTGACCGCTTGGGAAAGTTGGATGCCCTGCTTCGCCAAGAATCGGTAACGATGGACGCCGCCTCTTACGCCGATCAGCGGGCGGCACTCCAAGCGGCGCTAACGCTTGCTGATGTCGAACTGCGGGCATATTCGGATAAGCGCGTGGCGGCGGATATTCAAGAGGAATTCGATGAGAATGTGCGCAACTTCACCTATGGATTGATCGGCGGCACAGGTGGGGCGTTCGCGGTCTTGCTCAGTCTGATTGGTGGGCTTGCCGTGCCGGGGGCGGCGCTCCCCCCCCTCGCCGTGATTGGGCTGATCCTCGGCGTGCCGGCGATGCTCGGTGGCAGCGCCATCGCCATGCGGCAAAGCCGGAAGGCGGTTCAGGATGCCCGCGATCAGTTGGCAAAACGGCTGCAAGGTCTAGAGGACAACTACCGAGGGGCGCTCGTCCGCCTGACGACGGACGAACGCAACCGCCTTGTCCAATATGGCGGGCGGATTCTCTCCCCGGTGTTCAGCCAATTACAGGTCTTGGCAGGGCGCTACAAAGATCAAAAGGCGCAGCTTGATTCCTTTGTGACACGGGCGGATGAAATTGAACAGGCGATGGGGTGATCGACACACTCACTTCGCCAAATCGCTGATCAAGCCCTCCATAAGGGCAATCTCTGCCGTCTGATCAGTCAAAATTGCCTCAGCCAATGCTCGCAGTTCGGGGTGACCGCTGCCCTCTGTTTGGCGCAGAATCCGCGTCGCCATATGGAGGGCATCATCGTGATGATCGATCATCGATTCCAGCCAAGCGATCTCGTAGTCACCCCCCTGCAAACGCGCTAAGCCCGCCATCATGCCCATCATCATGACGGGGTCGCTGTTGGGCATTCCCATCCCGCTGTGATCCATCTCCATCATACTGGTGTCGGTCATGCTCATCATGGAGATGGGCTGATAGGCGACGGCGTACCATGCCAAAAGCCACCCCTGCATCGTCTCAATCTCAGCGGTTTGCGCCGTGATGATGTTTTGACAGAGCGTTTTCACCGCATCGCTGGTGGCTTTGGCAAGGCAATCGTTCGCCATGTCCAGCGCCATTTGGTGATGATCGATCATCCCTTCCAAAAAGCGGACTTCAGCCCGTCCCGCCCGCCCCTCAGTGGGCGAATCGGCGTGGACAACGGACAACGCGCCAGCAGCGAACACAAGGCAGATCAATAGTAAGGTGCGGACTAGAAAACGGTACATAGGCGTGATTCCTCATGATTGGTAGAGCCTTAGCCGAGCTAAATGGGGGCAGCCCTCGTGTTTCCGATGGGAGAATGCCTGAGGGTATAGCCCCTAAAAGAGTCTACCCCACCCCCTCCGGGATGGGGTAAAGCGTATGATGAGAAAAATCACTATCTGACGTTACGCAGTAGTCCTTCCCCCTAGCCCCCTCAGCCTCAGCCTTCATGGGAGAGGGGGAAGCACCTCATCCTCACATCGCCCGCCGCAAGGCTAAAACACATGATAAACGATTACCTCAACGCAGCGTGGCGATCTCCCGATCCCGAAGGAGGACTGTCCCTGAGGTCATATCGGTCACCGTGACGAACAAACGCCGTCCCTCATCGACCCAAAAGGCGGCGCGAAGGCGGTCTTTCCCCACCATTCCGGGCGGGTTGAGGGCTGCCAAAATGGGAGGGGCAGCGCTGTTCAGGGCAATGGCGGCGGTCTGATCGGAATTCGTCAGGTCGGGTTGGGCAAGAAAGACCGGCTGCCCATCCTCATAGCGCACCCGCAAGTTCCCTACTGATTCGCTGTTTAGCAGCCCTACGATAATTTCCACCGCGTCTTGTTCGGGGTGTGCCACGCCGAGGATCACCTCCACCGCTTTGGGCATCGGGTAGCGTGTCCCCTGTGGGATGATCTCATCATAAGCGTGTGTGCCTGTTTCGGGGTGAAGGTGACGCAGCCCGTAGCTGTTTACCAAATAGTCCTCCAGCGCCACCCCAGAAGCGGCAAGCAGCGCTCCCTCAGCAACGGCAGTAAACGGTTTGTCGCCGCGTATATCCGCTTTGGGGAAAATCCCCCGAAGGATGCTCTGGACGATGGGCAGCAGCGATGTTCCACCCGTGAGTAGAACATACGCCACATCCTCCTTCTGAATGCCTTCCCGCCGCGCCACATGGAGCAGGCGATCCACAGTGCTGCGCAAATCATCCATGAACCCGTGCTGTTCTAAGACCTTTCGCATCTCTAAGCGCGTCAAGGGGAGTGTTCTTGATTCGCCGCCGAGGGTGATGGTTAGACGAGTTTCTTCGCTTGTGGCAAGGGCGATCTTCGCTGTCTCGCAGGCGGTCAGCAGGGGGGTGTACTCCTCGCCAAGCGAGGCGGGATCAACGTTTAAGCGGGCGCAGACCTCTGCCAGCAGCCAGCGATCAATATCGCCGCCGCCAAGCGTCCGTCCCGCTTTGGCATAGACTCGCGCTGTATGCGTTTCTGCCCCCCGTCCCCGCCGCAGCCTACTCAAGACGCCGCCCGTTTGTTCGCGGTGCGCGGGCAGTTGGACAAGCGAGAGATCGAGCGTCCCCCCGCCAAAATCAACGACGAGGACGAACGCCTCTGGCATCTGCACGGCATACCCAAGCGCCGCCGCTGTTGACTCATCCACAATATGGAGTTTTTCGCCCACCTCCCGCTCAAGAGTTTGGCTGACCCACGCAAGGTAAAACTCCAGTGCGGCGACGGGCGCGGTCAATACAAGCGGATCGATCAGGGCGATGGGTGTTGGCAGGGACGCGATGAGTCGCCGGAGGAAGGCTTGCCCCACCTCGTGATCGCGCCACTCACGCCCATCAATAAAGCGGCTTTGGGCGGTTTTGGGATTCACGATTCCCCGTTTGAAATCACGAAAGAGGCGCTTCGTCGGCTGTTGATCGTAGCCCTCGCTCCGCACCATCGCCCCGCTCAGCAGCCTATCGGGGGTGATATAGACAAGGGAAGGAATCAGCGGCGGAAGTCCACTAGCGGCGGGCAGGCTTAATTCCGGCAGGGCGACGATTTCAGCACCACCGTCCTCTGTTTGCCGCGCAATGACCGTGTTTGTTGTACCAAAATCAATGCTGTAGATGGGCATGGCGTTCCTTATGGGGTTTTGTCCTCACCTTTAGCAAATTCAAGTGTATTGAGGCAAGGAATTTGAGACAAGTTCTCGTGGGTTGCCCGCAAAATGGACTTCCATTAGACTACCTCTCGGATACATTCAGAAAGGATGCCCCTGTATGCCCACGAATGACTACCATTTCATCACCCATTGGCGGATGGAAGCAGCCCTTGAGGAAATCACCGCCATTCTCCGCGAGGCGAAGGATTTGCCTCGTTGGTGGTCGTCGGTCTACCTTGCCGTGAAAGAACTTGCTCCTGGTGATGCCGACGGCATTGGCAAACGGATCGACCTTTACACAAAAGGGTGGCTGCCCTACACCCTGCGCTGGACATTCACCGTCACTGAGGCGCACCCACTTGGCTTTAGCCTGACCGCCGAGGGTGATTTCGTCGGGCGCGGGGTGTGGACGTTCAAACCCGATGGAAATTTCGTAGACATCACCTACGATTGGCACATTCGCGCCGAAAAACCGCTCCTGAAACGGCTTTCCTTTTTGCTAAAGCCAATCTTCAAGATGAATCACCTTTGGGCAATGGCACGGGGCGAGGAAAGCCTGCGTTTGGAACTGCGCCGTGTGCGGGCGAAAACCTCGGCGGAACGGGAGGCTGTCCCCCCGCCGCCGCCGCCAACGCCGAATAATCCCTTCTCGTGGCTGGTCGCCGTCCTCTTTCAGCGGAAACGCTTCAGCCTGTGATGCGCGCCCCTACTCCCCGTAGGGCGTCCAGATATTCTTTACCTGTGTGGCGTGGCGGAGCAGTTCCGCCGCCCGCCCCGCTGCAAACCAATCGCGGGGTTTTGCCACCGCCCATGTCCGCTTCATGTTGCTCACCGAGGCGGCTTCTACCGCCGCCGCCCCTTCCGAACTGCCAAAATACCACACGGAATCAACGTTTTCATGCTCTGCCAAGACCTTCACCAAGCCTTCGCGCTTGCCCGTGATGATGTTGATCACGCCGGCTGGCATATCGGAGGTCTCAAAGACCTGATACAAATCCGTCGCCGCAAGGGGGTGGCGCTCAGAGGGGATGGCGACCACCGTATTACCCATTGCCACCGCACCAATGACCGTATCCACGAACGCCAACAGCGGCGCATCGTCTGGGCAGGCAATGCCGATCACGCCAATCGGTTCGGGGATCGCCATGACAACTCCGCGCAGCGGTGTGTTATGGACGACGCCTTCATATTTATCTGCCCACGCCGCCCATGTAAAGAGCCGCTCAATGCTTGCCTCTACCTCAGCACGCCCCGCCGCCCCCGTCATATGCTCCAAACGGGCGGCAAATTCGGCGGCACGGATGGCGAGATTCTCGGCAGTGTAGTAGAGGATTTGCGCCCGTTGATGCCCATGCGTGAACCCCCATGTGGCTGCCGCTTTTGCTGCCGCTTCAACAGCGTTCCGAATGTCTTTTCGATTGCCCTCGCCAACCTCTCCTACCAGCGCACCAGAGGCGTTCCGAATGAGCAGCGAGTAGCCGGAGTCAGGGCGTGCCTGTTTGCCATCGATGAACTGTTTCGCTGTGCGGTCAAGGGGGACTGGCGTCCCACCAGAAGTGCTACCAAGAGCGGTGGGTATTTGATCGGGGTTTGGTTGTGAATTGCCGCCAGATGGGGGGGTATGGGGGGGGAGCGTCATGTATTCATACAGCCCCTCGCGCCCGCCCTCGCGCCCGTAGCCGCTCTCCCGATAGCCGCCGAAACCAGACGCCGCATCAAAAAGGTTTGTGGCGTTGATCCAGACCGTCCCCGCCTTCACCTTTCGCGCCACATCAAGGGAGAGGTTCAGATTATCCGACCACACCGACGCCGCCAAGCCAAAGGGTGTGTTGTTGGCGAGGGCAACCGCTTCTTCCGGGGTGCGGAAGGTCATTGTGACGAGGACGGGACCAAAAATTTCGACTTGGGCAATCGTCGCGGCGGGGGCGACATTCGTAAAGAGTGTTGGCGGGAAGAAGTAACCCTCTTTGGGGACTGCCCACGAGGGTTGCCAACAGGTCGCCCCTTCCTGAATCCCTTGTTCCACAAGCTGCGCGATCTTTGCCAACTGGATAGGGGCGACAATCGCCCCAATATCCACCGCCTTATCCAGCGGGTCGCCCACACGGAGCGTTTCCATGCGCGTGCGGAGCTTGCTGATCAACCGTTCGGCAATGTTTTCTTGGACAAGCAGCCGCGATCCGGCGCAGCAGACCTGTCCCTGATTGAACCAGATCGCATCGACAACGCCCTCTACCGCGCTGTCAAGGTCGGCATCCTCAAAGACGATGAAGGGGGACTTCCCACCCAATTCAAGCGAGAGCTTTTTCCCGCTGCCCGCCGTCGTTTTGCGAATGATCCGCCCCACCTCAGTGGAGCCCGTGAAGGCAATTTTGTCGATTCCCCGATGGGCGGTGAGCAGCGCCCCCACCTTGCCATCCCCCGTCAGAATGTTCACCACCCCGTGCGGCAAACCGACCTCATGGCAAAGCTCGGCAAAGCGGATCGCTGTGAGCGAGGTGAACTCGGCAGGTTTGAGGATCACCGTGTTGCCCATCGCCAGCGCCGGGGCAATCTTCCACGCCAGCATCAGCAAGGGGAAGTTCCAGGGGATGATTTGCCCCACGACGCCGTGCGGCACAAACTCTGGGAATTCCGTTGCCATAAGCTGCGCCCACCCCGCATGGTGGTAGAAATGCCGCGCCACAAGAGGAATATCAATATCCCGCGTCTCGCGGATCGGCTTGCCGTTGTCCAGCGTCTCCAAAACGGCGAACATCCGCGAGTGCTTTTGTATTCCCCGCGCCAGCGCATAGAGGTAGCGGGCGCGGACATGTCCCGGTGTTTTCCCCCACGACTCAAAAGCGGCGCGGGCGGCGCTCACCGCCTGATTCACCTGATCGTCGCTCGCTTGTGCAATGTGTGCTAGGAGCTTTCCGGTGGCGGGATTGATGCTCTCGAAATGCGCTGCCCCAACGACGAACGCCCCATCAATATAAAGGGGCATCTTGTTCCCATCGCCGCGCCCTGCCAGCCATGCGCGGGCGGGGGTGTCGGCTTCGGGGGCGGGTCCGTAGTCCAGCGAGTCAAAAATGGCGGGGATGGTGGGTGGGGTGGTCATTATTGCAGTACCCTCACTGGTTGGGCTGCAACCAGCCTTCTTACAAGAAGGGCGGGCGTCGTTCGGTTACGCTTTAGATCAGCACCGCCTAGCCCATTGGTAAGTATATCGTGATAAGCGGGACTGTCAACCACTAAGGGGTCAATCTCCTTGAAAAATCCTGTAGGTGTGCTTTCATCTGGGATTGTTTTGAACGAATGCTTCTTTTCAATTCTGACTCCATAAGGATACCTGCGCCACAACTCACCCACTACCCGCCCGGCAGCCAGCCAAAGGGCGGTTCATCCTCAGCGCCCTCAGTGCGCACAACGCGGATGGGCGGCGCGTGGCGCGTGGGGACAATCTGCCGTTCGGCGCGGCGTCCGATCTGGCGCAGTTCACCCGCCCGAATAAGACGGTTCGTGTGTGAATCGCCAGTGAGCGCCAAGACCGCAATCCCCCGCGCCATCCGCAGGGCGGAAAGCGGCGCGTAAGGGCGGAAGGGCATTCCCAGTAGGGGGATGCGGGCAAGCAGCGAGGCAACAGCATAGAGCGGGCTGCGCTGCCCACCGGGGATATAGAGCGGCGGCGCACGGAGGATTGTCCATGCCAAGCCGGATTTCTGAAGGTAACGCTCAGCTTCGCGCTTGCTCTCGATGTAGTCGATGGGCAGACCGGGCGGGTTGGCGGCGGCGCTCAGAAAGACCATGTGGGGGACGCCATCGTTGACCGCCATCGCCGTGACATTGCGTGCCGAGACGAAATTCAACTGGCGAAAGGTGAGTCCGCGTTTGGGGTCGGGCTTCACTCCGCCCATCAGGTGGACGACAGCGGCATGTCCCCGCGCCCGCCCCCGCAAACTGCCCGGATTCCAGACATCCGCCGTGACAACTTCAATCTGATCGCGCAGCGCCGCAAGGCGTTCTTCGGTGTCGGGGCGCACCAAGAGGGTTACCGCCGCCCCGGCGTCAAGAAGTGCCTCGGCAACGCGAAGGGCAAGAAAGCCGGTACCGCCCGTGAGGAAGATGCGCCCTGAATTGCGAATCGGGACGAAGGAATCCCCCCGCCTGCGTTTTTCCTGATCGCTCATGAGGGAGGCTACAACCCCCATCCTTTCAGGGTGTCCATCATCGTATGTGCCGTCATGTCCAAGTGGATGGGCGTTACCGAAACATAGCCATGATGAACAGCCCAAATGTCCGTGCCTTCTTGGGAGATGTCGCCCGTTGGGGCTTCCCCGCCAATCCAGTAATAGGGGCGTCCAGAGGGGTCAAGGCGGGTGACCAACTCATCATGGTAGATGCTCGTCCCCTGGCGGGTGACCTGCACTCCTTTGATTTCAGCCAGAGACAAATGGGGGATGTTCACATTCAGCAGCGTCATACGGGGAAGTCCCTGTTGAATGACATGGGTGACGATTCGTTTCGCCCATTCCGCCGCCGCCGTGTAATCAGCTTCTAGAGAGCGATCTTGGTAGGAAAAAGCGACGGATGGTTTGCCGTGAATCGTTCCCTCAAAGGCGGCGGCAACCGTCCCGCTGTAGGTGAGGTCTTGCCCCAAATTCGTCCCCCGATTAATTCCTGAAACAATCATATCCACCGGCGTGCTGATCAACCCCAAAAATGCCAGCGAGACACAATCTGCCGGAGCGCCGTCGATGCTGTAGGCGTCAAAGCCCACCCCTAACTTCACAGGCGTGGCGCGGAGTGGTTTTGTCAGGGTTTTGCGGTGTCCATTCGCGCTTTGGTTTTCTTCGGGACCAATCACTGTGACGCGCCCAAATTCCTGCATGATGGTTGCCAGCGCCAGTAAACCGGGGGCAAAAATGCCATCGTCGTTTGAGACTAAAATATGCAAGGGAATATCCTTTTTGTTGATCGCTTACCATTGGCGGTGATTCTAGCGCGGGGGAGGAAAGAGGAACACCTCATTAACCATTCATGGTTGATGAAGGTCTGTTGACATTGTAATTCCCGTAGGGGCGCA
Organism: Anaerolineales bacterium; assembly: GCA_015075625.1. Lineage (NCBI taxonomy): Bacteria > Bacillati > Chloroflexota > Anaerolineae > Anaerolineales > Anaerolineales bacterium. The sequence continues at coordinate 565,970 of JABTTZ010000002.1, read as the reverse complement.
ATGCATTGCGCCTATCGCCCTGCGTGAGCGCCCGATGTTAAAACGTCGGGCGCTCACGCAGCTACCCCTTCGGGACTTGGAAACCCTAACCCCCACTCTGTAAACAGAGAAGACTCTCTCCCCCTTTCCCTGTCTACGGGGAAAGGGGGCAGGGGGGATAGGGGTTCTGCACCAAAACCGTCAACAGAACCGAGGTATCGGAAATTCAGCGTGACTTACGCCCAACGGATCAGGTTTTGCAAGAAGGGAGTCGGCAAATCCTCGTGGTTGGGGAGAATACGCACGGAAAGTCCTTGCTGTCCCGTGCTGTCGTAGGCAATCTCGGTGACGAATTCATAGACGGGCGAACCATCGCCATTACGGGCGTTCGTCGCCGTCATGTCCTTTGCCGTCCCCGAAAGCAGCAGCCCTTGTGTATCGAGCGTCCCATGATACGCCTGTACGCGAACATCTTTCGGGGTCAGACGCCCCAGATCAACAAGCGCCTTTACCTCTTGCAAATCCCCGATTTTTAGGTCGTTGGCGTTCGTTGTCACATGGAGGACTTTCACCTGTTCCCACAAGGCGTAGGTTTGCGTCAGCCATTGCGAGTAGGCGATTCCCCGCTTTAGGTCGGGGCTGGTCAGCCGTAGATAGCGTTCCTTCGCCGGCATGTAGAATTTCTCGGTGTATTCACGCACCATCCGATAGGTGTTGAAGAAGGGCGCCAAGTCGCGGATGCTGTTCTTCATTTTGGCAATCCACTCACGCGGCAAGCCGTCACGAGTCCGTTCATAAAACAGGGGGACGACATCCGTTTCCAAAATGGTGAGCAGCGCTTGTGACTCCACCATATCTTGCAAGGCGTAGGCGCTTTCGGGATATTCCTCGCCGCGCCCAATCTCCCAACCAACCTCGGCGCTGTAGCCTTCGTCCCACCAGCCATCCAGCGTGCTGAGGTTCAAGCCGCCGTTGTAGATTGCCTTCATGCCGCTTGTGCCGCTTGCTTCTTCGGGGCGGCGTGGGTTGTTCAGCCACACATCAATCCCTTGCAGCATCATCCGTGCCACCGCCATATCGTAGTTCTCTAGGAACACGATGCTGTTGCGGAATTCCGGCAGGCGGGAAAGGTTCACAATCTCGCGGATCAGTTCTTTGCCGGGGGTGTCGTGTGGGTGTGCCTTGCCCGCAAAGATCAATTGGACAGGGCGTTCGGAGTTGTTCAGCAAGCGTGCCAAGCGCTCCCGATCTCGGAAGATCATCGTCGCCCGTTTGTAGGTGGCAAAGCGACGGGCAAAGCCGATGGTCAACGCTTCTGGATTCAAGACCTCATCGGCATAGGCAATCTCAGAGGGAGACGCCCCGCGCTTTTGCAGTTGTTTGCGCAAGCGCTCACGACAGAAAGCAATCGAGCGTTCGCGGCGGCGTTCGTGCGTCCGCCATAGTTCAGCGTCAGGAATCTTCTCCACATCTTTCCAGACGTTCTTGTTTGTGGGGTCGGTGCGCCATTCGGGACCGAGGTAGCGATCATAAAGCTGCATCATCTCGCGGCTGAGCCATGTTTCGACGTGAATCCCGTTCGTCACATGGCTGATCGGCACATCGTCTTGGGGCAGGTTGGGGTAAATCCACCGCCACAGGTAACGGCTGACCTCGCCGTGAAGCCGCGCCACCCCATTTGCCACGCTAGAGAGCTTGAGCGCCAAAACGGGCATGGCAAAGAGATCATAGCCGCCCATGCTCTCCCGTCCGAGGTCGTGGAACTGCTCCCGCGTTAAGCCAAGCTCGCTCCACATCGCGCCGAAATGCTCATCGATTAGATCGAAGCCGAAACGCTCCAAGCCAGCGGGGACGGGCGTGTGCGTCGTAAAGACGTTTCCGGCGGCGCAAATATCCTTTGCTTGGATGAAGTTTAGCCCCGGATTTTCCTTCATCAGAAGGCGAATCCGCTCCAAGCCCATGAACGTGCTGTGTCCTTCGTTCATGTGATAGACAATCGGTTTATAGCCCATCAGCGAAAGTGCCTGAATACCGCCAATGCCCATCAGGATTTCTTGGCGAATACGCTGGCGGCGATCCCCCCCATAGAGCCGGTCTGTCAGGTTGCGATCCTCTTGGAGGGTGTTTTCGGGAATATTCGTATCAAGTAGGTAGAGCGGCACACGCCCGACCTTCACCCGCCAAATTTGGGCGTGAAGCATCCGCCCGGGCAGGGCAACCTTGACCAACAGGGGGCGTTTATCCTCACCGAGGACGCGGCTGACGGGCTGGTTGGCGTAATCGTTGATCGGGTATTCTTCTTGCTGATAGCCATCGGCGTTCAGGTATTGGGCGAAATACCCTTCCTGATAGAGCAAGCCCACGCCCACTAAAGGCAGCCCCAAATCGGAGGCGCTTTTCAGGTGATCGCCAGAGAGAATCCCCAGACCGCCGGAATAGTTCCGCAGACATTCGGTCAGCCCAAATTCCATCGAGAAGTAGGCGATCTCCGGTTTTTCGGGCGGCGCCCCAACGTTTTTGGTGTACCACGTTGATTTCTCGTTCATGTAGCGGTCAAAGGCGGCGCAGACGCGATCCAAGTGGGCGAGGAAGGCTTCATCCTCTGCCGCTTCTTGGAGCTTCGCCTGGCTGACTCTGCCCAGCAGCAGGACGGGGTTGTGAACGGTTTCTTCCCAAAGATCGCGGTCTAAACGCTGAAAGAGCAGCCGCGCCTCCACATCCCACGACCAATGAAGGTTATATGCCAATTCTAAGAGCCGTTCGAGGCTTGGCGGAAGATTGGGCGCCACCGACACAGTGGCGACAGGTTTAATCATGCCCATAGGTTCAGGTGATCCTGTGTAGATTGACCAACAACCGACATAAAACCCCATCCATCGATGGGGGATATAGTACGGTTACAGCAAGAGCAAAAGTTTTTCTCATCTTGTTTGGTAGTGTTTGGCAGCCCCTCGTATGATCCTTGTCATCTTTTGCCAAGCGGGGCGGATACCATCCCCTTAGGCGCTCAACAGTTGAACGGCTGCCTCGCACACTTGTTGAGGGATGCGATCTTCGCGCAGGAAATCTTCGCGCATCACCGGCAACAGGGTGCGAATATCGGCAAAGGGGATGCGTGGGTTGCTGGCAGAAAGCTGTACATCAGGATTGATGAAAATGACAATGCCATACACGGGAATGCTGGTCAAGCCATGTTTACCCAAATATTCGCGCAGAGAAAGAACATCTTGCAGGCACTCTAGACTGAATTTGTGACCGCTGAGGATGGGCGGTTTTCCGTTGCGGCTTTCCAACCAATCAAGGTCTTCGTTGCGAAATGTGCCGCTTTGCTTGCTCACCCGCATGACGAGCGCCCCCGGCGGACCGACCAAGACGGCATCAATATAATTCAAGCCGCGCTGCTTTACATTACCCACTAGTGTATAGCGGGCATCCAGAACAACCTTTAAGATTCCGGCGACGCTATCGGCTTCTTCGTTATCTTTCCGAAGGGTGACCCCACGAATCATGAGACCAATGCCAGCGAGGAAAACAAGACCGCCAAAGACGATGATCAACGAGCCAAAAAAGCCGCTCCCAAAAATGAGGGAGATAACAAAACCAAGCGCGGCGACCAAAACGCCGGACATCAACACCAACGCGCCAATGACCATCAATTGACGACCCCGACGTTGAACGCTGCGTCTGGGTTGCGTGGTCGTCATTTCGTTGGATTTCTGATTTTCCATAGGGTTAGCTCACTCTGCTGAGAAGGTGTAGGGCAAGGAAAGGGGCGTAAAGCTCAACACACAACATGGCATGATCGGGCATTAGGACGATGAACGTGGGGTGGGCGTCCCCCCCTCTGGCTTGATCGGTGTTGATGGTGCAGCCGAGGTTGTCGGGGAAGACGTTCCGGCCTTTGTCCCGTCTTTCGCCGTGTCTGCGGCGCTCTCTAATGGCGGCGCGGCGGGTTGTCCCAGGGTGGGGGCGGTGGGCGCTTTGCTGGTGGCAGCAGCGGCAGTGTTGTTCGTCGTTGGTACAGACAGTCCTGCCCCCGCTGGCGGTGTTTTTCGTTTCAGGATAATGGTATCAAGAATTTTACGTAGTTCCGGCATGGCGGGGAGCGGTTTATAGAGCAGCGCATCGGCTTGCGAAACCGCTTTGACTTCTTCTTCTTGATCACGGTTGAGGCGGTGGGCGGTGATCAGCACAACGGCGATCTGCCCCAGACGTGGACTGCGGCGAATCCGCGCCCCTACTTCCGGTCCCGGCACATCGGGAACGCGAATATCCAACAGCGCTAATTCGGGAAGTTCCCCCGTCACCGTTCCCCGATCTACATCATCGATCCAAGCGACGGCTTCGCCGCCATCGACAAAAGCAATGCCCTCGATCCCCCAAAGATCGAACATTGCCAACAGCACATCGTAAATATCGGGTTCGTCTTCGACCACGATCCACGTTGTCAACGGTAGCCCCTCGCTGTGTCTCGACATGCACCCTGAGGAGTGTACATCGAAATTGTTGTTTTCCCAACCGCCCCCTTTGACTTGGCACAAATGTTGGCACACTGGCGACAAATTGACGTAGGGGCATCATGCATGATGCCCCTACTACCTGACGCCCCGACAGGGAAACACATTGACAGCGCGGGATGTAGGTGCGACCCTACCGCACAACCTTGAAGTTAAACATGGGCGTTTGCAGCGCACCAAAGAGACTCAACCAAATCGGCAGCATCATCTCCGCACCGCGTGCTGTCTGAATATCCCCCAAATCAATGACGGATTTCCAACCGAAATTGTCCTTGAGAAATGCCGCCACCTGCGCTTTTGCCTCGGCGTCGTTTCCGCTGACGAACACATCATGCTCGGCTGGCAAAAGCGCCGGGTTGACCATCAGATAGGCATTCATCGTGTTGAGCGATTTCACCACCTTAAGCTGCGGGTAGGCGCGTTGAATTTGTTCGGCAAGGGAATCCGTGTTGGCAACGGAGAGCGTGGGGGGCATCCCCCGCGAGAAATCAAGCGTGTTGGCAATGTCAATCAGAATTTTACCATTCAGGTTGCTTTCGCCCACCGCCTTCAGCACCTCAAGAGAAACGCCGCCTGCGGTACAGTTGAAAAGAAGCTCCCCAAAAGCGCCCGCCTCGGCAAACGTTCCCAGTTTGATCTGCGAGTGCTGCTCATACCACACGTGAAAGGGTGGATTGCCCATCCCGTCTGGCTCGTTGTGAGCCAACGTCTTGCTGACCTCACGAGTGCCTAACATCACCTCATGCCCACATTCGGTCAGTTTTGCGCTGATTGCCCGTCCGACCATCCCTGTGCCAAGAACTGCGATTTTCATGTACGTTGTTCCTTTGGTTGGTTTTTGCTAGTTGTTTCTAAACTGTTCATTCCCTCAGCCCATGCAAGTGGAGCAAGGGGACACATACTCTGGGCGGCTGTGCATCCCAGAGCTGCCCTAGTGTTCCCGCTGTTCTAGGGTCTGTCTGCGACAAAATGCCTTACCCCCCGTGCTAAAGCACGGAGCTGAGACCAGCGGAAACCCCAAACCCTGCTTCCAGTCCGGCGCTTCAGCGCCGAGAACACTTTGCAGACACGCCCTAGTCCTCGCCATCCGTCTTTAGCCCCGCTTGGGCAGCGACGCTTGGCTAAGCGCTGCCACTTCCTCAGCGGTCAACGAGAATTTCAAGGTCTCGGCGTTCTCCATCGCCTGTTTGCCATTCTTTGCGCCCGGAATAGGAAGGACGAGCGGGTTTTCTACCAGCCAGCGCAAAGCGATTTGGCTAGGGGTCTTTCCATAGCGCTCCCCAATGTCACGCAGAAGCTGTATCAAGGGTTGTATGGCATCCAATGCGCGGCGGCTGTATTGGGGCAGAACGCGCCGGAAGAAGCCCCCCGCCCGCTTTTGCGCCGAATACTTACCGGTTAACCTGCCGCCCGCCAATGGCGAATATGCGATAAGGGTGATCCCCAACTCCCGACAGGCATCTAGAATCCCATTCGTCTCTGGTTGGCGGTGAAGGAGCGAATATTCAACCTGATTCGATGCCAGCGGAATACCCCGTTTGGCAAGCGCCGCGTGCGCTTCCCGCATTTGTTGGGCGGAATAGTTACTGACGCCCACTGCCCGGATTTTGCCCGCTTCAACTGCATCCGCCATGTGATTCATCAAGTCTGGAATGGACACGCTCCGCATCGGAAAGTGATGCTGGTAGAGGTCAATCGTCTCTCGTCCCAGATGGGCAAGACTTGCCTCTAATGCGCTTGGAAACCCTTCGGCGCGGAACGAAAACCCCGCTGGAAACTTGGAGGCGATCAGCGCATCTTGTCCGCGTACCAATTCTCCTATGCGACGCTCCGATGCGCCGCCGCTGTACATGGCAGCCGTATCAAACAAATTGACGCCCGCCGCTAGGCTTAACTCGAAGGCACGCTTTTCCTCCTCAGCGCCGTGTGCGCCGCCATAAGCGGTCTTGGCGGGGTGAAAACGGGAAAGCCCTTTGGCGTCCCCCCAGGTCATTGCCCCAACGCCTAGACGAGGCACTTTCAGGCTGCTGCTCCCTAAGGATGTGCTGTGTTCCACAACTTATGTTCCTTTCTCATCGGTGTGTGCCGATAACGCTACCCCTCGGCACTCTGTCATGGAGTGCGCCAGCGTCGTCGTATTGGATGCCCATCAATTCCGTATACAGTTGAAAATGCACCCTCAACATGTAATTCGAAAAGAATGAACGTCTCGTTACGGGGGTAGGCGGTGGCGGCATTGGCTATCTGATACATGGCGGGGTCATTTACGAGTATTCCCCGACCCTCGACATAGAACTCGTAGAATTCCCACGGCCCCCCATCGGGGTTGGTAATTGTGCCGTGCAGAACATACCGCCCGTCTCGAACCATATCGTGCTGTTTGGGTGAGGTCGATCCCATGAAGACGAAAAGATGCTTGTCGCTAACAATTGGTCTGACCGGATGTAAGCGCGGTGAGCCGTCCTTGCGAATCGTGGCAAGATAAGCACCCCGGTCATGTAACCGTTCTTTGCCAAAGGCTGCTAATTCAGGATCAGCTATAGCTAATCGGTGCCAACTCATGAGTACCTCTTTGAGTGTTATCTAAATTCTGCAACTGCCGGGATGATCTCGCGCCCGATCAACTCCAACGGTGTCAGGTTGTGGACGTTGGAGACGCCGGAAAAAATGACGTGCTGAATACCAATAGCGGCTAAGCCTCGGCATTTCTCAATCACGCTGGCAACATCCGTACCCCCTTCGCCGGCGTTAAAAGAGGTAAGGACGGTGCGTTCAATGTCCTCATAATTGCGCCCTACCTCATCACAATGGCGTTTCAAAACATCCAGTTTTTGGACGAGGGCTTGGCTATCGCCAAAGGCAAACAGATTACAGGCATCAGCGTACTGGGCGACCAAGCGCAGCCCTTTCTTTTCGCCTGAACTCCCAATCAAAATAGGGGGGTGGGGTTTTGTCAGGGGTTGGGGGGTGTTGATCGGTTCGGCAAGCTGATAATGCACTCCGTTGTATGGGGACACATCGCCCGACCACATCTGTTTAGCAATCTGAAGGGTTTCTTCCAGACGCTCAAACCGTTCTTTCAAAGGCGGGAAGGGCAGCCCAAGCCCCACTGCTTCACGCTCATACCAGCCTGCCCCAATACCTAGCCAAGCGCGTCCACCGGAAAGGACATCAAGGGTGGAGACCTGCTTGACTAAAAAGCCCGGCTGACGGTAATTGACGCCTGTCACCATCGTGCCAAGCCGTACCTGCTTTGTCACCCCCGCCAGAAAACTGAGGGTGGCATAGCCTTCTAGCATCGGGTCTTCGGCGTGACCCATACCCCCGCCGTCAATTTGGAAAAAGTGATCCATCACCCACAGGCTGGCAAACCCCACTTCATCAGCGGTGCGGGCGATTTCAGCCAAACGTGCGCCAATATTTTGCGGGCTGCCTTGCCAATCAAAGCGAACGACCTGTAACCCGATTTTCATAGAAATGTCCCTTTTGTGGTCGATAGTTGCGTTCCGCACATCATTCTTGTAGAATGATACAGATCTGTCTACCTTAATTGATCATAATCATACAGACAGGTCTGTATACTGTCAACTGGCTCTTTTGCACAAACCCGTTTTTGGCGGCAGCGTAAGGGAAGCCGCCGATTAACCATCAAAACCAACACGAAATTAGGGCAGACACACAGGCGACCTGTGGGGAGCAAACCGGCATGGGTACAAAGGGTGAGGGGAAGAAGTCCGCACGCGAATTGATCTTGGAAAGTGCCGCCGCCCTCTTTTTTCGGGATGGCTTTCGGGCAGTAGGAGTCGATACGATCATTGAGCGTTCCAACGTCGCTAAAATGACCTTGTATCGCCACTTCCCCTCCAAAGATGATTTGATCGTTGCCTATCTGAAGCAAACCGACGAATTATTCTGGGTGTGGTTTGAGGAATCGGCGGCGAAGGGGGGCGACGACCCGCGTGAACAGTTGATCGCCTTCTTCAAGGCACTGGAAAAACTGGTGACAAGTCCGCAGTGTTATGGCTGTCCCTTCTTGAATGCCGCTGTTGATTTTCCCAACGAGAGCCATCCGGGGCATCAAGTGGCGCTGGAACACAAGGGCGTTGTGCGTACTCGGTTCGCTGATCTGGCGCGGGGGGCGGGCGCTCGTGCGCCAGAGACGTTAGGTGACCAACTGCTGCTGCTGATGGACGGGGCGTTCATGGCGGTGCGCATGTTTGGGGCGAATAACCCCGCTGCGCATGTCGCTGAGGCAGCGGCAGCGCTCATTGCCGCTCAGCTAACGGAATAAGCGTAAAACGGCGCTAGGCGTTTTGGTGGGGGAATTCTGTGGAACTGCCCGCCAAAACGGTATACTCATTCGTGTTTCCCCACACAGGTGAGATCATTAGAAGGACAGTAGGCTTTGTGGGACGACCCTGTGAGGTTGCCCCGTCAGCAGCGCATGAACACACGCATATCTCCCTTGCCGATACGCCTTCATACAGCAATCGCCCTCGCCCTTATGGGCGCTGCCTTCATCGCCTCAGCGCTGATCAGCGCCGCCACCTTTGAGCGGCTGCCACACCTTGAAGATGAATTTGCCTACCTTTACCAAGCGAAAATCTTCGCTGGCAGGCGGGTGTGGCTGGATCGCGGCAACGACCCGCCAAAATATTTTTGGCAGCCCTTCATGCTGCAAGAAAAAGCGCCCGATGGCGATTACCAGCGCCAATATAGCAAATACACGCCGGGGTGGTCGCTCGCCCTTGCGCTTGGTGTCCTTGTTGGGCAGCCATGGCTGATCAATGCGCTGCTTGCCGCGCTCAATGTGGGGCTTACCTACCGTCTGGGACGGGAGGTCTTTGATCCGACGGTGGGCGTTGTGGGAGCGCTCTTGCTGGCGATCAGCCCGATGGCGCTGCTCTTAAACGCCTCCCTGATGAGCCACACATGGGCGATGGCGTGTACGCTCCTTTTTGTCTATGGCTATTGGCGGACGCTCCCCCGTAACTCTCCCCCTTCAGAGTCTCCCAACGCCCGCCCCTTCGCAATTCCCGTATGGCTGTTCGCCGTCATGGGCGGCTTGGCATGGGGGGCATTGGCGGCAACCAGGCCGCTGACGGCGGTGGCAATGGCGCTCCCCGTCGCCGCCCATATGCTGTTTCGACTGTGGGCGCTGCGGGGAGAGCGCACGGCACAAGGGGCGCTCCTCCGTATGGGTGTATTCATGGCGCTAGGGGCGCTGCCCACAGCAGCGCTTTACCCTCTCTACAATTACGCCACAACGGGCGATCCGCGCACAAACACCTACGCCCTGCTCTGGAGCTATGATGTGATCGGTTTTGGCGAGGGAATCGGGCTGAACAAGGGGGGACATTCCCTCTACTATGGCTTTCGGAACGCCCGTGCCGATCTTGCCGCGTGGTTTCGTGATCTCTACGGTGTCGTCATGCCTCCCCCCGCCGCCGACTATCTGCGGCTTACGGTGGGCTGGGGAGCGGGGGCAGGGCTAAGTTGGCTGATTCTGGGTATGGGCTGGTGGTATGGACGAAAACACGAATGGGTATGGTTTTTCACCCTGTTCCTGATCGCCCTCATCGCCTCTGGGCTGCTCTATTGGATCGGCTCAGTGGTCAATGGGGCTGCCGCCTACAGCACACGCTACTACTACGAGGCAACCTTTGCCGTCTGTCTGGTAAGTGCCTATGGGGTTGTGACGTTGGCGCGGACGCTGAAAATCCGACCTTTATGGGGACGCTTTCCCATTCACCCTGTCTATCTTGGGCTGTGGGCGGTGTGCGTCGCCAGTGTCGTGTTTTATACGCCAGCACGCCTGCGCGAGCCGCTCCCGCCCGATTGGATGAACGGCTTATGGCGCTACAACAAGGCAGGCGTTGACCAAATTGAGCGGCTAAACGCCATGCGCGGGGATGATCCGCGTCCGGTGACAGTGATCATCTTGCGCAGCCCGCTGCCAGATGTCCGCGATAACTGGCGTGATTATGCCGGACTGTTAGGAGTCAGCGATCCGTACCCTGAACATGGTGCTATAATAGTTGTCAGGGTCTTTGATTCAGAGGAAGTTCCTGCCATTGTGCAACGCTTTTCCAACCGTTTGGTGTTATACCAAATAGGCGAGCGACTCTACCGTACAATGGAGGATGCCCTGCAAGGTGCAGCCGAATCTGGCGGGTAGCAGCAACTCCAGCCTGTTCACTCTCGTAATCACCTTAAACGCTGTTTGTTGCTGCACAGGCGGAAAGAATTCAGCATGAGTGCTATCTCGGTACAGCAGGAAAAGCGCGATGCCGCACCTCCTGTCTATATTCTTAAAGTGCATAATTCGCCCTATACACTCGATCCGTACCGAGACCGCTTGGAATCGCAAGGGTTTAAAGTCGTTGATGCCGACACCTACGATGCGGGGCTGAATCTTGCCGGGCGGTATCGCCCATCCCTTGTGCTGGTCAATGATGATCCTGATACGGGGATCAACGCCTTACGCTGGTTGGAAATGCAGCACACCTCGCGTTATGGCTGGTTGGCGACAACCCCATTGATCATCCTTGCTGATGAAACCCGCTTACCATTCTTGCGCCCCGAACAACTGCCGGATCGGGTTGTTGTGCTGCAACGCCGTGCCGACACGCTGAATCGTTTGGCGCAAACGGCACGCTATTTGATGCATGTGTGGGGTTTGGCACGCCCATAGGCGGCGTTTCGTACCCAAATTAACGGACAAAACCCGCATAAGGATACGCCACACGATGACCCTGAAGGGCAATACACTGCTTCGCCTAGCCCTGTTCATTCTTATTCTGACTGCGATGGGATGTTCATCGGGTGGGGGGGCAAGGCAGCCTGTCCCCACAGCGCAGGTCTTTGTCACTCAGATTGTCACTCGCGTACCACGCTCTACCCCTACCCCAACGTCACCTCCCTTGCCAACATTGCCGACAACCGCTGTTGCTGAAGGGGTGAGCGTTACCCCCGCCCCCTCACAAACACCCCTTGCCGAAGGCGACGCGCTCACCTTTGATTCGCTGACCTCCAAATACGCCGCCAAACGAATCACCTTTGTAGCGCGGGTGACCCCCCGCACACAGAAAATCACCGGAATCCAGCTTCGTTATACCTTCCCCCAAAGCAACACAGGCGGCGAGGTGAAAGCGGCAGTCCCCGTCCAGACGATTGGCGAACCCCTCCGCCAGCCGATCCAATATACGATGGGCGTTGATAAAATGCCCACCCACGAAGATCGCGTCCTTTACCGCTGGCGGCTAACGCTGGCGGATGGCTCTGTGGTGGAAAGCGCCGAACAGACCTTCAAGGTGACTGAGGCGGTCACCGCCGAACGGCGCGACGATCTCCCCCTCATGGTAGCCGAGCAATCGTTTGAGAGTGATTTTCCGACAGAAGCGATTTTTCGGGTGAGTCTGACTCCCGATGTTCCCATTCAGGACGCACGCTTTTACCTGACCCAGAACAATGGCATTTTGCAATACGATTACCGCGTTCGGGTGGCAACAAAAAAAGTGGGCGAACCGCTGGACTTGGAATTCCGCTGGAATCGCCAGATGGGGCTGCAAATCCCCTGGCAGCAGTTCGCCAGTTGGTGGGTGTTTACAGATCGCAACGGGCGGCAGTGGCGGACGGACATCGCCTACAACGAATATACCGACGCGAAATTCCATCAATGGACGCGCACCGCAACGAAACGAGCCGTTCTGTTTACCTATGACCAGTCAGCGGCGAACATTGCGGCGCTGGCAAAGGCGACGGACGATAGCTTTGCCATTTTGGAGAAGGCATTTGGTTACAGGCTCCTTTACGAGCCGCGTATTGTCGTTTATAACCGTCAACGGGACTTTGACGATTGGTCGCCGCCGGAATTCAGCGATGAATTTATTGGTTTGGCAAGTGGGCAGTGGGGCGGGGCAGTAGTCATGATCTATGATTCGATTGCCTTCACGGGGCAGTCAATCATCCGCCACGAATTGACGCACCTCTTTCAATACCAAAGTGTGCGCGAACACGCCCCAAAATTTTGGATGGAGGGAAGCGCCCGCTTTTTTGAGGGCATCCCCGAAAGCGACCCCGAAACATTGGTTAGATCGTTTATGATCGCTTACGATCCGCCCGATCTCGCTTTTGGCGTCCCGCCGCTGCCCCCTGATGGAAGTGGCTATCCGTATCCCTATTATGTGGGGGCGACCTTCATCAATTGGCTAAAACTGACCTATGGCGACGAGGCGTTTATCCGTGTGCATACCGCCCTCGCCCGCGATCATGATTTTCCGAAGGCGCTGGAAATTGCCACTGGCAAAAATCTGAAGACACTCAGCAAGGAATGGGGGGGGTGGATCAAGAAGTAGGGGCGCGCTATAGGGCGTCCGCACCACCGCCCGTAAACGGCTGAGGGAGAGTGAGTTCTCCCCCTTTCTTCGCGTGCGGGGAAAGGGAGCAGGGGGGATAGGAGGTCTTTGACTCACCGTCCCATCAACCACCCCCAACGAATCGTTTGCTTGTACTTAGTTGCACCAAACGGCTATTTCTGTACAATCTAAAGCATTGTGTAAACACGCTCAAAAGCCTATATTGATTCATCCGCAAGCAGAGGCAAGAACACAGTGCAGCGACATCCCACAACCGGCGAACCCTTGATCTGTTTGCGCTGCAATACCTTAAACAGTGCCGATGCGCATGTCTGTGAAGCATGTGGCGCACCGTTGATCATCCCCGATGACGATTTTGGGATCATGGCGCGGGCGGGCGCTCACACAACGGTGGGGCAAGTGCGCACGAACAACGAGGACAACGTAGGGGTTTTTGCCTACAATGGCGTGGTTATTGGCTTGGTGGCGGATGGGATGGGCGGGGCGGCGGCGGGAGAGGTTGCCAGCCAACTGACCGTTGATGCCGTGCGCACCTTCTTTCATCAGGAGTCCGATGGGGAGGAAAACAGCGCCGTTGATCTTCAGGCGCTTCCCGAAGATGAACTACACACGAAGCTGCGCGATGCCATTTTGTTGGCGAATCGCTCTGTCTTTGAGGCGCAAAAAGACACCGCCAAAAAAGGGATGGGGACAACCTCAACGGTTGCCCTTGTGCGGGGAAACCGCGTCCTTCTTGCCCATGTGGGGGACAGCCGCGCCTACCTTGTTGCTCATATCGACGGGACGATTGCCCAAGTAACCGTCGATCACTCCTTTGTCGAAGCGCTGGTTGCCTCAGGACACATCACCCGCGCCCAAGCGAAACATCACCCGATGGGACATGTTTTGTATCGGGCGTTGGGGCAGGGTTTGGATGTTGATATTGATCTCTATGCCCGCACGATTCGCCCCGGAGATCGCCTCGTCCTCTGTTCGGATGGGCTAACCCGCCATATCTCACCCGAAGAAATTGCCGAGATCGTCTTGCAAACGCCTGACCCCGACGAAGCAAGCCGTGAGTTGATCACTCTTGTCAATGCACGCGGGGCGGAAGACAATGCAACGGTGGTTGTCATCGCCGTGCAGCCCACTGATCTCCCCGCCTAGACCAACCTGTCCTCTCGGGATCGCTCGCTCAAGCAAAAGGGGCGGGCGGTTGCGCCTCCTTCAATCCCGATCTATGATCGAGGCTGTGCCTCTAGAATGGACGATGCCCACAGGGTGGGAAGGAAATCGCCATGTCTCGTAAAGTGATTCTCTTAAGTGTTTTTGCCTTTCTTGTTGCCCTCGGCGTGGCGGCTTTTCCCTCACCAGCGGCAGCGGTTGGTCCGGTGAGCGTCAGGGCAACGGTGAACGTCCCCGAACTGCATATCCGGCGGGGACCCTACGCCATTGGGACAATTCTTGGCGTGTTGACAAAAGGGGAGACGGTCAACGCGGTGGGGCGTGATCTGCGGGCAACCTGGTTGCAAGTGCGCACCGCCTATGGCGTCGGTTGGATCAATACCCGCTTTGTCACGCTCAGCGGGGATGCCCGCGACCTGTCAAACACCGAAAACGATGCCCCGATTCTCGCCTTTTTTCTAGAGGCGACAGCGTACATCCGCTTGGGTCCAGATAAGGCATACCCGCTCGTCTACACTGCCACCGATGGCGAAGTGATGGATGTGATCGGCGTGGATAGGCAGCGCGGGTGGTATGAAGTGCGCCTACCAAAAGGGGCGGAGACGGTGTATGGGTGGACAAATTTCAAGAACATTCGCCTTTACGGACCCTATCTGAAACTCCCTGATACGGGAACAGCCTTCCCACCCTTTGCGCGGATCAACAACTACCGCGTGAATCTGCGCAGCGCCCCAATGGAAGACGCCCAGAGCGTCCTTCTTGCCGAACTAGGGCAGCTTTATGTGATCATCGGGCGCAACAAAGCATCGACGTGGTATTTCGTCCACGCCTATGAGACGAAAGCCATTCAGGGCTGGATGCGTGCCGATTTAGTCAAAACCATAGGGCGCGGCGCGATACCGGTAATTCCGTAGCCACAGCTAAGCCACCGATCACTCTACCTATCACAGACGGGCGCATCTCCATGCGCCCCTACACAAAGACTCAGCACTATTTATCATGCCCAAACTTTTCCTAAAAAACGCCCTCCTCCTCGCCACTTTTGACGATGCCGAACGGGAAATCCCTGATGGGGCGCTCATCCTCCGCGATCACCTCATTGAGGCGGTGGGAACAACAGCCGACTTGATCCCGCTTGCCCATGATGCCGATCAGGTCATTGATCTTCGTGATCATGTTGTCTTGCCCGGATTGGTGAACACCCACCACCACATGTACCAAAGCCTGACGCGAGTCACTGCCCAAAACGCCGAACTGTTTGATTGGCTACGGACGCTCTACCCCATGTGGGCGCGGCTCACTCCCCCCATGATCACCACCTCGGCGCTGGTGGCAATGGCGGAATTGATCCTTTCTGGCTGCACCACAACAACCGATCACCTTTACATTTACCCCAACGGTGTCCGCTTGGATGATGCGATTCAAGCGGCGCAGCAGATTGGTATCCGCTTTCACCCCACACGCGGCAGCATGAGCGTTGGCGAGAGTCAAGGCGGGCTACCACCGGATCGCGTTGTCGAAGCTGAGCCAGCCATTCTGCGCGAAACACAACGGCTGATCGAGACCTACCACGATGCCGATCCCTTTGCCATGCTGAAGATCGCCGTCGCCCCTTGTTCGCCGTTCACCGTCAGCGAAGGCTTGATGCGCGAGGCAGCAGTGCTGGCGCGGAGCTATGGCGTCCGCCTGCACACCCACCTTGCCGAGACGGTGGGCGATGTTGCCTATAGTCTTGAACGGTTCGGGAAAGACCCTGCCCACTATGCCGAATCGTTGGGGTGGGTGGGGGAGGATGTGTGGCACGCTCATTGTGTATGCCTCTCTACGGAGGGGATTGCTCTCTTTGGACAGACGGGGACGGGTGTTGCCCACTGTCCGGGGAGCAACCTTCGCTTGGCGTCGGGGATCGCGCCGATTCGGGCGATGCTTAAGGCGGGCGTGCGCGTCGGCTTGGGGGTGGATGGCTCTGCCTCGAACGACGCCGCCCACCTGATCAACGAGGCACGGCTGGCGATGCTTGTGGCGCGGGTCAAAGAGACCCCGGGTGATCCAGCCGCGCTGAGCGCACGGAACGCCCTGCGAATTGCCACGCGGGGTGGGGCGGCAGCGCTTGGCTATACGAAGATTGGGCAGCTTGCCCCCGGCATGGCGGCGGATGTCGTCGCCTTTGACCTCAACCAGATCGGCTATACGGGGGCGCTTCACGATCCGCTGGCAGCGCTTGTTTTTTGCGCCCCAACACAGGTTAGCTACAGCCTGATTCACGGGCGGGTGATCGTGGCAAAGGGCGTCCTCACGACGCTTGATCTGCCACCCATCATTGAGGCACATCAGGCATTTGCGCGGCAACTAGCACGCGGCGAATAGGTAAATAACTCACCTTACGCAGTTGGATTTGTTCACCTCGTATTCATCGAAAGGGGAAGTTTGAGGGGAAGCCCCCTCAAAAAATGGATTCCCCCTTCTCCCAGTGGGAGCGGATACACGCCGAAGGCGGGTCGCAGGGGGTGAGGGTTTGCCCTAAACGTTACCTATAATTTACGGATAGATACTAACTACATAAAGGGGGGTGGTTATGATGCGTGTGGGTTATATTGGTTTGGGGTTGATGGGTGCGCCAATGGTGCGCAATCTCTTAAAAGCGGGCTTTGAGGTAGTTGTTCACAACCGCAGCCGAGCCATTGTGAACGAGCTTGTGGCAGCGGGGGCAGCCGAAGCCCATTCCCCCGCCGAGCTTGCCGCGCAGGTGGATATTGTCTGCACAAATTTGCCCGATTCGCCCGACGTGGAAGCCGTTGTGTTGGGCGAAGGGGGAATCATCACGGCGGCACGTCCGGGGATGATCGTCATGGATAACAGCACGATCAAGCCGGAAACAGCGCGACACATTGCGGCGGCGTTGGCAGCACGCGGCGTTGATGCCCTTGATGCGCCCGTGAGCGGCGGTCAGCTTGGGGCGGTGAATGGGACGCTCGTCTTTATGGTGGGCGGCACAGAGGGGGCGTTTCAGCAAACGATTCCGCTCTTTGAGGCGATGGGCAAAAGCTGGACATTGGTCGGCGGGGCGGGGGCGGGGCAGATTGCCAAAGCCTGTAACCAGATTATGGTTGCCGCCCAGATGGTGGCAATGGGTGAACTGCTCGTTCTTGCCGAAAAAGCGGGCGTCGATCCCTTCCGCGTGGTGGAGGCGATCAAAGGTGGCGCGGCGCAGTGTTGGACGCTGGATGTCAAGCCGCAGCGCTTGCAAGAGGGCAACCGTGAGCCGGGCTTTAAGGCACGGATGCAGTTGAAAGATTTGCGGATTATTGGCGAGACGGCAGCCGCTTACGATGTCCCGCTGCCGCTGAGCGCCGTAACCCAAGACCTTTTTCAGGCGATGATTGAGGCGGGCGAAGGGGAACTCGATAATTCCGCTGTGCTAAGTGTCTTAGAGCGCCGCGCTGGAGTGCGGGTGGGGAAGTAAGGTCATCGGTGGGGGCGCGTGGTATGCGCCAGCCGTACCGCGTCTTTTGTCTTCTAAGCCCCGTAGGGGTGGTTATCTTTAGCCCGCCGCTTTCGCGGTGGGCGGGGATCGGTGCGGACGTCCTACAGGGGCGAGGTATACAGCCCTAAGGCGAATTTGCGCCAATAGTTACTAAGCGCCTATCCATAAATTCGGCAGAGAGGGGTGAGGGAGGGGCAGCGCCCCTCCCGAAAAAGACGTTATCCCCCTCTCCCACGCAGCGGGAGAGGGGGATAGGGGGTGAGGGCTTGCCCCTATGGTTAACCAGTTAATTTATGGCTAGATACTGAGGTGAGCCTATAAGATCATCTGATGGGCGTGGCGGACACCATCCAGTTTGCGAAAATCGTCCAACTGCGCTTCGCTAAAAGGTTGATCAAGAGTCAAGACGGTCAGTGTTTGCCCGCCCTTTTCGGCACGCCCCGTGCGCCAATCGGCAATATTAATGCCCAATTCGGCAACATGCGTGCCAATCCGCCCAATCACGCCTGGGCGGTCATACCCCCCGAAAATGAGCAGCACCCCAGAGGGGATAAAATCGGAACGGTAGCTGTTGATCTGGACGATGTGTGGCTCACGGCGGTTGAACAGCGCCCCACTGATCACCTGCTGCCCGCTCCCTTCCCAATGCGTTTGACAACTCACCAGATTCGTGTAATCCATCACATCCAAGCCCTTTGTTTGGGTGACATGAATCCCGCGTTCCATCGCCACAAGGGGGGCATTGATGTAATTTACAGCGTCGCCTAAGACAGGGGAGAGCAAGCCCTTTAGCAAGGCGACGGTGAGCGGCTTCACCAGCCCCTCAATCTCATCCCCTTTGTATTCCACCGCCACGCGCCGGATGCGCCCTTTGGCAAGGTGATGGTGAAGTGTCCCGATGCGCTCTGCCAAAATCAGATAGGGGGCAACGCCCTCAAAATCCCGTCCGGGGATGAAGGGCATGTTCACCGCGTTTCGGTAATCCGTGCCGTTTAGGGCATCGATCACTTGGCGGACGATCTGCATACTGAGATCGTGCTGTGCCTCGACGGTGGAATCCCCCATATGGGGAGTGTGAATGACATGGGGCAAGCCGATGAGGGGGGAATCAGTCGGCGGCTCATGGGCAAAGACATCCACCGCCGCCCCCGCCACATGCCCACTCTTGAGCGCCGCCGCCAATGCCTTCTCGTCAAGGATGCTGCCATGCGCGGCGTTGATGATCCGCGCCCCGGACTTGACCATGCGCAGCGTTTCTTCATTTAGAAGGTGATAGGTCTCTGGGGTGACGGCGCAGTGAAGCGAAATCCAATCGCTGCGGGAGAGGACTTCATCCAGCCCAACGAGTTTCAGGCGCGGGTCGGTGATTTGCGCCTCGGCAATGTAGGGGTCGAAGGCGAGGACGTTCATCCCAAACGCCACCGCCCGCGCCGCCACGTGTTTCCCCACACGCCCTAAGCCAACCAGCCCCAACGTTTTTCCATACAGTTCGCTGCCGAGATGCGCCTGCCGCGCCCAGACGCTGCGGGCAACTTCCTGATGGGCGGGGATAACCTGTCGGCAAAGCGCCAACATGAGGGCAAAGGTGTATTCGGCGGTGGAGATGGCGTTTGCGCCGGGGGTATTCATCACGATCACCCCCCGCGCCGTCGCCGCCTCCACGTCGATTCCGGTCAAGCCAACACCCGCCCGCCCAATCACCTTCAAGCGTTTTCCAGCGTCGATCACTTCGGCGTCAATGATCATCTCGTCGCGGGTGATCAGCGCATCTGCCGTTGGAAGCGCCCGCAAAACACGATTTCGTTCGGGGGCAACGATCTGTGCCTCAATATTTTTTGCCTTGTCCAGGGCATCGAGGGCAGTTTCCGTCAGCGCCGTTGCCACCACAATGGTATGCTGCATAGGCGGGTTTACTGCGCCTCATGAACGGTTAGGTTCTGGAAGTAGCCTTTTTCTGGGTCGGTGCTGTTGAACGAGCTAAAGACCAAGACGGGGAAAAATTCCGTCTGCGTGCTTAACTGGCTATGCTGCGCCGTGCCCACCAGCTGATTGTTGTAGTACAGTTGGAAGGTGTTCCCCTTTGCCACAATGCGCAGTTTCGCCTCTCCTGCTTGATTCCAATTGGGGAGCGCCGTCGCCCCGATGAGCGTCTCTTGGACGGTGGCACGCTCTTGGAAGGTAAAGGTGAATCTGCCTGTGCCGCGCACCTCAAAGAGGTAATAATACAGCTCGCTGCCATTTTTGTAGCCGCGCACACCAAGCCCATAGCTCCATTGCGTTGAGGTGGCGGTGGTCGCTGCCGTCGAAACCTCCACATCCACATCGCCCGGCAAAACAATGCCCGTCGGGTAGCTCCAACGCATGAAATTGGGCTTATTCACGCCAAAAACAAGCGTGTTGGCAATAATTTCAGCACTGCTATCCGAATTCTTCCCCACGATCCACTTGTTGGGATTCGCCTCTGGAAAGGTTTCACGGAGCAAGGCATTGCCCACAACGGTTTCTGAAACCGTCTCGTAAACGCGCAAATTGCTGTATTCAACCATGCTGCGGTTGGCGCTTTGGAACGTCCCCGCCATGAGACCGATGTAGGTTTCAGTGCTGAAATCCGTCCCTAAGGACGTATCTTCAAACGTGCCGACCACCTCCCCATTCACGGTGAAGGTGAAGCTATCCCCCTGAGCGCTCACCGAGAGGGCTTGAACGGACTTCGCGTTGAAGCTGCTCAACTTCCCACTGCGCACGCGGTCTGTATAGGATTCCAAGCCTTTGGTTCGGCGGCGAAATTCCCATGTCCCCGTGCCATTGATCCCAAAGTGATAGAGCGTGCTGCTGATGTTCTGCGAGCTTGCCCGCAGCAGGATAGCAGCATTCCACGCCCCATCATCCGGCACACCGACGGGGTTTAGCTCTACTTCAACAACGACATTGCGGGGGACAGTTACATTGGGAACAACCCACCCCGCCTGATTTGCATCGGTGATCGTCAGGCGCAGGACACCATCCCCTACCTTTAACTGGGTGTAATCGCCGGTGACCACCGTCCACCGCGCCAGATTGTGATCGAAGTTATCGGCATAGATCAAGTGCCGTCCGTCTTGCGCCTTTGCTGGCACGCCGACAGGGCTTGCCATCGCTAAGATAACGGCAAACCACACCATTATGTACATTGTCCGCCGTAGGATTTGCCTGTGCATCGCCTCGCCTCCACTGCTGGATAATCTCAGAAACGATTGTACCCCAAGAAAGGCTCACCCATAGGATACATGGGGTGGCGTTCCCTCATTTCAAACCTCTACCCTAGAACCATGTGATCAGGGCGTCCCGCTCCGCCCCCGTCGTCACCATAAGCGGTTGGACGGCTAACGCCCCGCACAGGAAGGCAATATACTGCATGGCGGCTTTAGGCAGCCCATCAAGGCGCTTTACGCCCGCAACGGCACTTCCCGCCCATGAGGGTAGTTCGCGGTAGATGGGCGTCACCCCATCAAGGTAGGACTGATCGGGACGGTAGCCAACACGCCTTCCCTGTTTATCAAGGTAGTGGGTGCAGACTTTAATCGGTAGCTCTGGATAGGCGATGTCCAAATGAGTGAGAATTAGGTGGCTTGCCCCGCCAACACGCATGAAAAAGCGCAAGCAGGGCAAATCGATATGGGCAATATCGCGGGGGCGGCGGGTGGTTGCCCCATATTCATGGGCGTCGTCACGGATGCGCCCCGCCAAGCCCGCCTCCATCATCGTGGGCAAGCGGCGCGTTCCCACACTCGAGGTATAGGTTGCCTTGATCACCGCTGCCCGCACGGCGATCTCGTGTGGCAATACGATTCCTTCCGTACTCCCCGTGATTCCCCCAAAGGTTGGATCGCTGGCGGTGATGTCTGGGTAGACGCCAAAACGGGAATCAAGACCCACCGCCTGCGCCCCTTCAAAGATCACCGGCGCATCACCCCTCCACCACGCTGCCACATCAAGGGCATCGTCACCCCCATACGCATCAATATAGGGCAGAAGCTGCGCCCGATAGGGGGCTAAACGGGCGAGGAACTCCGCCCGCGCTCCGACAGGAAGTGGAGCGCGGTGGAGCGCCGGCACATTGACCGTTGCCAGTTCGTGATCCAGCCCCCCCAAAAGTGCTGCATAGAGATCATAATGATGCCCTAAGCGTACCTCCCAGTCCTCACTGGCGAGATCACGCATACGCATGGCGTGGCGGTACAACACATCAGCATAGGCGGGCGATATGCCCCGTCCTGTTGCCCCCTGCCCGCCCTGTTCCGTCGTCTTGAGCGCCACCTCATAGGCGCGGTGGGTGTCCAGCGCCAAAACCGCCATCTCATCAATTTTGATCTGTGGGGGGTGATCGCGGAGGGACTCTAATTCCGCCACGAGATCGGCGGGGTGGATCACCATCCCTTTGCCCAACAAACCTACCGCGCCCGGATGAAGCGCCCCGGAAGGCAACTGATGAAGGGCGATCTTCTGCCTGCCAACAACCACTGTATGTCCAGCGTTTGCCCCGCCGTTCCAACGGTAAACGAGGATGGGGGTTTGTCCTGCTGCGGCAAAACGCGAACACAGAACATCGACAATGCGCCCCTTGCCTTCATCGCCAAACGCGCCGCCGCCAATGGCAACGCTGTTCGGACGCGCCCCCCTCGCTGGCTGGCGAAGGGGATCAACGGCTAGGGGACGATCCAGCCCATCAAGGTCGTTTTGTTCGTAAATCCGCGAAAAAAGGGCATCGAGATCAGGGTGAAAGGTCATCGTTTAATTTCCGTGCCGCCGTGCCAGTTCAGCCCGTATATCGTCGGGAGTTAAGCCCACCTGTGCCAGCAGCACAAGGGCATGGTAGGTCAGATCGGCAAGCTCGCTGATCAGCCGTTCGCGCCCCTGGCTGTGCGCAGCGATCACCACTTCTACCGCCTCCTCACCCACTTTTTTGGTGATCTCATCCAGTCCGGCGCTGAACAGTTGATTCGTATACGACCCCGCTTTAGGGGCAGCCTGTCGGTCTTTGATCGTTTGGAAAAGGCGTTCGATGGTATCCGCCACTGGTGTACTCAGTCTCCCTCGCTGGCGGCTTGGAATTCCGCCAAAGATCGGTAAAAACAAGAACGCTCCCCGGTGTGACAAGCAGGACCCGCCGGATCAACGATCAACAGCAGGGTATCCCCATCGCAATCGACGCGGATCAGTTTCACCCGCATCACATTGCCAGAGGTCGCCCCCTTGTGCCAGAGTTCCCCCCGGCTGCGACTCCAAAAAACCGCTTCGCCTTTCTCTTGAGTCAAGCGCAGCGATTCGGCGTTCATCCACGCCACCATGAGGACGGCGCCCGTCGCCGCATCTTGAACAATGGCGGGAATCAATCCCTGTGAGTCATAGGCGAGGTTCATACGGGAGATTTTAGAGGGAGCAGAGGCGGAAAACAATCCCAGAGGGTTGGGAAGATTCCCCAAGACACACCCAAACTTCAGGAGGGACGCGCTACAGCGCATCCCCGGCTATACACCTACCTCACCTACATCTTCTTAAAGACATCCGACGCCACAGCGGGCAGGACACCTTCCTTCAAGGGCGATGTTCCCACAACCTTCGCCACCGCCTCATCGCCGGGGAAGGACACCTTCGCCTTGTCAAAGCCTTCTGCCTCGCCGCTGAGGAAGGGTGTCAGGGTTGGCACAGCGTCGGAGACTTGTAGTAGATCGCTTCCATAAGCGCCACATTGTTCGCCGGAGATTGCCCGCCAATGCCGCGCATAAAGGCAAGGTGCCATAGCGCTCTGCTTCAACATGGTACGACGGGAAATCTTCGACATAGGTCTTTTCCTCCCAAAAGATCAACGAGAACACCCTGCACACTAACACAATACGTAGCTATGCGGAGTGTCTGTAAGGGAGTTGCGGCGGAAACATACCCACTAGATGGGTGTAATTCTAAAAAAGTAAAAAATAGCATACGAAATCCTGTAAACGAATCGGGCGACGTGTCCTACGCTATACTAACAACCTATTCGACACGCGACATCGGCGGGCGACGACAGGGGGTTGCCCCCACAAGAGCGCGACAATGGCATTTTCCAAGCCCCGCAGGGGCGTCTGATCTCAGCCCGCTGCTTTAGTGGCGGGCGCACTGCGTAGAATAGACGCGAAAGGATATATTCCTCATGCCCAATCTTCCCGTTCGGGAGATGGTACTCTACAAGCACGGTGTGGGCTTTTTCATCCGCGCCGGAGCGCTCACAGGGAATTCACTTACCCTCACCTTCCGTCAGGATGAGATCAACGACATCCTGAAAAGCCTGACGGTGATTGACAATGCCAGCGGGGAGGTGCGCGGAATTCACTACCAAACGCCAATGGATTACCAGACGCGCATGGCGAACACCTCGATGCAGTTGGGGGAGGATCAGGCGCTAGGGGATCTGATCAATGCCCTACGGGGGACTCTGGTTGACATTCAGGCTGTGGGCGAGTCCGGCACGGTGGAACGCGTGCGAGGGCGCTTGATCGGGATGGACAATCACGCCGAGATCATGCGCGAGACGAAAGGGACGGCGCGGATTTTAGTGCAAGGCGAAACGGATGCTGTTCATGTTCTCTACACTGCCGATCTGCGCTCGATCCATCCCTTGAATGAGGTGAGTCTTCATGATCTCGCCTATTTTCTCGACACACAGCAGCATGAAGATTCGCGGCGAGTTGTCCATGTTGCCCTTTCGGAAGGGGCGCACGATCTCGTTGTGCGCTACGTTGCCCCCAGTCCGGTCTGGCGCGTGAGCTACCGCTTTGTAGGCGAAACAACGCCAAACAGCGAAGGGGGCAAGGCGCTTTTGCAAGGGTGGGGCTTGTTTGACAACCGTTTTGAGGAAGATTTGGAGGATGTGCAGGTGACGCTTGTCGCCGGACAGCCAATTTCCTTCGTCTACGATCTGTATTCCTCAGAAATTCCCGAACGCCCCACCATCCGCGACGAGGCGCGGGTTGCCCCGCAGCCTGTTGAATTTCTCGCCAACGAGATGACGGCATTTAACGAACCTTATCAGGACGATGATGACCTTGTTGAGGCGCGATTGAGTCCGCCTATGGCAGCCAGCTTTTTCAGCGGTGGGGGAAAGGCGAAGCGCCAGTTTGAAGCCATTGATATGGCAAGCGCGGCAAAAGCCGCGCCCGCCGCCGCCACCGGCAAAGACGCCGGAGAATTTTTTCAGTATGTGGTAAATGTCCCCGTCAGCGTCAAGCGCGGGGAATCCGCTCTCGTCCCCATCCTCGGCACAACGCTGCGTTTCGAGCGCGAACTGCTTTACAACGGGGAAAAAGCAGCCCGCCACCCCGTCGCCTCGCTGCGCTTCAAAAACACCAGCGGCTTAACCCTCGAACGCGGTCCGATCACTGTGATCGTTGATGGCGATTATCAGGGCGAGGCAGTTGTCTCCTTTGCCAAAGCCGATGGCGAGGTTTACTTGCCCTATGCAGTTGAACTAGGGATCAGCATCACCGAGCGCTCTACGCCCGACATGGTGACGGAGGGGGTAATCCTTGAAGGGCTGCTGATTATCTTTCAGCAATACCAGACGGAGCGCGTGATCTATGTGATTGAGAACACAACCCCCAAAGCACGCACGATCACCGTTGAAGCGCCCATCCGCGCCGGATGGGAACTTTTTGAAACTCCTGTTCCCACCGTGACGACGGCACAAGAACGCCGTTGGCAGGTGCGCGTTCCGGCAGGCGGGGCGACGGAGTTCACCCGCAAAGAGCGATTCTTGCGCCAGCACAGCGTCGCCATCCGCAACCTAGAGGCGGCGAATCTGAAGCAGATTATCGAAAAGCAGTGGCTCAATGAAGCGACCAGCGGCGAACTGGGTCGGCTGATTGCCCTGAAGGGGGAGATCGAAGCGGCGCAAAAAGAGATTCAAAAACGGATGAAAACCCGCGATGAGCGCTACAAACAACAAGAGCAGTTCCGTGCTAATTTAGAGGTGTTGAAGGCAGAAGGTGATGAGGCATCCCTGCGCGGGCGTATCCTAAAGGGCTTGGAAGGCGCTCAGGACAAACTCGATGCGCTTGAAACTGAGATCGAGGCATTGAACGGGCAAATCGCCGCGGCAGAAGAAGGGATTAGCGCGATTCTAAAAGGGTTTGGTGGCTAATGCCTCTCATGCCTCCTTGCCCTCTATGCCAAAGCCCCCTCCAACCAGCGGGTGATGCGCCCTTCAATGTGGGGCGTTCAGAAAACTTTCGGACGCCTATACACTATTGCGCTGCCTGTCGGGTGTTCGTCCGTCAAATTGAGGAGGACACCCTCACCCGCCACTTTGAGGCAGCCAGTTACACAAACCCCGTCAACGAGGATCGATTCCGCGGGGGGCGCGTGACGTTTTTCCGCTACCTGCTGCGCCTTGTGATGCACCATCTGGATAAGCACTCAACACCCCTTACGCTCATTGATTTTGGCTCTGCTTATGGGCATTTGCTGGAGATCACCTCGGAATTCGGCGTGTGCAGTATTGGTATTGAGATCAACGCCGCCCTCGTTGCCGCCTGCCGCGAACGCGGACTGGAGGTTTACTCCCACTTGGCAGATATGCCCCCTGAGTTGAATGGGGCGGATGCGGTGACAATGATCGATTCGCTCTATTACCTTGCCCAACCGCACCCCGTTCTGGCTGCCCTAACCGAACGGCTGAAGCCCGGTGGGATCGTCGCCGCACGGGTGACCAACCGCCTTCCCTATGCCCGCTTGGCGCGGTGGCTGCGGCGGCGTGATCCAATGGCGCTCCTCGGCGATGCGACGATCAGTTATTCGCGGCGCGGAGTGCGCCGCCTTTTTGAGCGGGCGGGTTATCGCATCCTCAGCATCCTTCCTGAGGCAGGAACGGGCAAACGCAGCGAGGGGATCGCCGCCCTTGCCTATGGGCTGACAGGCATCCTTGCCCGCCTGACGGGGGGGAGGTTGCTGCTGACGCCGGGGATGATCATCCTCGCCCGTTGGGAGGGGTGAGCGCGGCATATATATTGCGAAACCTTTCACAAATCGGGATAATAAAGGGTAAGCTTGTGAATTATCAAATAACGCTACCTAACCAATCCGAGAAAGGGTTTCTGTTATGTTGAAACGCGCCTTTCGTGCTGCGTCCATAGCCTTTGCTGCCATTGTTCTAAGCGCTTGTGGAACGGCGGCAAAAACCGCCCCAGAATTTCCCTCTACGCCGGTGCGCCCCACCCGGCTGCCCGTGATCGTCCCCACTGCCGAGGGGCAAAGTCCAGCGACCCCAACGGCGGCTGCCCTCCAAGCGACACCGACGCCAACCGTCGTTCGCCAGCGCCCCACCCTAACACCCACGATGACGCTCATTGCCGCCTCCCCAACCCTCGCCCCCCCAACAGAGGCGCCCACCGCCCAACCAACCCGCGCCGCCAATGCCGAAGCGGGCAAGGCGCTGTTCATCAACCACATCAACGGCGATGAGTTGATCCCTACCTGTTTGTCGTGCCATATCATTGAGTCGGTATCCGAGGAAGAAGCCCTCGTGAAAGTTGGTCCGGCAATGATCGCATGGAAGGGCGAACCGGCAATTGCCATTCGCGCCCGAACGCGGGTTGCCAGCCAAACCCCTACCCAATATTTGCGGCTATCAATCCTTGCCCCAAACGATCATCTCGTCCCCAATGTGGAAGGACGCGCTCCCTATGGCTTAGGCGAGCAAAGCCTGATGTATCAGGACTATGCGGCAGTGCTTACTGAGGAACAGGTCAACGATTTGGTTGCCTACCTCTTGACCATTCGGGAGTAACCGACGCCGAAATCTGATATGATTCAGGGAGATATGTTTATACACACGTCCCAAATCGTCAGAACTATACGGTATAAATAGCTTTCGTATGACGCCACAAAATCCCTTTCAGCCGATTGTTCAAGCGATCAATCGCCTTTTTAATGGGGGGACACGGCTCTCCCCTCAAGACGCTGAACTCCAGCGCCACCTCCATCACGGGGATGACGCCCGCCGTCAACAGCATTTTGACAAGGCACTTGAACTCTATCATGAGGGGCTAACGCTTGCCCGCCGCTACGACAAACCCTTTGCCCAAAGCGCCTTTCTAGGGCAAATTGGGGCGCTGCACACCGCCCGCAAAGCCTATGAACAGGCGGAAGAAGCCTTTGCCGAGGCGAAGGCGCTTGCCGAGCGTTCTAACGATCCCTCGCTCATGGCGCGGGCGCTCTTGAATCAGGGGGCATTCGCCCTTCGTCGCGGCGACCTTCCCCAGGCACACAAACTGCTGAATGATGCCCTTGAATTCGCCCGCAAGGGCAATGACTCGCACGTGATTGGTTTGGCTTTGGGCAACCTTGCTGATGTTCACCTCAAAGAGGGTAACCCAACCTATGCCCTTCGGCTGCTGCGCGATGCCGTCCCACAGGCGATTAGCACCCCACAGAGCGCCTCATACCTCATCGGACGGATGGGGCAGGCGCATCTTCAGGTGGGGGAAAGCGATCAGGGAAAAAAGTTCCTTGCCCAAGCGACACAGCTTGCCGGGCAGCATGGGCAGTCCGAATTGGAACTTCTATGGGGGGTGGTCATGGCAGATCAACTCTACAAAGAGAACCGCCTTGAAGATGCCTTGACCATGTACGACATGGCGGAACAGCTTTCCACGCGCTTGGTAAACCCTCCTGAAGAATGGGATTTGCTGCGCAGTTTGCAACACCGCGCTGATGCGCTCTACCGCCTGAACCAAGCCGAAAAAGCCACCCAAACCGCAGAGCGGGGGCTAACCCTTGCGCGGGCGGCGGGTAACAAAGCGGCGGAAGCAAGCATCCTCATGACCCTCGGTGGGATTCACCAACTGATGGGGCGTAGCGAAGATGCCATCCAAGAATTCAACAATGTCTTGTCCCTTCTTTCCGATGGGGATCGCGTGGAGCAGGCACGGGCGCTGATCCAATTGGGAAGTTTGGAATCCGAGCGCGGCAATAACGAGGCGGCAATGGCGCACCTCCAAAAAGCGCTGACCGTCTCTGGCAGCGACGACCCCCTTGGGCGGGCGCACACCCTCCGCCGCATTGGGATGATTGTGCAGGGGGCAGAAATGCCCGAAAAAGCCCTCGAATATTGGTCAGAAGCGCTGACACTCTTTGAGAGCGTCGGAGATCACACCCAAGCGACACGCCTGCTATGCGATATTGGCACGATGCGCCGGGCAATTTCTGGCATCAACGCCGCTATGAAAGATTTTGAGCGGGCGACGGTCATGCTTAGCCATGTGAAAGATGCGGCGACGCGCGGCGTTGTCCTCTCCAACGTCGCAAATTTGTATACCGACCTTGGTGAGGTGGAAACGGCGCGATCCTTTTACAAGGAATCGATTGAACTTGCCCGTCAAACGACGAACCGCAAGGCGGAAAGCCTCCGGTTGGGGAATTTCGGGTGGCACTACATCATGACTGGCAACGCGCTGGAAGGGGCAAACCTTCTCGAAGAAGCCCTCATGATCTCGCGGGAGGTGGGCGATGCAAATTACGTTGCCGTCCAATTAAACAACCTCGGGTTGGCACACCACGAGATGCGCCACTATGACAAGGCAGAAGCGCTCCACCGTCAGGCGCTGACGATGATTGAGAGTGACTCCAAATGGGGGGGCTTGTTCCGCTCTAACTTAGGGCGAACCCTCTTGGCGCGGGGCAATGCTCAGGAAGCCCTGAGCGTCTTGACCGAAGGGTTGGCGATCAGCCGCAAGTACAGCGATAGAGAAACGATGACCCGCACTCTGGCACGTCTTGCCGATGTTCATCTTCAGATGGGCAACCTTGAGGAAGCGGAAAAACTCGCCGCTGAGGGGCAGCAGCTTGCCGGAAAACTCGCCTACCGAAAAGGGCAGGCAGATGCGCTGCTAGTACGGGCGGGCGTGGCAGCAAAACAGGGCAATAACGAAGGGCATACACGCTTTTTGCGTGAGGCACAGCGGCTCTATAACATCCTTCATGACCCTATCGCGGAGGATTTGGCGCGGACGTTGAAAATGACAACGGCATAGGGGCAGGCGATTGAATGGGCGGGCGACCATGTGGAGGTCCGCCTCTACGGGGTGCAGAGAAACGGGCTGATCTCAGCCCGGCGCTTTTGCGCCGGGGCGACAGTTCCAACCCCACACAATAGCCGTCGGGGTTAGGCTTTCAAGACCTTTGGCTTGGCGGCAACTGCCGGGGCGGGCTTGCGCGTCTTGGCAACGACGGGCGGACGCTTGGCGGCTTCGGCGGCGGCTTCCTCAACAAGGGTTGCCATCGCCTCACCCTTCCGCAAGCGCTCTAACCGTGCCAGTGTGCCGTTGTTCTTCAGCAGCCGCTCAACGGCTTCGCTCGGCTGTGCGCCATTGCTCAGCCAATACAACGCCCGATCTTCCTCAAAATTCACCGTTGAGGGTTCGGTACGGGGGTTATAGAAGCCAATCACTTCAATATACGCGCCATTGCGGGGGCTTTCTTTTTCCGCCACGACGATCCGGTAGCTTGGCTGTTTTTTCAGCCCAATACGACGCAAACGAATACGAACCAAGGTCAAGTCTCCTATGTATGTCTGGAAAAGGCAGCGGCAGCGGGTTAATTTCGCCCACCACCCCCTAGCAGGCGGCGCATATCCATGTTGCCGCCCTTGATCATTTTCATCATGCGCTGCATTTCTTTGAACTGCTTTAACAGCGCGTTGATTTCTTGGATGCCCTCTAACTCGCGCTCCGGCTTTTTCGCCGTGTTCACATAGCCCGCCCCCCGTGCGATGCGTTTCTTGCGCTTCGCATCTAAAAGTTTTGGGTTACGCCGCTCCTCTATCGTCATGGAGCAGATAAGCGCTTCGATTTTGCGAAAGGTGAGATCGGCTTCCTCGTTATTGATTTGATCCCTCAGCCGCCCCATGCCAGGGATCATCCCCAACAGCGAACTGATCGGACCCATCTTTTTCACCTGCCGCATCTGCTGGAGAAAATCTTCGAGGTTGAATTCTGCCCGAAGGAATTTTCGCCCTAGCCGTTCCGCCTCTTTTTCATCGAACGCCTCTTGCGCCTTTTCGATCAGCGACATGACATCGCCCATGCCCAAGATGCGATCCGCAAGGCGATCCGGGTGAAAAACTTCCAGCGCGTCAGTCTTCTCGCCAACGCCCATGAACTTGATCGGGACGCCCGTCGCCGCCCGCATGGAGATTGCCGCCCCACCGCGTGCGTCGCCATCCAGTTTCGTCAAGATCAGCCCTGTCACGCCGATGCGCCCATGAAAGCCCTCGGCAATTTTCACCGCTTCTTGCCCGGTCATGGCGTCTGCCACCAGCAGAATTTCAGCCGGCTGCGTCCGCGCCTTGATCTGCGCCAGTTCGTCCATGAGACGGTCATCAATTTGCAACCGTCCGGCGGTGTCAATGATCACGACGCCCGCGCCTGCCTCCCGCGCCGCCTTCAGCCCTCGTTCGGCAATCTCCGGCGGGGTTGCCCGCGTCCCTTCCTCATAGACAGGGACATCCAACTGCTTGCCCAATGTTTTCAATTGGTCAACAGCGGCAGGACGATAGGTATCAGCGGCAATCAAGTAGGGGCGGCGTCCGTCTTTGCGAATACGGACAGCAAGTTTCGCGGCGGTGGTCGTCTTGCCCGATCCCTGAAGCCCCACGAGCATGATCACGCGGGGGGACGGTCCATTCAGGTTCAGTTTGCCCGGTTCGCCAAGAGTCGCTAGAAGTTCTTCATGAACGATCTTGATCACCATCTGTCCGGGTTTCAGCGCTTTCAGCACCTCTGCCCCAACAGCGCGTTCCTTCACGCGGCGGATAAAATCCTTTGCCACAGCAAGGCTAACGTCCGCTTCCAGCAGCGCCAAACGCACCTCGCGCAGCGCTGTATCGACATCCCCTTCAGTGAGGACGCCGCGCTGTGCCAGACGGTCAAAAATGGTCTGAAGTTTGTTGCTGAGGCTTTCAAACATGATTTTAGGGTTTCCCTACCGCGTCCGCGCATTGTAGTGGAGAACCCGCCTGCCGTCAAGAATCGGACGAAAGTTTGGCTGCCCACCAAGAACGATTAGCCTCCCCGCACCCCTGTAGGGACGCCCTACAGAGCGTCCGCGCCGATGATCCCCCCTCCTCGGTAACCAGGTCAATAAAGTGGCATGAGCGGTGGTGCGTCCAACGGCTTGAAACCGACCGCTGCGCTGCAAAGCGCTCACGGGCATCCCCTTAGGCGTTACGCACTTGCCCTCATCCCCCCCGCGACCTGCCTTCGGTGCGTACCTGCTCCCACTGGGAGAAGGGGAAATCCATTTTTCGAGGGGGCTTCCCCCTCAAGCTAGCTCTTTCGATCAATACGGGGTAAACACGTTCAACTAGGTAAGTCCTATTCGTCGTTGAAGTTGCAGCGGACACTGCCCTTAATGGGCAAACCAGATGCTCGCCCCACCATCAACGACAATCGACTGTCCGGTGATATAGGTGGACATGGGCGACGCCAAAAACAGAACCACCTGTGCAATCTCCGTTGGATCGCCCAACCGCCCCACGAGGATAGAGCGGGCGATCTGACTGTAATCGCGGACGAACGATCCTTCTGAGGCGGCGCTCATGTCTGTGTTGATCGCCCCCGCCGCAATGTCGTTCACCAAAATGCCGTAAGACGCCCATTCCAGCGCCATGTTCCGCGTCAGTTGGATTAGCCCCGCCTTCGCCGCTGAGTACACCCCTTTCCCCTTCAGGGCAAACTGCCCCAAATTCGAGGAAATGTTGATGATCCGTCCCCATTTTTTCGCCATCATATCGGGGACAATCAGGTTGCACAGGCGGCTAATCCCGATCAGGTTCACCTTCAGGACGTTCAGCCATGCCTCTTCCTCCGTTTCCAGCAAATCCCCGGTGGCATTCATCGCCGCGTTGTTGACGAGAATATCAATGCCCCCAAAGCGATCACGGGCGCTCTCCAAAATGTGCCAGAACGCCGCCGCATCGCCCACATCCGCCTGCGCCACGATGGGCTTCCGCCCATAACGATCCTCGTACCGCGCTGTCGTGCTTTTCACGTCGATGTTCCGGCTGCACAGGATCAGGTTGGCGCCCGCCGCCCCCAAAAGTTCCGCTGTCGCCGCGCCGATCCCTCGGCTTGCGCCCGTGATCAGCGCTGTCTTGCCCGACAGATCGAGCATGGAGTGAATCAATTTTTCGGTATTTGCTGTCATGGTGATTTATTGAGTGCCTGTTAGAGTGCCTTCGTGCCAATGATAAAGGCTGCTGTCGCCGGGTTCGTCGCCAATGGCACGTCATGGACGTTGCAAATGCGCAGCAAGCCTTGAATGTCGGGGTCGTGCGGTTGGGCGGCAAGCGGATCAATGAAAAAAAAGACCGCTTCAATCTTGCCCTCTGCCACCATCGCCGCGATTTGCGCATCGCCGCCTCGCGGTCCCGAGAGCATCTTTTGGATGGTCAGCCCCGTTATCGCCTCGATCCGTGCGCCGGTTGTGGCGGTGGCAACCAGTGTGTAGCGGGCAAGTTGGTCGCGGTGCGTCTTAGCAAACGCCTCCATCTCGTCTTTTTTGCCGTCGTGGGCGATCAGGGCGATTGATTTGGTGGGCATAGCGATTTGAGCCATCCTTGTGATGCATCCTGATCCAACTTGACGGCGTTAACGGGCAATCGTATAATGCAGGGGTGTACGGACGTTTAGCTCAGTTGGCAGAGCATCTCGTTTACACCGAGAGTGTCGGGGGTTCGAGTCCCTCAACGTCCACTCCCCAAACAAACTCGCCATATGATGCAGCTTATTTAACGGCGTTAACTTAACACCGTTAAGCGAGTGGCGGGATAGGGTGTTAGCGGTGTTTCGCCATCGCCCGTTCATAGACGGCAATGTATTCCCCGGCACTTTTGTCCCAACTGAAATCCATCGTCATGCCGCGCTGCTGCATTCGGGCAAATGCCTTCGGGTTGTTGCGGTAGGTGGTCACTGCCCACCGCGTGGTGTTCAGTACGGCATCAGGCGTTTCCCACAGAAAGATAAAGCCCGTCCCTTGCGCTCCATCCCCACCGTCGTAATTTTGGACGGTATCCGCCAGCCCGCCCGTCTCCCGCACGATGGGCAGTGAGCCATAGCGCATCGCCAACATCTGACTCGTCCCGCACGGTTCGTAGCGGCTTGGCATGAGGAACAAATCCGTTCCGCCATAAATGCGCTGGGCGAGGATGCCGTCATAGCCGATGATGGCGCGAAGTTTGTCGGGGAAGCGGTTATCCAGCAGGCGGAACTCATATTCTTGGGCACTTTCGCCGCTGCCCAAGACAACGACCTGAATATCATCTTCTGCCAGCATCGTCCACAGGGCAGGAAGGGCTAGATCAAAGCCCTTTTGTGCCGTCAGACGGGAGACAATCCCGATGAGGGGGACATCGGGGCGGATGGGTAAGCTCAACTGGGCTTGGAGCGCTGCTTTGTTCAGCGGGCGCTCTTTGGCAACACTTGCCGCGCTGAAGTGATGGGGGAGCGCCGGATCGGTAGCGGGGTTGTTGCGTTCGGTGTCCAAGCCGTTCAGAATGCCGATCACATCGTCGGTGTAGTTGCGAACTTTGACAATGCCTTCCAAGCCCTCACCGAAGCGCTCATATTGAATCTCAAGGGCATAGCGCGGGCTGACCGCCGTGATCACATCGCTATAGGCAAGCCCAATGGCAAGCAAGTTATCGCTCTTGTTTTGGTAGAGCAGGTCGGGGTGTTGGGCGGGGGGAATACCTGCATCGGCAAGGAAGGGTCCCGCGTAGGGACCTTGGTAGCCCATGTTATGGATGGTGAGGACGCTGCCCATCTCCCGCCAGGCGGGGTCGCCTCGGCTGGTGCTGAGCAAGAATGACGCCAACGCTGTGTGCCAATCGTGAATGTGAATCACATCGGGAAACCATGGACGTGTGCCGCCCGCACCATAGCGAAGCTGCCA
This sequence comes from Anaerolineales bacterium, assembly GCA_015075625.1. Classification (NCBI taxonomy): domain Bacteria; kingdom Bacillati; phylum Chloroflexota; class Anaerolineae; order Anaerolineales; species Anaerolineales bacterium. The sequence goes on along the minus strand of JABTTZ010000002.1, from coordinate 531,486 downwards.
CGCGAGGGATTGAACGAGTTCACCGAGGTGAATAAAGCGCTGGACATCCCACGCCCAATCAGTGTAGAGCGAGCCACCCTGCCCAAAAAAGGGAAAGGTTTCGACAAAATAGTAGGGAACACTGTCGTAATAGGTGTGGTGGACGTGAATATCGGCAACGCCGCGCCGCCGAGGGTGACGGAAGGAAAAGGCGTAGTCGATCCCATATTTGGCGCGGGAAATTGAGCCGTGCAGCGGCATCATCACCCGCGCATCAACGCCTTGCTTGCGGAGGTATTTTGGCAGACTTCCAACTACATCGGCAAGACCGCCGGCTTTGGCAAAGGGGGCGGCTTCTGCCGCTGCAAACAAGACATTCATAATTGCAGTACCCTCGCTGATTGGACTGCAATCAGCCTGCTTACAAGAAGTTACGGGCTGAGTTGTTTTTTTAGTTCACGACGACAGCCTGCCCCATCAACAAGTATAGCCTGATGAGGGGGACTGTCAACCAATCATGGCGAAATCGCTTTGAAAAATGAGATACGACAGACCTTCTCGGTGGTGGGTGGGTTTGGCTGCCCACCCTATAAGGACACCGCCGTTTAGAGATCGTCGTCGTCGTCCTCGTCGTCATCGAAATCGTCGTCGTCATCGAAATCATCGTCGTCATCATCGAAATCGTCATCGTCATCGAAATCGTCATCGTCATCGAAATCGTCGTCGAGGTCGTCGTCATCCTCATCGGCATCATCATCATAGGCGCCGGATAGGGCAGCAAAAACAGGCTTTAGAGCCTCCTCCTCCAGGGCATCGAGCCATTCTTGAAGGTCGGGGGCGTCAGCGGCTGCCAACAGGCTGCCCACTTCGGCATCCCCATGCGAGAATGGTTGCGAATCGCCCCTTCCGAAACGGTCTGCGGTATAGTTCGCCGTCATGTGTACTTCAAGCCCTTTCTGAATGTGCGCATCGTGGGCATTTTAACCGCACTTTCTTTTAAGCGTCAACCAACAAATGAGGGAGTTTTTCAGCAATGCGTTACCGGACATTTGGACGAATGGGCTGGCAGGTCAGCGAGATGGGCTATGGAATGTGGGGAATGGGCGGTTGGACGGAATCGGACGACGCTGAATCGTTGGCATCGTTGCGCCGTTCGGTGGAGTTGGGTTGTAACTTTTTTGATACCGCCTTTGCCTATGGCGAAGGGCATAGCGAGGGTTTGCTAGGGCAGATTGTGAAGGCATACCCCAACCAGACGCTCTACACGGCGACAAAAGTCCCCCCGAAAAATAGGCAGTGGCCCGCCCGTGCGGACTATGCTGTTGAGGAAGTCTTTCCCTACGATCATATCGTTGCCTACACCGAAACATCCCTGAAAAACATGGGCGTTGAACACATGTCCCTAACGCAGCTTCACGTGTGGCATGACAACTGGGCGAGCGATGAGGGCTGGCAGCGTGCCGCCCAAGACTTAAAGGCAGCGGGGAAGATTGCCGCCTTTGGGATCAGCGTCAACCGTTGGGAGCCGGAGAACGTCTTGAAGGCATTGGAAACGGGCTTGGTCGATGCCGTACAGGTGATCTACAACATCTTTGACCAGAACCCCGAAGATGCGCTCTTTCCAGCGTGTGCGCGGCACAATGTGGCGGTTATTGCCCGCGTGCCGTTTGACGAGGGCAGTTTGGTAGGAACTCTGACGAAAGAGACAACCTTTCCAAAGGAAGACTGGCGCAGTACCTATTTCGTGGCAGAAAACCTGATTCCCACCATAGAACGTGTGGAGGCTCTGCGTCCGCTTGTGCCAGTGGGCATGACAATGGCGGAGATGGCGCTGCGGTTCATTTTGGCGAATCCGACGGTCAGCACGATTATTCCGGGGATGCGCAAGCTGAAAAATGTGGAGGCAAACTGCGCCGTGAGCGATGGAACGGCGCTGCCAGAAGCGCTGATGGCGGAACTGCGGAAACACCGATGGGTGCGGCGTCCTACCCATTGGTCGGATTAGGGAAGGGGTCGCTCACTGCTAAAAGGCTTGTCCGGTAACCAGGGTCTGTTGAGGGTGTGATCCCTATAGGAGCGCAATGCTTGCGCTCATCGCCGCCCGTGAGCGCCCGCCGCTAAAGCAGGGGGCTAGGAGTAACCACCCCTTCGGGGCTTGGAAACCCTCCCCCCCACCACCTCGTAAACTAGAGACAGGGACTCTCTCCCCCTTTCCCTGCAAGCGGGGAAAGGCGACTGCTGCGCAGTAACCGGGGGGGATAGGGGTTCTGAACCAAAACCGTCAACACCGCCAAGTTGGTCACTTTTGAGGGTTACCCTTTTTAGTAGATGTTCCTTTTTCTAATTGCGGACACGTCTTGAAGCCCCCACGCCTATGGTTGGACAACCTTTTGCCGCTTGCTAGGCGGGAAAGCCGTCAGGTATAATTTAGCGACTACGCGAAAAGACCCCCCGTTTCCAAGAGATGGAGATTCCCTTATGTCTGGTCATAGCAAGTGGTCAACAATCAAACGCAAGAAGGGCGCTTTGGATGCCAAGCGCGGCAAACTATTTACCCGCTTGGGGCGTGAAATCACCATTGCTGCGCGGGAAGGCGGCGGCGGCAACCCCGACATGAACCCCCGTCTGCGCCTTGCTGTTCAAAAAGCAAAGGCGAGTTCGATGCCCAAAGAAAACATTGACCGTGCCATTGCACGCGGCACGGGCGGCGGGGATGATGGCGTCGTTATGGAAGAACTGACCTACGAAGGCTATGCGCCGCACGGGGTCGCCGTCCTGATCGATGTCCTGACGGACAACCGCAACCGGACGATCTCGCAAATTCGCGCTGCCTTCACCCGTTCTAACGGTAGCCTCGGCTCGGAAGGGGCGGTCTCGTGGCAGTTTGATCGCAAGGGCTATGTGGAGGTCACTGCTGAGGGGGTCGACTCTGACGAATTGTTCCTTGTGGCGGCGGATGCTGGCGCTGATGATGTTGTCCCGGGCGAGGAGACGATTACCGTCTATACCCCACGCGAATTGCTGCGTCCGGTAGAAACTGCTCTTGCCGAACATGGCTATCCCGTCACCGATTCCGGCTTGTCCTGGGTGGCGAAAAACGAGATGGATTTGGACAAAGACGCTGGTGTGCAAGTGATGGGCTTGCTGGAAAAACTGGAAGAATTGGACGATGTACAGAACGTTGCCAGTAACCTGAGTATCTCTGAAGAAATGGCAAAAGCTCTCGAAGCCGAGTCTTGATTCGGGCATGATCATTTTAGGGATTGACCCCGGCACGGCGACGACAGGCTACGGAATCATCCGTGAGGACGAACACGGCGATCCCGTTGCCGTTGCTTATGGGGTTATCACCACCCCGCCAACGGAGGCGATGCCCAAACGCCTCCAACACATTTACCGTGAGGTGACGCGCCTGATTGCTGAACACAATCCCGATGAATTCGCCATTGAGGAGATGTTTTTCGGGAAAAACGTGACGGCGGCTATTACCGTAGCCCAGGGGCGGGGCGTAGTTTTGCTGGCAATGGCAAACGCCGGAAAGATCATCCGCCCCTATAAACCAGCGGAAATCAAACAGACGATTGCTGGCTCTGGCAACGCCGCAAAACCCCAAATGCAAGAGATGGTACGCACGCTCTTGAACTTAGAGAGCATCCCCAAGCCGGATGATGCCGCCGACGCGCTCGCCATTGCCATTACCGCCTTGCAAAGTGCGCGTTGGGAGCGCCTCACCGGGGAGGGATGATCCCCTACCTTACCGTTCTCATCATCTTTTTAGGTGCCCCTGTCGTTATGCTGGCGCGGGCGCTACGTCCCTACCTATGGATCGGCTTTTACCTGCGCCTTACGGGTATTGGTTTTCCTATCCTTGCCTATGCCCTCCTCATTGATAACCTTGCCTATGCCGCACGGCTTGCCTATTCCAATCCAACGCTTGTCATAGGGCTTGCCTTGCTTTACCTTCCGGTGGAACGTTACTTCGCCTTTGGGCTGCACATCCTCTTTGTCTGTTTACTCACAGTTGGGGTCTGGCGTTGGGCATATCCAAATGATTTTGGTTCGTCGGATGAAGGAGATCAATTCGAGTAAACGCCAAAACTCATCCAGAATCCATCGCACTCTCGTATAATTGTCTATAAGACACATCCAGTGTCGGTGAGACCGTTTTGAGGGGATGGATTCATGTCGATCAATGTGCAACATATGGCGCTTGTCATCGCCGATATTAGCGGCTATACGCGCTTTACAAAATATCACTCCATGGCGCTTCTCCATGCCGAACAGATCATCTCCGATCTCATTGAGGCGGTGATCGATTCCTCTGACCATCCGCTGAAGGTAAACAAACTGGAAGGGGATGCGGTGTTTTTCTACGCTGAGTCGCAGGGGGACAATTACGCCCTATGTGCCGCTGTCAAAACACAGGCGGTCAAATTTTTTGAGGCGTTCCAAGCGAAAGCAGAGGAGGTTTTGCGTAACCCTGTCTGCTGGTGCAGCGCTTGTCAAAATGCAGGGGAACTTCACCTGAAGGTGGTTGCCCATTTTGGCGAAGTTGCCATGAAAAAAGTGAAAACCTTTGAAGAATTGGCGGGCGAACCGGTGATCCGCCTCTACCGCTTGCTGAAAAACAGCCTGAAAAGCTCCGAATACTTCATGATGACCAATGAGTTTCACCGTTTGGCAGGGGATGTAGGCGATATGCGCCGCGAATCGCGGACGGAAAACGCCGAGGGAATCGGAGCGGTGAGCGTACAGGTTTTTTATCCACAAGGGCAGATTTTGGCTGATGTTTCCGCCGCCCCCAAAGCGGGATGGGGTAAACGCCTTGCCCAATATTGGCGGGTGAACTGGTATGCGATCTTGCGCTTTTTCCGTTTGCGCCCGAAGCAAACCTTTGCCCACTTGCCCTACAAGACGGCACAGACGACCCAAACGGTGGAACTTCCGAAGGTTTAGCGGGGCAGACGCCCCCAGGGGGTGTCTGCCCGCCCGCACTCCTCAGCGGGCGTCTACCATTGCCGCATCAAGGACTTGCCCCCGAATGTATACCCTGATTCGTGTCTTAAACAGGAATATCCACACGAGGCACGTCCCTGTCAGGAATATCTCTAGTGCCACAAAATTAAGTGCGCCCAGGATAAACAAGACGACGATCAGCACGCAGATTCCGCCAAAAATGAGCGAGAGGGTGTCGAATTCGTGAGGGAGCATGGGGACAACGCGAGAGACGCTGAGCATGAGCAGGACGATCAAGCTGACCATGCCGTTTGCCGCCACCTGATGGAGAATATCGCTGACAACGGTCACCGCGCTTGGAAACAAGCCAATCCCGCTGAGGCAAAGGCAGATCGTGTACAACCACACCCGCACGAGATCGAAATTTCGGGTGGGGAAGCGTCCGGCATCGCGCAGGACACGCAGTTCGTTGGCAATATCTACGGCGACGGAGAGCATGAGCATCCCACCGAGGATCAAGCCCATGTTGAAGAACATCGCCGCCCCATTGTCATGCCCCATAAAACTAAGGGAATTTTTCCACCATTCTCGATCCGCCGCCGTCATTGCCCCCACCCCAATGCCGACGAGGATCATCGCGATGCTGATCCGAAACACTTGATCCGTCGTCACGGTGACGATCCAATAGGAAAGCCCAAACCCCAACGCGCCACTGTAAACAAGGGCAATCAGCCAGACGGTTAGGCGCGTCAGCGTAACACCGGGGAACATGTTTTCCAGCAGCCAGATTGCCAGAATACTTGCCCCAAACGCCAGCAGTCCAACCGCCACTGCCACCCCCAGACGTCCGATGTAGTTTCGGCTGCGGGCGGCGGCTTCCCGTTCGACAGGGCTAAGGTCTTCGTCAAATTTCACCAGCCGTCGGTAGCCAAAGACAGGGGCGACCATTCCCACCAACAGGGAGATTGCGGCGATCACCACCCCGATGCTTTCCGGCGAATCAGCAACGACGAGCGGCACCGGATCGGTGTGGGTTGTACTGAACAAGGCAAAGGCAAGCCCAATCAGCGCCGTTAGCGCGGCAACCAACCCCGAAAAGCGCACACGCCTCTGTTCATAGCTCCGGGCGTGTGTTGCTTGCACTTGCGTGGCGGCGGTAGGTGGGGGTGGTGCGATCACATCGGGTGGGGTTACGCCCTCCGTCATGAGGCTTCCCCTTTCCCGGTCTCCAAGCGATTCCAATAAAGTTGTTCGCGGATGCGCAGATCGGTATTGCGGATTTTCATCGCCAGATCAATGGCAAGGTTGCGCATCAGGCGGTAGCCCAGCTGCGGGTAGGTTTCGCACAGCAGCATCAACTTATCGCGGGGGACAACGATCAGGCGCGTATCGTGGGCGGCGGCACGTGCGCCAGCAGAACGCACCCCTTCATCGACAAGGGAGATTTCCCCAAAAGATTGCCCCCGCCGCAAGGTGGCCACCTTGTATGGCTCGCCCATACCCGCCTTGCCAACGAGTGCCGGATCAATGTCAATCTCAACCTCACCATCAACGATCACGTAAAGTTCTTTGCCGGGGGTTTGCTCTTTGAAGATGACCTCCCCCTGAGAATATCTCCGCTCCTCGCAAACCCCGGCGATCAATTCGATCTGGGTGGGAGTCATTTCGTAGAAAATATCAGCGCGTTTTAGGAGTGTCCCAATCGACATAACGAGTACGTCCCCCCTAGGGGCGTGAATACATGGCGTCGGGAGCAATCTTACCCTTTTTGGGGAGCGGTGGTCAACCTCGGCATCGGGGCGACCCTCTCGCCGCGTAGGGAAATCGTCACGCAGATGATATACTTAGAACCTGTCCGTAAATTCGGGTTTGGCTGTAATCAGGGCAGTGCTAAGAAAGATACTTTTGGCAAGCACCGCATCTTTCCCTCAATGCCATCACCAAAAAGGGTGGTGAGGGACGCTGCCCCTCACCGGAATGATTCCCCCTCCCCGCTAGGCGGGAGAGGGGGTGAGGGTTTGCCCTAAACCTTACCTATAATTTACGGATAGACACTTAGGTCAATAAGCGTGGCGGGCAACCACACCGGGTCGCCTCTATGGGGATGCGGTAGGGAATTTTCCACACCACAAGGGGCGAACATGGTTTCAGACGACAATTTGATCTCCGATATTTCCGATGATGACGAGGACGAGACGCCCATCGAGGGTTACTGTGTGCGCTGCCGAGCGATAGTAGAGATTGAAGACCCACAGCCCGTGTGGACAAGCAAGGGCGCACCCGGCACGCGGGGGGTGTGTCCCGATTGCGCCTCAACGGTCTTTCGGATGGGGATGACTGATGCCCACCGCACCCTAACACGCCCCAGCGCCATTCGCGTTGAACCGCTCACAAAAGTGGCAACCACCGGACGCAGACGGACACTGCCCGCCACCTATATCAACCACACCCCCGCCGATGCCCCTTTTGCCCAGAAATTAGCCGCCGATCTTCAACAAGCGGGGATACACACCTGGATTGAGGCGAACGAAGCGAGCGAAACGCCAACGCCTGCCATTCAATGGGCGGCGGGCGTTCACCCCGCTCTGAACGATTCGGCGCGGATGATCCTCATCCTGTCTCCGGCGGCACTTAGTGATGGCAAGGTTACCGGGGCGTGGGAATTCTTCAGACGGCAGAAAAAACCGATCACCATCGTTGTTTTAGCGGAAGCAACCATCCCCGACGATTTACGCCGCTGCCCGCGCATTGTTTTTGCCGAAGGCGACCCACGCACACAACAAAAAGCCTTTCACGAGTTGATCAGCGCCTTAGAATCCTGATTTTAGGGCGTCGCTGTGTCTGTTGGGGTTGCCGTCGGGGTGGGAGTCGGCGTCTCCGTGAAGGTTGGCGGTGGGGGCATATCCGTTGCCGTCTCCGTCGGTGTTTCCGTTGGGGTGGCGGTGGGGATCAAAATTTCTGGCGTTGGTGAGGGAAATGGCGTCTGTGAAGGGGGTAAGATGAAATCGGTTGCGGTCGGGGGCAAGACAAAGGGCGTTGCCGAGGGAAAGGGTGGGAAGGTCGGAAGGATGAAAACTGTCGCCGTTGGAAAGGTAAAGGGCGGCAGTGTGGGGATAATCAGTGGGGACGTGCCAACGGGTAAGACCAACTGCGTGGGTGTCGCCTGCAAGGGAGAAAGAATTGTTGCCCCAAAGGGGAGTGTGGCGCGTGGCGTGGCAGAGGTGAATAAAACCGTTGGGTTCAAATTCGATGGTGAGGTCGGCGCTACCCGCCCGGTGGTGCGCGTTCGTGCTACCGCCAACAAGCCGAACCCAACACAATAACAGGGGAGAGTCGCCAAAATAATCACGACCAAAATCATCTGGATCGTGCGTTGACGGCGGGCGGCGGCTTCCGCGTACATGACACTCCTATTGCAGTACCCTCACTGGTTGGACGACAACCAGCCTTCTTACAAAGAGGACGGGCGTCGTTCATTCACCCCGTGATCACCACCGCCTAGCCCATCAGTGAGTCTATCGTGATAAGCTGGGCTGTCAACTACCAAGGAGTCGATCTCTTTGAAAAATGCTGTAAGCGTTGGTCCAGGATAACCACCTAAACTGTAGCATCAAGCGGGGTTTCCGTCAATTCCAGTCTCGTCCGCGTCCTCGCCGCCGTTCAAAATGAAGGGATCGCCCGCCTCGTCCCGACTCGGATCACTCCCCCCCCGACGGAGCGCCCGTCCCGCCAACAAGCCCATCGCCGCAAGCGTTGCCGCCGCCCCGACCCACACCCGCGTTCGGGGGTCAATGGGCGCCATCCGGCGGTTGATATGCCGCCGCACACCCATCCGGTATTCCGGCACCAACAGCAAGTTGCTCCATGCATCGGAGAGAAAATAGGCAAGCGGCGAGGTGCGCATGGCGGGTTGTTTCTCGGTTGGTTCAGGCGGCGACTCCGCCAGCGGGAGCGAGGCATAGGTTAAGCCATCGCCATTTGCCATCACCCGCGCCACGACGTTTCCCGTGTGATCAATCACTTTTGTCTGAAGGTCAAACCCCGCCTCTATAACCACCTCATGAGCGCGAGGAAGCCATTTCCACAGATCAGGGCGGGCGCTGAGATAGGCGGCGATAGAAACCGACGAGATGGGAAGGGGCGAGCGAAACTGCCCCCCCGCCGAGGCATGGATCACGGGGACGCCCAACCATGCGGCGTGGTCGTCCATATCGGCGCCGGGGAAGTGTTCGATTTCGGTATGCAGCAGACGCCAAATCCCGCCCAAATCACGGGTATTCACTCGACTGCCATCGGGAAAAACAAGATCGGCGGCGGAGACCTTTGGCGGGCAGCTTAAAATGAGCATAGCATCAACTCTGCCCGCATAACGCGCCCACAGGTCGGGGTGTGCCGCATCCCAACAGATCATCAGCCCGATTTTTCCCAAATCGGTATCAGCCACCGTGATGTGACGGTTTTCACGGTAATATTTGCGCTCCCAAAGGAAAGGATACTGCTTGTCATAGCGCCACATACGCCCATCGGGGGCGACAAGGAGTGCTGTGTTATAGGTATCTTCTTCGTCAAGGAGGAGGAGTGTCCCCGTCAGGTGAATGGCGTGTTGTTTTGCCTGCGCCCGCAGCCAAGTCGCCGTTCGCCCATCGATTCGTTCGGCGCGGGCGTAGTTGCTATCGTCGTAGAGATAGCCTGTGTTGAAAAATTCGGGGAGGGCGACGATTTGCGCCCCGGCGCCTGCCGCCTCTGCGACCAAATCGGCAGCGCGGGCAAGGCGTGCCTCCAGTGGGGCGGGGGTGGCGTCCATCTGAACGGCGGCGGCGCGGAGGTAACGTGACATGAGGTAAATTCCCCTCCAAACACGATCACTACACGATATATCTATCCGTAAATTATATCTATGAACGGTAAGCGCCACCCCTCACCCGCTCGTTTTGTGGGTTGAATGGGCTAGGAGATGAGGGCATTCTAAAGCCCCGAAGGGGTGGTTACTCCTAGCCCGCGGCTTCAGCGGCGGGGGCATATTGTGCCGCGCTACAACCCGTAGACCTCTTTCCCTGATTTCAGCCCCGTGCTTTAGCGCGGGGCTAACGCGCCTCGATACGATAAAAATCTTCAGACGAAAAACGTATCCACAATCCGTAAAAAGTCCGGTAAACGTTCCTGATAGGCAAAATGCCCCGCCCCCTGAAAGACGACCAAGCCGGCATCGGGTATCGCCTTTTCCAGCGCCTGCCCCTGCCAAAGCGGGGTATCCTGATCCTGATCCCCCCAAATCAAGAGCGTTGGGGCGGCAATGCGCCCGGCATGGGGGAGTAAATCTTCTTGAATCACCCGTCGGAAGGTGGCTTCTAAGACACCCGCCGTTTTTAAATCCGCCGATCCAAGGCGTTCCCGCCCCCACTGGCGAAGTTTCCCCTCGAAGGCGTTCACACCGGGGAGTTTCAATGCCGCCTTGCCCATCTGCAGCAAGCGATCCCGTGCTGTGGGTGGGGCGATCACTCCGGCACTGTCGGCAAGGACGATTTTTCCCACCCGTGCCGCGTGATCCGCCCCCAAAACAAGGCTGATCCGCCCGCCGAAGGAATGCCCGATCAGGTTCACCCGCTCCACGCCCGCCGAGTCGAGGTAGGCGAGAACGATCCGCGCATAATCGTCAACGCCCCACGCCGCCCCTTCTGGGGGCGGGGCGCTGCGCCCAAAACCGGGAAGGTCAAGCGCATGGATGTAATGCCCCCGCGCCGCCAGCCCTTCGGCAGCGCCGATCATGCTCTCGATACTCCCACCCCACCCATGCAGCAGCAGGATGGGATCGCGCTCTGGGTGCGGCTGACCAAACACGGCGACGCCAAGCATTTGCCCGGCGATTGGGTAGGTTTGAATGGGTGTCACGCTCACGAATGTGCTGTTCCTGATGATTCCAGCGGTTTTTCCTGATTTCCGACGCGGCGTTCCGTCCCCGCCAACAAGCGTTGAATATTCTCTCGATGGCGGTAAAAGAGCAAGAGCAGCATGATCACCCCGAACAAAGCATAGGGCTTGGGGAGGATTCCTTGCAGCCCCGCCACTGCCCCCCCAAGTGCCGCTACCGCGCCAGTGACCAACACAGAAAGGGAGACATAGCGCGTTAGGGAGATCATAGCAAAAAACATTAAGGCGGGTCCGGCAATCAGCCACCACCATGCGGCAACGAGGGCAATCCATGCCCCAGCACTCGTCGCTGCGCCTTTTCCGCCGCGAATTTTCCGTGTGATCAGCGTGGCAAAGAGCGACCAGTTATGCCCTATAATCACCGCTAGACCACCGGTGAACGCCCCTAAGACAAAATACGTCCCGCCAAGCATCCGCCCAATCAGGACGCCCGCCACGCCCTTCAAGAGATCAACGATCAAAACGAGAGCGCCCCACCGAAAACCAAGCGTTCGGCTGATATTCGTCGCACCCATGTTCCCACTGCCCACGCTAAAAATATCGATCCCGTTCACCCTTCCGACAAGGTAGGCGGTAGGGATGCTCCCCACAAGGTAGGTGCTAAGCGCAATAACAATCAAAATGCCAATTAAAGCAGTATTCATGGTCGTTTCATCCTATGCAAACGAGGTGCTGTTGAGATTGTAACCCTACAGCATTTTTTCATGGAAATTACCCCCTTATTGGTTGACAGCCCTGCTCATCACGATAGGCTTATTAGTGGGGTATGCTGCGGTGATTAAGGGTTAAACGAACCTACGCCCGTCCTTCTTGTAAGAAGGCTGGTTGCCGTTCAACCAGCGAGGGTACTGCAATAATGACCCACCCCGAAAGCACCCCCCGCCCTAAAGCACAGGGCTGAGATCAGGGGGAAAGACAATCCCCTGCACCTATAGGGGCGACCACACGGGGTCGCCCGCCTCCCCGTATTCCGTTTTAACCCCGCGCCCTGCGTAAGTTTACCCTAACGCCGTCAGACTGATGCCCGCCACGCTGAAGGTTTGGCGGGCAGGAATGGCGACCAGACCAAACCCAATCTGCCCTTGTGGGGTGAGAATCGCATATTGATTGTCGTGCCAGATTACGCAGCCCATCCGCCCGCGCAAGCGCAACGGGGATTCCAACACCAGCCGTCCATCGATATACCACTGAAGGCGGTCTACCAGCCAATCAAGGCGGTACTCATGCGGTTCGCGCCAATCGATAACTTCAGGATCAAGATGTGCCTCGCGGACACCAACTGCCCACTGCCCAATCCCCCATAACGCACGGTAAAGGGGCGGAACGCGCATAAGCAAGAAGCCAAGTGGGGCGGTGGGCGCTAACGCCAAAAATGCCGGACGCTGAAAGCTCCCTACCGCTGCCTTCCAGCCGCCACCCGGAACGCCCCGCGCTAATGCCATGTTGTGCGGCGCACCACCAAAGAAAAACCATGCATAGCGAGGAAGGCGCGGAAAGCGCTCACCGGGCATATAGGGATGATTCCAAAACCCGAAGCCTGCCGTCCCCCGCATGTCCGCCGCCGCGTGCGATGCCCACGCCCGCATGGTGAGGCGAATCGGCGGGGCGCAGGGGAAATGTCGTCGGGGGAAGCCCTTCCCTTGCCCAACCCAATAGTTATCCAGTTGGGCGTTGCTGTAGCGATCCCGTCCGGCATGGTCAAGTATCAGATGGGTGATCGCCCCGCCTGTCCCTTCGTGGGCAAGGCGCCCCACCCCAATTGCCAACGGCTGGAAGGCGGCGTCGCTCAGCGGTAAAACTGGCGGGCGGGGGCGCGGTTCAAATACCATGTCACGTAAAGGGGAATCACGATCAAGGGCGGAACAACACACAACAGATTCACCCCAGACAGACTTCCTCCGATCTCCTCAATGCCCGGCGCGGCGTTGGCAGCGCGAAGCATCTGCCAAAGACGAAACGCCGTCCCGCCCCAGATACAGATCAATAAAAAACGGCGCGACCAACGGGGACGCCCGGCCCATGCCCATAGGCTGGCAATCAGCGTCACCGCCGCCACCGCCATGCTGATCCAGTTTTCGGTGGTGTTCACAATATCCATGCCGATGCGCCGGCGGGTGAACGCCGTCCAAATCACCAACAGAAGGGGGAGCAGCGGGATAATGCCGTAGGCAATCCCAGTGGCGAGAATAGCAATGGTCAGCCCGAAGGGGCGATAACGCGGAAAAGGGTACTCTGTTTTGTCCATGCTCTCGATTATAGACGATAGAGCCATTCACTTCACGTCGGAAACCGTTTGGGCTATACTGGTAGGTACTTTTTATCGAACGGGCATTTGATTTATGGCGACTTTAAAAACGACCACTTACACAAACGGGACAGGTGAAAAGCACGGCACACCGGCTGTTTTATCCTCAAATAGCCCGGCAACGGGGCGCCATTTGGGTGATGTGCCGATCACGCCAGCAGAACAAGCCCCGGCGGTGATCGAACGCGCCCGCCGCGCCCAAAATGGGTGGTTTAAGGCGGGCTTAACCCACCGCCTAGAGATGCTGAGGCGTGTTCAGGGGAATATCCATCGGGATATGGACATAATCATCAGCCTGATAGTTGCCGAGCAGGGCAAACCTCCAGCAGAGGCACTCAGCGAGTTTCTTGCCTCGATTGATGTCGTCGTCACCTTCATCGGCTTGGCAAAAAAGACGCTTGCCCCGCGCTATGTCTTTGAAAAACTGCTCCCCTATCGGCAGCTTTGGGTTGAACGCCGTCCCTTTGGGGTCGTCCTGACCATCAGCCCCTGGAATTTTCCTGTACTGCTCCCCCTTGCGCCAATCACCGCCGGATTAATCAGCGGAAACACCATCGTCTGGAAGCCCTCTGAATACACTCCCCTTACCTCACAGGCGTTGGCAAAATGCTTTTGGGAAGCGGGGATTCCTCATGATGTGTTGCAGATGGTTCAGGGGCGGGGCGATCTCGGCGCGGCATTGGTGAAGGCACACCCCAACAAGATCAGTTTTACGGGGAGTGTCCCTACCGGACGCAAAATCGCTATCGCGGCGGCGGAGCAGTTGATCCCTGTCCAACTTGAACTGGGGGCAAAAGACGCCGCCATTATCTTGGAGGATGCCGATCTCGATTACACTGTGCAAGGTGTTATCTGGGCGGCTATGCACAATGCCGGGCAAGCCTGTGCCGCTGTCGAACGGGTCTACGTTCATCGTTCGCGTATGGCTGAGTTTTTGAAGAAGGCGAGCGACCTCATCGCCCAAACGATCAAAGTCGGTCCGGGCGAAGCGCCGGGGACGACGATGGGCGCAATCTCCAACGATATGCAGATGCGCGTCATTGAAAGCCATGTGGAAGAAGCCGTACAGGGCGGGGCAATGGTGATCTGTGGGGGAAAACGTATTGAAGGCGGGGCGGGGCGGTATTTTGCCCCCACCATCCTCACCGATGTCACGCCGGATATGAAGGTGGTTCGGGAAGAAACTTTTGGTCCGATCATTGTCGCCATTCCTTTCGAGACGGATGACGAAGCGATCCGCCTTGCCAACGACAGCCCTTACGGGTTGAGCGGGTCGATCTGGACGCGGAACAAAGCGCGGGGGTTGACGCTTGCCTCTCGCCTAGAGGTGGGTCATGCCGATGTGAACGATCACATCCTCTCGGCAACCGTGCCGAAACTGCCCTGGGGGTTCACGAAAGATACGGGGTATGGCGCGGCACGCGGAGCGGAGGGCTTGCTAGGCATGACCCGCCCGATGAGTTTCAGTATTCCCCGTTTTGGAAATGTGAACATTCCACAGTTGTTTTGGTATCCCTACACACCCTTAAAGTACGGTTTTTTGCGGCGCTTGATCCGCGTTCTCTATGCACCCTCGCTTAGGGGGGCGCTGCGCAGCCTGTTTCAGCGCTGAACCGCTGCTAGGACGGTACTAAACTAACCGTTGGTGCTAGTTCACAGAGCAAACTGAGCAAGATGAAGAGACGATCCTGAGGATCAGCATTGGACTGTAACACCACCAGGAGTGGGGTTTTGAAAGGATTTCGAGTCGAGAAGGGAAGGGCGATCTGAACACACCCCCTTCCCTCACCCTAAACCTTACTTTGAACGCCTGCTGAAAATTGATATACTCTCTTTGCCGTAGTAAATCAATCGCTCACCCTATCCAGCGCGTGGTGTGTCGGAGAATGTATCGAGATGGATAACCTGAACCTGATCGAAGTCACCATCGATAGCGTCCGCGTCAGCCTGATGTCCCCTCACCGCATTGTGCTGCTGAAAGACACCCGCAACGAACGTTATCTCACCATTTGGATTGGTTCTTGCGAATCCGACGCGATCACGGCGGAATTGCAGGGGCAAATCCCTCCCCGCCCACTCACCCACGATCTCTTAAAATCGCTCATTACCACCCTCGGCGCACGAGTCCGCTATATCGTTATTAATGATCTTCGCGAAGATGTATTCTTCGCTAGTCTGGTGTTGGATGTGGGGGGCAATAAGGTCGAGGTAGACGCCCGTCCAAGCGACGCGATTGCCCTTGCCGTGCGTGTCCGCGTTCCCATATATGTGTCGGATAGCGTCATGGATCGGGCGGCGATCACCCCCGATCAGGAAGTGGGAACAGAACCGGAGTCACCCGCTGCTGCCAGCGAACCACCCAGCGAGGAAAAATTGAACTTGTTTCGCGATTTCGTTGAGTCCATCGACTTTGACGAAGACGATCCCGATAAAGATAAGAGTTAGGCGCGGCGCGGCGCGGTATGACGGACACCAATAGACAATCAAACGCCGCACCCAAACCATCCTCGTTGGGTCCGCACTCCATCGAAGCGGAGGAAGCAATCCTCGGCGCGATGCTGATCAATGCCGAGGGACTGGCAAACATTGCCGATTTTCTCAAACCCGATGATTTCTTTGAACTGAAGCATCAGTGGGTTTGGGAAGGGATGATCGCCCTCCAACAACGGGGAGAGGTTGTCGATTACCTTACCGTGACAGCGGAACTACGCAGCAAGGATAAACTCGATCAGATCGGCGGCGCCTCGTTCCTCACCTACCTCTTAAACAGCACCCCCACCCACCTCTATGCTGAAGCCTATGCCCGCCTTGTGGAACGTGCTGCCATTCGACGGCGGTTGGTCGGCGCGGCGGGGGAAATTGCCAACCTTGCCCGCGATGACTCCGCCGAACTTCAGGATGTTATTGCCAAAGCGGAAACGGCGCTCTTTCGGGTGACGGATGATCGTCTGCGCAAAGAGATGGTGCCGATGTCACAGGCGGTGAGCGAGTATTTCGAGC
The DNA here is from genome assembly GCA_015075625.1 of Anaerolineales bacterium. Taxonomy (NCBI): domain Bacteria; kingdom Bacillati; phylum Chloroflexota; class Anaerolineae; order Anaerolineales; species Anaerolineales bacterium. The sequence continues at coordinate 515,318 of JABTTZ010000002.1, read as the reverse complement.
GCATCGAATACCTCTATAACACCCCAGATGCACAGCTTGGCGTCCCCTGTGGCTTCACCGATGTTGATCGGATGTTGGGCGGCTTGCAAAAGAGCGACCTCTTGGTCGTTGCGGCCCGTCCGGGGGTGGGCAAGACAAGTTTCCTCCTCAGTATTGCCCTTAATGTGGCGCGGCGGGCGCATGTCCCCGTAGCCATTTTTACCTTAGAAATGGGACGCGAACAGCTTCTTCAGCGCTTTTACTCCATTGAGACGGGTATTAACTCGCAACGAATGCGTATCGGCAACCTTGAACCCCATGAATGGGATCGTTTTATGGAGGCGACCAGCCGCCTTGATGGACTGCCCATGTTCATTGATGACACACCGGGTATTTCCATCCAGCAAATGCGGGCACGCTGCCGCCGCCTTCACCGCGAAAATGGTCTCGGCTTGATCATTGTCGATTACCTACAACTGATGTCTGCGGGAGGGGCTGCCGGACGGGAGCAAAACCGCGTTTTAGAGGTTGGGGCGCTCTCTCGCGGGTTAAAAGAAATGGCGCGGGAACTGAATGTCCCTGTGGTCACTGCCTCTCAGCTTTCACGTTCTGTAGAACAACGTAGTGACAAGCGCCCGCAGCTTTCCGACCTGAGAGAATCCGGTTCAATCGAGCAGGATTCAGATATTGTCATGTTCCTATACCGTGACGAGTTATATAACGAAAACACAGATCGCCCTAATCAGGCGGATGTCATTGTGGCGAAACACCGCAATGGACCGACGGGGACAGTTTCTCTCTTTTTCCGTAAGGAACTGACCCAATTCGTGGATATGGTTAAACAGAACACGAATCTCTCAGATTATTAAGGGATTCATGATGCCTTCACCACATCCCTTTTCTGGTTTCACAGGCAGCCGCACAGTGATCCTTCCGGCGTCCTTTTTCACCGATCTGCTCCCCCATCTGGACGACCCCGCCGAACTGCGCTTCACCCTGCTGTGCCTCTATTTTCTCAACCAGCGCGAGGGCGAATACCGCTATCTGCGCCATCGAGATTTCACTGAAAACCCGAACGCGATGGCGCTTTTCGATGGCATGACAGACTTTCAGGCAGCGCTCACCCGCGCCCTTCAGCGGGGGACGATCCTCGCCGTCCAAGCGGCGCTCCCCACTGGGTTAGAAACGCTCTATTTCTTGCATACCGAACGGGGACTACGCGCAGCTGAGGCGCTTCGGCGGGGCGATTGGTCGCCCGGGGTGGGCGAAACACCGATCACCATCCATGCCCAACATCCCGATATTTTCACCCTCTATGAGCAGAACATTGGCGCGGTGACGCCTCTGCTTGCCGAGCAACTGCGCGAGGCGGAGGCAAGCTATCCCCGCGAATGGCTGAAAGAGGCGGTTCAGATTGCCGTTGAAAGCAACCGCCGCAATTGGCGCTACATCCTTGCCATTCTGAAACGGTGGGAGACGGACGGGAAGACCCCTGCCAAAGCAAGCGATGCCCGTGATGCTGAGGAAAATCCCTATCTGAAAGACCCTTATGCCTGATTCCCTGACCCCCGACCCCAACTGCCCTTACTGTGGTGGGCTTGGCTTCGTCACGCGGGATGTGCCGGTGGGCGATCCTGATTTTGGGCGTGCTTTCCCTTGCCGCTGCCTGCAACAGTCCTACAAGGCGCGTGAACTATCGCGCTTGCGGGCGTTGGGCAACATGGCGACCTACACCGAAAAAACGTTCGCCACCTTTGAGATCGATCACGACCTGATCGATGAGGCGAACGCCGATTTGCGGGAGGTTTTTGCCAACCTTGCTCCAGAGCGTAAAGAACGCCTTATCGAGGAAGATCGACGGATGTTGAATGTAGCAGGGACACTGGCGTTTCGCTATGCCGAACAGCCGCAAGGGTGGCTGCTTTTTGAAGGTACATACGGGACGGGGAAAACTCATCTTGCCGCCGCCATTGCCAATTGGCGGATTATGCGCGGCGATGCGGTGCTGTTCATCACCTCACCCGATTTGCTCGATCATCTGAAAAGCGCCTTTTCACCGCAAGCCGAAACCGCCTATGACGACCTCTTTGAACGCATCCGCCAAGCGCCGCTCCTTGTCATAGATGATCTTGGTGCGGAGAGTCAGACCCAGTGGGCAGGCGAAAAACTCTACCAGTTGTTCAATGATCGCCATCGCCGAATGCTGCCGACGGTGATTACGACGAATCGGGATACCGCCCTCTTGGAGGGGCGTATTCGCAGCCGCTTGCTTGACCAAAGCCTGACCATGGCGGTGAAACTGAGCATCCCAGATCGCCGTTCCTCGATGGTCACCGGGACATGGCGCGAAAGCGATCTGTCGCGCTTGGATCGCTACGCCGATATGACCTTTGAAACGTTCGATCTTCGTCAGGATGAGCTTGGCAAAGAGAAGATTGACCAGAAGCAGATCGACCAACTTCAGCATGTCGTTCAACACGCCTACGCCTATGCCCAACGCCCAGAGGGGTGGCTGGCAATCATCGGTGAACCGGGCTGTGGCAAAACCCACCTTGCTGCTGCTATTGCCCATCTTCAGCACACGGCGGGGACGCGCACACTGTTTGTCAATGTTGCCGATTTGCTCAATTATCTGCGCGGTGTCTTTGAGCCCTTCAGCAAGGTCAGCTATGACTCGCGCATGGAGGAAATTCGCCGCGCCCCGCTGTTAATCCTTGATAACGTTGCCTTGCGGAGCGATCTCTCGTCTGTCTCCCCCTGGGCGCGGGATCAACTCTACGAGATTTTGACCTACCGTTTTGATTACCGTCTTCCGACGGTGATCACCACGAATCTTACCCCCGATAAGATGGATGCCCGCTTGCGCAGCCGCCTTTACAACAAAACATACTGCACTGTTGCCGCTATCAGCTTGCCTGCCTATACAGGGGGGAAAAGCCGTGCCGCGCCGCTGCGCTCACCAACCCGCAAGAGGGAATAACCAACCCACTATCCAATGCGATGCACCCAGAGGGATTCGAACCCCCGACGCCAGGTTCCGAAGACCTGCGCTCTATCCCCTGAGCTATGGGTGCTTATGCCTTCTTGTTACGCACTATAAAGCGGGATGCTCACTCTGTCAAGCGTCATTCGAGGGCGACGCGGATGCCCTAAGAGGCAGCCAACCCTTGCAACGATTCGAGTGTATTCACCGGAATGGCAGTTGCTTCGCTGTCAATCCGTTTTAACAAACCGCTCAACACATCTTTCGACCCCAGTTCAAGGAATGTCTCGCCCCCCATACGCCGCAGCGCCATGATTGATTCTGACCAGCGCACGGTAGAGGTCAACTGCGCGTTCAACTCCGCCTGAATTGCCTCAGCATCGGGCAGCAGCGCAGCGCTCACATTCCCTATGACGGGAATAAAGGGCTTTCGTAGCCGCACAGTTTGAATGGCGGTGCGGAAGGAGGCGCTGGCTGGCTCCATGAGGGGGGAATGTGTTGCCACACTGACATGAAGGCGTACTGCCCGCCGAATCCCATGTGCTTTTGCCAACTCAAGCGCACAGGTGATCGCCAGATTATCGCCGGAGATCACCACTTGTCCGGGGCAGTTGTCGTTGGCAATGACCACCGGATTTCCCGTCTCGCGGCTCGCTTGGTCACAAATGGTGTGGGCAGTGGCGAGATCACCACCCAACAGCGCCGCCATGCCGCCCGGATGCTTTTCTCCTGCTTCCGCCATAAGCCGTCCACGCTCGGCAACCAACCGCAGTCCAGCATCAAAGGGCAGCGCCCCCGCCGTCGTAAGCGCAGTGAATTCACCGAGGCTGTGACCGGCGGCGGCAAGGGGGGTGATTTCCTCCCCAAGCACAGCTTCTAAGGCATGCAGCACGGCGATCCCTGTCACATAAAGGGCAGGTTGTGTGTACTGGGTGAGATCAAGCTGCTCTGCCGGACCTTCAAAACACAGGCGGGAGAGCGAATAGCCCAAGATAGAATCGGCAAGGGCATAAACCTCCCGTGCAGCGGTGATTTCTGCGGCAATCTCTGCTCCCATCCCCACCGCCTGAGAGCCTTGTCCGGGAAATAAGAGGACAGTCTTTTCCCACTGAATCGTCATACAATTCCCCCTAAACGTGATTTAAATGATTTTCCAACAATTTGGCAACCATCAGCACCTATTATGCCATGTCTGAGTGTGACCCGCCGATCTAAGGCTGCCCTGTTCGTAAAATGCCCCGTTCCCCCGCCCATGCGCTGAGGTCTTGCCGCTCGATTGCCGCCGCCATCAGGTTGGGGAACATATCCGGCGTACAGGCAAAGGATGCTATGCCCAATGCCGCGAAGGTGGTGGCAACCTCATGATCGTAGTTTGGTATCCCGTCATCGCTGAGCGTGAGAAGCGTCACCATCTGCACTCCCGACGCGGCAATCTGCCCTGCGCGGGCGATCATCGCCTCTTGGTCGCCTCCCTCAAACAAATCACTGATCAAGACGAGGATGGTGTCTGCCGGGCGCTTGATCAACCTCTGAGCATAGGCAAGGGCTTGGTTAATATCCGTCCCCCCGCCAAGCTGTACCCCAAACAAAATATCCACCGGATCGCGCAGTTCTGCCGTCAGATCAACGACATTCGTATCAAAGGCAACAAGGTGCGTTTTGACCGCCGGAAGGGACGCCATAACCGCCCCATATATTCCGGCATAAACAACGGAAGTTGCCATAGAACCGCTCTCATCAAGGCAAAGGATCACATCGCGCAAGGCGTTTGTGTGGTGTCCAAACCCGATGCGCCGCTCTGGAATCACCGTCCGATAGGCGGGCTGATAGTGTTTGAGGTTGGTGAGGATCGTCCGCGCCCAATCCATATCCTTGTAACGAGGGCGCGTTGTCCGCAACGCCCGACTCATTGCCCCGTTGAGTGCCGTTCGCAGTGGGGCGCTGAGTTTCCTTTGCAACTCCTCCGTCACTTTGCGCACCACTTGCCGCGCCGTATCGCGTGTTTCGGCGGTCATCGTCTCGTTTAGGCTCACCAGTTTCGCCATCAGGTGAACATCCAACTCAATCGTTTTCAACAGATCAGCCTCCCGCAGGAAGTCATTGAGGGATAAGTGCTGAAGGGCTTCCTTTTGCAGCATCTGGACAACCGGTTTAGGGAAATACGTCCGAATATCGCCCAACCAGCGGGCTAGTTGTGGCGCCGAATCGCCTAACCCGCCGCTGTCGCTAAACTCTTTATCGGCATAGAGCGCCTCTAATGCGGCATCCATCTGGGCATCTTGTGCGCTGAGGGGAAGCGCATCCTCTTTAGTTGCCCGCCCCAAAATCAGCCGCCAGCGGCGGCGTTCTTCATCGGTAACGGTTTCTGTCGCAACAGCCTCTGTCATTGCTCACCCCCTAGTCGTTCGTCAGAAAGGTAACCATAAAAACAGACAGCCCTCATCCCCCTATCCCCCTTCTCCCTACAGAAGAAGGGGGCATCACGTTTTTGAGTGGGCTTCCCCCTCGCCCCCGGAATTTCTCCCCAATTCTCTGTGTACGAGGTAAGGTCAGGGTTTTCAAACCCCGTAGGGGTGCTTAGCTTTAGCCCGCTGCTTTTGCGGCGGGCGACCACACAGGGTCTCCCCTACGGAGAGGCAAGGCGTGGCGGACAGAGGTTCTTTTAGAAATTTTCTTGACCACCCCCTAGCCCTATCCGTCTCAGAAATGGCAGTACCTCTGCGCCGCGCCGTGCGTCGATCTGTTCAAGCGGTTGCTCTGGCGGAGTCCGTCCTTGTTTCACCCGTTCGTGAATTGCCCGCCGCTCTGCTTGGCTAAATTGGCTGAAGGTTTGCCGCAAGATCGGCAGCACAGCGGTGAAGGCACTGCCAGAGAGCATCCGCACCCAATCGCTGAGGGCAAACCACAGCGCATCATCGCGGAGGAAGCTCAGACTCTCCCCCTGTAAAAAGCCCTTCAACCAGAATACGCTTTGTTCTGGCTTGTTTGTCGTCCCGAGATGGCGTCCCATCTCCTGACAAAGTGCCTTCCCGCTGATCACCCCATTTTGAAAAAGCAAGCGGCACGCCCGCCCCTGCAAAAGGGGATGGACATCAGGTGCATCCAGCAGACCCTTCAGCATCCTTTGCCACTGGGTAATTAGCCCCTCATCGTGGCGCAGCATGACCGCCACATGAAAGGGTTTGATCTTTTCATCAAGGGCGGAGGCGCGATCATCACTGAGGTTTTTACAGGCATTGGGCAGCCAAAAGCAAGTGCGCCGCATGAGATCATCGGCAATTGTCTGTAAGATGCTCCCATCGTTACTGCGCACATCCCCATAGCGCAGCAGATTCACCAGTGGTGGCACGGCAACCATCATCGCTACTGGATCGCGGCTGAGCCGCGCCGCTTCCTCAATTTGCTGAAGAAGGGGATCAATAACCGCCGGAAGATCAGCGCTCAACACACCGCTGATCAACCTCGTCAAGTGCGACAAATCATGGGTTTGCTTGATCCTCTCAATCGTATAGTGCGTGGCTGCCTCGTGGAGTGTACTTCCGTATAAACTACGTTCGATCATTGTTAAGACGAATTCAGGTTTCCACTGGAGCGACCATGTTTCTTTTGCCGTCCCTTCCACCTCGGGGTTGGGATTCTTTGGCTGGCTAATCCGACGGAGCAGCGAGCCGCCCGGGTTTTGCTGTGGCAACCCTCCCCGCCCAAAGGGTTTGAGAAAATGCCCGTTGGACGTTCCCCATGGGATGTTAATCAGGGTTAGGCGGTGCAAGAAAATACGACGTTGGAGGTCGCGCTCTAGACGAAGATCAAGCACAAGTGTGGTGATCACTGGGGTGGGGGGCATCTCCAACGCCGCCTGCTGTTTGACAATATCCTTTTGGAGCGGGAGCATCGTCGCGCCGTCGGGAATGCGCCCCATCCGTTCATCGATCATCACATTTTTGTAAATCAGGTGCATCGGGTGGGGGTTTCCCCCGCACAACACACTGAGGATTGCCTCGTTTAGTTCGTCCAAGCCCGATGCGGGGCGATCCCGCAAGGCGGCGAGGGTATCCGCCAAGCGTGCCGCATCAATAATTTGGGCTGGCGAGGTGTCTAGCCCTTCCTTGCGCAAATGCCGCGCCACTTTTGTGATCCACCCCACCGCTGCTTCATCGGAGTTGTGGTACTGCCACAGGTGAGCATACCACCCCGGTGCGGCAACACCCGCCCCATAGATGCTGCGCACCAACCGCCCGTGTGTCCAGGGCGTCCAGACCACCTCAACAGGGACACGCGGAAGATCAGCGAATAGCGCCTCATCGTCCTCAGCGGGGGGGAGCGCTGCCAACGCGGGGGTATGCCATGCCCCACAAACGACGGCAATCCGTCGATAGCCTTCTAGCCTCGCCGCCCGAACTGCCCGCCGCATGAACGCCTCTCGCCGGGGGGTGAGGTCGTCAAAGGGAGTAGGGTTCGCCGCCCGCAAGGTGGTGATCGCCGTCAAAATCGCGGCAAAAATATCATCCTCGCTGTTGAGCTTTCGGCGGCTTTCCACCAGATGATCCCACCACCGCTCGCCATCGCTAAAGCCCGCCGCCTGCGCCAACCAATAGAGCGGGTCGCTCTGCAAGGTGGGGGCGTTCTCTTGCCTAAGCAGGTATTCCTCGCCCCCTTCGGGCGGGGGAGAATCCGTCGCGGTGGGGGGGCGTGCCGATGCTTGCGTCGCAGTATCCATCAGGGCAAGGCGGTGGGTGATGGGCATATCGATGAAGCGGACGACGATCTGCCTTTGCAGGGCAAACTGAAGGGCGTTCCACTCTGGCGAGAAGGCAGCAAACGGGAAGTAGCCCATCTGCTCCATTCGTTCGGGGTTGTATACCAGCAGTGCAACGGGCGGCTGCATCTGCGCATGTATGGCAAGGGGTAACGCTCCAGTTGCCTCTGGTGGACCCTCGATTAAGATCATGTCTGGGTTCAGCCGCTCCAACGCGGCGTTCAGACTCCGCGCTGAACCGGGTCCATGATGCCGTATACCAAAGAGATGGACGGATTGTTTGGGCATGGTGTCTCGCTCTAGATCGCTATACCCGGCGTTATCCCAAAACCTCTCGGCAGGCGCGGTACATATCTGCCCATTCTTGCCGTTCTTTCACCACCGTATCAAGGTATTCCAGCCAAACAGCACGATCTGCTGTGGGGTCTTTCACAATCGCCCCAGTAATGCCCGCCGCCACATCGTCGGCACGGACGATTCCATCACCAAAATGTGCCGCCAGCGCCATCCCACTAGTGATCACCGAGATTGCCTCCGCCGTGCTGAGTGTGGATGAGGGCGATTTCACTTTTTCATTCCTATCCGCCGTGATACCCTCGCGCAGTTCGCGGAAAATCGTCACCACGCGCTGAATTTCTTCGAGGGCAGGCGTTTCGGCGGGGAGTTCAAGCGCCCGCCCCAAGCTCGTCACGCGCTGCTGGACAATATCAACCTCCTCCTCAATGGTAGCAGGCAGCGGCAAAATCACAGTGTTGAAGCGGCGTTTCAGGGCGCTGGAAAGCTCGTTCACCCCCCGATCCCGATCATTCGCCGTGCCAATCACATTGAATCCCTTCACCGCCTGTACTTCTCCGCCCAGTTCGGGGATGGGCATCACCTTTTCAGAGAGCATCGTAATGAGCGTATCCTGAACATCGGAGGGGATGCGCGTCAATTCTTCTACACGGGTAATTTTGCCTTCTGCCATCGCTTTCATCAGCGGGCTTGGGACAAGCGCCGCTTGGCTTGGACCCTCTGCCAGCAGCCGCGCATAGTTCCAGCCATAGCGAATCTGTTCTTCGCTCGTCCCTGCCGTCCCTTGAATAAGCAGTGTTGAATCGCCAGAAATGGCGGCGGCAAGGTGTTCTGAAACCCACGTTTTCGCCGTCCCGGGCACGCCCATCAGCAACAACGCCCGATCTGTCGCTAAGGTTGCTACGGCAATCTCAATGACCCGCCGCGCCCCAATGTACTTTGGGGTAATGCGAAAGCCATCGTCCAATGTTCCCCCCAGAAGGTAGGTTGCCGCTGCCCAGGGCGAGAGCCGCCACTGTGGAGGGCGTTGGCGGGTATCATGCTTGGCAAGATGCGTCAGCTCTTCGGCAAACTGCGCTTCAGCGTGTTCGCGTAGGACGGCGTTCACCGTCTTTAGCGAGGCGGCAACAGGTGCGGGAAGTGTTTCGATGGGGCTTGTCCCGTTCCCGTTAGTTGGTGTGGACGAAAGCGTCTTGCGCTTGGTCATGAGCTACCCCTTTCACCTAAGGTGTGCTGTAGTTCGTACCGAAATGTGAGCAATTTGATCAACTTTTGAAATGCCTCGCCGTCACCAAGCATCTTTGAGGCACTGGTTGTGAGATAGGGCATCATGTCATGGGGGGTTTGGGGATCCATGAACAACCCCCAGTTATCAAGCCACGACGATACCGGACTATTATTGCCCAACACACGCCGCCTCGACCATTCTGGAGGGCGGTTGGGATGCAGCAGCGACGCGATGATTTCCTCTAGGATAAAGGCGGTGAAGGGGGCGCTCCATGCATGGATGCAGCCATCTAACATCGAAAAGGTATGTTTATCCGCTCCCATTGGTGCATTTTGTCGCCTGATCACGCGCCACATCATATCTTCTCGTTTTTGCGGAGAGAGCAGTTTGATAAGCCCTCCCCCATTCAGCATAAAATTGCCGCCTCCATAGAGGAACCCTGACTCCAAAAGCCCCTCCGCCATATCCGCATCGTCATAGAGTAGTGCGGCATTTTGCCACCCGGTAAGGACAATCGCAGCGGCATGACCAACCAGCGCCGCCCGAATCAGTTCGAGGGAGGTCATCCCGAAGCGCTCTCGCCAAACGCGGGGGGGCACATAGTCAATCATGCGCCGCACCCAAGCCTCTTTGCCACTCAAGCGATCTGGCGGGAAGTTCCCTGTCGGCTGTCCAATGCCATCTCGTTTCATTGATTCATCTAGAGTATTGGGGACAATCAAGGCGAGAAAGTGCGGCGGTGGCGTGCCAATAACTGGGCGCACGTCTGGTTTTGCTGGTGCAGCCGGACTTCCTAAGGGGCGGGTGGGGAAAGGCGATGAGGCGACAGTGGGTTCGCCATAGAGAATTTTCCGCAAAACGGTGTTGTCTTGGGCATCGTAGGAAATGACCGGCTGAGGGGCGAACCGTGATGTTCCCGAAAAAGGCTGTTGGACGGCAGGCGGTGTGTAAGCAAGAGTAGTCTCGATATTCACCGGATACAGAGCAAAAATATTGGCGGTTCGGGCAATCATCCGCCCAACAAAAGCCGATTCAGGGAGTTTTCCCAATAGTGTAGCGGCGTTTAGCTGTACGCCATTATCCTTATCGTCAAGGATTCTCTCTAGAAAATCCTCATCCGCCGCACTCAGATTCGTCTGAAACGTTCCCAAAAACTCTTTGCGGGTCTTGGCAGGTTCCTTATCCCACACACTCGCCAGCAGTTCACGGGCGTGGTGGGGGTCCGTCCGGCGAAGGGCGGCTAACTGCATCTGCCGCTGAAAGGATTTCCCATGAGTCCATAGATCGTGGTCAAAGGGTTTAGCGAACCGCATCCACTTTTCGGGATTATGGTGCATCAGCCACTGTCCCCGTTCACCGAGAAGCGACGGGGAAAGGGCATCCTGTATGAGCTTTTCCTGATTGCCCATCTCGAAAATGGCGGGGAGGAATTCCTCTGGAATACGCATTCCTTCTCGATCCATGAGTTTCAAACATTCAGAAAGTGCCTCACGGAATGTTCCCGATAGCATCTGCCGGAGGTGCTGAAAAACCTGTTTCGGTGGATAGGGGCGTGTTTCGGTGGGCGCATCGGCGAACGTTTTCCACGGGAAATCCTCTAGGGTGTGGTATCTGCCCGCCCGACGATGCAAGGACACCACAGCGGCACGTCGCAGCAGATCACCCGCAGTCCTCAGCGGCATCCTTTCCAAAAAGCCTGCCAGCGCCCCTTCGTCCTCGCCAGAGAGAGAGGCGTTGTCATGTTCCTGCCGCCGTATTCCAAGCAAAGCGCGGGTCACCAAATCGTCCCATGTGGTCATCGTAGGCATCCTTTCACACGCGGTGTATGCATATGATCATGATCAGAGCCAGACGGTTTGATGTGGCGTGAAAATAGCCAGGGGAAACAGGCTGCTCCCGTTCCACTCCCCAAAGAGCGTCACCGGCTTACCGCCACTGACGGCGAGAACTTCCCACCCTTTTCTAAAAAGGGGCGATGTAACAATAATCGGCTCCTCTGCTGCGCCGGCAAACGCCCATCTGCCATCTTCCCGTAGGATCGGTGTGACTCCTTCCAATAGAAAGGGGAGGCGTTCGAGCCAGGGATTTTGGGCAAAGCGTCTCGCAGCGGCATCAAGCGCGGCAGTGGGTGTTTTCTCCCCCCGCATCTGTGTGAGGGGCGGGGTGATTGCGCCTGAGGCATCAGGGATCAAGTGTTCAACGGGGACATGGCGCAGCGCCCCACGCAGTGGCGACATAGAGGGGAAATAAACGATCTCCGTTTTGAGTTTATTCCCCGGCGCAAGCAGTGTCTCCCCTTGTTTCAATGCCCACCCGGAAACACTTAAAAGCGCCCACCGCCGTGAATGAGCGCCCCACAGCCATATTCGGTGGACATGATGTTCCTCGTTGGTCGGTGGGCTAGGCAAAAAGGGTGGGATAGGCGGGAGATGGCTCTCCGTATCCCGCTCAGAGCGAAGCCCTACGATGTACCATGTATCTTTTACGGCAGGCGCAGACGCAATCTCCTCGGCAGTTGGTTGGCAGCCTAAGGCAAGATAGAGATCGGCTTGCTCAGGCTCGGTAAGCTGGTGGCGGCGTTGAAATGCCTCTGCCATGAGGTATAAACGGCTTGTCCCTTCTAAAAGATAGTCCGCCCATTCCGCACGGGTATTGGAAACCCATTTGAGGCGGCGCAGCGCACTCACCACACCCGGAAGTTCAGCATCCACCATGCGGGTGATGATTTCATCCCAAGCCGCTTGGTTGCGCTGGATGCGGAAGGCATTGAAGCCCCCTTCAATCAAATCACAAAGCCAGAGGGCGAGTGTTTCTAAACCCGCCCCCATGCGCTCCAAACGCAGCGGGGAAAGAGAGAGCGATGCTGTTTTCGGTGGGGCTGGTGTTACGTTTGGCATACTTTCTATTTACACTTTTCACATTACAAACACTATTACGATTTGAAACCGATTCCAAAATCCGTTTCAGTGGTACACTTTCTGCTGTACATCTAGCGTCATGGGGAGAAATACCTATGTTTGCTGCATTCGGACGCAGTTGGCGTCTGCTCAAAACAACATGGAATGTCCTGCGCCAAGACAAGGAACTGACGACGTTTCCCGTCCTCGCCTCTATCTTGACAATTTTGATCTCGATTGTCTTCTTCTTGCTTGCCCTTGCCCTCGGCATTCGCGTGCCGGGGATGGATGGGCGCGGGCGGGGGGGTGATTTCAACCTACTTGGTCTGGTCGCCCTGTTTTTTTACTACCTTGTGATCAGTATGGTCGTCAACTACATGGCGGCGGCACTGACGGCGGCGGTTTTGATCCGTATTCGGGGTGGCGATCCTACCGTGCAAGATGGCTTCAAAGCAGCGAACAGCCGCTTGGGGAAACTCTTCATTTGGTCGTTGATCACGGCGACGGTGGGCATGGTGCTGCAAATGGTGCGCAATCAGGCACGCAAAAGCGACAATATCGCTATGGCGATCATCGCCTCGCTTCTCGCCAGCCTTGCTGAATTTGCGTGGGAGGTAGCCTCCTTCCTCACCATCCCCATCATTGTTGATGAAGATAAACAGCCTCTTGAGGCGCTGAAGGGTAGCGTTGCTTACCTCAAAAAGACATGGGGGGAGCAAATCATCGGTGGGGCGGGGTTGTCGCTGGCTCTCGGCTTGATCAGTTTTGGGATCGCCCTTTTGGGGCTGCTCATCGGCGGCTTATTCGGGGCAATGGGTTTTAATCTTGGCGTCGTCGCAGCCATTGTCGTTGTGGTTATCGCTATTGCGGTGGTCTCCGTGATTGGCGGGACGCTTGGTGGCGTGTTCCGCGCCCTCGTCTACCAATATGCTAAGACAGGCACCATCCCCACCATGGATGGCGTCGAATCAGCGTTGATCAGCGGCGCGTTCAAGCCAAAAGGTATCTAAAGGTATTCTGATGTGTTTCGTGGAGCGCCGATGCTGCGCTCCACACAAAATCTTCTCCATGCCTACCCCAACGAATTTGCTCGCCCTTTTGAAGGTGTTTCCCGCCACCCGCGCCCTTGTTGTGGGCGATGCGGTGCTGGATGATTACTGGCACGGCAGAGCAGCCCGCCTAAGCCGCGAAGCGCCGATCCCCGTCCTTGAATGGGAGGGTCAGCAGAGCATCCCTGGTGGGGCGTGCAACCCGGCTGCGAACATCGCCGCCGTTGGGGGGAGGGTGATCCAAGCTGGAATCATCGGGGTGGATGCCGAGGGAGAGCGGCTTCGGGAGCTTCTCAGCGCACGGGGAATTATTCCTGATGGGCTGATCACCGACGCCACCCGCCAAACAACGACCAAGACACGCATCATGGCACACATGGGTTTACGCTTTCCCCAACAGGTGGCGCGGATTGACAGGGTGAGTCGTCACCCGCTGAGTGAGACCAGCGAACACGCCTTGATCGCCGTCATGGAATCCCACGCCGAGCGCGTACAGGCGATCATCCTCTCCGATTACCTAAGCGGCGCAGTGACGGCAAAAGTGGCAGCGGCGGCGCGGCAAATCGGCGCGGCGCGGGGATTATTCTTAGCCGCCGACGCCCAGGGGGATTTGGCGAAATTTGCCGGATTCGACATGGTGAAATGCAACGCCGATGAACTACAGCGCTACAGCCGGCAAGCAGTCACCTCCAATGAGGAATTCGCCGCAGTCGGGCGGCAGCTTGCCATGGATTACGCAGTGAAGGGTGTCGTTTTGGTAACGCGGGGCGCAGAGGGCATCAGCCTGTGTCCGGCGCGGGGGGAGGCGTTTCATCTTCCCGCCCCGCAGGTCACTGATGTCTACGATACCGTCGGGGCGGGGGATACCGTCCTTGCCGTTGTCAGCATGGCGCGTCTGGCGGGGGGAAGCTATGCGCAGTCGGCGGCGTTGGCAAACCTTGCCGCCGGAATCGTCATTCGTAAAGTAGGGAATTATACCCCTTCGCTGGACGAACTGCGGGAAGCAGTGGCGATGCGCGAGGAGGGGCAAGGGTAGCATTTTTTGCCACATGGTGAGAGGACTAGCGAGAAAGACAGGGAGCGCCCACATTAGGACGCCCCTTCACAACTCAAAAGCGATTAACGGCTAGATGGAAGGGTTATCGCCCTTCGCAGCCCGGCGCAACGGGGAATCCCGCTTGCCCATATTCCTCTGGGACATCTGCCGTGTTCGCTAATGGAATCCAGCCGCCCATCACATAGATGCGTCCGTACTTGCCATCATCGCTGGTGTCGAGGACAAACGCCGTTTGGCATGTCTTTAGGACTTCCCCGGTGGATTTCCCGCCCGGCTCGCTAAAGACAGCCGTATCGCTGGTGATCAGCACCAAGTTGCGGTTGGCGGGCAGCCCTGGTCCAGAAAATACTGCCCCGCAGCTATCCGGTCCAACCCCATAGCAATAGTCGAGAACAGCTTTTGTCGTGCAGTTATAGGTGAGAGTCCAAATAACCGTGTTTGAATCAGGGGGTGTGCTGCCGATATACCCATCAATGGTGATAATCGTATTGGCAGGCTGATCGGGAAATGGGTAGTTATAGTTGGTGAATGTCCCGCTAAACCCCCCCAAGCCAGTTGACTGCTCAAAAGAGTAGAACATGCTTCCGTCAATAGAGGCGCTGCCGGCTTCGCGGGTGGCTGTACCATCCATAGTGATGGTTAGGTCTATCCCTGCTCTTGTACAATCGGAGGAACTGTTCAGGGCAATCCCGCTAATCGCATTTACTGCTTTTGCCGGAATCGGTAAGACTAGACTCACGCTAACCAATACCACAAGAACGACGATGAGGCTTAATGTGCGTTTCATAGGGGTCATCTCTTTCCCGACAACAGATACGAATGCAAGACAAACGCATTATAGAGCTGTTTTAAAATGCACATGTCACATGTTTTGCCGCTAAGGGCTGGCTGCGCTTTCACATCCAATCCCTCCAAATTTCCTAATGGTCAGTGAATCCTTCTCGCTACCCCGTCTGGACAATGGCTATAATCGGGGGATGAGACGTTTACCCACACACCCTTTTGCCCGCATGGTCACCGTTGCCGTTTTCGCCCTGTGCTTCTCTGCCTGTCGGCGGGAGGCTGCGCCGATCATCCTCGTCACGGCGACGCCCAACAGCTTGCCTACCGCAGTGGTGATTATCCCCACTGCCACGCCAATTCCTTCGCCAACCGTGCCGCCAACGCCGACCATCGCTCCCTTTATCGCCATTGCCGAGGCAGATACGCTGCTGCACAATGGCAACTATGATAAGGCGGTGTCCGTCTATCGCTCCGTATTGGATCAACCCATTCTCGCTGTCGATCCGGCACTACGTCTTGAGGCAGCGTTTGGCTTGGGCGCGGCGGCACGGCGCGAGGGGCGTTTTCAAGAAGCAGTTTCCGCGCTCACCGAATTCCTCACCACTTACCCTGATGATCCACGTGCCGCGGCTGCTTACTTTCTGCGGGGCGATGCCTACCTCGGTCTGAGCTTGTGGGAACAGGCAATCGGTGATTTCACCATCTACCTGCAAAAACGCCCCGGTCTCATCGATAGCTACGCCCATGAGCGGATTGGGGACGCCTACCTCAATTTGAACCGTCCAGCAAAAGCACTAGAACACTATGACCTCGCCGTCCAAAGCTCGCGGGGGCTTGCCCCCTTGCTGGCGCTGCGGGAGCGCCTTGCTGCGGGCTATTTGAATGCGGGCGACGTGGGAAAAGCAATCGCCCAATACGACGCCATCCTTGAGGCAGCCCAAAACCATGGTTACCGCGCCGCCATTGCCCTAACCGCCGCCAACGCCCTCAGTCGTGCGGGGAACGATGCGGCTGCCGTCGCCCGCTACCAAGCGATTTTAGCTACTTACCCCGAAACGCCCGCTGGCTACCAAGCGATGCAGGCAATTCTGCGACGCGGCGGGGCGGTGGATAGCTTTCTTCGGGGGCGGATCAGTTTTGCCGCCGAAGATTACGCCGACGCGGTGACCGCTTTTCAAAACTATACCAGCAGCACAACCATCGGGCAGATTGAGCCGATCACCTACATGTTGTTAGGGAAGGCTTACCGTGAATTGGGGAATGTCGCCGCCGCAAACACATCCTTCCAAACAATCATCACCCAATACCCCACCTCACCGTTTTTTGGCGAAGCGTGGCTGGAACAAGGGCGCACGCTCTTTTTGAGCAATGACGTTCAAGGGGCGATCACAAAGTATATGGAATTTGCCGAAAAGCACGCTGATAATTCCCAAGCGGCGGAGGCAATCTGGCGGGCGGGCTATCTTTACAGCACCGTCGGCAACATGGAGCAATCCCTCGCCACCTTCGAGATTTTAGGGGCGAAATACCCCGGTCACGAACGCGCCCAAGATGGCTTATTTCGGGGGGGGATGGCGGCGCTCAACGCGAATATGCCCGCCCGCGCCCAACGGCTGTTCTCGCTGCTTGCCGTCAGTGGGATAGGCGAACTGAAGGCAGCCGGCTACCTCTGGTTGGGACGCCTCTACCAACTCCAAAACGAGACTCAATTGGCTGCCGAGGCATATACCCAAGCAGCAAAGGCAGACCCAGGCGGTTATTATAGCTTGCGGGCAGCAGACTTACTCGCCGGGCGTGTTCCTTTCGTTCCTCCCGCTCAGATCGATTGGGCATACAACACCCCCACCGAGATTGAGATTGCCGAAACATGGCTGCGAACAACCTTCGCCATCACCGCACCAGGACCGCTCTGGCAAGTTGCCCCGCAAATCAGCAACGACCCCCGCTATATTCGAGGGGGGGAACTGTGGGCGCTTTCCGCCTATGAGGAAGCTCAAGCCGAATTCACCGCACTCACCGAGGCGTACAGCGATAGCCCCTTGGGGTTATACCAACTGGCAAATTACTACCACCGAATCGGGCATTACCGCGAGGCGATCTTCGCCGCAGCTAAGCTGATTGACGGAGCAAAGGTGCCTACGGCGAATGCGCCAAAGGCGATTGCCGCCCTACGGTATCCAATCGCCTACTACGATCTTGTGATCCCCACCGCACAGCGGTACGGGCTCGATCCGCTTTTGGTCTTTAGCCTGATGCGTCAAGAGAGTTTGTTTCAGGGCGGGGCGACGAGCAGCGCGGCGGCGCGGGGCTTGATGCAGATTATCCCTCCCACCGGTGACTACATCGCCCGTCAGTTAGGCTATACGAATTTCCAAACGGCAGACCTCTATCGTCCCTATATCAACGTCCCTTTTGGGATTTTCTACCTCGCTGAGCAGTTGAATGTGTTCGATGGTAAGGTCTATGCGGCGTTAGCAGCTTATAACGGCGGTCCCGGCAACAGTGCTGAATGGCTGCGTATTTCCAACAGCGATCCCGATTTGTTTGTGCAAGCGATCACCTTTGAGGAAACGCGCACCTATGTCCGTCGTATTTATGAACAGTACGAGATTTACATGAAAATCTATGGGGTGGGCGTCCGTTGAGCAGCAGCCAACGACAATGATTGCTAGAAACCCCCCCATCCCCCTACCTCGCCTCCGCGTAGGGGCGAGTCGCCCGCCGCTGAAGCAGCGGGCTGAAAGCAGCCACCCCTTCGGGGCTTAAAGGCAAAAAGCCGCTATGCATCTTTCAGCCCCAACGGGGTGATCATTCCTAGCGCGGCGGCTTTAGCCCCGCGCCTTCACCCCCGCACTCGCCCGCCGCTAAAATGTCGGGCTAAGAATAACCACCTCTTCGGGGCTTGGAAACCCTCACTCCGTAAATAGAGGCGGGGGCTCTCTCCACCCCCTTTCCCTGTGACCATCGTTTTGTGGATCGCCCACTCATGGCTATGGCGACCCTTATCCACAAGTACCAGACAAGCCTTAAAGCAGCGGGTCCACATTCCATCTTTGCACTCAGCTTGTCCGCGTCGCCCGAACAATCAGACGGGTGTCATAGTCACTGGTGCGACTGTTGTACCCGTCGCACGTTAACAACGTCAACACATCCCCCACCCTCTGATTGATGGGGCTAATATCCGAAGGGACAACCAACCACGAACGCTGGACAACATAGCGGTATTCCACGCCCCCACGCCAAACGCTGATCACATCCCCCGGACGGAGCAGTTTCAGGTCATAGAAGGGTCCCCGCGCCCGTTTTGCCAGTTCGCTGTGCGCTCCAATCACTGTATTTCCCGCACCGGGAAGTGCCAAGCCCTCTAAGTGTGCCGCCTGCGAGGTGATATAGCTGAAATCCCATGTTGTCCCCGTGAAGCGGGCATTGATCACAGGGAGATCAAGCCCCAGTTTGGGAATTTGGAGGCGGAACTGATCGGATGGGGGCGGGCGCACATCCACTGGGGCAAAGGCGACGACAGTTGCCCGCTCTTGTCGAGGGGTGGCGGTTGGGGTTGGCGAGAGAAGCGGCGGGGGCGTCCACGCTAAAACTTCTGTTGGGGTCACCGTTTGGGCTAAGAGAGACGGTGCAGAAACACTCGTGGAGGCAGCCGTTGGGTTCAGCCCTGTAAAGAGTGAGAGGGGCGTTGTGGTGGGCGGGGGTGTTGCTGTATTTTCAAAAACAGCGCCCATCCACCATCCTTCGGCGGCGGGAGTGGGAAGGACGGCGACGGACGGGGCAAGGACGGTACGTGAAAACTGGGTGAGCGTGACAACGAGGAGAAAGACACCCCCCATCGTCAGAAGGAGGAGAAGCCCGCCAGCGAGGAACGATACATTCTCGGTGGGCGGCTTCCGTTTACCGCGCCGCGCTCGCTCACGACTCATAGGCAGCCACCAGCGCGATGATAATCGTGTGGGTGAAGGTGTTCACTTTGCGAAGGGCGCCGCCCTGATCGCCCCCCATACGTCCCGCCTCAATCCACTGGATCACCGCATTAAGCAGCAGATCGTGAAAGATGAAAAAGCCCTGCACCGCTTGGGAGAGTTTCAGGTTTTGCGCCCGTATCGTCTCGGCATAGCGCGTGCCAATAACCTCAGCCTGTTTCAGGAGGGCATCGTCCCCAGTGGCAAGGTACTGGACAAGGATATCCATCAGTTGGCGTCCGTAGGCGCTCATCGCATCACGGGCAACGGGATCAAGCGCCTGATACCAGGGGGCGTCTGCCAGCCCGCGTTCGCCAATTTCTAGGCGGAAACGCCCCATCGCACTTTGGACAAGCAGCTGCGCCTCGACAGAGCCGGCACTTCGTCCGGCTTGCCACGCCTCTAGATCGGCAGGCTTGAAGCGCCGGTGCCCGCCCGGGGTGCGCTGTGAGGGCAGCACGCCGCGATCCGCCCAAGCGCGTACCGTTGCCGGGTGAACGCCCAAGCGCTTTGCTGCCTCTGCTAAGCTCAGCCACACCTCATCCATCCGCCTGATTTACGCCCCTTCCGATGTACCCTCTGCGCTTGTGGCAGCGGCAGCGGCGTCAGTTGCCAAATCCCGATCCAGCAAGAATAGGGCGGGGGCAAAGTCGCCAATGCGGGTTACTTTTTGCAGCACCTCATCAACGATTTCTTCTTCCTCTACCTGTTCGTTGACAAACCAAATGAGGAATGTCTCGGTGGCATGGTCGCCCTCTTTACGGGCGGTATCAACAAGGGCGTGAATGGAGGCTGTGACATTCTGCTCGTGATGAAGCGCATCCTCAAAGGCGTTTTTTGCGCTTTCCCACGAAGCACGAGGGGCGTCAATCGCTTGCAGAGTTACCCGTCCGCGCCTCTGGAGGACAAAATCGTAAATCTTCATGGCGTGAAGCATCTCTTCCTCGGCGTGATGGCGCATCCATGCGGCGAAGCCCTTCAAGCCATCGTCTTCAAAATAGGCTGCCATAGAAAGATAGGTATAGAAGGCACGCAGTTCTTTGTTGATCTGCGCGTTCAGCGCCGCTGTCATCGTTTCAGTGAGCATCGGTTTAGTTAGTCCTCGCCTTCAACAAATTCTAATTGAGGATTCGGATCAGGGTCGCGGCGGGGCGGTGGACGCACCCCCCCGCGTCCAGCGGTGCGGCGGCGCTCCCCTTCTGGGGAGGCTTGCACGGTGGCACAGACAGGGCAAATATTCCACCCCAGTTCAAGCATCTCGCCACACTGTTGGCAGGGTTTCTTCAGCCGCGTGTGGCAATAGGGACACACTTGCCAGCGGCTGTTCGCCGGACGCCCACAACCCGGGCAAGCAGGTTTTTCCTCAATTCCCTGAAGAAGGGCTTCTTCCTCAAGGGAACGCTCATAGGATTCGACGAGGGTTTCACGCGGGCGGAGCAGCAGGTAAATGATCAACCCAAAAACGTTCAACACCGCGACGACGAGGGTTGCCGCAATCTGAGCAAGACTATCCCGCGAACGCGCTTTCATATCGCGCCACGTCCATAAGACCAAGCCAAGCCAAAGTGCGGCGGTAACCGCGCCGGCAGCCATAATCCCAAACAAAATCAACGAGCCAATGGTTTGTTCCACGCCCGCGCCCTTCTCAAAACGCTTGAATGTGGCAAAAGTGTAGCACGCCGCCATGAATTTCGCACCATTCACGGCAGCCCATTGCCCCTGTTTATTCGTAATGGACTGTACAAAAAATATCCTTTGCGCTATAGTCTTAGGCATGGTTCACTTCAGCGGGATTGTTATTCTCTCTTTTTGCCGCAAGGCATCTTGGACGGCGTATCCGGGGGAGGATTGCGCCTGCTGATCGGCTGAACTGACTGGGCTTGCTTAGGCATCATTTCGGCATCTTTCACGGCTGTGGGCGCACGCTCACAGCCGTTTTTTGTTTTTTCCTAGGAGTCGGGTGAAAGGGTTTTATCATGCACGTCATTCAAGTCGATTCGCTGACCATCAACCATGCCGGACGGGTGATCTTCCGCGATCTGCGGTGGTCGATTGACGATCAGCAGCGCGTTGGGCTGATCGGCGCGAACGGCGCGGGAAAGTCAAGCCTGTTCCGCGCCATCATGGGCTTGGTCACACCGGATAAGGGGGCGATCACCCGCCAGCGAGGAATAGAGGTGGGCTACCTTCCCCAAGAGGTGATCCTCCCTGCGGGGCAGACGGTCTGGGAGGCGGCAAACGTCTTGCCCCCCGCGTTGGCAGCGGTAGAGGCTGAACTGCGGCGGGTGGAAACTGCCCTCGGTGATCCCGCCGTTTACGGGGACGAGGCAAAATTAACACGCTGGCTTGCCCGCCAAGAAAGCGCTCTTGCCGAATACGAACGGTTGGAAGGGGCGCGGCACGAAGGACGCCTGCGCGATACGCTCACGGCGTTTGGCTTCGCCGCTGCCCAATTTGCCCTTCGCACAGAAACACTGAGCGGTGGGCAGAAAAAACTTGTCGCGCTGACGCGCCTGATCATGGAGCAGCCGACGATCCTGCTCCTTGACGAGCCCGACAATCACCTTGATATCGAGGCGAAACGCGGTCTGGAAAAGGTCATCAGCAGCTATCCGGGCGGGGTGGTGATCATCTCCCATGATCGCTACCTTCTCGATGAGGTGGTCACCCATATTGCCGCATTGGAAGATGGCAAACTGACGCTTTATCCGGGGAATTACACCGCCTATACCACCGAGCGAGAACTGCGCCGCTTGCGCCAACACCAACAGTACATTGCCCAACAGAAAGAGATTGCCCGCATCGAGGCGGCAATCGCCCGCTTTGAACATTGGGCGAGCATCGTCGTTGATGAACGGCATATCAAACAAGCCCGCAGCCGCCGCAAGATGCTAGAGCGGATGGAAGAACGCGGCGAGATCATCGAACGGGTGCGCGCCCCCCGCACGATGGACATGCAGATTGCCGGATGGCGCGGCAGCGCGAAGATGTTGGAAATCCAGCGCCTGGCGATGGGTTTTGACGACGATCTGCTTTTTTGCGATGTGACCATGCTGCTGCGGCATGGCGAACGGGTGGGAATCGTGGGTGGGAACGGTGTTGGAAAGTCTGTCTTGTTTCGCCTGATTTTGGAGGAACTGACGCCCCTCGAAGGCGTGATTAAACGCGGTCCGAGTACGAAGATTGGCTACTATGCTCAGGAACATCAAACGCTGAAAGTGTGGGCAGAGCGCACCGCCATTGAGCGCCTGCGCGATGTGAAACCGATGACAGAAAATGAGGCGGTAGCAGTTTTGGGTAAGTTCGCCCTCGGCTACGCCCAAGCCTGCCAGCCCATCCGCACCCTGAGCGGCGGAGAACGCAGCCGCCTACAGTTGGCGGTGATCATGCTCAGCGAGCCGAATTTGCTGCTTCTGGACGAGCCGACGAATAACCTTGATATTCCCAGTGTGGAGGCGCTGGAAAACGCCTTAGAGGATTTTCAGGGGGCGATTCTCGTCATCTCCCATGATCGCTACTTCCTGGATCAGATGGTGGATCGCGTCGTTGAACTGCGCGATGGCGCGGCGCGAGATTACGACGGCGGCTATACGGATTATCTGGCGGCGATGGGGGCGGCGCTGACGAAATAACCATCCCACGATCAGGACGGTTCGTGAGGTATTCCGTAGGGGCGACCCCGTATGACTGCCCGCCCCACAGCGCATCCTCAGCCAAGCTGCGGAAAACGACATGGCTTACCGGAGGTCAATCAGGTAAAATAGCCCTTCGCAAGTGGAAAAATGCACAAAAAACTTCCACCCTAACCGTATTGACTAGCCATACAAAAAAGGATTCGCTCATGTCGGATTTGGTTCGGAATTACATTGGTGGGAAATGGGTCGCCGCGCAATCGGGGGCAACCTTTACAACGATCAATCCGGCGACGGAGGATGTCATTGCTCCTGTCGCCAAAAGCAACGCCGACGATTTGAACAACGCCGTTGCTGCGGCAAAGAAGGCATACACCTCGTGGCGGCTTTTGCCCGCCCCACGCCGAGGGGAAATTCTTTACCGCGTTGGGCAGCTTTTGATGGAGAACAAAGAAGCGCTTGCCCAACTGATGGTGCAAGAGATGGGAAAGGTCATTGCCGAGGCACGTGGGGACGTGCAAGAGGCAATTGATATGGCATTCTTCATGGGCGGCGAGGGGCGGCGCTTGTTGGGCTACACCGCGCCGGTTGAAATGCCGAACAAGTTTGGCATGGCGCTGCGCGATTCCGTCGGTGTTGTGGCGTTGATCACGCCCTGGAATTTCCCGATAGCCATCCCCAGTTGGAAATCGCTCCCGGCGCTGATCGCCGGAAATACTGTCGTCTTTAAGCCCGCCAGCGACACCCCGAAATTGGGCGCGGAATTCGTCCGTATTTTCGAGACGGCGGGACTGCCAGAGGGCGTCTTTAACATCGTCCTCGGACCGGGCGGCGTTTTGGGGAACGCCATTGCCGATCATCCCGATGTGCGGGTGATTTCCTTCACAGGGAGTACAGAAGTGGGCTATGAACTGTATTCCCGTGCGGCGAAAAAGGGCAAGAAGGTTGGCTTGGAGCTAGGCGGAAAGAACGCCATCATCGTCTTGGACGACGCCAACCTTGATCTGGCGGTGGACGCCATTTTGTGGAGCGCCTTTGGGACAACCGGGCAGCGCTGTACGGCGTGCAGCCGTGTGATTGTCCAAAGCGGGATTCGCCCCAAACTGACTGAAGCGCTGGTGGCAAAAGTGAAGGGGCTGAAGGTCGGCTATGGGATTGATGAATCAATCCAAGTCGGTCCGCTGGTGAACGCCTCGGCACGGGAGACCGTCCAGCAGTATGTTGATATTGGAAAAGGTGAGGGGGCACGTTTGCTGGCGGGTGGGGAAAAAATGGGCAGCGGCGTCAATGGCGGGAAGGGCTTTTTCTACACGCCGACGATCTTCGACAATGTGACACCAACGATGCGCATTGCCCAAGAGGAAATCTTCGGACCTGTCCTCTCCATGATTGAAGCGCCCGACTTGGAGACGGCGATCCAGATCAACAATGGGGTGGTGCATGGGCTTTCCAGCAGCATCTTCACCGAGAATGTGAATGCTGCCTTCCGCGCCATTCGCGATCTTACAACGGGGATTGTCTACATCAATCACGGGACAACAGGGGCGGAAATTCAATTCCCCTTTGGCGGCACACGAGGGACGGGAAACGGGATGCGCGAGGCAGGGCAAACCGCACTCGATTCCTTCACCGAATGGAAGTCCGTATATGTCGATTACAGCGGACGCTTGCAGCGGGCGCAGATTGACACCGACGACGCGCTGAAAGATTAGGCGTTACGCACAGACCCTCACCCCCTAGCCCCCTCTCCCGCTGCGGGAGAGGGGGAAATCATCCTTTTGAGGGGGAAGCCCCCTCAATCTTCCCCTTTCGATGAATACGGGGTAAACACGTTCAACTGCGTAAGTCCTAAGCTTAACAAGCGGGCGAAAAAGGAGTTCAGCATGGCGGAATGGGTGCAGATGAATCCGGCGGTGAAACGACGGATTGTCCTAGACGGCGAAAAGATGATGGTTGTTGAAGTTCACTTTGAGGCAAATGGGGTCGTCGGTGATCACAGCCACCCGCATGAGCAGATCACGCAGGTGCGGCAGGGGCGCATCAAACTGACCGTCAACGGCGTCCCCCACATCTTGGCGGCGGGGGATATTGCCCGTGTACCGGGGAACGTCGTCCACAGCGCCGAGGCGTTGGAGGCATCCGAACTCTATGATGTGTTCAGTCCTCCCCGTGAGGATTTTCGAGCATAACCGAGGCAATACTACCCCTCACCGCTGGCCCTTAACCACTCTACGGGAAAAAGGCAGTAGGCGGTGAGGAGATTTCCCTTGCATCTCGTCGAAATGCGCTGTAATCCGAACTAAAGTGCGGCGCTAATGGCATTCAGCTTTTGACAGCTTGAACGTGGCCAAGACTGTATCATTTTGTCGTAATGTGCAGTTCCTTCAATTGCACAGCCTCCACCTCGGAGGGAGCGCCCGCCATGAGGTCGGACGCCTGCTGCGATTTGGGGAAGGCAATCACCTCGCGGATGTTTGGTTCACCCGCCAGAAGCATCGTCAGGCGGTCAATCCCCGGCGCGATCCCGCCATGTGGGGGCGTTCCGTATTCAAACGCCTCCAACATATGCCCAAAACGCTCTTTGGCGTCCTCCACATCCAGCCCAATCAAACCGAAAATTTTCTCTTGGAGTGGACGCTCGTGAATACGGATGCTCCCGCCGGCAACCTCATAGCCGTTGCAGGCAAGGTCGTACTGCTGCCCGCGCACCTTGCCTGGGTCAGTTTCCAAAAGAGGAATATCCTCCCGCATGGGTGAGGTAAAAAGGTGATGGCTGGGGTCCCAGCGCTTTTCGTCTGCGTTCCAATCAAAGAGCGGGAAATCAATCACCCAACAAAAGGCGATCTTTTGCAGGTCAGCAAGCCCTAACCGCGCCCCAAATTCACGGCGCACAGCGTCCATGACAGCGGCAGTGACGCTCGCTGTGTCGCTGGCGATCAAGATCAAATCGCCCGGCTGTGCCGCCATGCGGTCAATCGTCGCTTTCAATTGATCGACGCTGAAGAACTTCCCAATGTTCGATCTCACCTCGCCCGCCTCGCCCGCTTCTAGCGCCAACCACGAGATACCCCGCCCCCCCGCACTCTTGGCAAGCTCAACCAGTTCATCCAACTGCTTCCGGCTGTAGCCGCCGCAGCCGGGAATGGTGATCGCCCGCACGGGCTTTCCCGCGGCGACAATCTCTACAAAGATATTGAACGCCGTCGCGCCGGCAATATCCGAAATGTCGATGATCGGCAGCCCATAGCGCAGATCGGGTTTATCTGAGCCATAGCGTGCCAGCGCCTCGGCATGGGAGAGGCGCGGAAAGGGTTTTGTCACCAACGTGCGGTCTGAAACCTGCTCCACAAGGGCGATCATCAAGCCCTCGATCAGGTTCATGACATCCTCACGCTCCACAAAGGACATTTCCATATCCAACTGGGTGAATTCCGGCTGGCGATCCCCGCGCTGGTCCTCATCGCGGAAGCAGCGGGCAATCTGGAAATAGCGCTCATAGCCCGCCACCATAAGCAGTTGTTTCAACTGCTGTGGGCTTTGCGGCAGCGCGTAGAACTTACCCGCGTGGACGCGGCTTGGGACGAGGTAATCCCGTGCGCCTTCGGGGGTCGTCTTGAATAGAATGGGCGTTTCAATCTCAGTGAAACCCTCATTGTAAAGGTAATCGCGGATGAATTTCGTCACCCGTCCGCGTAAGAGGATGTTCCGCTGCATGTGCGGGCGACGCAGATCGAGGTAGCGGTATTTCAGGCGGATTGCCTCGTCTACACGCCCCTCGCCTTCAACCTCAAAGGGCGTCGTCTTGGCGGGGTTGAGGACGGTAATCGTTTGAATCTCAAGTTCTATTGCGCCCGTTGCCATGTTGGGGTTGATCATCCCGTCTGGGCGGGCGCGAACAACGCCCTTCACTTGGATCACGTACTCCCGTCCAAGCGCTTCGGCGGCGGCGTGCGCGGTGGGATTGATCGAGGCATCAACGGTTGCCTGAACGACGCCCGAACGATCCCGCACGATGAGGAAGATCACGCCGCCTAAGGCACGGGTGCGGCTGACCCATCCGGCAAGCGTGACAGACTGCCCAACATGATCAGGGCGTAAATCACCACAGGCATGTGTTTTCAACATTGAGGAAAAACTCCGTTGGTTGGTAGATTGCAGGTTTGTGATTGGGGATTCTAACGCAAAACAGGAAAATCTCTGGGAGGTTCAGCGGCGAGATGCGGTACAATCGTTCTATAACCAGGTTGAAACCTTATTTTTCAGGAGATCAATCACGTGACCCCTTTGGATACACTCAAAGAACGCCTTGCCGATGTGCGCAATCTTGGCTCGGCAGGGGCCCTGTTGGGATGGGATCAGCAAACGAATATGCCCTCTGGCGCAGGGGAGTCCCGCGCTCGCCAGTTAGGTACATTGGCAAAACTAACCCATGCGATGTTTGTTGCCGAAGAAACAGGATCGCTTCTGGGCGAGGCAGAAAAAATGCTGAACGGGGCGGACTATGACAGTGATGACGCCAGCCTGATCCGCGTGACCAAACGAGATTACGAAAACGAACGAAAACTCCCCTCGGCGTTTGTGGCGGAGATGACAGCGCTCACCTCCCACGCCCACGAGGTCTGGGCAAAGGCACGCGCAGCGAAGGACTTTTCAGCCTTTGCCCCTACCCTTGAGCAGGTGATCGCCATGAAACGCCGCGAGGCAGACTATCGCGGCTTCACCGATCACCCCTACGATGCCCTTTTGGATGTTTACGAGCCGGGGGTGAAAGCTGCCGATGTCGCCGCCATGTTTGATGGCTTGCGCCAAGAGATTGTCCCGCTTGTGGCGGCGATTCGGGCAAAGGCAGACAAGGTGAGCGATGCCGTCCTCCACCAAGCCTATGATGAGGACAAACAGCGCGATTTTGCGGAGATGGTCGTGGCCACCTTTGGGTATGATTTCACACGGGGGCGGCAAGACCGCGCTGTACACCCCTTCTGTACCAGCTTTTCTTGCAACGATGTGCGCATCACGACGCGCTATGATGCGAATTGGTTAAACCCCGCCCTGTTTGGGACGCTCCACGAGGCAGGGCATGGGATGTACGAGCAAGGCAGCGCACAGGCGCTTGACCCCTACGGTTTGGGCGGTGGCACCTCGTTGGGCGTTCACGAAAGTCAATCGCGCCTGTGGGAAAACGTTGTCGGGCGCAGCCGGGGCTTCTGGGCGCATTTTTATCCCCAGTTGCAAGCGGCTTTTCCAGAGCAGTTGGGGACGGTTGCTCTGGACACCTTCTACCACGCAGTGAACAAAGTAGAGCCGTCCTTCATCCGCGTTGAGGCGGACGAGGTGACCTACAACCTCCATATCATGGTGCGCTTTGAGTTGGAAATGGCGCTGCTGACCGGTGCGTTGAAGGTAGCCGATCTGCCCATCGCTTGGAACAAGAAATATCAAGACTATCTGGGGATTACGCCCCCTGATGACGCACTCGGCGTCCTTCAGGATATTCACTGGTCGGCGGGGCTGTTCGGCTACTTCCCAACGTATTCGATGGGAAACTTGCTCTCGGTGCAGTTGTACGAGGCGGCGCGGGCTGCCCACCCAACGATCCCCACAGAGATCGCCGCCGGAAAGTTTGATACGCTGCGCGGCTGGATGGCGGAACACCTCTACCGTCACGGACGAAAGTTCGAGCCAAAGGAACTGATCCAGCGGGCAACAGGTGAGGCGATGAATGCCCGTGCTTATGTCGCCTATCTGAAGGATAAGTACAGCGCCATTTATGGGGTTTAAGGAAGGGATCGCCATGTCTATGACGCCAGCCGAGAGCAAAGCCGCCCTCGATGCGATTGCTGTTCAGGTGAATGCTTGTACCGCCTGTGGGCTTCATAAAAACCGCACCCGCGCCGTGCCAGGGGCGGGTCCCGCCAACGCCGACCTCATGTTCATCGGGGAAGGTCCGGGCTTTCATGAAGACCAGAAAGGGCTGCCTTTTGTGGGGCAGTCGGGAAAACTTCTGGAAACCCTTCTGGGGAAGATCGGGCTGAACCGCGATCAGGTGTTCATCGGCAACGTCGTGAAGTGCCGCCCACCGGAAAACCGCGATCCACTCCCCGACGAAGTGACAACCTGTACTGAGGCATATCTATTCAAACAAATCGAGGCGCTTCAGCCGAAGGTGATTGTCACCTTGGGGCGCTTTAGCATGGGCTTGTTTTTTCCGAAGGCGAAGATCACCGCCATTCATGGGCAGGCGAAGTGGGAGAACGGGCGGTATTACCTCCCGCTGTTTCATCCGGCGGCGGTTTTGCGGAATATGGCGATCATGCCCCAAATGGAAGATGATTTCCAGAAAATCCCCACACTGGTGAAAGATTACACAGCGCGGCTGGCGAAGGCGTCCGGCGGTGGGGGAGGGAGCGAGACGGCAGCACAAGCGGGCGAGGAAAAACCCGCCGAAGATAGCCCGACGCAGCTGACACTGTTTTAAGCCAGTGAGGAAAGGGGGAGAAATTCCCCCTCTCCACAGCACCCTATCGACTCACAATGGTCACCGGAATGCCGTCCCTGGGACGGAGGGCGATCAGCGCGAGTGGCTCGGCGGTGAAGTTCGGCGGCAGAACAAGCCGGTAGCGGGATGCCAGCGTCGCCAGAATCAGCCGCGCCTCCATCATGGCAAACATGTTCCCAATGCAAATGTGGGGACCATCACCAAAGGGCATGTATGCCTCGCGGGAGAGTTTTGTTTCGTTCTCCTTGAGAAAACGCTCTGGGTAAAACCGTTCTGGATCGGGGAAAAAGCGCGGATCGCGGTGGGTGACATAGGGGCTGAGCGCGGCGATTGTCCCCTTTGGGACGCGGAAACCACCGAGAGTTGTATCTTCCACCGCCGAACGGGTGATAATCCACGCTGGCGGGTAAAGCCGCATCGATTCTTTAATCACCATCTCGGTATAGGGCAGGTTTGGCAAGTCATCCAGCGTGGGAGTATGCCCGGCAAGGACACGATCCAGTTCGGCGTGCAGTTTCGCCTCTACATCGGGGTTGCGCCCCAAAAGATACCACGTCCAAGCAAGGGCATTCGCCGTTGTTTCGTGTCCGGCAAGGAACATCGTCATTGCCTCGTTGCGCACCTGTTCATCGGTCATGCGCACAGCGGCGTCCTCATCATCCACCGCCAGAAGGAGCATCGAAAGCAGATCGCCTGTATCCTTGCCCGTTTTGCGCCGTTCAGCAATGATGGGCAGGATCACCGCATCAAGTGCTTCAGTGGAACGGCGCATAGCGAGATTCTGCGGGATGGGCAGCCATGCCGGAATGGGGATGAACATAAAACTTTGCTCGGTGACGGCGGTCTGTCCTTCTTCGACAGCCTTTCCAACTGTTTGTGCCGCCCCCCTGACATCTGCCCCAAAGAGCGACTCGGCAACAATGGCAAGGGTGACCTCCATCATATCGTGGGCGGCGTTGCGCTGCTCACCTGCCTGCCATGATTCAGCAAGGGTCAGCGTGTGCTTGACCATGATGTCGGCATAGCCAGCAATTCGTTTGTGATGAAAGGCGGGCTGAACCAACTTCCGCTGTCGCCGCCAAAAATCACCATCGGTGGTGAGGATGCTTTTGCCGATCAAACGGCTGATCACTTGGGTCTGGCTGCGAGAGCGGACGAACAGCTTTGCCTTTTCCACCAACATTTCGTGAATATGCTGCGGGTGGTTCAGGTAGATCGACTTCAAGCCCCACAGTTGGAAATAGCAAAGGTCGCCCCACTCACGGGGGAGCGAGAGGAAGTAATTGAGCGGATCACGCCGCAAGGCACGCAGACGGCGTAATTTTTCTACCGTCCCCTGTACCTGTGGGGCATAGGGGGCGTTTTGCGGGCTGACCGAGGGTGTCGTTGGTATTTTGGGGACGGTAGTTGTCATAGGGCATTACCTTTGCTGGTTGAACGGCAGCCAGCCTTATCGATGATCGTCTGGCGATGATTCTAGCGGTGAAACTTACAACCGCCCGGGCTTCTTGAGGGCGGCGGTCTTTTCCCCTTGTTTGGGTGGGGTAATGGGCAAAAGCAGGTGAAAGGTGCTGCCGGGGAGACGTTCTTCGTCGTACCCTTCGCTGTCCACCCAAATTTGCCCGCTGTGCGCCACAGCCGCCCCCCTTGCAATGGCAAGCCCCAAACCGGGTCCCCCTGCTTTGAACGCTGTTTGCCCTGATGAATGGAGAGCAACATCGCCCAACCGGTAAAATTTCTCAAAGATCAGGCGCTGCTGGTCTTTGTTGATTCCAATGCCTGTATCCGCCACTTGAATATGGGCGATACGCCCCATTTCTGGATGAATTTCATAAGCAAGTTTGATGCGGATCATGCCGCCATCGGGCGTGTACTTGATCGCATTCATGAGGAGGTGATGCATCGCCTTGCTCAGCAAGCCAGGGTCTGCCTCGATGTATAAAATGCCAGTATCACGGGCAATGTCCATGACAAGGTTCAGTTTGCGCTGTTGAATGGCGCTGCGAAACTCCATCTCCACCCCACGCAAAACAACGGGCAAGGAGACGGGAACAGAGGCGACATTTAACTGTTCCATATCGATGCGCTGGACATCAAGCATGTTGTTGACGATCTCGTGAAGGCGCTGGCTGCCGTTGACCACTCCCTCAACCATCTCACGCAGGACGGGGTTTTCCCGAATGGCCGGATCGGTCAGCATCATGCTGGCGTAGCCGCGCATGATCGTTAGTGGGGTGCGCAGTTCGTGGGCGGTTACTTCGATGAAATCTAGTTTCGCTTTGTCCAATTTCTCCAGCGTTCCGTAAGCCTCTCGCAAGCCATCAATGGCGTTTTTGTCGTTCACCCGCAGCCGTTCAAAGGTATGGCGGATGATGGACATGGCGAGTTCGGCGTTTTGCCGCAAAATGCGGAGGAATAATTCACGGTCTATTTCGAGGGCGACGACTTCCTCAAGGGTGGTCACTGTCGCTGAACGAGGCGCATCGGAGATGATCGCCATCTCACCGACATAATCGCCGGGGGCGGCGTGCCGCAAGAACATATCTTCGTGGTCGGTGAGCCGCTTTGTAATGGCGCAGCGTCCCTCAGCAATGAGGTAGAGGATGTGTTCATACGCCCCTTCACGGCAGAGAACCGTTTCCGGGGGGTAGGTACGCACCCGCGCCAATTGAGCAAGCTCAAGCAGTTCCTCGCGGGAGATGGTAGGGAATGCGCGTTGTAGGAGTTCCAGCGGTTGGAGCGCCATCGTGATCACCTCACTTCGATGTGTAGAGGAAAGTCTACCACGCTCAGCGCAGAAGGTGGGCAAAATCAGGTTAGAAAAATGTAGCGGGGTGGTTAGGCTGCGGTTGAGCGTCTTATGTCTTTTTTCTCATTGGGGGAAGATGGGTAGAAAGGGGGCAAGAAAAAACCCCCGGAGTGGGGGGTTGGGGGAAGGTAAGAAGGTGAAAAAGGACTTGGCAATGACCTACGCTCCCAGTACGTCTCCGTACAAGTACCATCGGCGCTGGCGGGCTTAACTGCCGGGTTCGGGATGAGACCGGGTGTACCCCGCCGCTTCTATCACCAAGAACTCTTTCACCCTCATACCATCCCCAAACGTCCTGCCGGGGGCTGTACAAGCTGCTCTAGCCCTTGCGAATAAGCGATAGCCTTCTGCTGACGTAACGTCTCATGGTTCTGCACACGAGAACGACGATTTCTCCGCACCACACGGAGCAAGCCCTCGACCATTAGTACGGGTTGGCTACACATCGCTGCGCTTCCACCTCCCGCCTATCAAGCTCGTAGTCTCCGAGCGGTCTTGCCTGGTTGCCCGGTGGGGGACTTATCTTGGGGCGAGCTTCCCACTTAGATGCTTTCAGCGGTTATCCTTCCGAAGGTCGCTACTGAGCTATGCCGTTGGCACGACAACTCACACACAAGCGCTTCGTCCAGCTCCGGTCTCTCGTACTAGAGCCAGCTCCTCAATCCCCTACGCCCACAGTGGATAGAGACCGACCTGTCTCACGACGGTCTGAACCCAGCTCACGTACCGCTTTAATGGGCGAACAGCCCAACCTTTGGGACCTATCCAGCCCCAGGATGCGATGAGCCGACATCGAGTGCGAGAGCGAAGTCGTCGATGTGAACTCTTGGACTTCACCAGCCTGTTATCCCCGGGGTAGCTTTTGTCCGTTAAGCCGACCCTTCCACTCGGTGTCGTGGGATCACTCAGCCGACTTTCGTCTCTGCTCGGCGTGTCTGCCTTACAGTCAAGCTCCCTTATGCCTGTACACTCGAAGGTGGGTTTCCATTCCACCTGAGGGAACTTTTGGGCGCTCCGCTACTCTTTAGGGGCGACCGCCCCAGTCAAACTGCCCACCTGGCACTGTCTCCATTCCGGCTTACGGAACGGGTTAGGGTCAAAACACACTCAGGCTGGTATTTCACCGTCAGCTCCCCGAAGCTAGCGCTCCAGGTTCTTCGCCTCCCAGCTATCCTACACAGACTGTGTCCTAACGCAATGCCAAGCTGCAGTAAAGCTCCACGGGGTCTTTTGTCCTACTGCGGGTAACGCGCATCTTCACACGTAATTCAATTTCGCCGAGTCCTTCGTTGAGACAGTGCTCTACTCGTTTGGCCATTCGTGCGGGTCGGAACTTACCCGACAAGGAATTTCGCTACCTTAGGACCGTTATAGTTACGGCCGCCGTTCACCGGGGCTTCAATTCAAAGCTTCGGATTGCTCCTAACCTCTCCTCTTAACCTTCCGGCACTGGGCGGGCTTCAGCCCCTATACGTCAGCTTTCGCTTTCGCAGAGACCTGTGGTTTAGTTAAACAGTCAGCAGAGCCCCTTTCACTGCGGCTCAGGTTCCCCTGAGCGCCCCTTCTCGCGAACTTACGGGGCTAATTTGCCTAATTCCTAACGAAGGCCCTCGTTCGCCTTGGTATCTTCTACTCGTCTACCTGTGTCGGTTTGCGGTACGAGCGCCCTTACTTCATCGTTTAGTGGCTTTTCTTGGCAGCTGGGCACACACACTTCCGAGCTTTCGCTTCCGCCGTCGCGCTTTTGCTCAGGGGCGGATTTGCCTACCCCCTCTTCGCTACTACGCTTGGCACTTCGATTTCCATCACGGGGCTGTGCTTCCCTTCTGCGTCCCCACTTCACTCCCTAAAGGCGGTACAGGAATGTTAACCTGTTGTCCATCACCTACGCCTTCCGGCCTCGGCTAAGGCTCGACTCACCCGACGCGGACTGACCTTGCGTCGGAAACCCTTAGACTTACGGCGAACATGGTTCTCACATGTTTCTCGCTACTCATGCCAGCATCCTCACTCGTGTACCGTCCAGCCTCGCTTACCGCGTTGACCTTCGTCCCGTACACGACGCTCCCCTACCATTAATCCCTAGCTTCGGTGCTTGGTTTAGCTCCGTTACGTTATCCGCGCAGGCGCGTTTGACCAGTGAGCTATTACGCACTCTTTAAAGGGTGGCTGCTTCTAAGCCAACCTCCTGGCTGTCTCAACACGCCCACCTCGTTTTCCACTTAACCAAGGCTTTGGGCCTTAGCCGGGGTCTGGGTTGTTTCCCTCTCGACGACGAATCTCATCACCCGCCGTCCAACTGCTGCGCTTGGGTTGTGGTATTCGGAGTTTAAAAGGGTTTGGTAATCGTAAGACCCCTAGCCCAACTAGTGCTCTACCTCCACAACTAAACACGCAACGCTCGCCCTAAAGCGATTTCGGGAGAACAAGCTATCTCCGAGTTCGTTTGGCATATCACCCCTACCCACACCTCATCCAGCCGCTTTTCAACGCGGAACGGTTCGGTCCTCCACGAAGTTTTACCTCCGCTTCAACCTGGACATGGGTAGCTCACCCGGTTTCGTGTCTAATGAATGCGACGCTGCCCTCTTCAGACTCGCTTTCGCTGTGGCTCCGGCTGTTACTGCCTTAACCTTGCCACATCCATTAACTCGCTGGCTCATTCTCCAAAGGCACGCCATCAAGGTTTTCACCTCTTTGACTGATTGTAAGCAAATGGTTTCAGAATCTCTTTCACTCCCTCACCGGGGTTCTTTTCACCTTTCCCTCGCGGTACTTGTGCGCTATCGGTCGTCTCGTGTATTTAGCCTTGGAGGGTGGACCCCATCTTCTCACGGGGTTAGCGTGTCCCGTGATACTCCTTGCAGCTTATTCGCTTGTCGCCTACGGGGCTTTCACCCTCTTTGGCAGCCTTTCCAGTACTTTCGACTAAGCTTTTGTTGCTGCGGGCTGTTCCGCTTTCGCTCGCCACTACTACCGCAGAATATTCTCTTTCCTCCGGTTGCTTAGATGTTTCAGTTCACCGGGTGCCTCGACCTGACCTATGTGTTCAGTCAGTCGTGCATGGACATGCCTCCATGCGGGTTTCCCCATTCGGATATCGTTGGTTCATGCGGATGCACACTCCTCGCCAACGCTTTTCGTAGTGTACCACGTCCTTCTTCGGCACGTGACGCCTAGGCATTCACCATTTGCCCTTGTAGCTTTGCCATGTGGCACGGAGAAATCGTTTCTCTCGTGTCTTCTAATGCTACGTTACGTCTTTCTATCGCTTATTCGGTTGGTAAAGAACATTCGGGTTGCACCCCGATGACGCGCCATAACCATGCATTTTGGTTATCTCGCCTCGTCGATGCACAACTGGTAATGAGCCGTAATCAGAGACAAAAAAACCCGACACTTTGTCGGGTCGCGGTGAACTGCGCTTGCCTAGAGTGTCTTATGACTATTCAGTTCCCGTGACCACCAGTGTATCCAAATCGTTTGTCTCGCGTTCTCTTTCTCAATCTTGGGGAAGATTGTACGAACCTTTCAGAACATTGTCAAGGGCTTTTCGGAAATTGGTTGGAAATTCGTTTCCTTTTCCCCGTTTTACCCTCTACAAGTGGAGATGAGGGGACTCGAACCCCTGACTTCCTGCTTGCAAAGCAGGCGCTCTCCCAGCTGAGCTACATCCCCGCATGGTTTATTCTCAGAACTGTTCGTGATCATAGTGGGTGGCTAGACGGGTGTCAAGGGGGAAAAGGGGCAGCGGCTTTTGGATGACACCACCGTACATTACGCTTATAACGGGGATGGTGACCGTTACTGCGTGACCGCCAACGGGACGGCGACGGACTCGACCTGATTGGGCAGCAGACGGACACGGCGTGATCGTATTTCCGGTACGACACCCTCGGTAGTGTGCGGGGGATCACCGCTGCCTCAGCGAATCTTACCAAACGAATCGATTACGACCCTTGCAGCGTGCCACTCTACCCGGACGCGCCCACCGTCAGTTACACGGGGGAACGGGTTGACGTAATCGCCCTCGTTTACCTCTGTGCGCGGTACATGCATCCTGATTTGGAGGGGATCCTCACAAAAGACCCCATTGAGGGGGTGGTGGGTGGAATAGGATTGGCGATGATGATGAGTGGGGAAGGGATGGAATGGGTATAACTGGGGCTTATTCCCAATGAATCAGACGCCTTTTCGCATCCGGTGGGATACCTTATTAAGGGAAAAAGAAGTGGCGTGGACGGGATTTGAACCTGTGACCAAGGGCTTATGAGTCCCCTGCTCTACCACTGAGCTACCACGCCGTCGAGCATCTCAACTCGCTGATAGGGATTTTAGCAGACGTCCTTCTTGTGTCAAGACAAAGTATTCACCGCTAGGGATGGCGCTGATCAGTATTCCCCACAAGGGGCGGTGAATCGCATCACCCCCCTTGCCGAGTCTGATCTCAACGCACCCTGTAACCGAGGGACTTCGATCTACAGCCGAAATTCGCCTTGCAATCCGCGCCGGCTGTCAGGGGCAATCCAGACATGAAAAGCGCCCGACTCAACCCCGAATGTGCCATCGGATCGGGTGAAGGCGAGGTCTGCCTCATGGATGGTAAAGCTCACTCGCCGCGTTTCGCCCGGTTGAAGCAGTATCCGCTGAAAACCTTTCAATTCGCGCACAGGACGGGTGAGTGAGCCGACCAAATCACGCACATAAAGCTGTGGCACGTCTACACCGGCGCGCACGCCGCAGTTGGTCACTTCCACGCTCACATCGAGCGATCCCCGTAACATCTCATGGCTCAGTTTCAAGTTGGCGTACTCAAATTGGGTGTAACTCAGCCCGAAGCCAAAGGGAAAGAGTGGAATCGGAGGCAGGTCGAGGTAACGGGTGCGGAACAATCCTTCATTGGCGATTGGACGCCCTGAATTTTTCTGGTTGTAGTAGATCGGCACTTGCCCGGTAGCACGGGGAAAGGTGATGGGCAAACGCCCAGAAGGGGATTCTATGCCAAAAAGCAGTTCTCCCAAAGCTGCCGCCCCTTCAATGCCCGGATGCCACGCATACAACACCGCATCGGCTTGGGTCATTTGCCGCGTGATCGCCAATGGACGCCCGGCAAAGACAACCATGATGAGGGGTTTACCTAGTCCTGCCACCGCTTCGACAAATTCAGCCTGACCGGGGGGAAGGTTCAGGTCGCTCACATTGCAGTTTTCGCCGGAGCGTGCCGGATGTTCACCTACCAGCAGCACCACCGCGTCAACATGGTGAGTCAGGTTTTGGGCGAGATCGGGCGAATCAGCAAAGAGAAACTCCACGCCTTTGGGTGCAGTGTGGCGCAGCGCCTCATCCAATGGGGTGACATCCTCGCTGCGTCCATCGGGAGTCCACGTCCCAAAAAGTTCCCCACGCGCATGGACGAAATCCCCCGCGATCAGAATTCGCCGGAAGCCTTGCAAAGGGAGCAAGTTGCTATGGTTTTTGAGCAAAATCATGCTTTCGCGTGCAGCCGTTCGAGCAAGGGTACGTGCCTCCGGGGTGAGAATATCCTTTGAGATGCGAGTGGTGTCGGTGAAGGGATTCTCAAACAATCCGGCGCGATGTTTGATGCGCAAGATCCGACGCACTGCCTCGTCAAGCTCTGCCAGGGTAATTTTGTTCTGTCGCAGACTTTCGCCGAGAGTGTTTAGGTAGACCCCGCTGACCATATCCATATCCAGCCCTGCGTGTAAGGCGAGGCGGGCAGCATGGGCGTCATTCTCTGCGATTCCATGAGCGATCAGTTCCTTAACCGATTCCCAATCGGAAACCACAAAGCCATCAAATTCCCACTCGCCGCGAAGGATATCGGTCAAAAGGCGGCGATCAGCGGTGGACGGGATTCCGTTTAAGTCGATGAATGCCGACATAACTGTGCCTGCTCCCGCCTGAATAGCAGCGCGGAAGGGTGGAAGGTACACATCGCGGAGCGTGGGTTCGGAAATTTCCCCGTTTTCGTAGTCGCGTCCGCCTTCGGCAGCACCATACCCGACATAATGCTTGGCACAGGCGATCAGTTTATCTGGATCAGATACCCGTTCCCCCTGAAAGCCTTTGACTGCTGCCGCAGCCATCTGTGCGCCCAAGAAAGGGTCTTCACCATTTCCCTCCGCCACCCGCCCCCAACGGGGATCGCGGGCAATGTCCAGCATGGGCGCAAACGTCCATTTAATGCCGTTGGCGGTTGCTTCGCGGGCAGTCACACAGGCGGCTTCACAAACCAGATCAGGGTTAAAAGTGGCAGCCTGCGCCAGCGGAATAGGAAACACCGTGCGGAATCCATGAATCACGTCTCGCCCTAGAATGAGCGGGATTTTGAGACGAGATTCAAGGGCGAGCGTTTGAAAATAATTGCTGATCTCGGCATTCCCTGAATCGGAAAAGCCGTGTCCTGTGAGCGCCCCGGAAGCGTTAAAGAGTGATCCGACCTTGCCCTGCCGAAGAAGATCAGGGGCGAGTTCGGGATCGGCAGAATATTGGTTCATCTGACCAATTTTTTCCTCTGGGGTCATTTGGGTGATTATGTGGTTGATAAAGGCTTCGGTTTCTTGAGACATGGATCATCCTTATCCGTCAGCTACAGAAAGCCAATGCAGAGAGTACCTGTTTGCACGATGGGGATGGCACGCACGATAGGGATGGCTGATCGAACGTCAGGGTTACCTTCCCCCTATAACCCTATAGTCTCAAACGGTCAACCTTGGACGACGCAAGAGCGGTGCCTTCAGGTGTGCTTGACAAAGAAAAATACTTATGGTAGTTTCAGAGTGAAGTGAAACATTTCACTTCGCCTATTTCAATGAAGTGAAACATTTCACTTCGTCTATAGAGTGTACCGTAAAGGCTGTCAAAAGAAAAAGGGATTCTCCATGAGGACAAAGGCTGAAAGATTCAGAACGCCTTATGGTGATTGGACAAAAGGAGGTGTCGGCAAAGGCTAACCATCTGTTTTTAGTCTTGCTCTTAGCGGAAGTCTTTGTATGCTTCCTGTAACCAACTTTTAAGGAGATGTTGATAATGAAATCGCTCGGCAAATTTTTAACCCTTGCCATCGTTATGGTGCTGGCAGTCAACTTGATTGCCGTTGTCAAGCCTGCCAATGCCAAAGTCAGCCTGCGCTATGCCAATTGGAATGTTGGCACGGCTGAGGAGAACAACCTTCAGCGCCAGTTGGTTGCCGCTTATATGGAAGCGCATCCTGATGTCGTGGTTGAATTTGTGGATATGTCTGGGGAGGGTCGTTGGGACGAAAAACTGACTAATTATGCCGCCAAAGGGCAGCTTCCCGATGTGTTCATGGCAGACAACATGCCCTATTATGTCAAAAACGGCTGGGCGGCTGATCTCAGTGACATGGTGAAAGATGATCCTGATTGGGCAGACGTGCCGGAAGTTCTGAAGGGTGCGGTCTCTTATTCTGGGATGACATTGGGGCTGCCTGCCGCGCAGTTTGTGATGGGCTACTTTGTCAACAAAGACCTCTTTGATGCCGCCAACCTTGATGCGCCTGAATATGGTGTTTCGGTTGAGGACTTCCTTGTTGCGGTAACTGCTCTGACCGATGTCTCAAAGGGTAAATTAGGTCTGGATGAGATGGAATTCATCCTTGGCTGGTACCCCAGCACCCAAAACAGTGACCTGAAGTGGTTCAGCTTTGATGGGACACACCTGAATTACAACTCCACCGCGTTCAAGGGGGCAATCGCTAAAGCCACCGAACTGAAGTTCCACACCTGGCAGGGTCTCAATGATGATCAGAAGAAGGGATTCAAATCCACCGGTCCATGGGAACTGTTCCTGAATCAAGAATCAGGGGTACGCTGGGATGGTGGTTGGGCAATCCCCGACTACGCCAAGAAAGCCACCTTTGACTGGGACTTTGTGGGTATTCCCGGCGGCAATCAGGCGATGGTAACTGACATATTGGTTGTCTCCAAGACCGCCGCCGATGCCGCCGCAGCCTATGACTTCGCCAAGTGGATGACCTTCTCTCAAGAAGGGTATGCGAAGGAAGCTGCACTGGCGAAAGATGCCGGAGGGGTGCCCACCAGAATGCCTGTCTCTGTGAACGCCGAGACCATTGACCTGTATTTGTCCTTTGCCGGCGAAAAGGCGGGTCTGCGAATGGCGCTGGAAAGACTAGACAACAGCCTGATTGAAGCACTTGCCAAGATTGTCCCCGGCTATATCAATGCCCGTTGGGAAGGCAAGCCCGGTATTGATATTGGCAGCGATAAGGACGTGAACATGTGGTATATGTTTGCCAACTCCAGTGCCGGCACGTACAAGTACGAGGATTACTCAGCGAAATTAGAGGAGTTTGCCAACAAGATTCTGGATGATGCCAAGGCAGAGCTATCGAAGTAACTAGTCGTCCGTCAGGAACGTAACCATACGTCTCAGGTGAAATGAGAAGGTAGTGAGGTTTTGGGTTCTGAACTCAAAACCTCAACATTCCTTAATGTCACAGCAGACGTATGATTGAACAATCTGCGCTGTAGTGGGTTTTTGCCCACACGTTAGATCGCACCTTACGGTTGGAGAGTGGCTATGCCCTCGAAATTAGCGATTTCTTTTAGGTCGGCTTTTTCTTTGTTGATACTCCTTACCGTTAGCCTATCTGCGGCGTGTGCGCCACCGCCCACCACGCCAGAGCGGGTTGTGAATCCAACTCTCCCGCCGACTTTAGCCCCCCCTCGTCAGCCCGTGATCGAAGTCCACGCCGAATCATATGGACTGCCCCTTATCCAAGATGATATTTCTACCCAATATGCCCAAGCCAGTGTCCTCCTTCAACCCGGAGATACCGTTCAGGTTGAGATTACGATTGCGCTTGAAGGGGAATTTACGTTCAGTTTTGATAGTGCGGCTGCGGACTCTCGGCTAGAGCGTCCTGAAGGGCAGCTACAGGTGGATGGGGCATTCCCCCTCAGCGCCTTTCAGCGTATCCTTTTCCCAGTTTTTTACCGCAATCGGGAGAGCGTCTTTCCCAAAGACCGCTACGGCAATGATGCCCTCATTCAGCAGGTGCGTGATGTGCGCTGGAGCAAAGCCTTTGTTTGGGATGTGAACTTTAGCCACCCCTATCCCCTTCGGGTGAAGCTCTCCGCAGGGAAACACCTTCTTAATTTCACCCTAAGCCAAGGGGCTTTGTATCTGGGCAGCATGTATGTGGAGGAATTCTCCCCTTACCCGGACTATACCCAGTATAGCGCTGAACACCGCGCACCCGAAACAAGCGGCGTCATGCTCATCTTGGAGGCTGAGACACCCACCTATAAAAACGATACCTCGGTGCGCCCAGCGAGTGATCGCAACCTCACGGTGACTCCCTATGATACGTATCGCTTGCTCCTAAACACCCTTGGCGGGGAAAGCTGGATAAAAAGCGGCAGTGCGGTGTATTACACCTTCAGCGTACCCGAAGATGGGCTGTATACCTTCACCTTGCGTGCCTTGCAAAATACCCGCAGCAACTTCACGGTGTTTCGCCGCATCAGCATCAACGGCAAAGTACCCTTTGCGCAGTTCAACACAGTCCCCTTTGTGTCCTCAATCGATTGGCTGGATGTGACCCTCGGTGAGGATGCCCAGACGCCCTACAACGTTTTCCTTCGCAAGGGGCAGAATGTGTTGGGTGTGGAAGTCACCAACGCCCCCTACTTACCCGCTATTGAGACGATTCAGAAGGCGCTCTTGGACATCAACACGCTGTCCTTGGAGATCAAAAAGCTGACGGGGAATCAGCGCGACCCCTATAAAGAATGGATACTGGTCAACTACATCCCCGATATTCAGACCCGCTTAATGACCATTGCCCAAAACCTGATTGACGACAAGGACATCCTGCTGGCGATTAATCAGAGCAGCGGCTCGACAGAAATTCTGAGTTACCAAATGGCGATTGATAATCTGCTGTTCCTTGCCGCAGACCCTGATAAGATTCCAATCTACATGGGGCGGCTCTCAGAGGGTACAGGATCAGCAGCGCAACTTCTGGGATCCCTTCTGCCGCTGCTTCAGAATCAACCGCTGGCGCTTGATAAAATCTATATTCACTCCCCCACAAACGTGCCACAGACTCCCGGTGTGCCGTTCACTACCAGCCTCGGTGATGGAATCAAACGCTTTGTTCACTCCTTTGAACCAGACCCTTACCAATCATTGAGCGCCGAGGCGAACGAACTAGAGGTGTGGGTTAACCGTCCCCGTCAGTACGTAGACTTGCTTCAACTGATGTCTGACGAGACTTTCACACCCCAAACCGGTATTCGCGTCAAGTTCTCAATCATGCCCAATGAGTCCAAACTGGTGCTGGCAAACGCTGCCAACATTCAACCGGATATTGCCTTAGGGGTCAGCACGAATATCCCCTATGAGCTTGCCATTCGGAACACCTTGTATGATCTGCGTACCTTCGCTGATTTTGGCTCTTTCATCCGCATCTATTCACCCGGCGCGCTCCTGAGCTACATCATCAATGATTCGGTCTACGCTATCCCAGAGACACAGGACTTTTGGGTGACTTATTACCGGAAGGACATCCTCAACTCACTGCGGTTGCCCGTGCCTCACACATGGAACGATGTGATCGAGATACTGCCCGAATTGCAGCGCTACGGGATGAACTTCAATACCCCGCTGTCTAGTGGTGGCGGGCAAAAAGACTATCTTTTCACCTCGCCCTATCTGTTTAATTTTGGCGCCAAACTTTACAGCGAAGATGGGTTTTCTACAGGTCTGCAAAGTGAAGAAGCCGTTGCCGCTGTCAAATTTATGGCTGATAGTTTCACCCTTTATGGAATGCCCCTCACCACATCGAGTTTTTATGAGAGCTTTCGCTATGGCACGCTGCCCATTGGGGTTTCCAACGTTGAGACCTATATTAAGCTCATGACTGCCGCCCCAGAGATTGGGGGGATGTGGGGCATTGATCTCTACCCAGCGACAGTTTTAGGCGATGGAACTCAGAACCGCTATGCCACCGGTTCTGCCCAGACCAGCCTCATGTTCAAAAACACCGATAAGCCTCAGGAAGGCTGGCAGTTTCTCAAGTGGTGGATGTCCACCGAAACACAATCGGAATTTCAGGAACGGCTGATGCTTAACTATGGGCGGGAGTATTTATGGAATTCCGCCAACCTTGAGGCATTCAGCCGTCTGGATATTCCCCAAGAGCATAAAACCGTCATTCTTGAACAATGGCGCTGGCTGCAAGAACCGGTGCGCTTGCCGGGAAGTTACATGCAGGAGCGGGAGTTGAGCAATGTATGGAATCGTATTGTGTTTGACGGAATCAACCCACGTGTAGCCATTGACCGCGCTGTAATCATCATCAACCGCGAGATCACCCGAAAAATGGAGGAATTCGGCTACCTCAAAGACGGTCAGCGGGTGAAGGAGTTCACGATTCCCACTATTGAGCGGGTGGTGGAATGGATGGAAAATGCAAACTAAAAATCCTTTCCGAAAGTGGCTACAAAAGGAAGGCAGTGCCTATGCCTTCCTCTCAATCTATGGGGTGTTGTTCATTATCTTCATCGTTGTCCCTGTGGTAGCGGCAGTGATACTCTCGTTTACTTTTTTTGATACCATCCAACCACCACAGTTCATCGGGCTGCGTAACTACATCTCCCTGATCACACAGGACGATACGTTTATGAAGTATGTCCTGCCTAACACCATCCAGTTTGCCGTGATTGTCGGACCGGGTGGGTATGCCCTTGCCTTCATGTTGGCGTGGGTGCTGGCGCAGCTTCCTAAGTTCCCCCGAACAATCTTCGCCCTGATCTTGTACTCCCCCTCAATGACTGCCGGAGTCGCCATGGCTGTTGTCTGGAAGACTCTTTTCAGTGGCGATCAGACGGGTTACCTGAATAGTTTCCTACTTAGCTTGCGTCTCATTCAAGAGCCAATTCAATGGCTGCAATCGCCCCAATACCTCATGACCATCATGATCGTGGTCACCCTATGGAGCAGCATGGGGATCGGCTTTTTGGCGATGTTGGCGGGCATCCTCGAAATAAACCCCGAACTTTACGAAGCGGCAGCCATTGACGGGCTAAAAAGTCGCTGGCAGGAGATATTTTTCATCACCATCCCCTCGATGAAGCCTCAGATGCTTTTTGGGGCGGTAATGGCTATTGTAGGGACGTTCCAAGCCGGTGCAATTGGAGTCACCCTCTCCGGCAGCAACCCTACCCCGCGCTACGCCGGGCAGTTGATTGTCAACCACATTGAAGACTACGGCTTTTTGCGCTACGAGATGGGCTATGCGGCGGCGGTCTCGGTGGCTCTGCTGTTGATGGTACTTTTTTTTACCCGCGTTTCTAACCGCTTGTT
Organism: Anaerolineales bacterium; assembly: GCA_015075625.1. NCBI lineage: Bacteria > Bacillati > Chloroflexota > Anaerolineae > Anaerolineales > Anaerolineales bacterium. The sequence goes on along the minus strand of JABTTZ010000002.1, from coordinate 471,012 downwards.
TGGCAGCGAGGCGTAACGACCTATGAGCAGAAACAGGGTTCGTCGGCTTTCAGGGTTACGCAACCGCGGCGTTAATCCACAGGGCTTCCATGTCAGCCAGATCAAGTTTTATGCGCTGTTGATGCCGCTGGCAATCTTCATGCTGCTGCCCATCATTTTTGTGATCTCCAACGCCTTCAAACCGCCGGATGAATTGTTCGCCTATCCGCCGCGCTTTTTTGTGGTCAATCCCACGCTCAAGAATTTCTCTGACTTGTTCTCGAAAATGTCCACATCGGGCATTCCTGTAAGCCGCTACCTATTTAACAGCATCCTAATCACCCTTGTCACGGTGGCTGCCTCAATCATGGTCTCCAGCATGGCAGCCTATGCGCTTTCCAAAAAGCGCTTTAAGCTGAAGAAAACCCTCTTTGCCGTGAACAACATCGCGCTGATGTTTGTCCCCATCGCTGTAACCATCCCCCGCTTTTTGGTGATCGAACGGTTAAGCCTGCTCGATTCCTTCTGGGTGCATATTCTGCCGGTGTTGGCAATGCCAGTGGGTTTGTTCCTGCTTAAGCAGTTCATCGACGGCATCCCCGATGAGGTCATTGAGGCGGCTCAGATCGATGGCGCTTCAGATTGGCGCATCTACTGGCGTATCATCCTACCTCTGATTCAACCCGCCCTCGCCACCATCGCCATCCTCACCTTTCATGCGGCGTGGAATAATGCCGACACATCCTCGCTTTACCTAAACAACGAGACCTTGAGGACATTTGCCTTTTACCTCAGCACCCTAACCACTACCACAGCCGGCGCCAACGCCGTTGCCGGGCAAGGTATCGCGGCGGCGGCAGGGCTGATTATGTTTCTACCCAATTTGCTGATTTTCATCGTCCTCCAAAATCAAGTGATGAACACCATGTCGCATTCGGGGTTGAAGTGACCATGAGAACATACCAGATGAAAAGACGCCTGATTTGGTTAGGTCTGCTCCTCCTCATTGGGTGGTTAGCGCTCAACAGCCAAGCCCGTGCGATTTCACCCTATACCACATGGGCAATTGGACCCGGCGGTGCATTCATCCCCACCCAAGACGCTTACACGCCGCTCCAAGAGATCGATCTACCCGTCTCTAGTCCAGAGGAGATGTACTACGCTCCAGATGGTTTTTTGTATATTGCCGATACCGGTAATGGACGCATCCTCAAAATTGACACCACCTTTCAGGTGGTGGCGGAATTAGGCAAAGCGTTGGTGCAAACTCCTACGGGGGTGTTCGTCGACGAAAGCGGCATGATCTACATTGCTGATGCGGGCAAAAATACAATCGTGATCCTTGACCAGAGGGGAACCTTGGTAAAGGAGTTCGGACGCCCCTCAGAGCCACTCTTTGGCGCAAATCGTGACTTCCTGCCGCGCAAGATCGCCGTTGATGTGCGCAAGAATCTTTATATTGTCAGTGAAGGCTCAGTGGATGGGCTGGTAATGATGAACACCGATGGGCATTTCATCGGTTATTTTGGCTCCAATTCGGCGGAAATGTCCTTAAAGATGATCGTGCAGCGGCTTTTCCTAACCAAAGAGCAGCTTGATCAGTTTGTCAAGAATGAAGCCGCCTCCCCTTCCAACGTGACCATTGATGACCAGTCGCTGGTGTATACCATCACGGGAGGAACAGAACCCAATAGGAGCATTCGCAAATTCACTGTCTCTGGCAAGAACGTGATGAAAGACCACATCGGGTCTCGAACCTTTCGGGACATTCACACAAGCGACAGCGGTCTACTTTTGGCGATAGATGGACGTGGACATATCTATGAATATACCCTGAATGGGACTCTCTTGTTCCGCTTTGGCGCAGAGGATAGGGGGGAGCAGCGCTTAGGCATGTTGCGTTATCCCACCGCCATTGAACGCGTGGGGGATGACCTCTACGTGCTGGACAAAGATAAGAACGCGATTATCACCTTCCGCACCACTGATTTTGCCAAAATCGTCCATGATGGGGTGCAACTCTATATGAACGGCTTCTACCAAGAGGCAAAGCCCTATTTTGAGCAGGTGTTAAAGTACAATGGGCTGTTCATTATGGCGTATCAAGCTATCGCCGACGCCTACTACAAGGAAGGCGACTATACCAACGCCTTACAGAATTACCGCTATGCCGAAGATCGCAACGGCTATTCTGAGACCTTTTGGGAACTGCGCAACGCTGTATTACAGCGCTCATTGGGCGATGCCCTACTACTTTTTTTAGGGGCGTGGATCGTCTTAAGCCTTTTCAATCGTTTGGAGCAGCGCCGCCACTGGCTAGACCCACTACGACAGGGCATCCGCCGCGCCCAGAAAATTCGTTTGGTCGATGATTTTGCCTTTATGTTCCGCTTTATCCGGCAGCCCGCCGATAGTTTCTACTACATCAAGCACAATCTCCGGGGCAGCCTTGTCTTTGCCTTCATCCTCTATGCTTGGGTACTGGCGATGCGGGTTGTCACCATTTATGTGACCGGGTTCATCTTCAGCCCGTATTCCACCGCCTGGCAAATTCAAGTAGAGTCAGAAATCATTTCCACCCTCTTGATGATCATCATCTGGAATGCCGCAAACTATTTGGTTGCCACTATCAGCGATGGGGAAGGGCGTCTGCGCCATGTGATTATCGGTAGCGCTTATAGCCTCTTTCCTTACGCCTTGTTTGCCCTGCCAATCGCTCTCCTCTCCAACCTATTGACGCTCAATGAGGTCTTTATCGTCGCCTTCTCCACCCAACTCATGTGGTTGTGGACGATCCTCATGCTGATCATTATGGTCAAGGAGATTCACAATTACTCGGTTTCAGAAACAGTGCGGAATATCCTGATCACTCTATTTACGATGGGGATATTCCTTCTGACTGGCTACATCCTCTATGTGTTGTTTAATCAATTGTTTGAGTTCATCCAAGCAATCATTCAGGAGGTCGGTCTACGTGGCTAACATGATTTCCCCCCCGACGGGGCATCAAAGAGGTATCTATGGGCGCGTTATGCTGCTCCTGATGTGCCTGGTTCTGACGGCTAGAAGTACGGCGGCATATACGGTGAGAGCGGAACCTCCGTTGCAGGGAATCCCTGCTTCTTATCGGCAAGTTGCTGAAAATGACGTATTTCAATTGCATCTCGATGCAACCACGCTGTCCTTTAAGGTGGTGGATAAACGCAGCGGTTACCTGTGGCATTCGGGCATTGATGACCTGATTGAGGGGGATCGGCTCAACCGCTCGTGGCAAGCCTTTGCTCGCAGTGGGATCAGTATCGACTATCTGGACGAGAAGGCAATTAGCAAACGCCTTTCCCTTAGCAACAGCAGCCCTATCGTAGTGGTCAACCCGATGGATCAAGGCATTTTAGCCCACATAACCTTTCAAGATGTGGGCATCTCCCTAAAGCTAATTGTACAGTTGGAGCCTGAAGGGGTGAGGGTGGAAATACCTTACACGTCCATTGTTGAAGACAGCCCCCAATACCGATTGGGGCAGATTATTTTGTATCCCTTTATGGGCGCGACGCGGGGCGGCACGATACCCGGCTATATGTTCATCCCTGATGGAACGGGCAGCTTGATCCATTTTGCCGATTCCACGAAAGCCCAAACCATGTTTTATGGGCGCTACTATGGCGCAGATTTGGGCATGATTGCCACTCAGCCCTATAACCCCTTGGTGAATTTACCCTATCCCATCTCTTTCCCCGTCTTTGGGATGGTGCATGGGGAGGGCGAAAACGCTTTTCTCGTTGTGGTTGAAAAAGGCGCTGCCTATGGAGAACTTCAGGTACACCCTGCGGGGATCATCACCAACTTCAATTTCCTCTATAACGCTTTCATTCGCAACCAAAGTTACTTTCAGGCAACAAACCGTTCGGGAGCAGGGGTAACAACCATCCAGAGGCGCCCCAACACCTATGATGTCGTCGTTCACTATCGTTTCCTCACGGGTGAAGCGGCAAACTATGTAGGCATGGCACTCAGTTATCAGCAGTATCTGGTCAGAAAGGGGCTTCTATTCAAACATACCGATCCCAATCCCAACATTGGTATCCGCCTTGAATTTCTGGGCGGCGATAAAGAAAAAGTGATGGTCTGGGATCGTTTTGTCCCCATGACCACCATCCGCCAGATGAGCGACATTCTGGCAGCGCTGAACATTCCCAACCCCCATGTGATCTACTTTGGCTGGCAGCCTTTGGGGGCGTTAACCATGCCCTCCCTATCGTTAACTGTAGAGTCCGCGTTAGGCAATATCGGTGAACTACACACACTGGCTGAAAGAATCGCGGCGGAAGGGGGGCGCTTTTCACTCTATCTAGACGCACAAGCGGCGCTGTGGGGCGAATCGGGGTATTCAGTCCGTAACGATCTGGCGATGGCGATCACAGGGGTGAATATCGAAGGCTACAACCGCTTCTACAATTACTACTTCACTGCTGAAACCCTCCAGTGGCGCTATACCACCTTTGTAAAGGACGCAGCCGATCAGATCAAAGTTGGGCTTGCCCTCGACAGCATCGGGTCAAACCTCTACAGTGACTTCCGGCAGGGGCATTTGCTCAACCGTGAAGAAGCCATCGCATTTTACCAGACCATGCTGAGCGACTCGCCTCTACCCCTCGGTTTCTACCGCCCCAACAGCTATCTTTGGGGGCAGATGGAGGCTTATTACGATATGCCCTTGGGCGATAATGGGTACATCTACACCACTGAGGCTGTTCCGTTTTTGCCGGTGGTGTTAGCGGGTTATGTTCCCTACTACGGCGCAGCGCTCAACTTTTCGTCCAATGTTCAAAACGATCTCTTGCATCACATTGATTATGGTATTTACCCATCGTACTTTGTGACCTATGAACCCACTGCCAACATGATCAACACCGCCTCGGCATGGCTTATTTACAGTTCCTCTTATGCCCAGTGGGGTGAGCAGATCAAACGCACTTACCTGTGGCTGAATGATCTTCTGTCTCCAGTACGGGGACAACCCATTGTCGCCCGCAAACAGCTTAATAAGGGGGTCTTTGCCACCACCTACGGCAACGGCAAGCAGATCATCGTCAATTACACGGATCACCCTTTTGTCTATGGCGGGATAACCATCGAGGCAAAAAACGCCGCGCTTTTGGAGAATAGCCAATGACGATTCGCACGCCCCGTCGCCGTGAGATCAGCCTCCGCAGCCGGGAAGCCCTGCACGGGTACGCCTTTATCCTAATCTGGCTTGTAGGCTTTGCGCTGTTCACCTTTTTGCCGCTTGTAGAAACCTTTCGTTACAGCCAAAATCGCGTCACGGTGACTGCCACCAGCATCACGTTGGATTTTGTTGAGTGGGCAAACTATACACGGGGCTTATTCACCGATCCCACCTTTGTCGAGCTGCTAATCGGGTACACCATCGAAACCGTCGTCTCCGTGCCGATTGTGTTGATCTTTGCCATGTTGATTGCGATGTTCCTGAACCTTAAGTTCCGATTCAAAGGACTCTTTCGCACCATCTTTTTCCTGCCCATCGTCATTACCAGTGGACCGGTGATCAAAGAACTGACTGAGCAAGGGGCTGCTTCTGCGCCGGGCATTGCCAACACCCCGGCGGTAATCGCCTTTTTGGAGCAGCTTCCACAAGCATTGCGCAATCCCGTAGAGTACTTGCTCACCTCGTTCATCCTCATCCTGTGGTTTTCGGGGGTGCAAATCCTGATCTATCTTGCCAGTTTACAGAAAGTGGATCGGAGCATCTACGAGGCAGCAGCAATCGATGGCGCTTCGGGTTGGGAAATCTTCTGGAAGGTCACCTTGCCTTCGCTCTCGATGGCAACGGTGGTCAACGCCATTTACACGATCATCACCCTCTCTCATTTTTCGGAAAACAAAGTGATTCAGTATGTTTATGCTCGGACATACGACATTCACGGGGGAATCGGCTATGCCAGTGCGCTGGCGTTCATCTACTTTGGGGTGATGGTTGTCCTTCTGGGGCTTGTTTATTGGGTCCTCATGAATTGGGCAAGGAAGGGGGCAAGGTGAAACAAATCCTCCGTCATCCGATGGTAGAGCGGCTGCGTGGATTCCTCTTTGGCAGCCGCGCCCGACACGGGGCGATCTTTACTCTCGTCTTGTATGCGCTGTTGATCGCCATCGGCTTTGTCTATTTGCATCCGCTGCTGTTCATGTTTGTGACCAGCATCAAAAGCCCCAATGATTTGCTCAACCCCATGGTGCAGTGGGTGCCAACCGAGTTCTATCCGGGCAACTACCTGAAGGCGTTCCGCGTATTGAACTACGTCAACACCTTGCTGGCTTCGGTGCTAATCAGTGTGATTCCATCGCTGCTTCAGACATTTGTTGCCTCCCTAGTGGGCTATGGGTTGGCACGCTACCGCTTCTGGGGCAAGCCTATCGTTCTGCTGCTTTTACTGGCGACTTTCATCATCCCCCCACAGAACACCGTCATCCCGCAGATGCTCACCTATCGAGACATGGGGCTGTTGGGAAATCCGCTGGCGCTCATTTTGCCTGCTCTCATGGGGCAAGGCTTCAGAAGTGCGATTTTCGTCCTGATTTTTTACCAAAACTTTCTTTCACTGCCCAAAGTATTGGAGGAATCAGCCCGCCTTGATGGTGCTTCTGATGTACGCATTTTCTTCACGGTGGCAATGCCCGCCGCACTTCCAGCCTATATTGTTTCGTTCATTTTCTCGGTAGTGTGGTATTGGAACGAAACCTTTCTCACGGTGATCTTCTTGGAAGGGGGTACAACCACCCTGCCAATGCAGCTCTCCAAATTTGTACAGGCTTACGAAAACCTTTATCCGCCGGGCGTGGTCAACGTTTTTGACCGATTGAATGAGGCGGTCAAAATGAGCGGCACATTTTTGAATATCCTACCTCTGCTGGTGATGTACTTCATTTTGCAACGGTGGTTTGTCGAATCGGTTGAACGAAGCGGGGTTACTGGCGAATGAAGTGCATTGTTTACCATCATCCTTTCACACGGACGCTACTACAACGTTATAGGTAAGGAAAATCCATGACCACCATTCGAGATGTCGCCACCCGCGCGGGGGTGAGTGTCACCACCGCGTCGTATGTTCTCAATCAGAAAGGGACGATTAGCGATGCCACCCGCAAGCGGGTAATGGAGGCTGCTACAGAGCTTAACTACCACCCCAACGCCTTCGCCCGAAACCTCAAAAAGCGCAAAACCCACACCATCGGGGTGTTTATCTCCCGTTTTGGCGGCTCCTTTTATGAGGAGATTTTGGAAGGCATTCACAGCGTCATTTTAGAGACTGATTACGAATTGTTGGTATGCCCGGAAAGCCGTTCCCCCCGACGAATTCTCCTTCATCGTCAGGTGGATGGGGCGATTGTGTTCGACTCCAAAATTTCCAATGAGACTCTGCTCAAACTGGCGGCTAGTCGCTTTCCTGTGGTGGTCTTAGATCGCCCCTTGCAAAGCGATTTTATTGTCACCTTGCTGTTGGATAACGCGCAAGGGGTTCGCCAAGTATTTCACCATCTTTACGCGCAGGGGTTACAAAAGTTGGCGTTTGTCGCCGGCGCTGCTGATTCCTTCGATAATGCCGAACGTATGGCGACCTTCCTTGCGGAGGCTGAACAGCATCAGATACAGGTCCCCGTGTATCAAGCCAATTTTACAGAGGTTTCAGGCTATGAGGCGGCTCAGATGGTTTTTGCGGGGAACGATCTGCCCAATGCCGTTTTTTGTGCGAATGACCAGATGGCTATTGGCTTCTTGCGTGCCATGCATGAGCGTGGACTTCGCGCTCCCACCGATATTGCCCTTGTTGGCTTTGATGATATTGCCCTTTCACGGCACACCGATCCCCCGCTTTCGACGCTCAGGGAGTCGCGTTTTGAGTGGGGCGCGGCTGCGGCGCGACAGTTAATCGACTTCCTTGATAAGGAAATGCCCTTTCAGATAGATCGCATTCCTGTCCAATTCATCGCACGCCAATCATCTATGTTGTAGAGTAATGCCCGAATAGTTGGAGAGACACAACCTTATGGATGTTCGCTCGCTTCTTGATCGTGAACTGCAAGGTTCAATTCAATTTTTTTTGGACTTCACTAATCTCGACCCACACAGTCAGGGATTTGGCTTGACGGTGGACGCTACCAAAAATCTTCAGATCGCATCGATTGCCGCCCTGGGATTTAGCCTGAGTGCTTGGGTAATCGCCAGTGAGCGTGGTCTGCTGCCCCGGCAGAAAGCGTTGGAGATCACACAGGGGACGTTGCGCACTCTCTGGAATCAAGTCAGCCATCATCGGGGCTTTTTTGCCCACTTCTTAGACATGAAAAGCGCTCAACGCCTGAATAAGTGTGAGTATTCGACCATCGACACCGCCCTATGCCTGAATGGGGTGATTACCGCAGCCGCCTATTTTCACGATGATCAGGTGCGCGAAACGGCTCAGAAACTACTCGAACGGGTGGATTGGGCGTGGCTGGTTTTTGAGCATGAGGGGCAGACCCGTTTTCGGATGGCATATAACCCCGATAAGGACGGGGACTATGTGGAGGGTGAACCGGGATTTATCGGTCAGTGGGATATGGCTGCCGAACAAAAGATGATGTACTTGCAAGCGGCTGGACACCTTGATCCCTCGGTGGCACGCCGGCTTTATCAAGGGTTTCGGCGTGATATAGGCTACTTTGAAGGGCAGCCCATTATCATCAATCCCGGCGGTAACTTATTCGCCTACCAGTTCAGCGAGGCATGGCTCGACACGGCAAGATATCTCGATCCCGATGGCATTGACTGGTTTAACAATACCCGACTGGCGGCATTAGCCAACCGCAGTTTTTGCATCGAACAAGCGCAGTCCTTCAAGACCTATCATGCCAATAGCTGGGGGTTAAGCGCTGGAGACTATCCTAAGGGGTATGAAGTGGCTGGCAGTTCTCCGTCGCTGCATCCGCCTCACCATACGGGTACAGTTTCCATCTACAGTGCAATCGCCTGTCTGCCTTTCATCCCTGATTTAACGATAGCAATGATGGAGTATCTCTATCATGAACATCCCCAAACGTGGGGTAAGTACGGCTTTTTTGACGCCTACAACCTAGTTAGTGATCCCCCCTGGTACAGTAGTGCGCTGTACGGGATCGATAAAGGCTGCTCGATGCTCATGATTGAGAATTACCTCAGTGGGCTGATCTGGAACACCTACACGAACAGTCCATATGTTCAGAATGCTCTTCGCACCCTCCATTTCACCAAACGGGAGGCTTCCCCCTCCATGCCCATCAAGAACTGATCGGTACAGCGCTCCTCCTAGATTGATTGAGTAGAACTCCCCTATCCCCCTGCCCCCTTTCCCTGCAAGCAAAAATAGGGGGATAGGATTTTTGAAATACGTTCTACCCTGATTACAAGCCAAACCCTAGTTTACGGCTAGATTCTTGGGTTTTATCAAGCGAAAAGGGGACGTAAGTGAGTACATTTTCTGTAGGCGGCGGGCAGTTTTGGCTGAACGATAACCCACTCTTCCTTCAGGCGGGTGAGTTCCACTACTTTCGCACCCCCATCGATCAGTGGTCCCATTCTCTTGGATTACTGCGCACAGCCGGATTCAATGCAGTAGCAACCTATATCCCATGGCTATGGCATCAACCCGAACCGCGACACACTGATTTAGATGGACACACCCACCCCATGCGCAGTTTGTCCGGGTTTCTTGATCTAGCCGCACAGATGGGCTTTTTAATCATCGCCCGCCCTGGTCCTTACATTATGGCGGAGACCATCAACGAGGGCATCCCACCCTGGGTGTTCAGCCAATATCCCCAAGCGGCGTTCATTGGGCAGGACGGTAAAGCCCACAATGTAGCCAGTTACTTGCACCCAGATTTTTTGAGGTGTGTTGAAGGCTGGTATCAGGCGGTGTTTGAGGTTCTAGCGCCGCGCCAAATATCGCGGGGGGGCAACATCGTCCTCACCCAGTTGGATAATGAGATGGGCATGATCCAGTGGGTGCGGAATGTGATCGATCTCAACCCGGACACCCTCGCTCGGTTTGGGGATTTTCTGCGCACCCATTACGGGGAGCGCCTTACCCAACACTACCCCGCCCTCAATCTGACAGATTTCCTTGTGGGGCAGATCGCCCACCCTCAGAGTTCCCATGCGTCCCTGGTGATCGAAGACTATCGGCGTTTCTACCGCACTTACCTGCGCGACTATGCTTCACATTTGTGGGAGCGGGCGAAAGCGCACGGTATGGAAACCCCAGCCGTAATTAACATTCATGGGTTTGGCAACGGCGGAAAAACCTTCCCTATCGGGCTTTCCCAGTTGGTGGAAGTGATCGCTCTGGAGGGTATGATCAGTGCCACCGATGTGTATCCGATCTTCATCGGGGAAGGCAACTTTCATCAACTGCTGCTGGTGAATGAGATGACCAAAGCCTGGCAAAATCCAGAGCAAGCGCTCTTTTCGATTGAGTTTCAGGCGGGCGGAAACCAGGATTTCAGCGGCGCCCAAAGCTCACTCTACGAGTTGCACAGCCGCCTGTGTATTTCTTGTGGGATGCGGGCGGTGAATCACTATCTGTTTTTCGACGGCGAAAATGATCCCTTGCTCAGTCCGATAAAGCGCCACGACTGGGGGCATCCGGTACGTAAAGATGGCAGCCTGCGCAGCCATTATCACCGCTATCCTAAACTTTCGCGGGTGTTGAAGGCATACGGTGCTGATCTGATGCGGGCGCAGCCCAAAGCCGTGACCACCATCGGCGTTTTGCTCGATTATTTTATGACTGAAGTGAACAACACCTTTACCCGCCCCACTACGGACATTCTGACCCATCAGCGGGAGGTGATTTTGTTCGATTTTCTAGCGCGTGGGTTAGCCCTAACCCACCGCCCTTTTGACGCCCTCGACCTGACTCGCGCTGACCTCGATGTGGAACAGACACCCATCCTTTGGGTGATGATGGACAAACTGTGTGAAACAGCCAGCCAGTTGAAACTACAAGAGTACGTTCAGAAGGGCGGGACGTTGATCCTTGTTGGGCGCATGTGCGCAGAGACCTTTGAGCATACCCCCTGCACGATCTTGCAAGAAACAATCGGCATTCAGTCCATCCACAGCGTCCCGCCCTTTATGCCCGCTGCACTCCAAGCCTTTGCCTACCGAGATGTTCCGGTCTCGTTTATGGAAACCTATTCGGGGGACTTTGATGAAGTGTTTGCTACTTCAGCAGAGGGGCAGCCTGTGGGCTTCATCAAACAGGTAGGGATGGGTCAGGTGATGGTCTTTGGTGCAGCGTTAGCGGCAAATACCCCCGACGATTTAGATATTCTGCGCCAGATGGCAGATCGGATGGGCTGTCCGCCCCAGTTCACCTTAAGCAGTTGGGCTGATGTGCGTCTTTCCGATGGCGAAAACGGAGGGTTCTTGTTCATCACTAACTATCAGGATGATCCCCTTGAAACGACCATTGCCGCCGCTGACGTTTCCCTTTTTGGCGGACACAGGTTAAGGCTTCCGGCACGGTCTGGGGCTATCTTGCCTCTAGAGTGGCACATCCGACCGGAGATCGTCATCCATTACCTGACCTCAGAGGTGATTGAGATCATTGACGAAGGGGGGCGGCTAACGCTTAGAACAGAGCAGCCAGAGTTTTGGGCTGAAGTCAGTCTCAGCGGGTATCAGTGTGATGAGTCCTTGATTGTTGGGCAGGTGGGGGACCAGCGTCTCAAACTGAGAGGGAGAGATGGGGTTATGGTTTTACAGCAAAATTGAGGCAGACCGATACATCGAAAGCCCCTTCTATCCCCATACCTATGCCGAAGGCAAGGGGGATGGTGCTTTCGATAAGGATCAGTTGCACCGCTAAGGTTGCGCCTTATAAGCCACTCGCGTGCCTCGTTCAACTGCGTGAAGATGCGCACATGCACGCCCAAGTTGCTGAATGTTGTCACAATCGGCACCATTGTGCCACGTCCGGCAAGGCTTTCGGGGACGACCAGCGCCCACAGTTTCCACCCCGCTTTTGCCGCCCGTGGGACCCAATCGTTGACGGAAAAGTCAATGTCCTATGGAGCAAAATTGGCATTTAGGCGATCATCCGATAACCATAGGTAATTTCGCCACTTCTTCTCCTCTGTGTGGCTGATAGTTATAAAATATCAAATGTCGCGCTATGCTGTACCTATGGTCGAATATCGCCGTAGTACAGGCGTAGTTTATGCGCTGAAATATCACCTGGTCTGGTGTCCAAAGCACCGTCGCAAGGTTCTGGTGGGCGCCGTAGAGCAGGATTTGCGCGACTTGCTTCAGGAAAAAGCCAAACAACGGCAGGTCACGATTGAGGCGCTGGAAGTGATGCCCGATCATGTTCACCTGTTTATCTCGGCTCTACCAAGCAAAGCGCCGCGCCGAGGATGAGCGTATCGGGGTTGAGCAGCAGCAAAAAGCGCCCTCGCGCCGTTTGCAAGGCAAGGTTGTTCCCCCGTGTGAAGCCGATATTTTCTGCATGAGGAAGGTAATGAACGGCGGGATAGTCGCGCTCGATCATCTCGCCTGTGCCGTCAGCGCTCGCTGAATCGACAACGATCACCTCAACGCGGAGGGGTGGATCCTCCACGCTGCTGCGGATGGACTGAAGGCAAGCGCGGAGATCGTCACGGACATTCCAAGCGACGATCAGGATAGAGAGATCGGGCGTTTCCGGCGCGGTGTACGGTTGAATCGGCATGGGAGGAATTGTACCACAGCGGGATTTATTCGCGGGGGGGTGGAAAGGCAGCACAAACAGCCCACCCCGCGTGGGGGTAGGCTGAGTGTGGGTGTTTCGTAGGGGGCAGCACCCCGACGGGCGACATTCACCGCTGGACGAACTCGGTCTTGCCGTCGTTCCGCCTCCCTACCCCCCCTGCCCTCTCTCCTTTGGGAGAGGGGAAGTCGGGCTTGGTGGCTACTTAGGCGGGCTAGGTCGCTTGGAAAGGTGCTGGCGTAACCTTTGGGAAGGTGATACCGTTCGGTATGCTTCTTGGGAACGAAACAACACTGCGCAGTGTTTCGGGAGAAAGTATAGCACAAAAGTTCTACAATAGCAAGGGTGAGGTTTAAGGGGAAGGGTGCTTGTTTTTGATCAACAATTCTGCGCCGCGTGGCGCTGTCGCTTGGTTGACATTATTCATGCCATACTGCAATTCCCAAGAGGATACGGCAGCAAACTGATACAAATCACGAATAGAGGGGGAATCGTCATAGGTGATTAGCCAGCGATGGGGACACGACTTTACGGCTTCGGCAAAACGACTATGATCAAACCCTGTATGGAGCACCCCATTCACCCCGTAGAGTCGAGAATTTGTTGTCTTCCAATAAGGCGGATCGAGGAAGATAAACACATCGTCCCCGGTGGCTTCTAAAAGTGGGAAGCACTCTCATACCAAGCAAGGACGATTTGGCTACTCGTATAGGGAGTATAGCATTCTACTACTGTTTCAGTGCGCTTTAGTCGTCCGCCACAGTGATTTGTAGAAGAACCCCCTGCCCCCTTTCTCCGTCTGCGGGGAAAGGGGGAGGGATGCCCTACCTCTGTTTACGAGATGGGGGCAAGCCCCGAAGGGGTGACTGCTTTCAGCCCGCTGCTTTAGCGGCGGGATTCCTGAGGTTACATTGTCAACACACCCTAGTTCGCGGACACACCGCTAATAACGGCGGGCGATAGAACATTGGTGCAGGCGAGGGGGTTTTGAACGAATTTGTAGGGTAACTTTAGCTGGCTTTTGTCCTACCCAGAACCTCACGCTTAGAAAGGCACACCACATGACCTCTGAATCTGAATCAGCTTACCTCACGTCCCTATTTTCCCTGCGCGAACAGGTTGCTCTTGTCACAGGTTCGGGGGGCGTTCTCGGCGGGGCGATGGCGCACGGCTTGGCGCGTGCCGGAGCGCGAGTCGTCTTTCTGGATCGGAATGTCGAACGGGGGGAGGCGAACGCCGCCCAAGTGGCGGCGGCTGGCGGCGAGGCGCTGGCGCTCACCGCCGATGTCCTAGACCGCCCTGCCCTAGAACGAGATCGGGAGGTGATCCTCGCTCGATGGGGGCGGATTGATGTGCTGGTCAATGCCGCTGGCGGGAACAGCCCCAACGCCACTGTCCCCGACGACAAAGCCTTCTTCGATCTTGATCCTGATGCGCTCCGCGCTAACATTGATCTAAACTGGCTAGGGACGGTCTTACCCTCGCAGGTGTTCGGCGCAACAATGGCGGCGCAGGGCGCCGGCTGCATTGTGAACATCTCCTCGATGGCGGCAGACAGAGCGCTGACTCGTGTCGTCGCTTACAGCGCGGCAAAGGCGGCGGTGGAAAACCTCACCCGTTGGCTGGCGGTGGAACTGGCGCGGAAGTACGGCGCGGGCGTCCGCGTGAATGCCCTTGCGCCGGGTTTTTTCGTGGGAAACCAAAATCGGGCGCTGCTCCACAACCCCGATGGGACGCTCACCCCGCGTGGGCAGGCGATCCACGCCCATACCCCGATGAAACGCTTTGGCAGCCCGGACGATCTGATCGGAGCGCTGATCTGGCTGTGCAGTCCGGCAGCGGCGTTCGTCACCGGAATCGTCCTCCCCGTCGATGGTGGCTTTTCGGCGTTCAGCGGGGTCTAAGGGTGAGGATCACATACCCTTCAGCCTCATAAACGACCCTTCCCACATCGGGCGGCGGCGGATCAGCGGGGGTGAACAGCCAATAATCGACGCTGGCGAGCAGGGCGGAACGCTCCTGTTCAGAGAGCCTTCCGGCGTATAGGGCGCTCACGGCGTCCTCTTTGGCTAGGGCGTTCAGCGTCTCCACCCCATGCCCAATGTAGGCACGCACATCAGCGAAAGCGGGGAGCAGATTCCCCACGCGGCGCGTGCTTGCCAAGACAACAGCCCCCGCCTCGGCGTGACTATCCAGCCAATAGAGCGCGGCGAGCAGCCCATCGGGGTGATAGAGTTGATCGATGCCCCCTGCGCCTGCTGAGCCGAACGCCGCCAAACCCATGACCAGAAAGGGCGTCAGCAAACTGACAACGACGATCCCCGTCACCCCCACCCGCCACGCCCACCGGATGCGACGTTTCAGCGCTCGCCGCAAGGCAATCCACCACAGGCGCAGCCCGATCACGCCGAGGATGACGAAGGATGCCCACACCCCCTCTAGCAGGCGCCGCTGAATGGGAAGCGGGGCGTATGCTAAGAAGGGCGTCAGGATCACCCACGCCAGAGGCAGCAGCCAACGCGGATCGCGTCCACCGCGCCGCCATGCCAACGCCAGCGCCGGAAGCGCACACAGGGCGAGGATACCATATGCCCACAACAGGCTGAGCGGCGGCGGTGAGAGCAAGACATTTTGGGCTTGGAGCGTCCCCGCCAAGACCGGATCGCGGGCGATGGAGAGGGCGCTGTAGAGCGTCCACAAAGCGGGGAGAATGCCCGCCACCATACAGCGCCACAGCAGCCCAAGCGAAAGGCGGCGCGTTCGCAGCCAGAGCAGAACGCCCCACCCGCCTAAGACAGCGGCGATCACCCCTGTGTAAAACGAAACAAGCACCGCCATAATCAACCAGCACAGCCCTGCCGCTAACGCCCATCGGAACGCCCCTTGTCGGGGAAGGGCGGCAGCCCGAAACAGGCACAACAACCCTCCAAACAGGGCGGCACGGGCAAGGGCGAGGTGAGGGAAGGCATACAAGGTGAGGTAGGTAAAGGCTTCCGGCGTCATCATGTCCAGCGGTTGGTAGCGGTCAAAGGCTGCCTCACCCCCAATCAGGATTAGCCATCCCAACCCACCGCCGAGGGCGATCAGCGCAAAGGCGATCCAGCGCTGCGGGCGGGGGCGGATGAAGGCGGCGGCGAAACGGTAGGTGATGATCAGTGCCAGAAAGCCAAAGAGCAGGCGTGCCGCATGGTAAATCAGCAGCAGTGTCCGCCAGTGGTTTGGA
Organism: Anaerolineales bacterium; assembly: GCA_015075625.1. NCBI lineage: Bacteria > Bacillati > Chloroflexota > Anaerolineae > Anaerolineales > Anaerolineales bacterium. Next base: position 455,031 of record JABTTZ010000002.1, on the reverse strand, counting down.
TCACTTGGGGGGGTGATCGCCCCGCCGATCTTGCCAAGCGCAAGGTGCAGCAGAAAGAGCGGGGCGGGGGCGTGCGGCTCAGCCGTATAAGAAAGGCTGAACAGCCATGCGCTGTTTGCCCCTCGGCGCATTTTTGCCAGATACGAGTTTCCATCCTCGCTGCCAATCACAAACCCGCCAAACTGACGCCCATCGGGTGTGGCGGCTGCCCGCGCCAGATAAGGGAGCGTTGTCAAAAGCATGATCAGCGCCGCCGCGAACGATACGATACGCCATTCGCGGCGGGAGAACAAGCGGGGGTGTGGTGTGGGCATGGTCTCTTTCGGTGGGTTGGGTACAATCCAAATCAGATGTTTCCTGGAGTCTAACGCATGGCGCAGACGCAATCCACCTGCCACCCAAATCACCGCCGCCCGCTTTCCCTGTTTAGTCTCATGATGGCGCTTGCCCTGATCCTTTCTGCCTGCCGCCCGAACCCCGCCGCCCCCGATGCGGCGACGCCCTTCATTCCCGTCGGACGCCTCCCCTTGATCGAGGCGCAGCGTGCCGCCGCCGATTTTCTGAACGCATGGGCAGCGGAAAACTTTGACGCCATGTATGCCCTGCTAACGGCAAACAGCAAAGACGCCTACAGCCGCGATGGGTTTGAACGGGAATATCGGGCAACGGCAAAAACGCTCACCCTAAAGCGGCTGACCTACACCCTGACGAGCGCCATTCATCAAGGGACGTTTGCCGACATCGCCTACGATCTGCACATTGAAACCGACCTATTCGGCATATTCACCGACAGCGCCCGTCTGCTGCAATTCGTCGCCATGCCCGAAGGCTGGCGCTTGGCATGGACGCCCGCCTATATCTTCAGCGAGTTCAAAGACGGCGCAGCGCTGGAGGTGATCACCACTGCCACCAACCGAGGGAACATCTATGATCGGGATGGCTTCACCATTGCCGATCAGAATGGGCAGTTGATTGTTGTCACCTTGCGCACGCAGAAATACCCGACGAACGACCCGGAACGCTGTTTCGCCGCCTTAGCCGAGGTCTTTCCGCTGCGGAGCGCCGAACGACTCAAGACGATCTATGGGGCTGCCACCGGGCGCGATTTTGCCTACGAGGTCGGCGTCCTTTCCTTAGAGGTTTTTGAAGAAAAACACCTTTTTCTCGAACAACACTGCACGCTGGAATACGCCAATCGTCCGGCGCGGCGCTATATTGCTGGCGGGCTTGCCCCCCATGTCGTTGGCTATGTGGGGCGGATTCCGGCGGAACGGATTGATGAATGGCTGGCACGAGGCTACTCCCCCGATGCCCTCATTGGGATTGATGGGATCGAGCGTTTTTGGGAATCCGCCCTCGCCGGACGCGGAGAAGTGACGCTGCGCCTGCGTTTAGGGGCGAAGACGCGCATCCTCGCCTCGATTCCGGCGATCCCAAGCCAAAGCGTCTATCTCACCTTAAAGCGTGATTTTCAGCTTGTCGTCCAGAATGCCCTAAAAGAAGCGTGGGAGGAATCGGCGTGGGGGCAATATTCGCCCGGTGGGGCGGCGGTGGTTTTGGATGTGCGCACAGGGGAAGTGCTTGCTATTGCCAGTTACCCCACGTTTGATGTGGATGCCTTCAACCCCAACACGGCGCTCCCAAACGCCCAGGCGCTGCTCCGCCAGTGGACGAACGACCCGCGCAAGCCAACGTTGAATCGGGCAGCGTTGGGGCAGTATGCGCCGGGATCGGTGTTTAAGATCGTCACGGTGGCGGCGGGCTTGGATAGCGGGGCGTTCACCCTGAACCAGCGCTATTACTGTGGCGGCATTTGGAATGGGACGCGGCTTGGGGATCGGGAGCGAAAAGACTGGATCGCCAACACCGATCAGCGTCAGCACGGCTCCATCACGCTTTCGCAGGCATTAACCGGATCGTGCAACATCTACATGTGGCATATCGCCTGGTCGCTGAATGGGAGCGACCCCAACACGCTGATCGACCATGCCTTGCGGATGGGGTTTGGCGCACCAACAGGGATTCGGGATATTGCCGAAGCGCCCGGATATATCCCCAACCCCGCCACCTACCCGCAAGTGGCGGGGCGGGCGTGGCGCGGCAGCGACGCCCTGAACGCCGCTATTGGGCAGGGGGATATTGTCGTCTCGCCGCTGCAAATTGCCCGCATGGTGGCGGCAGTTGCCAACGACGGGACGCTTTACCAACCATTGTTGGTGCGAGAGGTGGGGATTATTGGCGCGCCTAGTTACACCGCCGAACCGATTGCCAATGGACAGTTGACCTTTAAGCCCGGCGTTTTGCAGGGAATCCGTGCGGCGATGTGCGCCGTGATGACGGATGCCCGCTATGGGACGGCGTATTTCGTTTTCAAAGATTACGACGGAGGGGCGGTCATTTGTGGCAAGACGGGAACAGCGGAGACGGGCGGACTTCCTCATGCATGGTTTGCGGCATTCGCCGGCAAACGCGCCGACGAGCCGGAGATTGCCGTTGTCGTTATTGCCGAGCGCAGCAACGAAGGGTCGTACATTGCCGCGCCAATTGTCCGCCGCATTATTGAGTCCTACTACAACCAGCCGATTACCCCCTACCCGCCCTGGTATCAAGGGGGGCTGCCCAACCTCACTGGGGATTAACCGCCCTCGCGCCCTTGTAGGGACGGACTATGGCGCGTCCGCCCTCCGCATCACCCTATACCCACCCCAAAAACGCCCGCATCACGCCGACAATGATTCCCATCCCCACTAAGCGCAGCGCTGACCACCGCCACCGTTCCGAGGCGAGAAAAGCCGCCCCCAACAAGCCTACCGAGAGCCACTCCACACCCCCGCCGACGAGCAGCGTCCCCCATGTTAGGGTGACGAATGTCCCTACCAGCAGGGCGATCACGCCCGCGTTGACTCCCTTCAAAAAGTCCATTACCGCCGCCGAACGGCGCACATAGGGAATTACCCGCCCGAACAGCAAGACAATCACAAATGCCGGAAGGAACACTCCCACCGCCGATGCCAACGCCGGAATCACCCCCGCCCATAAATTGTTGGGCGTCGCCGTCATGATGAACCCCGCCGCCGCCGAGGTACTGAGGACAGGACCGGGCGTTGCCTGCCCAATGGCAAGCGCATCCAAAAGCTGTTGTTGGGTCAGCCACCCTGTCTCAAGGACAAACGCACGTTCCATATAACTGGCAAGGACAAACCCGCTCCCAAACAGCGTTCCGCCAATGAGGACAAAGCGGGCAAAAAGATCAAGGGCAGTGGGGCGGATCCCCTCGATCACTTGTCCCACGACACCCACAAAGGGCAGCCACCACAGGACCCCCGCACTCAGCCGCCGCCGCCATATCACGTACAGCGCTCCACACAGGATCAGCAAAAGGAATTCGGAGATCGGCAGGGGGGCAAGCCCCATAAGACCCATCAGCGGGGGAAGGGTCAGGGCTGTGACCAGCAGCGCCCAACCAAACAAAAAGCGCATTGCCCTGTTATCCAGTGCCTTCACGCCGAGACGCAGCGCGGCACTAGCGATCAGGACAAGGATGATCGGTTTCATCCCCACCAAAATCCCCTGTACCAACCGCCACAGGATGGATTCACGGGGGAGCGTCCCCGCCGCCACATAAATTGCCGCCCCCACCGCCGAAAAAACGACAGCGGGCAAGACAAAGCCAATAGCAGCCATCATCTGCCCCCAAAACCCGCCCTTCAGCAAGCCGATATGGAACGCCATTTCGGTGCTGTTCGGACCCGGCACAAGGTTGATCGCCGCCAAGACCTCTAAGAATTCGTCGTTGTCCAGCCACTTCCGGCGCTCTACCAACTCACGCTGCATAAAGGCGAGGTGAGCGACGGGTCCGCCAAAACTGAGCAAGCCAAAGATCAAAAAGGTGCGCAGAATCTCCATCTGCGAGATCGGCGCGGGATCGGGTTCTACCAAAAGTTCCCCCTTTACACAGGCGATGACTCTGCTATACTACCACCTATATCGCGGGGTAGAGCAGTGGCAGCTCGTCGGGCTCATAACCCGGAGGTCGTAGGTTCGAATCCTACCCCCGCAAAGCCACCAAAAAAGCCAGAGAAACTCTGGCTTTTTTCATTCCGATGCGCGGCGGATAGCTTGAATCACCCTCCCTGCATTGCGACTTTTTACCCCTCATGCTAAGCTACAGCGCGTAAACATCTTCTTGATTTTGCAGTCTCTAAAGGTGGTTTTATGGATTCCCGCACTCAAAAAATGGCGGAAGTGATCGTGAATTATTCGCTGGCGGTCAAACCCGGCGAGGTCTGTTTATTCCGAGGGACTTCGCCATTGGCGCAGCCGCTTATGCGGGCGCTCACCGCCGAGGCACTCAAGGCAGGCGGCGTCCCGTTCAATTACGTCCACATGAGCGGCGAGGGCGTCGTTTTGTTGGAACACGGCGCGGTAGCGCAGATTGAACGCCTAAATCCGATGCTCAAGCTGATGTACGAAACAGCATCGTGCATCGTGCGCATTGAGGCGGAAGAAGAAACCGGCGCGTTGGTCGCCTTCCCACCCGAAAAACAACAAGCGTACATGCGCTCCAAAGGAGGGATCATCAACATTCAGATGGATCGGGAGGCAGCGCGAACGCTCCGCCGCTGCACAACCCTTTACCCCACGCCCGCCTATGCCCGCGACGCCGGCATGAGCGAGACCGATTACGAAAATTTCGTCTTTGGGGCGTGCATGGTTGCCGAGCCAGACCCGCTTCGCTTTTGGCACGAACTCTCCGCCATGCAAGACAAGCTGATCACCTGGCTGCGCGGGAAGAAAGCCTTCCATGTGCAAGGCAAAAACATCGATCTCACCTTCAGCGCCGAAGGACGCCTTTGGGAAAACGCCAACGGGAAATTTAACTTTCCCGATGGCGAAATCTTCACCGGACCCGTCGAAAACAGCGTGAACGGGTGGGTGCGCTTCACCTATCCGGCAATCTACAATGGGAATATCGTGCGCGGGGCAGAACTTCATTTCAAGGATGGCGTCGTCGTGAAGGCGACGGCAGCCGAGAACGAATCGTTTCTACTCGCCACCCTCGATACCGATGAAGGGGCGCGGCGTCTGGGCGAATTTGCTATTGGGACGAATCGCGGGGTGAATCGCTTCACAGGGCAAATCCTCTTTGATGAGAAGATTCAGGGGACGGTTCACATGGCGTTGGGGAAGGCGTATGCCAGCACCGGCGCAGTGAACCATTCGGCAATCCATTGGGACATGATCTGCGACATGCGCGATGGTGGCGTGATCCGTGTTGATGGTGAAACCTTCTACGAGAACGGTGAATTTTTGGTGCTGTAGGGCGTGCCGGATGAGATGGTGGGCGACCACACAGGGTCGCCCCTACAGGCGTGTTTTTATCCTAGCACCTCCCCAGAAAGGTATTATGGCTGCGAAACCCGTAAAAAAATGGTACGTCGTCTGGGCGGGGCGCACCCCGGGTATCTACGAGACATGGGCGGCGTGTGAGGCACAGGTAAAGGGCTTTCCTCAGGCGCGGCATAAGGCGTTCCTCTCCCTTGCCGAGGCAAAGGCAGCCTTTGAGCAGCCCGCTGAGTCGTACATCAAGAAAGGCACGCCCCCTTCCGCCGAAGGGCAGCCCGCCGCAAAACCAGCCCATGTGGTGCGCACCGCCCGTACAGCCCCCCTGCCAGAGTTGATCTGGGACAGTTGGGCGGTGGATGCCGCCTGTGCGGGCGTGCCGGGTCCGGTGGAATATCGGGGGGTGGACACCTATACAAAAGAAGAACTTTTTCGCGTGGGACCCTACCCCGATGGGACGAACAACATCGGGGAGTTTTTGGCGATTGTTCACGCCCTTGCCCTCCTCACAAAGGCGGGCAAGACTACCCCCGTCTACAGTGACTCCCGCACAGCAATCAGTTGGGTGCGCCAGAAAAAATGCAAGACAACCCATCTGCGCCGCGCCTCGAACGATACCCTGTTCGAACTTGTGGAGAGGGCGGAAAAATGGCTGAACGAACATGAGTACAGCAGTCCCGTCCTCAAGTGGGAAACTTCTCATTGGGGCGAAAATCCGGCAGATTTTGGACGGAAGTAAAGACGCCCCACCGTCCCCTACGAACACACAGAAGGACTACCCGCACACCATGACCCATCCCCTTGTTTTGCAACTGCGCTTCACCCGCAGCGAGTTTCAACGGGCGCTGGCAGGAATCAGCGAGGAAGACGGTTTCCGCCGCATTGAGCCAATGAATTCCCTCGGTTGGGTGGTCGCCCATTTGTCGTGGCAAGAACAGCGCTATTGGCTGACGGCGGCGCAAGGACAGACCCCTTTTCCCGACGTGAACGATGCTGGATTCGGCAAACCCGCCAGCACACCGTCGATCAGCGCTATGTGGGAGGTCTGGCGGACGATCACGGCTGCCGCCGACCCCTTCCTAGAGACGATCACCACCGACCTTTTGACGACCCACTTCACCCTGAACGAAAAGTCTCTCCCCGAAAGCATCGGATCGATGCTGCGGCGGATGACGTATCACTATTGGTATCACATCGGGGAGTCGCAGGCGATCCGCCAACTTTTGGGGCATACCGATTTGGGCGTGTTCGTTGGGGCGATCCACGCCGAAGCGCCTTACATCCCCGAATGATAGGGCGCAGGGCAGCCTCTAAACAGAAAGAAACGGCATGAACAAACGGTGGCTTTTGCTTATTGGCGGCGTCTTGCTCATCCTGACCCTCGTCCCCACCGCATGGGGGTTGGCTGACCAGAGCGGATCAAAGATCGCTGATCTCGCCCTCAATTTTGGGTCGGGCATGGCAGGGACGTTCATCACCTTCCTCTTGTTCAATTGGCTTTTGAACGGGGTGGAAAAGCGTCTTCAGACCGAGCGTGATGTCCAAAAACTGCTGCTCCAAGCGCGAAGCAAAAACCGCGTCGATACCTACCGCGCCCTGCTTGAACTGAACGTCGATGGGCTGCTCTCGAAGGATGCCAGCCTGTTGGAATCGAAGGATTTTAGCGAGGCGGATTGGACAGAAGCGGCGCTGAAAGGCTGCGGCTTGCGCAATGTGATCCTGAATCGGACGACGGCGAATGCTGCCGATTTCCGCGATGCCGATCTGCGTGGGGCGCGTTTTCTCTATGCCACGCTGCGCGGGGCGATTTTCAGCCGCGCCAACCTTGAACGGGTTGATTTTTCCCACGCGGACTTAACAGGGGCAAAGTTAGCGAACGCGCTGAACCTTCAGCAGGTGGAATTCACCGGCGCGACGATGCCCAACGGAATCCCCTTTGATGCCGCCGATCAAGGGGTGCTTGATGCCGAGGCGTTCCGCACCAAATACCTGATTCAGGATTAGCGCGGGTGGGGCTGCCAGATAAGGCTTGTCCGAAGCGAAGTACCCCCACAAGGAAAAAACGGGATCGCTCATCATCCCGCCGCTAAAAGGCGTGTCGGCAAATAGAAAAGGAACATCTGCCAAGAAGGGGTAAACTCAAAAGTGACCAAACTAGGCTGTGGCGACGTTTTTAGTTCAGAACCCCAGTCCCCCCGCTCCCTTTCCCTGTCTGCGGGAAAAGAAGGAGCGATTCTGCGGGTGAGGGGGCTTCCCCTCAAAAAATGGATTCCCCCTTCTCCCAGTGGGAGAGCGGGTACACGCCGAAGGCGGGTCGCCGGGGGATGAGGGCAACGGCATAACCCCTATCTATACTAACGTAGATTTTAGATGAGATAAGGATACCGTGCTGATGACCTCGCCACTGCCTGAACCACGCGATTACATCGACGGGCAGACAGCCCCCCCCACCCGCACCCTTGAGACATGGTTAGAAGACCCCACCACTGCGGAGCGTCTTCAGCCCATGCGGGCGACGGACGATGCCGCCCTTGAACGGGCGTTGGCGGCGGCATGGCGCGTCCACAGCGAGGGGACGTGGGCGGGGCTACCCCTCTCGGAGCGGGCGGCGTATCTTGCCGCGCTCGCCGCCGAACTGGACTCCCGCAAGGAAAGGATTGCTGAACTCGAATCACGCACGACAGGGGCGGTAATCGGCACAACGAGTATGCTGACAATCATCGTCAGCGGGGCATGGCATTTGGCAATCCAACAGATGGAGGCGCACGCCGCTCCGCTGATCATGGAGGGACCGAACGGCAATCCGACGGAGATCCATCGCCAGACTTGGGGTCCGGCGCTGGCACTCGTCCCCTGGAACGCCCCCGCACCGATGGCGGCACACAAGGTCGCTAACGCGCTGGCGGCGGGCTGTCCGGTGATTTTGAAACCCTCAGAATTCGCCCCCCAGGGCTGCGATGTCTTTGCTGAGGCAGCGGCGGCGGCGAAACTCCCACCGGGGGTTTTCCAGATTGTGCATGGGGCGGCAGCGCAAGGGGCGACCCTCGTTGCCGATCCGCGCATCAAGGCGATCAGTTTCACTGGCGGGTTGGAGGGCGGGCGGGCAATTGCACGGGCGTGCGCGGCAGATTTCAAGCCCGCCCAGTTGGAGCTTGGCGGCAACAATCCAGTGATCGTCTTAGAGGATGCCGATCTGGACAAGACGGCAGCGGGTATAGTGAACCTGATGACCGCTCTGAATGGGCAGTGGTGTCGGGCGTTAGGGCGCTTGATCATCCATGAAACGATTGCCGAGCGTCTGCTAGAGATGGTCTTGGAACGCTTGCGCGGGGTAAAGGTTGGTCACCCACTTGCCTCCGAAAGCGCGATGGGTCCGCTGATCCACTCCCGCCATGTGGCAAAACTGCGTGGGCAGATCGAGGCGCTGCAACGCAAGGGCGGCACGACACACAGCACAACACCGCTCCCCGAAGGGGGGAATTACCTCGCCCCCACGTTAATCACTGGAGTTCACCCCGCCGATGCTCAAGATGAGTTGTTCGGACCCATCGGGACGGTACATCCCTTCCGTACCGATGACGAGGCGCTGGCGCTGGCAAACGGCACCCCCTACGGGTTGGAGGGCTATCTCTTTGCCGGCGATAGTGAACGCGCCATGCGCATTGGGCGGCGCGTCCATGCGGGCGGGGTCAAAGTGAACGGCTCTAGCATGATGAGCCTGAACCTTTTTGCCCCCCGTCCGGCATGGGGATGGAGCGGCTACAGTGAGGAAGGGACGGTGGAGACTTACCGCTTTTTCTGCGGGACACGAGTCGTTGGCGTGGAGGGGTGATCCCCTGTTGTTGCCCACTGCGCCGCCGCATCCCCCTGTAGGGACACCTTAGAGGGCGTCCGCACACCTCCAGTGATTCATCGATGTGCGAAATTTAAAATTTAACGATACCCTTAAAGGTAAGAGAAGGAGAGGAAACGAAAAAAGATGGCTATTCGTCGCGGGGTGTACCCGGGTTCGTTTGACCCAGCGCATTTTGGGCATATTGACATTGTGACGCGAGCGGCGCGGGTTTTCGAGGAAGTCTATGTCGCCGTTTATGACCGCCCGGCGAAGAAACTGCTGTTCAATGTCCATGAGCGCGTTGCCATGTTGGAGAAATCCCTGCACGCCCTTTCCAACGTAAAGGTTGCATCCTACAGCGGATTGACTGTAGACTATGCGAAAAAGATTGGCGCGTATGCGATCATTCGCGGCTTGCGGGTTTTTTCTGATTTTGAGTTGGAATTCCGCATGGCGCTGGCAAACCGCCGCCTAGCGCCAGAAATTGAGATGGTCACCTTCATTGCCGATGAGCGTCACCTTCATCTCAGTTCCAGCACCGTGCGCGAGGTTGCCTCACTTGGCGGGGATGTCTCCAGCATGGCGCCGTCTCATATTTGCGAGGCGTTAGGGCAAAAATTTAGTGAACAGCGCCAAAATGGAATTGAGCGCGATTACGTGATCAGTTTGGGTGATTCTTAAATCATACCTATACCATACCAACGCGGGGGGGGATTGACCGGCTATGGATATTCAGCACCTTGTAGATCGGCTGGAAGAACTCATCGATGAGGGACGTCATGTTTGGTTGACGAAATTGACCCTGATTGATGAGGAACGCGCCTTAGAAGTTATTGATCAGATGCGCATCTCCGTTCCAGAGGAGATCGACAAGGCAAATCGCATTCTGACGCAGCGGGATCGCCTCATGGCACAGGCAGGCGAAGAAGCCGCCCGCGTTGTCGATCAGGCGAAGGATAAAGCCGAAATGCTCATCCAGCGGGACGCGATCACCCAAGCGGCACAAAACCGCGCCGCACAGATCATCGAACAGGCGCGGTTGGATGCTGAGCAAATCCGCTCTGATGCCGATAGTTATGTGTTGGATGTGCTGCGCGAGTTTGAATCCCACCTATTGAAAACAATGAACATCGTCCGCAACGGGATCAACAAGATCGTCCAAGATCGAGAGATCATGCGCGGCGGAAGTAACGTCTCGGCAGCCGTCCCCGCCACAACGCCGGCACCCTCGAATCCGGTCACGCCCATTTCGACCCCTGTTCCAGCACAGCCCGCCGCCCAACCGCCCTCTAAGCCCACCCTCAAGCCGACAGACATTGCGGCGAAGGTCGATGTGCCGCTGGATGTGAACGCCGACGCCGAGACAAGCTAGGGGGCGGGGGAACAGCACGCCTCTGCCCTTGACGCAAATGAGGGAGGTCACTATAATTACCCTCAATCGATATGTCCCTTGCCACCTTAGCTCAATGGCAGAGCATTCGCTTCGTAAGCGAGGGGTTTCGGGTTCAAGTCCCGAAGGTGGCTCAAGACGCTCCTGTAAAGGGGCGTTTTTTATTTCCCTTTTTGCTCACGTTAATACGCCCCGCCGCGCAAAAATGGGCTATCATGGAAGCAAGAGCAGCGAGGGTGATTAGGTTCTTTCAAAAGGAGTCTGGAATGACCAATTCTTTTCGACGTGCGTTTCCCATTGCAGTACTGCTGGTGCTGTGCGTTCCCTTCCTCTCTCTGACCTCGCCTGTTCGTGCGCAAGGCGGTCCCAGCGAGACCATCCTTGACGCCATTTTCAATGATCTGAGCAGCCGCATTGGGAAAAGCGTTAGCTGGCGACGGATGGATGGGCAGTACCTTTGGGAAGAAGTCGCCGTGAGCAACGACAACCTCGGCTGCACCGTTGGGGCGGGGGCAGCGCCGGGCGTCACCCGCGCTTGGAAGGTCGATATCACCCTGCGTGACGTGGGGAGCTACGAATACCGCACAACGCTGAATGGCGGTGTGATCCTCTACTGCACGGGGACGGGGCTTGGGGCGACAACAGGCGGCGCAGATCCCACCGCGCCGCCGCCAGTGATTCCTGTCGCGGGTGGGAAAGTTGCGGTGGAAGCGCTCGGTACAACTACAACGACAACCTATAACATCCCCGTTTTAGCCTATGTGGGCGACAGTGGCAATGTGCGTGTCTTGCAAGCTGCGCCGAACGTGCCAGCAACAAACGTGACGGGTGATGCCAACGGCGGACGTGACGCCGCCAGCCCCTATTGGACGGCAGACGCCTATTATGACAACCTCACGTGGTCGCCCGATGGCTCGCGCTTTGCCTTCACGAAGCGGACGGAAAACAGCCAAGAACTTTATGTCGCCACCTCGGGCAGCGCACCGCTCCGCGTGGCAACGGGAATCATGACCGAGATCGGGGTTGCGTGGTCGCTGGATGGGACGTCGGTTCTTTATCCCGTCTTTACCGGACAGCCCTCGGCAACCAACCCAAACGATGTACTGATCCAAGTGCAGGGCGTGCTAGCAACTGGTGGACAGCCCTTTGTTGCGGGCAGTTTTGCCTTTGGCGTTGGCTGCGGCGGAGGTGGTTACAGCGCCGCTTACCAACGTGCCATGATGGATACCGGCTATGAAGGGTCGCAAAAACGCCTCGTCTACACCGGACAGGGGATTCTCCACACGACAAACTGCACCGGACGGGGCATGGCGCTGACGGGCTTTGATGGCACCGTCCGCTGGACGCTGCCGAACTATGGACGGTTCGCCCTCTCGCCTGATGGCTTGAAGATTGCCGCCGTTCAGTTTGCGGCGGATGGCAGCCCCACGTCGACTGGCTTGGCAATCATTGACTTGGTCAGCGGCGCGATTACGCCGCTGGCGACCCTCCCCGGTGTGGATCGCGTCGTGTGGCTACCCGGCGGGGCGACACTTGTTTACACGACGAATGTCCTTTCCCGCACGGTCAGCCCGCCGCCGGGCAGTGGGCTTGACCCGATCTCTGGCGGGAACGGCGCGGTCAACAGCCTTGGGCTGCATACTGTCCCCGCAACGGGCGGCGCATCTACGACACTCTACACAACAGAAGGGTTCGCCTTTGGCACATTGAGCGCCAGCACCCAAACGAACCTGATCGCCTTCACCCTGATCACCTCCGACGCGGAGATGATCCTCGCCAGCGCCAACGGGATGGCGGCAGCGTTGGCGGCGGCTCCTGTTTGGCGGATTGGTCTGACGCCCACCCTGCCCAATCAGCCGGGCTATCCCTTCTTCTTAGCGGGCAATGGGATGAAACCTGTTCTCAGCACGGGGAGCGCGTTCGTCGCTGTTCCCGCCCAAATCACCGGCGCGGGGTCAATCAGTGGGACAAGTGGGAATAACCCCTTAGGGTTGGTGGTTGGCGGGCAGGCTTATGTTCCAGCGGGCGGCAATGTGAACGTCCGGCGGCAGCCAGCCGTTGCTGCCGATAACGTCGTTGGGCTGCTCCGTCCGGGCGATGTGGTAATCATTCAGAGCGGTCCGCAGGTGGTCAACGGGCTGCGCTGGTGGAATGTCGTGCGCACTCCCGATGGGCTAAGCGGATGGGTCGTGGATCAATTCACCAATGCGGCGGGGAATATCGAAAACAACCTGATGCCGCGTTAGAGACTCTGTTTGGTACGGGGGCGGGCAAAATCGTATCACCGCCCCCTGTGCGGTAGAATTCGCGCAACGGATGCTCGTGATCCGTGTATTTACCTTAGATGTTATGTTGTTGGAGTGTCATGACACTGTGAAATACCTGACCACCGTTCACGGAAAGACCTTTGAAATTGAGATCGGGCAAGATGGGCAAGTGATCGTGAACGGACAGCCGCGCACGGTGGACTTTGCCCGCATCACGGACACGCTTTATTCCGTGATTGTCAACAACGAGAGCATCGAAGCGCTTGTCGAACGGCGCGATGCCGTCTACGACCTGCTGATGTTCGGTGATCTCTACGAGGTGGAGGTGAAAGACGAACGCCAGCAGCGCCTTTTGAACACGGCGGGCGGCATGGCGGTAGGACACGGCGAGATCACCGTAAAATCGCCCATGCCGGGCTTGATCGTTGATGTCCGGGTGACCGAGGGGCAAGAAGTCCATAAGGGACAGGCATTGGTCGTCTTGGAATCGATGAAGATGGAAAATGAATTGAAAGCGCCCCGCGCCGGAACAGTCGGGCGAATCTTCGTCAAAAAGGGCGAGGGTGTGGAGCAAAACAAGCCGCTGATTACCTTAAGTTAAGGTCTGTTGGCAGTGTAAACTGAGCAGCGGACGCCCCAGAGGGTGTCCCTATAGGGGCGCGGGGGGATGAGAGCAACGGCGTAACGCCTAAACAAAATTGCCTAATAACTCACCTTACGCAGTTGGGTTTGTTCACCGCCTATTCATCGAAAAGGGCAGTTTGAGGGGGAAGCCCCCTCAAAAAGTGCATTCCCCCTCTCCGCGCAGCGGGAGAGGGGGGTAGGGGGTGAGGGTCTGTGTGTAAGGTGAGCAACAACCTATGGCTAAAAACTGAGGATTTATGATACCGATTGTTCGTATTGCTGATCTCGCCAACCACGTTGGCGAAGAAGTCACCGTGCGCGGCTGGCTCTATGATCGGACGGGGAAGGGTAAGCTCGCCTTCCTCAAAGTCCGCGATGGTTCAGGCATTTGCCAATGTGTCGCCTTTAAACCGGAACTTCCCGAAGAAACCTTTGCCGCCGCCGAAAAACTCCCGCAGGAATCCTCCCTGAGTGTGACGGGGATTGTCAAGAAAGATGATCGCGCCCCGGGTTATCCGGGCGGCTACGAAATTGGGGTGAAGGCGCTCAGCGTTCTCCAAACAGCGGATGAGTACCCAATCACCCCGAAAGAACACGGCATTGAATTCCTTATGGATCAGCGCCATTTGTGGGTGCGCTCCTCCCGCCAATGGGCGATCTTGCGCATCCGGGCGACGATCATCAGCACGATTCGGAATTGGCTTGATGATCACGGCTTTCTGCTGGTGGATACACCGATCATCACCCCTGCCGCTGGCGAATCGACCTCGGAGTTGTTCGAGATCAGCTACTTTGAGGATGTCGCCTACCTTGCCCAGACGGGGCAGCTTTACAACGAAGCGAACATCATGGCGCACGGCAAGGTGTATTGTTTTGGTCCCACCTTCCGCTCAGAAAAATCGAAGACGCGCCGCCACCTTGCCGAATTTTGGATGGTTGAGCCGGAGATGGCGTTTTACTCCCTTGAAAACATGATGGATATGGAAGAACAGTTCATCAGCGCCATTGTCGGGCGTGTCCTCGAAAAGCATCGGCTGGAACTGAGCATTCTAGAGCGGGACACAACCTTCCTTGAAAAAGTGACTGCGCCCTTCCCGCGCATCAGCTATGACGAGGCGGTGACGCGCCTGAACACGCTCTCCAGCGAGGCAAGTGATGCCGAGATCATTCGTCTGCTGCGCGTGGAGGAAACCCCTCCCGAAGGCAAAACCCATGCGCAGCACCTTGCCGACCTCCGCGCCTTGTTGAAGATTGACTGGGGGAACGATTTCGGTTCCCCGCACGAGACGGCGCTGACACAGGGCTTTGAGAAGCCCGTGTTCGTCTACCATTACCCAACGGCGGTGAAGGCGTTTTACATGCAGCCTGTCGAAGGGCGTCCAGAGGTCTGCCGCAGCGTCGATCTGCTTGCTCCGGAGGGCTACGGCGAGGTGACAGGCGGCAGCGAGCGCATTTATGACCGTGATCTGATCGAGCAGCGGGTGGCGACGATAGGCATCAACCGCGAGAACTATGCGTGGTATCTCGATCTGCGCCGCTTCGGGAGCGTCCCCCATTCTGGTTTTGGCTTGGGTGTGGAACGCAGTGTGGCGTGGATTTGCGGCTTGCAGCACATCCGCGAAGCCGTCCCCTATGCGCGGACGTTGAATCGGAAATACCCGTAGGGGTGAGGTGCAAGGCGCAATAGCGCGGGCGACCATACAGGGTCGCCCCTACGGGATACGGGCGACATAGGACAGCGACCCGTACCCCACCACCTAAGGCAGGGAGCGGTAGATCGTGTTCAACTCGTTTTCCAAATTACGCAGCTCGTCAAACTGGCGGTTGATTGCCGCGATAAAGCTGGGCATATCGAGGGCGCTCCCTAAACTGTATGCCTCAAGGGTGCGCACAGTGTCATCGGTGACGGTGTTGAGCAATTCATAGTGACGGGCGGCACAGGGTGGATAAGGCGCAGCAAGGGCGACACTGCGGACGGAGATCAGCCGATTCAAAATCGGTGTGAACTGTCCGGGGGGGGTGGTCAGACTTTTGTTCACAATGTCGGTGAATTCCGCTGTCAGGTTGGTGGCACGTTGCAGCCATTGCTCCAGACCTCGTTTGGGGCAGGTTTCGGCATTGATTGGTTCGGTTGTGGGCGGCGAGCCAAAGATCGGCGTGAAGGTGGGTGGGGGTGGGGCGCTGCCCCCGCAGGCACTCAAGCTGAGCGCAAGGGCAAGGCTGAGGGCAGCAAGGCGTGGACGAAAAGGACTCATGGTGTGACTCCTGTGGGCAGGGTGACAAAGTGCAAAAGGGTGATCGCGTAGACAATGGGTGTTGGCGGTGTGTCGGCATCGGCTAGAGTGAGGTGGGCACGTGCCGCCGCAATAATATACAAGGCATCGGCAGAAAGCGAAATGATTGCCCCCGGTTCAGGATCATACCACACCGCTTCATCACGCACCTGACGGACAAACGCTAAACGCCGCAACTGGGTGTCGTAGAGGGTGATCTCTTTGCGGCTGTTTAAGGCGGCAACCAACCGCCCGTCGGCGTTGGCAGTCAGGGCGATCACACGGGAATCCGTCCCCGCCGCTTGGAATGCCCCCACTTGATCGCCTTTATGGGCGTCATACAGGCGAATGATCCCCTCATCATCAACAACATAGAGATGTCCATTGGGCGTTACCCCACAACGCGGGGCGCTGCTGTGTGCGTTCAGCTTCAGCCGCCGGAAGTGCGCCGCATCCATATCAGCATGGTTCAACCAATAATCCGGCTGCTCCGCTGAGGACGCTCGCTCCACGCTAATCGTCGTCCGCCAGATGGTGCCCTCAGCCCCCTCGGCACGTTCTGTCGCTGCTGTGTTTTCGCCACTGGCAAAGGCACGCTCGCTGAAGGCAAGGGTGATTGAAAGATCATGTACCCCTAGATCAAAATGGGCGACCTCTCCGCCGAGTTCGATATACAGGCGTCCATCCTCAAGGGCGAAGGCAGAGGCAAGATCAAGCGGGGCGTCTGTTGTGATCAGCCGCGAAAAAAGTTGTTTATAAGGCACAGCCGCCCTCACCTATCCTGTGTCTACGCCAAAGAAACGCCACCCCATTCTATCTACTTCATGCCCCCTTTACCATGCGAACAATCACGCCAAACCCACCACACCCCGACTGGTGATGGCTGCCTTTGGCGGAAGTTCATCCTCGGCTATGACCGTCAGACGTGGTAAAGCAGGACGCAGATGCGCCACCACCGCACGCCGCAGCGCTGGCGGAACGCGCACAATGACCGTCCCGCCCAACGCCTCGAACTGGTCAACCAGCCGCAGCACATCCTCCCGACGGAGTGCGGCACGAAAGACTGCCTGAGCATCTTCGGCAAGATCATAAACGCCCTGTCCGCAGAAGGCGGCAAAGCGCAGCCACTGCGAACGCCGCGCTCCGGCGATCAGTCCGTCAAGGTCGTCCCGATTTGGGGCAGTGAGCATTCCGTGAAGAATACCCCGCACATCCCGGAGGGGCAGCCCCTCCCGCAGCAAAGCGCGGCACACCTCCGCAACCTGTTCTGGGCTGAATGTTTCCCGCGCCACACGAACGGTTTCGCTGTTGAAGGTGGCGGCGCTCGTCAGCAGAGAGTCTGTCGTTTCGGGGGTGACGAACGCCGCCGCCTGATCCCGAATCATTTGCGCCGCCGAGAGGATCAAAAACCCGAAGGGTGTCCACAACGTACAGCCAAGCTCATTCAGAGCGAGGCGGTTTGCCTCAGAAACCACCCCCACTGCCCCCGCTGTGAAGTTCGTCGGGTTGGCGCAGGGCTGTCCGCTACCTGCGTTGAAATAGGGCATCAGCCACCCTAAATCGCCATTGACAAAGATCTCCCCGCTGGCAAGCCCCTGTCTGGGCGTCGTCTGAACGCCATTGATCTCGAAGGCGAAGGTTCGTGCGGGGAGGGTGTGGCTGGCGGAAAAGGCAAAGGGGGGAAGGGCAATCCCCAACTCGCCCATCATCCCATCGCGCAGGAAGGGAAAATTGGCGCGATTCGCCTCACTATCTTCGCGGGTTAGCTCTCTGAGGTAATCGGCTGCCACACAGACGGTGATGGGGGCGGTTGAGGTGAGGGGGGGCGTCAGTGTCGCCGCACAGAGCGCCTCGACAAAGCGGTATGCCAGCGCCGGATTTGCCTCTGCGGTGGCATCTAGCCACGCCGCGAGGTCGCCCCGTGTGGCGCTATGGCGAGGGTGATTCCCGCTGAGCGATGCCCGCACCGCTTCAAGATGTTCAAGGGCGGTTAGACGAGGTTCACCCGCTACCGTCAGACGGAAGGGGCGTTCGGCGGGGTGGAGCAGCACCGTCTCCGTTGTGAAGGTGGTTTCCCTGCTAAATTTGGAGGCGGGGGGCTGTACCAGTGCCGCCGCCAGGGGCGATCCCGCCGAAAGCCCTATCGTGACAGCGATTTGTGTTTGTCCTGTCTGCTGCGAATCGGCTGCCATCGGCATTAGTTCGATTCCCTCCCGTCTAAGAAGGCGATCACCTTCGCCACCGTATCCAATTCTGGGTGTGCCAGCGCTTCGAGAATGGGTTTTCCTTCAAGCACCGGACGGCGCTCCGCCAACAGCCCGCGCAAAACCTCTGAGAGGCGCAGTTTTGCCGCCGTATCGGGCAGCAGGCGAGTGATCAGATCGGGGACACCCGGCTGTGTTTGCCACGCCGGAAGGATATACAGCGCCAGATCGTCCAAAAAGGCAAAAGAGGGGAGGTGTCCCTCTAGGATGCGCCCTAGTGCTTCCATTGCAGCGGTGATCGGGTCGGGCAGCGATTCGTCTGCCGTCCCCACCTCCACGAGTATCTCATCCAGCAAGATGCGGTAGCCATAGCGCGTCTCTGCCCCTGTCTCGCGCAGGCGTATCCCCGGTGGGCGGACGCCATAGGTCGCCATCAGGCGTTCGCGCAGCGCCGGAAGGTAGGTTTCAAAGACAGCCCCCTCACCCCGCCGTGTCGCATCGGTGATCAAGCCCTCATCCAGTTCAAGGTAGATCGGTGTGTAGACGGCGGGGATGGGCGCAGGTTGTGGGGCAACCAAGCCAAAATGGACGTTTAGGAAGGCGCTAAGCTGTGTTTGGGCGGCAGCCCACAGAGTCTGCTTATCGGCGCTGCTGCTTTCCTTCAGCGCCGCCAAGAGTGAATCAAGCTCCCAATAGGTTTCTGCATCGGGGAGCAGGCTGACCATCTGAGTGCCGAGATGGGCATTAAGTGCCTCTCCAAAGCGTTCCCTGACGAGGGGCGTATCACCCTCGCGTAGAAAGGCGAGGAAGGCGTGCCGTTCGGCAAGGCGCAGACTCAATTCGCCCGTTGGGGGCGGGTGCAGGTTGTGCAGCGTCCTGAGGGCGAGCAGCGCCTCATCGCTGCGTCCTATGCGGATGTGGCGATCCACCTCGACAAGGAAGGCAGTACGGGCAACAGCGGCGTTTTCGGCGCACTCCCGCAGATCGGGATCGTCGTTGAGGGGCATGTCCTCATAGGTGAGGACAACCTCTTGCCATGATGCAGCGCCATCCTCAGCGGCGAAGGTGCGCAGGCGGGCAACCCCGCTCTGGAGCGCCACCCGCGCCCGGCGGGTAAGGGCGGGCGAGGTGAGCGCCCCTTCTAACTCGTTCAGCGGTTCAATCGGGTACTGCTGCAAATCGGCAAGGCGCTCCAAGCCGATCTGCTGCCAGACGGCGATCAAGCGTTTCAGATCATCGGCATAAGGTTTATCCGCCGTGTAATGGGCGATGATCTTCAAATCCGCCCCGATGTAATCGGCTAAGACGCGGGTGTTCGTGGCGCTTGCCAATGCCGCCCGCACAAAGCGATCCGCCCGCGTCAGATCACCGAGGGCGGCGTAGCACATCGCCATGTTGAATTCGTTGGCGGCAGCCTCCCGTTCAGAAATGGCGATCTCGTCCCGATAAAAGGGGAGGACAGCCTCGTAACCGTTGGCAATCATCCGTAGGTAGGCACAGCGTCGTTCGTCGCCTTCGCCGTGCCGTTCGGCGTCTTCCGCCTTAGCCACGCTCTCAAGGACGTAAGCGTGAAAGTCCTCCCAACGCTCTAACGCCGCCAGCGCGGTGGTCTTGATCTCCACCGCCCACCCTAAGCCCGCCCTTGCCCAGACGTAATCCTTGCCAGCGAGGACAGCATTCATGAGGGCGAGGGCTTCTTCCGCCTTGCCCTCGTGGAGCATGATGAAGGCGGTAATGGCGTCGCACCAATCCTCAATTTCGGGCGTCTCCTCCAACTCCAAGCGGCGGGGGATCAATTCGCGGGCGGCGGCATATTCGCCAGCATTGACGAAAATGATAATCGCCTCCCCGACGACATAGCGATCCTGTGGGAGCAGGGCAAGCGCTCGCCGAACAGTATCGACAGCGTTGGTATCCAGCCACAAGGCGGCGAAACTCTGGGCGAGGGCAATCCAAAAGTAGGCGTCCTCGCGGTTTTTTTGCCAGCCGCGTTCCAGTGTCAGGTGGCTTTCCCAAATCAACTCCCCTTTCGGGCGGGGAGGCGGCTCAAGCTGTGCTTGCTGCCCAAGCTGGCGGGCGCGGAGGGTGTACGTCCAGTTGTACTCGGCGCTTTGCCCACCAAAAGACATCCCTCGATGGTAGAGATCAATGCTCCGTTCGAGCATCGATCCATCGACATAAGGCGGGCGGTTCAGGTAGCTGGCGATCAGGTAGGTATCCGATCCGCTCCAATACAGCCCTTGCCAACGTTCCCACCAGGCGCGACGGGCGTCGCCATCTGGTGGGGGGGAAAGCAGGTTGATCGCCGCCTCATACGCCGCCCCCGATTCGCGCAGATCGTCAGCGTTGTTCGTCGTTTGGTAAGACCACTGGTGACGCTGCGCCGTCTCGCGGTATGCCTCTGCCGCCTCCTCTACACGGTTTAGCCCGCGCAACAGATCGCCGCGCAGTTGGTGGGCAATCTTTTCTGGGTAGGGCAGGGAAGTGGGCGCTTTCATGCCCAGGGCAATCGCTTCATCCGCCGCCTTCAGCGCCAGATCGGGCTGCATCCGCTGAAGGGTGTAGCCCGCTTGCAGGTAAAGATTGCCAGAACGCGGCGCAAAGTAGGCGCGGAATGTATTCAGGAAATCGCCCACGCCGGCGCGTTGGAGGGCGGCAATGGCGGCATCAAAGTACTTATCCGCCTCGCCCCACTGTTCCTCGCGCTCAGCAAGGAGACCCAACCCAACGAGCGCCCCACTGACAGCGTGTGCCGTATCGAGGGTGGGCGTTTGGGCGGCAGCCTTCTGATAGGCGGCACGGGCGGTATCAAATGCCCCTTCTAAGCGGGCGAGGTCGGCGGCGGCTACGTCGATCAGGGGCAGGTCGGCGGCGCGTTTTTTCGCCAGCGCTAAGAGATTCCGCGCCATTTCGAAATCATCGGCTGCTGCCCGCGCCATATGGGCTCTCGCGGCAAGGATCAGTAGGAGGGCGGCATCTTCTTTCCCCAAATCGGGCTGGTTGATCAGCCGTTGAAGCATGGACAGCGCACCCACCGGATTATCCTCAGCCACTGCCGCCAGTCCTTCCTCAAAGAGCGCCCGCTCCGTCCCGCTGAAGGGGCAGCGCCCCATGAGCGCCTTCCCCTGATCGCTATCCCACGCGGTGAGCGCCTCGGTAAAGGTGCGCAGCCAGCCGCCGCGGCTGATCATTGTCACCTCAAAAATGGCGCGGCGCAGGTCAGCAAGGATGGTCGCCCATGCCTCCGCCTGTTTTTCTGCCGCCGCAAATGCGCTCATCGTGGGGTTGGCTGCCAACGCCTGAAGAAGAGCATCGGCAAAAGGGATTCCGGCATCTATGGCACGCTGGCGGGCATCGTCAAAGGGCGTCTGACGGGGAAAACTGCGGGCGCTCATAAACCATCCTTTCCGGCGTCAAGGTGGGCAATCAGAGGGGCGAGAGAGGGCTTGTCGTCTAACTCACCATCAAGGGTGAGCAGGAAGGCAGCAAACCGTTCGCGGCGGCTTTCGGCATCGGGGAGGGTATTTAACTCCGTCTCTAGAGTCCGCAGGCGGGTGATGTAGAGACTCTGATCAATGACGGAGAGTGCCAGCCCCTCGCGCACCATCTTTCGCGCCGCTTGGAACAATTCTTTGCGCCCTTCCATACCCCCCGCTGCCATAGGGCTAGAGGCAGGGCTAGGGACGTTGGCAGGTGCGGTGCTAGGGGCGGTGCGGGCAACACCGCTGTCGCTTTTGTCTCGTTCGCCCCCTTCGGGGTGGCTTTCTCCGGCAAGACGCATGATCTGACCACTGTTCGTGCGCATGTAAAGCACGGGCGCCCCAAAAGCATACATCGCCTTTTGCTCGTTGGCATACTCGTACTGGCGCATGGCGACAGAATCGCGGGCGGTCTGCACCGCCAGACCGAGGTTGAGCGTCTTGAGAAATTCGCGGTAAAAGGCATCCATAAAATCAACCATGATCGGGTTGTTCAACGCTTGTTGCATGGCGATCACCGCAGGGACATCGGCACGCCCCATGAGGGTTTTGACGAAACGATCCAGCACATCGGCAAAGCGCGAACTGCCGGGCGTCTCGTTGATCTGCAAGATGATCAATTTGAGGTGGGATTCCCCCCGTGCGCAGATATTGCCGAACGTCTCGGCGTTGATCCAGTTGGGGGTGGCATCGTTGG
Organism: Anaerolineales bacterium; assembly: GCA_015075625.1. Taxonomy (NCBI): domain Bacteria; kingdom Bacillati; phylum Chloroflexota; class Anaerolineae; order Anaerolineales; species Anaerolineales bacterium. Next base: position 432,919 of record JABTTZ010000002.1, on the reverse strand, counting down.
CGGCACGGGCAAGCCCGATCTCGCCATCGCGTCCATCGGAGCGCCCCGGCGCCACAATATGAAGGATGTTGGGGAGGGGGATTTTACTGGCTGTTTTATCCAGCGCCGTTTGAAAATCGCCAAAGGTTAGGTTGGTGGGGGGCGCAATCAGGCGGATTGTCTGCTGCTCAAGGTCGGTTAGGCGCTTGCGGAGGGCGTCGGCATACCCCTGAATACGGGCAAGAGGTGGCTCGCCTTCGGGGTCGTCCATGCTCGCTTGCAACACAGCGATATTCAGTTTATCCGTCTGAAAATCAGGATGTTCCGCCTGTGTGCGAATGTAGCGTGTGAGAACCATGATGCTGTGGCGGCTGATAAACCGCCCTGTTTTGGGATACCACAAGTATTCCCAGGGCAGTTTTGCCAGTTCGTTGTTATCGCTAAATTCCAGTTCGATACGGACGATCTGATCGCGGCGTTTCGCCTGAACAAGCGCCGCCTCTAGCAGATCGCGGGTATCGGCGTTGGGGAAAAGAATTTCAAACAGACAGTGACCAAAGACCTCGAATTCGCGCTCTGAACGAAAGACATCGCTGCGCTGAATCCATTTTTGAAGCATGTCTATCATGCGGCGAGGAAAGGCATCGGAGGCGCAAATATCCCCTTCGGCGGTGCGGCTGCGATCCGCGTTCACCATGAGGACGCGATTCCCCTTGATTTCAATCGAGAGGCGGTATTCTTGCTCTGGCATAGCTATCCTATGGTAGGCTGGTACGCCCAACGCCCGATCTGCACCTGAATCCGTCATTAATTGTACAGGGGATTGGCAGGGAAGGGTACAGGGGCTGCGCAGCGGGGGGAAGATAGGGGGCGGACGCCTCGGGTGGCGTCCTTACGAGGTGCGGTGATGGGGCATGATGCGAAAGGGGGCGTCAGACTTCTTTATCGGAAAAGGAGTCGGGGTCTTCCGCCATCTGACGGCGGACTTCGGCAAGCTCATCCTCGGTAGGGGAAAGCCCAATGTGCGTGAGGGCATCCTCCATTGTGGCAAGGGTCGTCCGATCCACCTTGCCAGCAGCATCCTGAATCATCCCTGTTAGGCGTTGCATCAAGACAAGTTTATCGACCAACGAGAGCATCTCGGCGGCAGCGGTGATTTCGTCTAGGCTAAGGGCAGCGACCATGTTGTAGACCTCCTCGCATACTACCCTGCACTATAGCATAGATCAGGGTCATTTTGCCCCCATGATGCTTACAACATAGGGCGGCGCATCCGTTTAGCCGAACAGCGCTGCTCCCGTCAGAAGGAAGCCCGCTGCGTTCAACACAAGCCCAAAGCCGAAGACAATCGCCAACCACTTCATGATGTGCGGCATCCAACGCTGGATGGACTGATTGATGCGCTCGATAATGCCCCCCCACTGGCGCCGAAACAGCAGATAGATCAGTAGAAAGGCAAAAAGTGGGAGACTAAACACGGCATTATAGAGGAGCAGTGCCAGCACATTGTGGGGCATGGGCATCTTTGCCTGCGCAATTTGCTCAATGGCGACGAAATAGGGGAGCGCCGTTGTCACCTCGTTGCCGATCACCACAATCCCTAACATAAAACTGGCAGTGAGGGTCAGAGAGCGTGGCTTGCGCTGTTCTTGGGGTTGCGCCTGAGGTTTCAACCACAGCCCAACACCGAGGATCACCAGCCCAACCGCCAGCTGCAACCCGTACAGCAGGGTTGGTGAAGCCTGTGATAGCCAGCCAACGATCACCGTCCGCGCCCCGATCAAGATGAGGATGCCGCCCACAAAATAGGCAAGCACCCCGCCGGCGATATAGCTCAGAACGCGAGGCACGGGGCGTCGTGTGGTCAGCAGGTACAATTGGGCAATAAAAAGTGATGGGTTGATGCTATCCAACAGTCCAATCCCTACGATGGAAAGCAGTAATCCGCCAGTCATATGGCTGCCTCCACCCAGTTGAGGAGTTCGTTCAACACGAGGTAACGTTCTTCAGGGTTGCTGACGCCGATACCCATTAGCCGTTCCTGCCAGTAGGAGTCGGCTGCCATACGGATCGCCCGGACGCGGGCTAAGGGCAGCCCATCGCTGCTCAGTCGCGCCTCCCACGCCCGATGATCGGTTTGGACAAGCCGCAGCAGATTGGGATATTCGGTGATAGCGGAGAGGAGCATCACCAGCAGTTCCATCGACAGCGAGTCCTCAGCGGCAAAGGTGGCGCGGACATAAGCACGTAGCCAGCGCCCCACCCCTTGCGATTCTCGCTCGTAAAATCCCTGCACCTGCTGCTCATATTCGGTGAGAAGTTGGCGCAGAAGGGCTTCTATCAAGGCTTCTTTGGTGGGAAAGTGATGCAGCAAGCCCCCTTTGCTGATGGCGCTGGCTTTTGCCACCGCGTCCAGTGTTAGATGATGTGCGCCGTGCTGCCTGAGTGTGTTGAGCGCTGCCTCAACCAAGTGCGTGCGGGTTTGGGCTGCCGCTTGTTGTTTACTGTTCATCCTCACCTTCCAACGCAAACCGTCCAGACGGTTTGCGTTGGATGCCAATTATACCGTCCGGCTGGTCGGTGTCAAGGTGTTGGGTGAGGGGTTAGGAAATAAGGAAGAAGGACTTATTGCATGCAGTACCCTCGCTGGTTGGACTGCAACCAGCCTTCTGACAAGAAGGACGGGCGTTTATTACTTTCCCCCTTGATCACTGCCACATGCCCATCGGTAAGTATATCATGACGATCAGGGGCATCAACCAATAAGGGGGGTCAGTTTCCTTGAAAAATGTTGTAGGGATTTGTCTCTGGCAAAAGACCATCAATGAGGCGGCAAATACCCTCCACAATACGCCCCTGCGTGTAGCCACGCCCGCGTACAAGGTAGCCCACCGCCCGCACATCGATCAGCAGAAAAATCATATCGGTGATCATCTCTAGATCGCCTTTGGGTCGCAGCGGGCGCAGCAGCCCAATAATCGTTTGCCGCCACCACCCATGCGCTCGCCAATGCGCTGCAGCATAGGTAGACCCGGCATCGGGCAGATTCAACATCGCCTCATGTTCGACAACGAAGGCAATGACCGCACTTAGAAACCAATGCAATTTATGGCGAGGGGAATCGGGTTTGGCAAAGCGGCGGAAAGATCGCGCTTGGAGATCGCGTTGGTCAGCATCCAAAAGGGCGATGCACAGCATCATTTTGCTCTCAAAGTGGCGGTAGAGCGTTCCTTTGCCAACCCCTGCTGCCACCGCAATTGCCGTCATAGAGACAGCTTCCACCCCTTGTTCGGCAAAAAGTTGTTTGGCGGCGGTCAGGATCAAATCGCGATTTTTTTGCGCGTCAGCGCGGGTCTGGCGCGTATTGTCTTGAAAGAAATCGTCTAAATCGTCACTCATGAAGCTGAATCTTAGAGGATTTTTGATTCGGCGCAAGTGGGGAGGGAGTGGAAGAAGTGGGCGACCATGTGGGTCGCCCATAGAAGTTTGCGAGGAGAAGAGCAGACCTGAAAAGATCGAAGATCATGGTACACTCGTGAGGGCAATGAACAAGGCATCAGCACACCACAACCTTGTGAGGGGGCGTTTCCCATGCGTAATGCATTTGAAGGGCTGGTTTTGGGTGGGTATCGCGTTGGAAAAGTCATCGGGGAAGGGGGGATGGGGTTTGTCTTTCAAGCGATCCTTGATGGATCGCCAGAGATTTACGCGATCAAGATCATGCTCCCCGAATATTCAGGAGACGCCGAATTTCGCAGCCGCTTCAAACGCGAGGCAGCCTTGCTGAGCCAGTTGCAGCATCCGAACATCATCCCTGTTTATGCGGTTGGGGCGCACACAGTAAGCGCAGAGCAGACGTTGTTGTACTTCATCATGCGCTTGGTGCGCGGCGTCTCCCTTTACGATCTGATGCAAAAACGACACTTTTCCCCGATTGCCGCATGGCAAGTCTTGAATCCGATTGCCAGAGCGCTTGATTATGCCCACAGTTACAATGTTATTCACCGCGACATCAAACCGGGAAATATCCTCATCGAGGTTGTCAAAAACGAGGACGAACCCGCCGAAAATCAGGTCTACCTTGCCGATTTCGGGTTGAGCAAAGTCTTGGACTGGACGAAACTGACCCAAGCCGGAATCAGCGTGGGGACGCCGGAATATATGTCCCCCGAACAAGTCCTTGACGAACTGATCACGCCCGCCTCTGATGTCTATTCCCTGACCGCCGTCCTGTTCGAGATGCTCTTGGGGCGCTACCCCTTCTATGACAAGCGCCCAGAACGGCTTGCCTTCAAGCATGTCAGCGAAAAAATTCCCTTTCCAACCGTGCTTAGCGCCGGGTTTCCGCCAGCACTGGAGGCAGTGATCCTGAAGGGGCTGGCAAAAAAGCCGGAGCAGCGTTACGCCTCGGCGGGAGAATTCAGCCTTGCCTATGCCGAGGCGGTGCGGACGCTGACTCCAGCCGAACGACGCGGGGATTATTGGGTCGGTCCGCCAGCGGGAACGACATAGGGGGATGGCGGGCGATATACCATGAGGGGGCGAGGGGGCGGGCGACCACGTGGGGTCGCCCCCACTTGGACAACGCCCTAGCCCCTTTAGGGATGGGTCACGCGGTTTGCAATGTCCAATATCACCCCCAATCCCCATACATTGCCCACAGGGGCGCTCTGGGGCATAATCACCACAAAGCGACAGGGAAGGGCATGGAGTGTTCATGGTAAAAATACTTTCCATTCACTCGTTTCGGCGTGGCGCGGGGAAAACAACCTTTGCCGCCAATATGGGGGCGATCCTTGCCAAACGCGGGCAGCGGGTGGCGGTGGCTGAGGCAAACCTGCAATCGCCGTCGCTGCATTTCTTCTTGAACCGCGATTTTTATAAACACCCTCCCGCTTACTACCTAAACGATTACCTCGCCGGGCGCTGCGACATTCTTTCAACGGTGATTGATGTCACGGACTCGCTGAACCTTCAACAGGGGCGTTATTTCGCGGTGCTAAGCAACCCCTCCGTCAGTGAAATTGCCCGTATGCTCCGCGAAGGGTATAACCCTGGACTGCTGAGTGAGGGCATTATACAGCTTGCCGAGTCCTTTGAACTGGACACCTTAATCATTGACAATACCGCCGGATTCTTTGAAGATAACATCGTTATGCCCGCCATTGCTGATGCCACCTTGATTCTCACCCGTTACGACAGCCGCGAACATCAAGGGACAATCATGCTGATAGGTATCGCTCGCGAATTGAGCGCCAGCCATGTTGCCGTCTTGGTTAACGAAACGCCTACCTTGCTTTCCTTAGACGCAGTAAAGGTCAGTTTGGAGAAGGCTTTCGGGTGGGAGGTGGTGGGGGTGATTCATCGCACAGACAGCCTGAGTCTTTCTTCATCGAATCTACTTGCCCTCAATTCTCCCGATCATCCTTTGGTCAAGACCCTGACCAGCGCCTTAGATGCCTTGCTCACCGACGACGAATGACCGCCCAATGACCAGCCATAGGGGACGACGATGCTAGGCTTTCTGAGCTACCTCTTTGACATCCGCAAGGGCGAATGGAATCGCCTATTGCTGCTCTACCTGTTCGGCTTGATCTTTCTAACGGGGATCACCTGGGGCGAGACGATCTCGGAGGCGGCATTTCTGGCACAAGTGGGGACGGGTGTTTTGCCCTACACCTTCATCGCCGATGCTGTGATCGCCGTCTTTGCCGTTGCCATTTACACCGTCTTTGTGGATCGCGTCGGGCATGATCGCCTGCTGATTGGGATCATGCTGATCAGTGCGGTGATCGTCCTCATCGGGCGCATTTTGGTGGGGACTTCGGCAAGCATCCTCGCCTACCCCTTCCTATATCTCGGCTCGCACGTGATCAAAGACCTGTTCATCCTCCATTGGTGGACATATGTGAACAGCTTCTACGACACTCAGTCGGCAAAGCGGGTTGTGCCGTTTATTGCCACAGGGGCGCGGGTGGCGGGCATTGTTGCCGGCTTTAGCATGGCACTTTTGAACCGTTGGCTTGCCCCGGAAAATATCATTTTTTTGTGGATGGGGTCGCTTGTTTTGGTGGCGCTTGGGGTTACCCTGATGCCGCGTCTAAGCCCCGATGACGGCTCAATGCCGAAAATTGGTGAGACAGCGAAAAAAGAGGAAAAACGCGGCTGGCGGGGCTATGTGGCAAACATTCGTGAGGGTGTGGGCTATGTGCGGAACTCGCCCTACCTGCGCTGGATCGCCATTTCAACACTGCTGTTGATGACGCTCCTCCCGCTAATCACTTATCAAACCAGCCAAATTTTGAAGGATCAGCTTCAATCGACGGCGGCGATCTCCTCTTATGTGGGGAATCTGACGGGGATCACGAATTTGATCATGTTTCCCATCCAGTTGTTCCTCATGGGGCGGCTCATCCGCCGTTTGGGGTTGGGCAACACAAACATGATCTACCCAACGGGAACGCTCCTGGCGGTAGGATCGTTGGTGGCGCTGCCAACGGCGCTCTTCAGTGCGGGGTTCGCCTATTTTTACCGGACGACCTTCCGCACCTCCTTCCGTATGACGATTGACAACCTTCTTTATAATGCCGTCCCGCTGAAGGTGAAAGGGCGGGCGCGTGCCTTCACCACCGGGCTGCTCATCCCCGTTGGCTACCTGATCGGCGGCATCTTGCTGCTGACACTCCCCGCACTGCGCGGGCTGCCCTGGCTGCTTCCGGCAATTTTAGCGGCGCTTGGGATCGCCTATTTCCTCTCCTCGTTTATCGTCACGCGGCTGTATTCCAAAGCGCTGGTGACGATGTTGGAGCAGGAAGATTATTCCTTCTTGTTGCAACCCGCCGAAGACCTGAACATCGTCAATATAGAGACGATGGAACGGCTGAAAAAACAAGCGGAAGAAAGCACCAGCCCCGAAATGACCATCTTCATCGCCAAGCTGATGAGCGATGTCGGGGGCAAGACGAGCATCCCCGCGCTGGTGGGCATGGCACGTAGCGAAAACCCAACAATCCGCGCTGCTATTGCCAATATCCTCATCGCGGCGGATTTTCGCAGCAGCGAGGTGCGCGGCGTCCTGACGAACCTGCTTTCCGATCCCGAAGGGGTAGTGCGCCAGTCGGCGGTTTCTTACCTCAGCCAATGGTCGGATCAGGGGACAGATGAAATCTACGGGCTGGCGCTGGAACTGCTGCGCGACCCCGAACCGGAAGTGCGCTTGCAGGTGATCCCGATCTTGATCCGCTCTGGCGATATTTACTTCATGGCGGCAGCGATGCAAGCGCTCTCCCCGCTACTGACAGATTCTTCTCCGGCGCGGCGTGGGGCAGCCGTGCGCTTGTTGGCACAGTTCCGCGATTCACGCTTCATCCAGTCAATTTTGCCCTATATGAACGATCCCGATGACGAGGTGCGCTTGGAGGCGGCAGTCTCCGTAGAAATGCTCTCCGAACGGGCGCTCCCCGTCCGCATTGAGCGGATGCTCCTTGAACAGGGGCAGGCGCTGCTCACCGACCCCGTAGAGCGCATCCGGCGGGCGGCGCTGGTCATCTTGGGGAATTTGCGGCTTTCCCAAGCGCAAAGCGTCCTGATCAGCTTCCTGACGGACTCCAGTGCCGAGATTCGGGATACAGCAGTGAAGGCGCTGGCGCGGGGGAGCGATCAGATCACCCTGACGGCGCTGCTGCGGGTGGAAAACCAACCGAACCAACTGCGCAAGATGCTCACTGTTGTGTTGGGGAAGATCGATAAAGAAAAAGCAATAGAGCCGATCCGTGCCTATATTCGGGCAAACCTGATCCAAGTCTACACCAATCTGATCCGCCTGGAGGCGCTTGAACCATGCATCGCCTTTCAGGGCATCAGCATCATTGCCAACTTACTGCGGGAGCGCAACGAACTGCTCCTTGAGGAATCATTCTACCTCCTCTCGGCGCTGCACCCGCCAGCAGAGGTGCAGGTGATCGCTGAATCACTGGTGAGCGATGTGGCGCGGGTGCGGGCGAACGCCTTTGAAGCGCTGGAGACTGTCCTCACCCCCGTGCTAGGGCGGATGTTCAAGCCACTCTACGATAAAGACCTGCCCAAAGCGAAACTTCTTGAGGTGAGTCATGAGTATTCGGGGGTAAAACAAGGGAACGCCGGAACGGTACTGCGCACCCTCGGCGGGGACGCCAACGACCATTGGGTACGGGCAATTGTCGTCTATGCCCTCGGTGAGATTGGGGCAACGGCTTACCCGCCGCCACCGGATGACGCCCCCTCCCACGAGGCGGCAACGGTCATCTCCCCAAAACCCTCCGCCTTGCCCGCACCCCAAGCCCCGCTAGACCCCCCCAAAGATCGGCGGGCGCGGCGCGGCGCGGGCGATTTGCTGAGCGCCCTAGAGACGCCCAAAGACATGCCCGAAGGGAAAGAACCCGCCTCCTCTGAGACAAAACCAGAGACGCCCAAACGCCGTCGCAGTGCGGCGGATGCCCTCAGTGCGTTGGGTGGCGAAAAGACAGAAACGACAGGCAAAACGGAAAAGAGCGAAAAGGCAGACCATCCATCCATTGTGCCAACCCTGCCCGGTGAGGAAATGGCGCTTGCGACACCCTCTACCGATCTACCTGGTTTGCGCAAGTCGCCCTGTGCGACGCTCTTTAGCAAGGCAGAACTGGAAGCGATGATCGGACCCGCCCTCTCCGATGGGGTCGTGGAAGTACGCTTGGCGGCACGCGCCGCCCGGCGGATGATGTCTGGGGCGAAAACGAGCGGTTCATCGTGGGAGGACACTGTGCTTTCTACCATTGAGAAAATCATCTTCCTGAAGGAAGTCCCCTTCTTTGCTGGGATGTCGGTGGATCAGTTGAAGATTCTCGCCAGTGTGTGCGATGAGGAACTATTTGCCAACGATGCGGTCGTCTTTAATGAGGGCGACGCCGGCGGGGCGCTCTATGTTGTGGTGCGCGGGCGGGTGGCGCTGGAACGCGAAGGACAGCGGAAAGGGTCTACGGTCCGTATTGCGACTGTGGAGGCGCTCTCCTACTTTGGCGAGCTAACGCTCTTTGAAAACAGCCCGCGCACCGAAAAGGCTCTTGCCCTCCAAGATACGCTAACGCTCCGTTTGCGCCGCGAGCCGCTTTTGGCGCTCATTCGTCAGCAGCCGGATTTGTCGCTCAAGTTGATCAACGTCCTCAGCCGCCGCCTGCGCGAATCAAGTGACCGGATCGCCGCGCTCTCACAGGTGCGCCCGCGTGAACTGCACAAGGTCTTTGATAAACTAGAGTGATCTTTCGACTATCGTCTAAGGGCGCTCTGTCATGCTATCATTTCATCCGAAGCAATGGAGTTGACCCCGTTTCCCCTGTACTCATCGAAAGGGGTAGGTTGAGGGGGAAGCCCCCTCAAAAGTTGATTCCCCGTCTCCCGTCGGAAGAAGGGGGTAGGGGATGAGGGCAACTGCGTAACGCCTATTCATAAAAAGGAACTGCGATGAACATCCTACGTGGGCTGCTAACCACTCTCAAATACTTGCCCGAAGAGGCAGTCACCATCCAATATCCAGAGCGGGAACGCCCCGCCCGTGAACGCTTCAAGGGGCGTCACCATCTGAAACGCTATGAAAACGGCTTGGAAAAATGCATTGGCTGTGCGCTGTGCGCGGCGGCCTGCCCTGCTGATGCGATTTGGGTGGAGGCGGCGGAAAATACTGACGAAGAACGCTACAGCCCCGGTGAGCGCTACGCAAAAACCTATGAAATCAACATGCTGCGCTGTATTTTCTGTGGCTATTGCGAGGATGCCTGTCCCACCGAGGCGATTGTCCTTGAGCATGAGCATCAATTGGCGTTCACCAACCGCCGCGATGCGATCTACGTCAAAGAGATGCTGATTGATCCGCCTGCCGAGGGAAAACCAGCCACCCCACAAAGGGTTGAGCCTGGGATTTACGTCCGGGCAATCCCCGATATGGAAAACCCCAAATAGGGACATTCTCCAGCACGCCATCTCCCACACCCTGTAGGGGCGCATTGTACGCGCCTGCCCCCCCCCTCCCGCAAGGCGAGGGGGATTGCGTCCTCCCATAGGAATGCATGTATGTTGTTGCCCCCTAAAAAATGAAAATTTGATTTTTCTTTCATCTTTTGCTAATCTTTTCTCTCAACACGCAACACAAGGGTTTGGTGACATTGGCAACGCAGCACGATCAGCGGACGTGGAGGATCATCCTCACGGGAGGTTCGTTTATCCTGTCCCTCATCTGCGTCACGGCAATGCACCCCCTACCCTCCTCTGTTCTTGATGGCTCTCACGCCGCCCGCCCCGCCCTTCAGACGAGCGCTACACCGATGCCCCCACGCCTTCCGCCGAGCGGCAGCCCACCCATAGACAGCACCGCCGAAAACCCACTGACGGATAGGCTGCGCGGTCAGGTGCAGGTGATCATCACCTTGAACGATCCGCCCGCTGCGGCGCTTTTGGCGTCGTTGGGAGTGGGGGCGTCGCCCGCTTTTGCCGATTTCGTTCGGCGGATGGAGACGGCGCTGGTTTTGGGGCAGCAGGCAGGGATGGTCAAGGCGCTCAGCGCCCCACCGATCAACGCCGTGATCCTGAGCCAGACGGGAGCGGTGCTGAACAGCATCGCCGTGCAGGTGGATGCCACCGCCCTCCCGCTGATTCAAGGGTTGCCAGGGGTGAAGGGGATCAGCGTCGTCACGGTGGCGTACCCCGATCCGGTCACACCGGAAGGCGTCCCGCCACAGCGTGGGGCGCCCGATGTCGTCGCCCCACAGGGCGGGACAGGGACAGATGGGGTGGGGTCACAGTAGAACATTTTAGCAACGGTTCGTGAAATGTTTTTTTGTTGGCGGTGGGAGGTTGCGCCCATCCACCCAACACAAGGTTGGAACGACCCAAAAGGGGAATGTTCATGAAGGCTTATCGTTTACAAACTTTTTTCCGCATAGCGCTTTTCGTTGCGCTGCTGACTTTTACGCTCTCACCTCTTGCCACGCCAACGGCTTCGGCGCAGGATGGTGATGGTCTCCTTACCTCCCTAGAGGCGGTGCGCACGAACAGCCTCCGCACCGCTGATGGGCGGATGATGGTTATGGTTGAACTAACCGACTCGCCCGTTGTGGAGCGCGTTGATGTCAGCACCAGCGGCACGGGCGGCGTCGTTTCTGCCCCCGTCATTGGCGCGAACGAGGCGATTCTGAGCGTTCAGGATGCCGTCGTCCTCGAAGCCGAGGCGCTCGGTGTTGCCTCCCCGGAAGTCTTGGGGCGAACAACCTACCTGATCAACACGATTTCGCTGGCGATCAACGAGAAAGACCTCAACGCGCTTGCCCTCTCCCCAGGTGTGAAGACGGTTTACCCCGTCATTGAACATCAGTTGGATTTGAGCGGGGCGACAACCTTCACCAACACCGTCCCCGCGTGGACATCCGGCTATATTGGCGAAGGGCGCGTCGTTGCCATTGTGGATACGGGCATTGACTACACGAACCCCGATTTCGGTGGGAACGGGTCGTTCCCGGCGGGCGGACCGAACAGCGCTCCCCGTCTTGGCACGCCCAGTTTGGGGACATTCCCCCTCGGCGCGGGAACACCGCTGAAGGTTGTTGGCGGCTATGACTACGCAGGCGATAGTTTTACCGGCAGCAACACGCCCGTCCCAGACCGCAACCCGTTGGACTGCCGCGCCTCTGAAGGCGGCGGGCATGGGACGCACGTTGCAGGCATTTCGGCTGGCTATGGTGTCAGCGGCAGCACAACCTACCCAGGTCCGTGGGACAACACGACGCCTTTTGGCACGTTGAACCCCTCGCCCGGCTATGCGCCGCGTGCCGCCCTGTTGGGGATGCGCGTGTTCGGCTGCTCTGGCTCAACAACGAGCGTGCAAGTAATTGCTGCTATCAACGATGCAGCAGCAGGCTTCGTCGCCACCGATCCGGCGGTGACCTTCCCCGCCGCTGATGTCGTCAATATGTCTTTGGGGTCGCAGCTTGGCTATGGCGGTGACGACGCGACGCTGAACCCCTACACCGGAGCCATTGCCAACGCTATGGCGACAGGGACGATTATCGTCATGTCAGCCGGGAACAACAGTGACACGCACTTCATCACGGGATCGCCGGGGAGTTCTCCGGCGGGCATCAGTGTGGCGTCTATCATTCATGGGAACTACAACGCGATCACCGTCGGCGGGACGGGCGCCAATGGCAACTACCCCGTCCAACAGTCCGTCAGTAGCCCGATGGTGCCGCCCCCAGTCGGTCCGTATCCGTTGGCACAGCCAGCGGGCAATGGCTGCCTGGCGGCAGACTACTCGGCGTTCCCCACCAACAGCATCTCCATCGTGACCTTTACTGGCGGGTGCGGTTCTGCCGTCCTCATGGCGTCGGCGCAGGCATCGCCCAATACCCCGCGTGGCTTGCTGGTCATTAGCAATGTCCCTGGGCAGTTCCAAAACCTTGCCTGCTCCGGGGGAGGACCTTACATTCCCTGCGTGTCACTGCAACCGGCAACCGGCACGTTCTTGTTGGCGAATATCGCCACCGCAACGGTGATCATGGATGCCTCGCTGCGGGCGAGTGCGGCAAACTTGGCAGGCGTTGCCTCGGCGTTCACCTCACGGGGTCCGTCGCGCCAATCCTCCGGCGGCTTGAAGCCAGACATTGCCTCAACGGGTGATGGTATTCTCTCCGCTGCCAGCGGTCAGACGGCAGCGCCGTACTCCGCCTCGAACAGCGGTACATCAATGTCCTCGCCCTCGGTGGCGGGCATGATCGCCACAATCCTGAGCAACCCGACCTACAACAGTTGGACGCCAGCGCAGATCAAGGCGTTGATCATGAACACGGCGACCACCGTTGCCAATGTGAACGATGCCTTCGGCAACCCGAACCCAATGGTGCGCTATGGCGCGGGCGTGGCAAACACCTTCTCCGCCATTCAAAACCAAGTGATCGTCTACAACACCGCCCGCCCTGATGTCGTCAGCCTGACGTTTGGGACGGTGAACGCTGTCATGAACGGTACAGCAACGGTGCGCACCGCCGATCTAACCGTGCGCAACCTGAGCAGCAACACAGCAACCTATAACGTCAGTTGGGTGGGTGTTTCCAATCAAGCGGGCGTCACGGTGACTGCCTCGCCATCTAGCATCAGCGTTGCCCCTGGCGCCACGACGACGGTGACGGTGACACTCACCGCAAACTTCACCGGAATCGCCACGCCCCACGCGAACACTGACCCCACACGGGGCAGCCCGCCGTTCCTCCAAGTGGGCAACCCCCGCCACTGGATGTCGGAGACAACAGGCTACGTGAGCTTTAGCCCAACGAGCGGTGCGGCGGGTGTGAACCAAGCGCTGCGCTTGAACGTCTATGCCAACGCCCGCCCCGCCTCGGACATGTCTGCGCCGGATACGCTGACCAGCAACACGCTCAGCGGGACAATTAACATCCCTCTGACGGGCAACAGCATCAACTCTGGTGCGGCGTACCCGAACGACATTATCTCCATGGTGACAGCGCTACGCTTGATGGGCGAAGACCCGGCGGGCGACACGGCGTTTAACGCCCCCTGGGGGGATATTCGCTATGTCGGGGTATCGAATGACGCCAACGGGAACATCACCGGCACGCGCTTTGTCTATTTCGGCATCTCTGTCGAAGGGGAACTCTCCACCCCACAGCCGCAGGGCTTCCAAGCGGTAATCTACTTCGACTACAACGGCGATGACATCCTCGATAGCTGCTCGTTCAACACCTCACCAGCAAGTGGGACAAGCCGGACTGATGTGTTTATCAACTACCTTGCGCCGGGCTGCGGCTCAGGCTTTGGGCAGAACTGGCTAAACGACTACGCGGCAAGCGTTGCCGATAGCTACGTGTTCAGCAACAATGTCTATGTCCTCCCTGTGCGGCTGAGCGGCGCTGGCACAACGCTAGGGCGCAGCAACGCCACGCCCGCCTTCCGCTTCCAGATCGAACTCTACTCGGAGTTCGAGTTGATGGACGTGTTCCCCAACGATGGCAGTTGGATCGACTACAACCCGAACCAGCCCATCTACAGCTTCAACAGTACGGGGGAATTGGACGGCAACGCCCTCCAAATGCCTGCTTACTTTGACGATGCGTCCACGACAATCCCCATGACCTACGACCTCAGCACCTTCACGGGGACAACGCCGCCGGGAATCCTGCTGTTCCACCACCACAATGGGACGGTGACGAACCGCCCAGAGATCATCCTCTTTGGGGTGACGGGGGCGGGCGGTATTCAGGTGACGCACAGCGTGCCAGCAAATGTCGATGTGGGCGCTCTGTTTAACTTCACGGCAACAGTGACCAATCTCGGCACGACAGACGCGCTGAACGTTGTCCTGACTGATGCGCTGCCGATTGCGGCGGCTGTCCAACTGCAAGCGCCGCTTCCGGCGGGCTGCACAGCGGCGGGTCAGGATGTGACCTGCACCGTTGGCACGTTGGCAGCGGGCGAGTCACGCAGCTTTGTCTTCCCGGTACGCGGGATGGGCAACTACACGGTGACGGCACTCGCCTCGGCAACGACGACGAGCCAAGACCTTGACCCCACAGACAACACGAATATCCCGGCAACGGTGACCATCGGCTACGGGTCGGGCGGCACGGGAACGGCAGGTGGTCCCGGCACGGGTCCGCTGAGCTTGCCCTCAACAGGCTATGAGCCAGCGCCGACCTCGGTGGATATGGCAGTGTTGATCGGCGGCATCGTGGCGGGCTTGCTGCTTCTGGGTGGCGTGTTCGTCTGGCGGCGTCGGCGTTGAGCCACAGTCTAAGCTAGACACGTGACAAAAAGGGCGACCTGATGAAGGTCGCCCTTTTTGTTTGCGGCGGAAGGCGCGGGGAGGGCGCGGGGTTAAAACGCCCGCGCTAGGAATAATCACCCCGCTGGGGCTTAAGACGGAATACACCGTGTGGCATTTGCCTTCAAGCCCCGTAGGGAGGCGCGGGGCTAAAGCCCTCGCGCTAGGAATAATCACCCCGTTGGGGCTTAAAACGGAATACACCGTGTGGCATTTGCCTTCAAGCCCCGTAGGGGCGGTCAGCCTTAGCCCGCTGCTTTAGCGGCGGGCGATCATGGGTGGACGCCGCAGGGGGCGGGAGGGCGCGGGGTTAAAACGCCCGCGCTAGGAATAATCACCCCGTTGGGGCTTAACACGGAATACACCGTGTGGCAGTCGTTTGCAGATTGAGGTCAAGGTGTTTCAGTACCCTCAACGGGCGGGATGTGGTTGCAACGGAATGCTCCATCTTCTCAATGCGCTTGATTTGAGCTGTTTCAGTACCCTCAACGGGCGGGATGTGGTTGCAACGGCAACCGAACTGAGTGATCGGCTTGAAGCTGGATGTTTCAGTACCCTCAACGCGGGCAGGATGTGGTTGCAACGCGGCGCGACGGATACTCCAGTTCCAACGTGGACGTTTCAGTACCCTCAACGGGCAGGATGTGGTTGCAACGCAATGGTTTCCGCCTTCATCACTCTGCGAGTCCCGTCGTTTCAGTACCCTCAACGGGCAGGATGTGGTTGCAACACGCGGAAACGGCGTCTTGTACTTTGCTGGCTAGTTTCAGTACCCTCAACGGGCAGGATGTGGTTGCAACTCAAAGACCAAACTCAAACCGCCGTCTATTCCAGGTGTTTCAGTACCCTCAACGGGCAGGATGTGGTTGCAACCGGATCACGTCTGGGCAGCGGAATGGGTATAAGGTTTCAGTACCCTCAACGGGCAGGATGTGGTTGCAACCTAGTCAGTCCTCTAAAAATTGCGTCACCAACTGTTTCAGTACCCTCAACGGGCAGGATGTGGTTGCAACCCGAGAAGATTGCGCACTTACTCTATGATCACGTTTCAGTACCCTCAACGGGCAGGATGTGGTTGCAACATGAGCGCATTCGGGATGTTGACCTCGCTCACGCTTGTTTCAGTACCCTCAACGGGCAGGATGTGGTTGCAACTTCATCGTAGCCGCCCACTAAATCCCAATAAGCTGTGTTTCAGTACCCTCAACGGGCAGGATGTGGTTGCAACGTTGTGGTCGTGGTCGTGGTACTTGGTTGGATTGCGTTTCAGTACCCTCAACGGGCAGGATATGGTTGCAACAGTGCGCTCGTGATATTGCTATCGTACACAAGCATGTTTCAGTACCCTCAACGGGCAGGATGTGGTTGCAACGAGAGCAAGATCACCGGAGTCTATGCGCTCTTTGATGTTTCAGTACCCTCAACGGGCAGGATGTGGTTGCAACCGAACCAGTTTGGCTTATCCCAGAAGACTGGAGCGGGTTTCAGTACCCTCAACGGGCAGGATGTGGTTTCAACTATCGCGGCTAGGTTTTGCCCCGTTGCCGAAAACTGAGTTTCAGTACCCTCAACGGGCAGGATGTGGTTTCAACTTTGCTGAGTTCAGAGAGAAGGTTGACGCTGAGACGGTTTCAGTACCCTCAACGGGCAGGATGTGGTTTCAACTGTGATGCGAGGAGCGCGCAGGCTGTACGCAACGAAGTTTCAGTACCCTCAACGGGCAGGATGTGGTTGCAACTTGCGCACGAAGACTTGTGTCTCGCGTACCTGAAGTTTCAGTACCCTCAACGGGCAGGATGTGGTTGCAACCCTTCAGCCACCTGTCCAATACCCACCTTCAATGGTTTCAGTACCCTCAACGGGCAGGATGTGGTTGCAACCTGGCAGCAACAATAGCAGTAGCAGAAGTAGTGAGTTTCAGTACCCTCAACGGGCAGGATGTGGTTGCAACGTCCAGCGCCAGCCTTTTTGTGCCTCGGTGTAGTGTTTCAGTACCCTCAACGGGCAGGATGTGGTTGCAACGGAGCGGACGGCGCGGCACTCCAGCTTCGTCATAGGTTTCAGTACCCTCAACGGGCAGGATGTGGTTGCAACTTTCGGCGGAGGAACGTCATAGCACCATCCACATGTTTCAGTACCCTCAACGGGCAGGATGTGGTTGCAACGCTTGTGGGGTGGTCGTACAGGGACGATCCTCCGTAGTTTCAGTACCCTCAACGGGCAGGATGTGGTTGCAACTTTGTTCGCGTGCCGCTTCCGGGTTCGTCACGGGTTTCAGTACCCTCAACGGGCAGGATGTGGTTGCAACTTTACGATAGTCGTTTTTCACGTACCACCTATGGCGTTTCAGTACCCTCAACGGGCAGGATGTGGTTGCAACACGGCAAAAGGTACGCTGGTCAATGACCCGTCTTGTGTTTCAGTACCCTCAACGGGCAGGATGTGGTTGCAACGCGTGCCACTATCATCACGCAGCTTGCCTATGACGTTTCAGTACCCTCAACGGGCAGGATGTGGTTGCAACTGTCTGTAAAGCGCACTTCCCCGTTGCCGAGAGGAAGTTTCAGTACCCTCAACGGGCAGGATGTGGTTGCAACCGCCCCTCATTCAAACGCCTCATGGGGTACAAAATGACCTTTGGGATCACTTTCGTTCAAAATTGGGCGTTCCTCGATAGCGATCATCATACCCCCTATTCCAAAAATGTCAAGCAATTTGTCCCGATTTTCGAAAGTCGATCCCTGTCAAAAAAAGCCGCCGAGTTGCGACGGGCTTTCGGGGGGAGTTGCGAAACCCACTCCTTTCCCATCAGGAGGGCAAATTCAAGGGAAGTCCCCTCAGGAAGGGGTATGTCTCCCCGATGTTCATTGTTCTATAAAACGATATGTCAGAGAGGGACTTGCGAAATACCCCCCTAAAACGCCCTGTTTTGCCCTCCTTCAGGATTTCTTCACCCGATACCCCAAGCGGCGCAAAAAGTTTGGGTCGCGCCGCCAGTTCTTCAGTACCTTTACCCAGGGTTCAAGGTACACCTTCGTCCCAATCAGCGTTTCGATATCCTCACGGGCGCTGGCGGCAATCGTCCGCAGCATCCCGCCGCCGCCGCCGATCAGTATCCCCTTCTGGCTGTCCCGCTCCACATAAATCGTCAGGCGGATGTAGGTGAGGCTCGCGCTGCGCTCGGTGTATTCGTCCACCTCAACGGCGACAGCGTGAGGGACTTCCTGCGCCAGATTAAGCAGCACCTTTTCGCGGACGATCTCCGCGACGATCTCACGGACAGGCGTATCGCTCAGTTGGTCGTCGGGGTAATACTGCGGTCCGGCGGGCAGCCGCTCAATGATGTGATCCAGCACTTCCCCCACCCCGCGCCCCGCCACCGCGCTGATCGCCGTCCACAAGGCATCGGGGATCAGCGCCTGATATGCCTCGCTGTGGGGGAGAACGTTCTTCGCCGCCGTGCGGTCAATCTTGTTCAGCGCCATGACGACGGGGATTACCGTCCCCGCCTTGAACGCGGCGGCGCGTGCCTCACCAATGATCGCTGCCACGCGCTGGTCGTCCTCGTCGGGGGCGCTGCTGAGATCAACAACAAAGAGAATCACCTCGGCATCGTGAATGGCATCGAGGGCAACCTGCACCATGTATTCGCCAAGCTCGTGGCGCGGCTGGTGCAATCCGGGCGTATCGACAAAAATCGCCTGCACATCAGGGCGCGTGTAAATCCCAAATTGGCGAAGGCGCGTCGTCTGCGGTTTGGGGCTGACAATAGCGATCTTCTCGCCCAAAATCTGGTTCATCAGGGTTGATTTGCCCACGTTCGGCTTGCCACAGACGACGACAAAGCCGCTGTGCGCCAGTTGAGGGGCATCGTCAGCCAGATCATCCTCTACCGGATCAAGTCCATCGTCGGGCGTCTCGTTCAGATCGTCATCGTGCAGATCATCGGTCATGGGCGGCATTAGGCGCCTTTCTTTTTTAAGCGGTCATCATCTACAGGGGTGATCACCATTTGCGCCGGATCAAAGGGCAGCAGCACCCCGCGCCGCTGCTCTGGGGGGGCGGCGTTATCCAGCCAGAGCGTCTCCCCTTCAGGGGAGAGGATCACCGGCATCCGTTGGTGGATGGGGGCGATCAGATCGTTGGCGGCGATGGTCAGGATGGTGAAGGTGCGGCGCAGATCGCCGCCCTCGGCGGCGGGCGCTTGCCATGTCTCCCACAATCCAGCAAAGGCAAAGGGTTTGCCGGACTCAAGGGCGATCCGCATGGGGTATTTTTTTCCGTCGGGGCGGGTTTCCCATTCGTAGAAGGAATCGGCAAGGACAAGGCAGCGCCGTTTCTTGAAAGCATCGCGGAAGCTCGGCTTTTCCTCAACCGTCTCGGCGCGGGCGTTGATCAGCTTGTGGGCGACGGTGGCATCCTTTGCCCAGGCAGGGATCAAGCCCCATTGCAGCCGCTCGATGCGCCGCTCTCCGGTGTTCAGCATGACAGGGAGGGATTCCGAGGGGGCGGCGTTCAGACGGGCGGAAAACACATCGTCTGCCAGTGTCGCATTAAAATGGAGCGCCAGTTGATCAGGCGAAACGGAAATGGCGTACCGTCCACACATGAGAATACCCCTCTCGACTCATCCATCGGTATAGCTCCTCCCTCGTAGGGACGCCCCCTGGGGCATCCGCACCATCCCCTCGGCGCACCCCCGCAGAAATGCCCCTACACCCCTTCGCTCAGGCTGTAGGGCAGCCCTGCCAGACGATCCGCCACATGAAGGCGCAGCAAGGGCGAAACCGCCCGTCCATCGGCAGCCCGCCCCGCTTGAATCTCAGCTAGAGTCAGCCAGCGCGTCTCGCTATCGGTGGGAAGCGCAAAACGGACGGCGTTCACATAATAAAAATTGTGGCTGTATTCGGTGAGGACGTTCAGCGTCTTGGAGACACTCCGTTCGTGAATATCTTCGCGGAGGGGCGTCACCTGAAAATCGCGCCCAAGCTGGATATGGGGGAGGTTCAATTCTTCCTGAAGTTCGCGGGCAAGAGCGGCAATGTTGCTCTCATCTTCAGGGTCGCGTTTCCCGCCGATGGGCTGATACCACCGCGAGCCGCTGTCATACTGCATGAGGAACACATCGCCCTCGGCAGCCCGCCCTTTGATCACGGACATAACCGCCACCACACGGCGCAGTGGGGTGGCAGATTCTTGGGCGTTCAGGCGGTGCTGTTCCAGTGCGGCAAGTAACGTCGCCCCCGTTGCCCCTAGTGAGCTGCTCTTTGCCGACCCCCACACCGCCGGGGCTAATCCGCCCTCGTGGACTGCCTGTAGAAGGCTGCGGACGAATAGATAGGCAGCCGCAGAGGTACAGCGCCCTTCGCGCAGAACGCCCAACGATTCAAGGACATCCTTTACCGCCTCACGGTAGGCGGGGTCGGGCTGGCGGGCGTGGATGAGAGGCGTCTCAACCACCCACGATTCGGCGTCCGCTGGACGAGGGTAGGCTTGTAAACAGGCGATCAGGTCTTCCCACGACATAACAGCTATTTATCTCCGGGGCATGGCATAGGGAACTCAGAACATCTTTTCCATAAGGGGAATCATACCCCCCTCGGCACAGATCGCATAGGGTGGATTTGGGGAAGAACGCGGGAGCGAGGGTGAAGGCAGCGATGCGGGCGTATCGATCAGGAGGGAGTATTTCCATCGAGTAGACGCAGGTGAATGTGATCGTTGGCGAACAACCAGTTCATGTACATGTATTCCTTCACTTCAAAGGTACATTCAGGAACATCCTCCAGAATCACATCAAGGTCGGCGGGGTCAAACGCCCCTTCGGGAAGCTCCCCCGCCTGCAAAACGTCGATCACAGCGGGCAAACTCCGCGGACCGAAGCCCACATAGTGATAGCGCCGTTCCCCTAAAGTGTTCAACCCGCCGAGGCACATCACAAAAATTGTCTGAAAACGACGCAGCATGACGTGATCCTCTGTTTCAAAGGATGGGTAGCGTTCTGGCAGAGGAGGGGGCGGGTCGGGGTTGGGTGTGTGAATGTCCCAATCAATGAGTTGTCCCTTCACGCTGACCATGAGATGCGCCCCATAGGTGTTGAGCGAGGCAGCCTTCAGAAAGGTATCCTGTGGCGTTTGGTTCATCCCCCGCAAGGGGACATCCAGCATCGGCGGGGTGATTCCTTTCGCATAGATGATCCCGATCCGAAAGGAAGCGAGGTGGGCAAGGGTTGGCATGATAACCTCACCTTCTAAGCGTTGGCTAAAGCGGCGGGATCGGTCAGCACGCGGACGTTGATCTGGTGTTCAGCAAAGTAGTATTCGGTGAACATCGTTTCCTTCAACCCTTCCGTCCGTTCGGGGAGATCATCAACGATGATCTGCATTGGGACATCCGCCAGGCTACGGGTCGGCAGCGTCTCGATGAGCGTTGGCAGCGCCGTGCAAGGGACAGCAGTATAGGCATAGACCATACCCCCCTCGGCACTTACCCCACCCACACAGCATACAAGCACACACATGGCATGGCGCAAGGCGATGATTTCCGCCATCTCAAAGGTGGGGTACTCCGTTGGCAGCGGCGGCAGTGGGGACGGCTCTGGAAGGTGACTATCCCCGTTTATCGCCTCCCCCTGTACGCTGATCGCCAGCGAGTCGCCATAGGTGTTTAGGCGGGTGATCTTTTCCAGTGTCTCCCGCAGGGAAATGCCGCCCCCGCGTGGCGGTTGATCGAGCGCCTCAAGGCTGGCGGCTTGCAGACCGATGAGTCCCACACGAAGATAGATCACTTGCTCTAAGGCACTCATGGTTTTAAGCCAATGGGGGTGAAGGTGAGCCGATTCAGTTGGGCATCCATGTACATGTAGACAAGCCCCGGCTGCGTAGGCGAACCCTCCTCTGGCGAGGGATAGCGCACGCCAACGACGACTGCCGACCATCCATCGGGACGGGTGTGGACATATGGTGCGTCAAAGTCTACCTTGTTTTCGCTGACCAAGCGCTCTGGAAGGGCAACCTTCAGCCGTGCGCCGAGGATGTCCTTTGCCCGCGCAGCGTCTTCGGCGGTAGGGTAAACGAGAACGATGGCGTGAACGTTCAGCGAACGCTCTTGACGATCCACAAGGGCAACAAGGCTATAGGGAGGGAGCGCCTCACCCTCTGGGGCATCAATTATCGCCCCCACCGTGCCGGGGATGATGTAGACTTGCAGCAGATGGGTCGTCCGCTGCCCGTCATCTTGGGGCATGAGGATGTAAGCCGAATCGGTGATAGCTTCGGCAAGAACAGCGTAATCTGGCGCATCGATCAGTGAGGCAGCGTCGCCGCTGACGGTGGCGATCATCGTCTCTGCCAGCGCCCACGAACGGGCATTCCCCACCAGTCCGGCGTTCTCGCCCTCGTAGACTTGAATCCGCGCCGCCGCACCCAACGTGCCGCCAAAGGGATCGGTCACATCGCGCTCTTTGGGCGATATGGCGTTGTCCTCAAAGCGCCACCACACGGTAACGCCGTCCCCCGCCCGCTGTTCAAAGCCGCGTTTGGTCAGCGCCGCTGCCACCGCCTCCCGATCCAGCGAGGCGTAATCGCCGCTGCTGAAATCGAGCCAAACGCCGACGTTCGGCGGCGCTCCAAATTCAAGAGCAGCGCTTAGATCGAACCAATCCAGCCCAACGCTTTCGACCATTCCGCTGACTAAGGTCAATACGCTGCCGAAAAAGTCAGGGGCGACAGCGACACGACGCATTGCCCCCCGCCAGGCATCGCGTTGTTCCTCACTTCGTTCATAGCTTGCGGTGCTGCTGATCATGCCATCGCCCACCCGCATGATCTCACTGAAGTTCACATAGCGGATCACCCCAGATTCAACGCCATCCGTCGCCCGCAGATCGGGCGTGCGGGAGAGCAGCGAGAGGAACGGATCGCGAATGATCATCGTCTCTTGGGCGGCGATAGGGGGCGGGGCGGGAAGGGCAAGGCAAAGCAGGATGAAGGCAGTAATGATAACGAGGAAGCGTTTTATGCGGTTCATCCAATACTTTCCAGAGATCAGCGATAAAGGCAATGAGCGTAAGTCTATCACGCTACGGGTGCGAATGGGTAGGATTGATTCCCCCCAGCCGTTTACGGGGAGGATGGCTGAGGGGGTGGGGTGCATTTCCCCTACGAGCGCCGCCGCACCCGCCGCGAGATCGTCTCCACAAAGAGCGTAAATTCGTTCAGTTTCAAGACGGATGCTAACAAGAAATAAATTGCCCCACCAAGAAGGGAAGGGACGAACAGCAAAAGTGCCCGTTCCCGCAGCCCCTGCACGGGGAAAAGCGTCCCCACACTGCGCATCAAGACCCATGTCACCAGCGCCATGACCGCCGTTGCCAAGCCCACCTTCAGGACGGTGACGGGCAAGCGCTGCGTCCCTAAGCCGTTTAAGCGCCGCCGCAGCAAGATCAGGCTGACGACCATGTGAATGAAATGCTTGGCGCTGTCGGCAATCATCAGACTGAGAAAGCCCGTTGTCGGCAGCAAGATCAAGGTAATCACGATGTAGCAGCCCAAGCTGAACATCCCCACCAGTGCTGGCGTCAGCGAGTCGCGGCGGGCGTAAAAGGCAAAGATCAGCAGCAAATCGATAGCGGCAAAGGGGATGCCAATCATGTAGAGGCGTAGGACAATCGACATATCTGCTGTATTCGCCGCCGTGAACGCCCCGCGCTCAAAGACCAGCCCGATCAGTGGACCCGCCAAGACGAACATCCCCACAGAAGCAGGGATGATCAAGGTCAGGGCAAGGCGCACCCCCCGCCCTAGCGTATCCCGAAAATCGCCCAAGAGGTCTTTACTCAGCGCTTGCCGTGCCAGCGTGGGGAGGATTGCCAGCGAGATCGCCGTTCCCACCAGCCCCATGGGAAATTCGCGGAGGTTTGTTGCCCAACTCATTGTCGCTACGTTGCCCTCGCCCGTTTGCGAGGCAATGTTGTAACTGAAGGGGCGGTTCACCAAGACATCGACCACCAGCGCCAGCATAACGGGCAGGTAGAGCAGCGCGATCTTGCGGATCCCCGGATGGCGCAAGGCGCGGAGCAAGCCGCCAATGACCAAGCGGAGTTTTGCCCCACGCATCCCAACGCCCTGTAGGGCAAGCTGCGCCAACGCGCCGATCACCCACCCAATGGCAACCCCTTCGATCCCAATATAGGGGGCGAGAATCAACGTGGAAATGAAAATCGCCCCGTTGAATAGCGCCGCCCCAAATGCCGGAAAAGTGAATCGCCGGAGGGCAAAGAGCGCCCCCGACAACACCGAGAACAGGCTCAGAAAAATGAGGGCGGGGGCGGTTAGGCGCAGCAGATGGACGGTTTGTTCAAACGCTGCCGGAGAAAACCCCAAGCCTTTCTGAAGAAATGCCCCCGTTTGGAAGGTAAAGGGGTGATCGATCAGCGGCGGGCGCGGCAGCCCTCGATAGAGAGCGATGATGTTGGGGGCAAAGACAGTGAGGAGGACGACAAGGACACCAGCAAAAAGCAGGACAAGGCTGAACAGGGCGCTGATCAATGCCCACAGTTCGCTTTTATCTTTCCGCGCCGCATATTCGCTGAGGACGGGGACAAGGGCGGAATTCGTATGCCCATAGATTGCCAGATCGTAGAGGTCGCGGGGGATGGTGATCGCAATTTGGAAGGCATCTACCGCCCGCCCCGCCCCAAACAGGTTTGCCAGTTGAATCTCTTTGACAAAGCCCAAAACGCGACTGGTGATATTTCCAATGGCAAGGATCGTCGTGGCGCGGGCGATTCCCTCGGCGGCGGCGGCTTCCGTTTCCAAGACATCGGTGGGTTCGGGGGATACCGTTGATGCTGTTGAGTCAACAGGGAGAGGCGTCGCCATCTCATTGGTCATTCGGATCGCCCTTTTCGGAAATGGGTGGGAGCGCCTGAATTTTGGCGATGAGGGCGCTGGTGCTATGCCCCGCCAGTAGATCGATGAGGACGACGCGCCCCCCGTAGCGCTCTACCGTCGCCCGTTCGGGGAGCGGCTTTGCAGCATAATCGCCGCCCTTCACGTAAATATCGGGGCGCAGTTCGTCAATCAGCCCAACTGCCGTCTCGCCCGTGAAGATGATCGCCGCATCGACTGGGCGCAAGGCGGCGATGAGTCGGGCGCGTTCCGCCGCCGGAACAAGGGGGCGTCCCATCCCCTTCAGCGTTTCGGTGGCGGGGTCATCGTTGACGCCGACGAACAAAGCAGCGCCGAGTGATCGTGCTTGTTCAAGATAGTCCAAGTGACCGACATGGAGCAGATCAAAATGACCGTTAGTGAAAACAACCGGTTGTCCGGCATGATGGAAGGCGTCGCGCATGGTGCGGGCATGAGATAGGGTAATTACTGGCATGGAGGGCGATTCTACCGATAGACTTGCTCTCGCGCTATACTTGCCCTATTTCGCTTGCTGAACACTCATCCGAGCGGGGGTAGGGGAATTTGGCATAGGTGCGGCGAGGTCGGCGCGGGGCTAAAGCCCACGCGCTAGGACTGATCACCCCGCTGGGACTTAAAACAAATAGGGGGAGAGCCTCTTTGCCTTCAAGCCCCGTAGGGGTGGTTACTCCTAGCCCGCTGCTTTAGCGGCGGGCGGACGGTCATACAACATAGGAATTACAGCACAAGACCATGCCGACGAACGCCCGCCGTATTGTGATTAAACTGGGGACAAGCACCCTAACGGGCGGCACGCCGCGCCTTGACCGCCGCCGCCTGATGGAGATCGTCCGCCAGACGGTGGAACTGCGCGAGAGCGGGGCGCAGGCGATTCTTGTTTCGTCGGGGGCAATTGCTGCCGGACGGGAAGTGCTTGGTTTCCCGCGCTTTGACCGCACGCTCCCCGCCAAACAGATGTTGGCGGCGGTGGGGCAAGGACGCTTGATCCAGCGCTATGGTGAACTGTTCGAGATTTTTGGCGTCCATATTGCCCAAATTTTGCTCACGCGGGGCGACCTTGCCAACCGTACTGGCTACCTGAACGCTCGTGACACCCTCCAACACCTTCTCGATCATGCCATTGTGCCGATCATCAATGAAAACGACACGGTGGCGACCGAGGAAATCCGCGTGGGGGATAACGACAACCTCTCGGCATTGGTGGCGAACCTGATCGACGCTGATCTGTTGATCCTGCTCACCGATCAGGCAGGCTTGTATGATGCCGACCCACGCGCAAACCCCGCCGCCCGTCTGATCGCTCAGGTAGAGCGCGTTGATGAGAGTGTGTTTGCCCTTGCAGGCGGCACATCCAGCGGGCTTGGCACAGGGGGGATGATCACGAAACTGCAAGCGGCGCAGCTTGCCGGGCGCAGCGGAACGACGACGGTCATTGCCTCTGGGTCGCTGCCCAATGTCATCTTGAAGGTGGCGGCGGGCGAGGCGGTGGGGACAACCTTCTTGCCCCAAACGACACACCGCGAAAGCCGTAAGCGCTGGCTGCTCTCCGAAAAGCCCGCCGGCTTTTTGCGGGTGGATAAGGGTGCCACTGAAAAGCTGCGCCGCCGGGGGGCAAGTCTTCTGCCTGTAGGGATTATTGCCGTTGAGGGCGAGTTTGAGCGCGGCGCTGCCGTCCATATTATTGATCCCGCTGGAGGGGACGTGGCGTGTGGGATGACGACGTACAGCAGCGCCGAAATTCGTCAGTTAGTGGGCGTGCAGACGGCACAGATTGTCGAGCGCCTGGGCTACACCTATGGTGATGAAATCGTTCACCGCGATGCCCTAGTGGTCTTTGAGGCGTGATGCAACTCGTTCTTGATGGTGCGCCGCGACTTCTGACGCCGATGCGCGTGTTTCGTGCTGTGTATGCCCTCCCTGAAACGTTCACAATCACCCTTTTTGAGCCAAAAGATTACAGCGGGTTAGGGCGGATCGATGCGGCGGGCGCGGCACTCCATGCGCTTTCGCAGACGGTGTTAGCAGCAGCCCCAGCAAATCTCTCGCCAACGGCGTGGATCGATCAGGTGGATCGGCTGGCGCGGGTCTTTGAGGCGGCACTGGTGGGAATCAACGATCAGATTGGCTTGCGTCCGGCGGAAGTCGGCTTTGCCGTCGCGGGCTTTGCCGATGTCTGCCGCGCCTATGCCTATGCGCTGATTCGCGCCGCCGCCGCCTCTGAACCACCACCGAATTTCATAGTGGTCTATGGGGCATGGCTGAACGATTCTACCCGTATTGGGGGGATGGTCTACCCCTACAATCACCCCCAAACGGGCGACACATGGCGGATACAGATGATCCTGAACGCCTATGGGCGGGTAGGGCTGCGCGTTGCGATTGGGGCGGGTGTTCACTACGTTCTTGATACCAGCCTTGCCTGCCCTGCCGAAGGGTTTATGGTTGGGCTGCTGCGGGAGGTTGCGGCGCGAATGGCGGGGCATCCGACAAAATAAGGTAAAATGAGCGGCGTGAGTTCCTTCCTAATCAGCATAATCCGAAATAAACCGTATGAATCCTGAGTCTCGCCGTGATCTTCTCTGCCTTCTAGAGTCCGTTTTCGTCGGACTTTTTTTCGTCCAAGCGGTGCGCTTCCTCTATGGGACGCTCTATGCCCAAGTGAGCAGCGCCTCGCTAGTGAATGTCACCGCCAACCGTGAGGCATTGCAAGGGCAGTTGGGCGTTGTCAGCGCCGCAAACGTTGAACTCTCGCTTGCCATTTTAGGAGTGGCGCTCGTTGCCCCCTTGCTCTCCATTGTGTTAGGGCGATTGTGGTTTGGGGTGACGCTGGCAGCGGGGGTTGTGGCGGCGGGGCGCGTCTTTCTGACCGCAAACGGCGGGACAACGGCAGGTATCCTCGGCGCGTCGTTGGTGGTGGGCGGGGGGATGCTC
Organism: Anaerolineales bacterium; assembly: GCA_015075625.1. Lineage (NCBI taxonomy): Bacteria > Bacillati > Chloroflexota > Anaerolineae > Anaerolineales > Anaerolineales bacterium. The sequence continues at coordinate 405,241 of JABTTZ010000002.1, read as the reverse complement.
TACCTGACGATTATTGCCGGGCGGCGTCCGGGGATGTTCCCCGTTGGACTGGTGGGCGGCTTCGCTCTTGATCACCTGATCCGCCTTTACGGGAACACCCGCGATTTGACTATGACAGCAGAGTTCCTAAATTTCCAAACGATCCTTTCCGTCGCTTTGTTTCTGGTCGCCGTTGGCGCCGCCCTCCTCGATCAGTTTGGGCTGCCACCCACCCGCCGCCGCGTGCGAGGGGCAATCAGCTTATGGGGAGCGTTCGCCCTCGGCGGCTTGCTTTACCTAGAGTTTGCCGTGTTGGGTTTGGCAAACACCGCCGCCCACCGCGTAGGGCTGGATTACAACGCGCTTGCCCCCTGGCTGGTGGGAGCAACGCTCTTGCCGTTGGTAGGGGAAGTGCGTGCCTTCGTCCGCTCGTTCCTAAATATGTTTGATACGCGCTATCGTGGGTGGGTGTGGTTTTTACTGATCGCCCTCCTAATTGTGATCGGGATGCGTTTGGGCGGTTTCCCCGGGGGGGCGGCACTGGTCATTGCCCAGTTCATGGTGTGTCTTTCCTTTTGGTGGATCGCCACGCCAACGGACGCCCAACGGACGATTTCAGGGATCAGCCTGATGTTTGGCTCGCTCGTTTTGCTGCTGTTGAGCGGGGCGGATTTCTTCACCTTTGAATATGCCTTTGTGCGCGGAGTTCAAGAACCCTTCGCCAGCATCCTACGTGGGTTTCGTGGGTTAGGGTTGGTTATTATCATCCTCGCTGTGCTGTTCATGTGCCTGCCGGTAATTGTTTCCCGACGGCGGATTCCCTTTGGCGGAGGGCGCTTTGTCGAATCGCTGGCGGCGCTGTGCGTCGTCATTATTGGGGGGGTGGGCGGGGCAAGTTTCGCCCGTCCGGTGATCATGCGCCAGCCCGGGTCGGTGGAGACACTGCGCATCGCCAGTTTGAATCTGCACGGTGGATACAGCCTGTATTTTGGGCAAGACCTCCCCGCACTGGCACAACACATCACCGAAAACGGGATTGATGTTTTGCTGCTCCAAGATGTGGATGGCGGGCGCTTGATCAGCTTTAGCGTCGATCAGGCGGCGTGGTTGGCGCGGACGTTGGAAATGCAGGTTCACTACGTCCCCACAAACGAAGGCTTACAGGGGCTTGCCATCCTTTCGCGCCTACCGATGGAGCGCCTTGAAAGCACGCTGCTGCCCGCGCAAGGCAAGCAAACGGCGCTCCAATTCGTCCGCGTGAGGGCGCAAGATGGAGGGACGCTTGATCTCTACAACACAGCGCTGACGCTCATCTTCCCCGGGGGGGCAATGACGACGGCGCAGCAAGAAGAAGAACAGATTCGACAAGTATTAGCGCTATTTGCGGTGATTGAGGGGAACGAATCGTTAGGGCGGCGGGTTGTCCTCGGCGGGACGCTGAACACCCGCCCCAAAGGGGATATTTACACCTACCTCACCCAAAAGGAATTCGCTGATCCGTTCAAGGATTATCCCGAAGAACGCGCCGTGACGCTCCGCTTGGTGAATGGCGCACCCCTACGGGTGGACTACCTCTGGTTAAAGCAGTTGGATGCCCCCCGCGTGGGGATTGTCCCCATCCCCGAATCCAGCCACGATTTGGTCATTGTAGAGGTGCGCGTGCAGTAGGGACGCACCCCACACCGCACCCCATGCTAAAAGGCGTGTCCGGTAACTAGGGTCTGTTGAAAGTGTAATTCGTGTAGGGGCACAAGGCATTGCGCCCATCGCCGTCCGTAAGCGCCCGCCGCTAAAGAAACCACCCCTTCAGGGCTTGGAAACCCTACCCCCCACCTCGTAAACAGAGACAGGGACTCTTGCTCCCTTTCCCTGTGTACGGGGAAAGGAGGCGGGGGATAGGGGTTCGTTAGAAATTTTCTTGACGAACTACTAGCGCGAGGGCTTTAGCCCCGCCCCCCACGCCCTGCGTTATAATCCCGACTCATGTTTACCAACCCTCCCCTAGACCTTGCCATTGTACTTGTCACTTGGAATGTCCGCGAGCTTGCCCTTGATGCGATCCGCACCGTCCGCGCCGACCTTGCCGAAAGCGGGCTGGGCGGCGCAATCTGGGTGGTTGATAACGCCTCCGCCGATGGAACGGCAGAGGCAATCCAGCACACCTTTCCCGATGTCCATCTGATTGCTTCAGAGCGCAACCTCGGCTTTGCGGCGGGGAATAACCTTGCGCTGCGGGCGCTCGGCTTTGCCGATACGCCAACCCCCGCCCCACAAGCCCCCCGCGCTGTGTTCCTTCTGAACCCTGATACGCGCACCGAACAAGGGGCGCTGCAGGCGCTTTACGAGGCGCTCTTTACCCTTCCCCGTGCGGGGATTGTTGGGGCGCGGCTTGCCTATGAAGATGGGGCGTTCCAACACAGTGCCTTTCGTTTCCCCGGTCTAGCGCAGCTTTTCATCGATCTCTATCCGCTTCCAAACCGCCTTCGGGCGCGGCTTTACGAAACACCGCTGAACGGGCGCTACCCGCGCCGCCGCTACGAGACGGGCAGCCCCTTCGCCGTCGATCACACCCTCGGCGCGACGATGCTTTTCCGGCGGGAGGCGATTGAAGCGACGGGACTCTTTGACGAGGGCTATTTTATGTACGTGGAGGAAGTGGATTGGAGTATGCGCGTGCAGCGGGCGGGGTGGGCAATCTATACCGTCCCCTCGGCGCGGATCACTCACCTTGAGGGGCGCAGCACCCGTCAGGTGCGGGCGCAGAGCATCGTAAACCTGTGGCGCAGCCGGCTGAAATTCTATGATCGCTATTACCCGCGCTGGAAACGTGCGGCGGCACGCCTGTTGGTGCGCGGGGGGATGCGCCTGAAGATTCGGGCGGTACGGCGCGAGGGAAGCCTTCCGCCAGAGGTGCGCGAGGCACTCATCGCCGCCTATCGGGAGGTGATAGCCCTGTGAGCGTCGCGAGAGGTGAGACGATTGAGGCGGTGATTTTGACACGCAATGAGGCTCAGCACATCACCGCCTGCCTTGAATCTGTCCGTTGGGCAGATAGCACCCTCGTTATTGATTCGGGCAGCACCGATAACACAGTGGCGCTTGCCGAATCTGCCGGAGCGCGGGTGGTGACGAACGCTTGGGTCAATTTCACCGTACAGCGCAATACGGCACTGAGCATCGCCACCGCCGATTGGGTGATCTTCGTGGACGCCGACGAACGATCCAGCCCCGAACAAGGGGCAGAGATTCGCCGGAAGACTGCCGAACTGCCTTATGTGGGATATTGGATTCCGCGCCACAACTACATCTTTGGGCGGCTCACACGCGGGGCGGGGTGGTATCCCGATTACCAACTGCGCGTCTTGCGGCGGGGGTGGGCGGGGTACGATCCGGCACGCGCCGTCCACGAGACAGTGATCCTTGACGGTGAGGCGGGCTATCTGGAAACGCCGCTCATCCATTACAACTATCGGGATGTACGCCAGTTCATCGCCAAACAGCGCACCTACACTGCCTTTGCTGCCCAAGAAATGCACACAGCGGGGGTACGCCCCAAAGCCCATAATTACCTCTTACAGCCGGTTCGCCACTTTATTTGGCGTTTTTGGACGCTAAAAGGCTACCGCGACGGGCTGCACGGGCTGCGCCTGAGCGCTTACATGGCGTGGTACGAATTTCAAAAGTACCGCCAACTGCGGCGTTTGGGGCGGTAAGAATTCTCCCCTCGCCGCGAAACCGTCAGGCTAGGATTACCCCCCTGTGGAGTAGGGACGTCCCCTGAGGCGTCCGCTTAACCGCCCTCCCGTTCGCGCCCAATGTGTTTTTTGAAGGGCTTGACATATTGATGAACATCAATATAATTACAGTTCATGGGCATCACTACGAGGACGCTCTTTTTTTGCCCAAACACATTGATGAACATCAATGCAACAGGGGAGGTCTCCCCAAAAGATGAAAGAAGGACACATATCATGGAAAAGGCTTCCTTACCCGTCGCGGTGATCGGCGCTGGACCAATCGGCATGGCAGCAGCCGCGCATCTTCTTCAGCGAGGCGAAACGCCTCTCGTCCTTGAAGCGGGGGCAGAGGTTGGGGCAAGCATTCTGGAATGGGGGCATGTGCGGCTCTTTACCCCCTGGCGCTATGCGACGGACAGAGCATCCACCGCCTTGTTGGAAACGGCGGGGTGGGTATCCCCCGATCCTGAACAGCACCCAACAGGCGCAGACCTGGTGAACGCTTACCTCCGCCCATTGGCGAATGTCCCCCAACTGCGTCCCCATATCAGGGTGAATTCGCGGGTGATTCGTATTGCCCGTGCTGGCTATGACAAAATGAAAACGGCAGGGCGTGAACAAGCGCCCTTCCTTCTGACGGTGCGAACGAAGTCTGGCGAGGACATCCAGTACCTAGCGAAGGCAGTCATTGATGCATCGGGAACGTACCGTTCACCAAATCCACTTGGGGCAAACGGTACGCCGGTGTTAGGCGAAGAAGGGGCGGCTGAGCAGATTTTCTACGGGATTCCGAACGTGTTAGGCGAACATCGCGCTCGCTATGCGAACAAAACAATCCTCGTGGCGGGCAGTGGCGCATCGGCGTTTAATGTCCTGCTTGATCTGACGCACCTTGCCGAAGACGCCCCTGAGACGAAGGTGATCTGGGTCATTCGCCGTGCCTTGACGAAGAACCTGTTCGGCGGCGGCGAAGCCGATGAACTCCCCGCACGGGGATCGCTTGGTCAGCGGGTGAAGGTACTCGTAGAGACGGGGGTGTTTCAGGTTGTCGATCACTTCAAAGCGGCGAAGCTCCAGCGCGTGGGGGAGCAGATTCAAGTGAGCAGCGAGGGAACAGCCCTGAATCCGGTGGACGAGATTATCGTGACTACCGGCTTTCGTCCCGATCTCAGCCTGTTTTCAGAACTGCGCGTCGCCCTTGACCCTTCGGTAGAAAGCCCAGCAGCGCTCGCCACGATGATCGATCCCAATGTTCATAGTTGTGGGACGGTCCCTCCACACGGTGCGGAGGAACTGAAGCAGCCGGAACAGGATTTCTACATCGTCGGCAGTAAAAGCTATGGGCGTGCGCCAACGTTCCTTTTGCTCACAGGCTATGAGCAAGTGCGCTCGGTGGCGGCGGCAATCGTCGGGGATTGGGACTCCGCCCGCGAAGTTCACCTAGAACTGCCCCAAACGGGGACGTGTTGCACCACACCCGATGCCCCACTTGGCGGGACGTGCTGCGGCACAGCGGCAAGCGGCGAGAGCGCGGTTCACAGTCCGCTCATCGCCCTAGCGGAGATACCCGTAACGGCAAGCCCGATCCGCGAAGCAGCCGTTGGCGTGGGGGCGGTAGGGCAGGCAATTCGTCCTAAGAATCAGGGGTGTTGTGGTTAACCAAACAGGACGTGCGGCGCAGCGCAATCATCGGCAGATGCGCTGTACGTCTCCCCACCCTTACTATAGCTGGTATATCGCCGTCACCATCTTTGAATAGGCTGGCGGCTACCGACCTGTCTTATGGGGTGTTCTGGGGTTGGCGGTGGTGGGGACGATCTTTGCTGTCTTTGCCAAGCGGGGCGGGCATCCCACTGTACAGAGGAGGTGAGTTAATCCGCACCCTGTAGGGGCGACCCAGGGGGCGTCCGTGTAACCTTACCCCTTCCCCTGCTTCTCTCCGCATAAAACGAAACCGCCCTCACTGACTATAGTGAGGGCAGTTCAGCAATGTACCAACTTTTGCCCCTAAGGGGATTCGAACCCCTGTTTTGGCCTTGAAAGGGCCGCGTCCTGGGCCTCTAGACGATAGGGGCGTCTAGCGATCAGGATCATATCATGCCTCCCACCGGAGCGTCAATCCCCGTTTTGCCCTTTCTCCCACAGACCTCCCAACCTTCGCCTTACTGACCGTTCCTATGCTAGAATAGGCGACGCTAATTAATAGTAGCCTTTTCCGCCCATTTTTTTGAGGATTCCCCATGACTCACCCATCCCACCACACCCTAAACAGCCACCACATGAACAACAGCCGTCCCCCAAAAATCGTTATTATCGGCGCGGGGAGCGCCATTTTTGGGTTAGGGGCGCTCTCGACGATGATCCAAAGCCCGCACCTACACGGGGCGGAATTTGCCCTGTGCGACATTGACGAAGCGGGGTTGGCAACGATGACGGCACTTGCCCACAAAATGAATGAGGCATGGGACGCCGGCTTGACGATCACCAGCAGCACCAACCGGCGCGATCTTCTCCTCGGCGCCGATTTCGTCATTGTCTCCATCCAAGTGGGGCAGCGCGAGGAAGTTTGGGAGATGGACTGGCAAATCCCCCTGAAGCACGGCGTCCGCCAGCCCTATGCCGAAAACGGCGGACCTGGATCGTTCAGCCACACCGCCCGCAATCTGCCGCCGCTGCTCGCCATCGCTCACGATATGGAAGACCTCTGTCCCAACGCCTACTATTTGAATTTGGTTAACCCACTGATCCGCCTGACGCTTGGGATCAGCCGCTATTCCTCAATCAAAGTGGTGGGCTTGTGTCACCAGCAGTTGTGGGGCTACGCCATGGCGGGGGCGATCTTTGCAGATCGCTTTGATATTCCCCTCCCCGATCATTTTCATGTCCACACTGATGCCGACAACATGCCGAATTTCATCCCTGTGGCGCGGAAGGCGCTTGAACACCTAGAGATCAAGGCAGCGGGGATCAACCATTTTTCGTGGGTCTATGAAATTCGCGATAAGGCGACGGGCGAAGACCTCTACCCCGAACTGCGGGATCGCTGGCTTTACCACACTCGGAAAGACTTTGAGCCGCTCACCCGCGAGATGTTTGAGATTTACGGGCTGATGCCCACCCCGGGCGACAGCCACCTCTGCGAATTTTTGCAGCATGTCAGCAACCCTCTTACTAAACCCTGGGAGCGCTATGACCTAAAGTTGCAAAGTTGGGAGGGCAACCGCCGCCGCCGCGCCTATCGAAAGGCGCTTGCCGAGGCGATTGTGGCGGGCGAAAAGAGCGTGGAAGAACTGCGCGATGTGTACCGCCACGCCATGCTTGACGAGGGCGTTCCTGAAATGATCGCTGGTGTGTGGTACAACACGAATCATTACCATAACCAGTTGAACATCCCCAATCGCGGCTTCATCCCCAATTTGCCCGATGAGGCAATTGTCGAAGTGCCGGGCGTGATCAACAGCTTTGGTTTTCAGGGCTTGACCTTCCCAATGCTTCCTGAGTCGATTGCCGAGATGTGCCGTCGCGAGTTGGCGCTGGCATCCATGTACGTTGACGCTGCTGCAACGGGGGATCGTATGCTGGCGCTCCAAGCGCTGCTGCTTGACCCCATGGTGACCGATATTGAGCAAGGGAAGGCAATCTTAGCCGATTTGCTCACCGCCTTTCGGCAGTACCTCCCCCAATTTGAAGGCGAATAGGCGCGACAGGCGGGCGACCCCACATGGTTGCCCCTATCCTACGTTAGAAGGACTTGATGATTTATCATATGATTAGCCAAGCGGCGTGGGACGCCGCACAAGCGGCAGGGGTGGTAACAAATGACTCTCTGGCGCGTGACGGGTTTATCCACTGTTCGCAGCGGCATCAGGTTGCCCCTGTTGCCTCTGCTTATTTTAATGGGCAGCGGGATATACTCGTCCTGCGCATTGATCCGGCGCGGCTCACGGCTGAACTGCGTTACGAGCCGCCGCAACACCTCAAGGGGCTGCCCGAACCCTCCACCAAGGAGGACGACATGTTTCCCCACATCTACGGCGAGATTTCGCTCAGCGCGGTGATTGATGCCGTGCCGCTCATCCTTCACCCCGATGGCTCGCTCACATTGCCGGATGGGGCATAAAAGGATATAGTCTCAACCACAGAATTCGTTCTGAGCAAACCATCCATACCGAATCTTTAGGAGACTTTGCATCATGGCTTTTGCGAATGTAGAAGAATTGTTTGCGGGGCTAAAAGGGCGTTTTCGCGCCGATAAAGCGCAAGGCGACAAGGCAACCCTGAGCATCATTCTTTCTGACGAAAATTACTGGATCACGGTGGACAATGGGACGATGGACGCGGGCAAAGGGAATGCACCCGGCGACCCCGATTTGATCTTGCGGGCGAAAGCAGATGATTTCGTCAAGATTATGAACGGCGAGATGAACGCTATGACCGCCTTTATGCAAGGCAAGGTGAAGGCAGAAAAGAACATGGGGCTTGCCGTCAAACTGATGGGCTGGTTTGGGATGGGGTAAGCGCGTAAGCGAGGCTGCCCGCATGCGCCGCATAGCCCCCCGCCTGATACCAGTGGGGGCATTCCTCACTGTTGCCCTTTGGGTGATCCTTACCCCCGCCGGAATCATCGGCAAGGCGGGGGCGGTGGGCTACGCCATTTGCCACCAAATCCTCGCTCGCACCTTTTTGATCGGCTTGCCCGGTGCGGAGGCAATGCCGCTCTGCGCCCGCTGCACGGGGATTTACCTCGGTGTGTTGGTTGGCTTTGCCTTCGCCGGAATGCGCGGGCGGGGGCGGGCGGCGCGGCTGCCACATCTCCCGCTCTTGATCGTCTTGGGATCGTTCGTCGCCCTTATGGGCATTGATGGTGTGAACAGTTACATCCAGCTTTTTCCCGATGTCACAGGAGTTTACACCCCCGCCAACCCCTTGCGGCTGATCACCGGAATGCTTTGTGGTCTTGCTGTGAGCAGTGTCCTCTTGCCGCTGTTCAACCGCAGTGTATGGGAAATGCCTGACCAGCGCCGCATCCTGGATGGCTGGCGCGATCTACTGGCGCTCTGTGCGTTGGGCGCTGCCGTCGTCGCCCTGATTCTTTCCGAACGCCCGCTCATCCGCCTGATCTTGGGATTCCTCAGCGTGGGGACGGTTGTTTTCGTCCTGATTCTGATCGGCTGTGTCTTGTTTTTGAACCTCAGCCGTCATCCGCTGGCGCGTGGTTGGCGCGAGTTGGCGCTGCCGCTGAGCGCGGGCGTGTTCCTTGCCTTTTTGCAATTGGGCGGAATGGCTGCCCTGCGTTTTGCGCTCACCGGCACATGGGGAGGCTTCGTTATCGGCTGATCGCTGGCGGCGTGGCGCTCCGCCCATCCCCCTAAATCAAGCTCGCCTTGCGCCGTCCGCCGCCCAAACCCTCCAAGCGTAGAATGGCATACGCGCCCTGATCGTCGCCCACCGCAAGGGTGACGCCATCGGCGGCGGCGGCGGTCAAGGGGCGACGCCCTCGATACATGGCGAGGGGCGTTTCTTTTTCCGCATCCCAGATCGTCAGCGTCCCTAAACCGGTGGCGGCATAGATCAGCCGCCCCCCGCGCAAGACGCCCACCGCCCGAATTGCCCCCGCCACCCGCAAAGACAGCCGCACCAAACGCCCCTCGGCAAAAAGATAGCGCGAGAGCGATCCATCGTCTCCACCCAAAAGCAAGGACGCCCCATCGGGGCTAAACGCGCCGGTCGCGAATCCCCCTTCAATCTTTGCCACCTCCGCCGCCTTTTCCCCACGTGGCGGCAGCCACACGCGCACTGTGCGGTCTTGGCTAATCGTCACTAGGCGTTCGTCCGTTGGGCTGAACAGGCAGGCGGTGATCACGTCGCGGTGACCCTTCAACGTTTGCACCAACGCCCCACTCTCGGCGTCATAGAGCCGCACCGCCCGATCCGCACCGCCCGTCGCCGCCAGCCAAATCGGGCGCGGCGCGTTGGGGAGCGTAATCGGGCGCGAACTGAACGAGACACAGCGCAGTGCCTCCCCCGCGCCAGTGAGCATTTTGTGCTGTGTCCCACGCCCCACATCCCATAGGCGGGCGGTCTTGTCGGTGGACGCAGTGACCACCAACCGCCCATCGGGACGAATATCACCGCCCGTTAGCGCCCCGCTGTGACCGCGAAAGGTTTGTAGCAGCGCCCCATCCGCCGCCCGCCACAGCCGCGCTGTCCGATCCACTGAGGTGGTCAGGATCATCTCTCCCTCAGGGTTAAAGCGAATGGCGCTGAGGGCGGCGGTATGTGTTTCTTGGAAGGGTTCGGCACTTAGCCGAGGGGAGAGCGTGCGCGGCGTCCATGCGCGGAGCATCCCATCAAGCGCAGCGGAGAGGATGCGCCCCCCTTCGCTCTCAATGACCACGCCCGTCACGGGGCTGCGATGCCCAACAAAGCGGGCAACCGGTTCGCCGCGTTCCAATGTCCACAGCCAAAGGGTGCGATCTTCGCCCGCCGCCGCCAAGACGCGCCGTCCGTTAAGGACGCCCACTGTCAGTGCAGCAATGCCCGCCGCCGCCCCGCTCAGCGTGTTGATGATCGTTCCGGCGGTGGTATCCCACAGGATAATTTGCCCGTCTGTCCCGCCCGTCACAAGGATCATGCCGCCGTTCTCATCGGTGAACGCCGCCCCAGAGGTGACCACCCCCCGATGTCCCTTCAGGGTTGTGATCAGGATATTTTGGCGCACATCCCACAGCCGGACGAGCCCATCGGCACAGCCGGAGGCAACCATCCCATCGCTGAGGAATACCCCGCAGCGGACAACATCGGGGTGTTCATAAAAGGCACGAAGCAGTGTCCCCGTCTCGGCATCCCACAGGCGCAGCAGCTTATCATCACTGGCGGTCAGCGCCCGCGAGCCATCGGCGCTGAGGGCAATGCCCGTCACGCGGCGCTTATGCCCCTCAAGGACGCGCACGAGCGCCCCTGTCCCCGTATCCCACAGAAAGGCGGCACTCCCTTCGCCACCGGTCAGCGCCAGATTGCCCGCTTCCGTCATGGCGCATGCCAGCATGACCGTCCCCCCATCCCACATCCGGTAGAGTTCCCCGCCGGAAAACAAGGCGATGCGCCGATCTTCGGTCACCACGACGAGCCGCTTGCCAGTCGCATCCCCCGCCATGCCGAGGATCGGCAATCCCGCCCAAAGTTCGTGAGAGGGCGTCACCTCGGCACGGCTGATCGGGGCGACCAGCCGCAGCCATACTCCCCGCCGTGTTTCAGCAGCGCTCTCCAACGCCCCATGCAAGACGGGGACGCCGATCAGCGCATTGTAGAGGTAGCTGAATGTGCCAGCAGCATCGGTGGTAAAGGCAGGGATCAGCCGTTCTAGCGTCTCTTGCAGAATGTCCAGCGCGGCGCGACGTTCTTCTTCTTCGGCGGGCAAGGCAGCGCGGACTTGATTCAGATCGTCCAACACCTCTGCCAGCGAGACGCGCCCCAACCGCGCCGCAAGAAAGTTCATATCCGTCGCTACGGCGAAGGCCTCATCGGTTTGCTGCGAAAGCGCCAAATGAGAGGGCAGGTATTGCAGGGTATAGAGATCGTTGTATTCCCTAGAGGAATCCCCCCGCAAGGCGCTGGCGATGCGCCGATGTGCTGCCTGAAGTGCCTCGTGGTGGGCATCGATCAGCCAATAGCGCAGCGCCGGATGTGCCAATTTCCACCCCATTGAGGTGTTTTGAATGAGCGGTGTCAGCGCCCCTAGCCGCCCCCGAACAACCTCTAAGCGTTCGTCAAGGATCGTCCCTAGCAGCCGCTCTGGAAGGGCAGCGCGAGCGGCGGCTAAGACGGTGAGCAGGGTCAGCCGTTCGCCATCTTCCGCCACCAAACGCCCCACAAGATACGCATAAAGCCCGTCTAGTCCGGCGGGGATCGCGGCGATCTCCTCTAGGTCCAGCTTGCGCAGGGCAAGGTATTCCAAAATAACATTTAGGTAGAGCGGATTCCCGGCACTTTTTTCAATCAGGGCAGGGAGGTCAAAATCGCCCCCGCTGAGATTAGGAAAGAGTGTGGCAAAACGGGTGCTGAGCGTCTCGTGCAGATCGGCACGTAGTTGATCGTTGTCAGGATTCAGTTCCAGCCATGTCGCTTGGCGAAACAGGCGCTCTAAGCGCGGGTGCGGTGCGCCGGTGACAATCAACCGCAGCGCTTCGGGGAGCGAACGGAGGGCGATCTCCAGCAGATCGACAATCGTCCCGCCCGGATGTTCAAAAGACGCCTCCAAACTATCGATAATGAGGTAGATCGTCTCCGTCTCACGGCTGATTGGCGACAACACTCGCGCCTCGAACGCTTCTGCCGAAGAAAGCCCGATCTCGTCAAGGGCATTGCCTGTGCTGCCGCCTCCCCAGCCGGGAATGACTGAGGTCAACTCGGCGGCAAGTGTCTCCACGAAAGCGCGGGGGTCAAGTGTGCGGGCTTGTTCCGCCACCAATGCATAATGGATCACGCGCTTACCGAGCCTATCGGCAAAGCGAGCCGCTAACGCCGATTTCCCAATTCCGTGCGGACCGACAATGAACAGGATGGGTGACTCCTCCTCGCGCCATGCGTCAAAGGCTTGGATCGCCCATGCCCGCCCGCTAAGGGCAAGGTTAGAAGGAGTTACCGCCATTCCTAAGGTGGGCTGATCCTCGGTGGTATTCGGCGCGAATGCGGTTTCGAGGAGGGTGATCGTCCGCCCCTCGCCGCTGATTGCCGCATGGATCGCCCGTGCCAGAGCGCCCGCCGAGGGGTGACGCCGCGTTGGAATTTTATCGAGCGCCTGAAGGATGATCAGATCAAACTCTGGGGTCAGGTCGGGGCGTTTTGCTGTGACCAACGGTGGCGCATCGTTCAGGTGTTTGTACATCAGGCTGAACAGGTTATCGGAGCGAAAGGGGAGTACCCCTGTCAGCATTTCGTAGAGCATGATTCCGACGGCGTAAATATCGGCATAGAAATTAATTGCCAGCCCTTGCCACTGTTCCGGCGGCATGTAGCTGGGCGTGCCGATTGCCTCTCCAGTCTGTGTTAAATCTGCCCCGCCAATGACCTTTGCAATGCCAAAATCGCTGAGGTAGGCATTGCCCGCCGCATCGAGCAAGACATTGTGAGGCTTGATGTCGCGGTGGACGATCTCTCGTGTGTGGGCGTAATCGAGGGCGGAACAGACCTGACTGAGCAGGCGGTTGACCTCGGCAAGAGGGAGCGATTTTCCAGCAAGCTGCCCGTTCAGACTGCCACCGTCGAGGTAGCGCATGACAAGGTAGGGGATGCCCTCAATCTGACCAAAATCGTAAATGGGGAGGATATGGGGATGTTCAAGGGTGGCAATCAGGCTCACCTCGCGCTGGAAGCGTTCGTAATAGGGGGAATCTGGCTCCCCTATCTCGGACATGACCTTGATCGCTACTTCGCGCCCAACAGATGCCTGCCGCGCCTTGTAGACCGTCCCCGCTCCCCCCTTACCAATGCGGGCGAGGATGTCATATGCGCCGAGGCGCGTCCCGATAAGCGTATCTGTGCCGCGTTTGTCCGTCACCGCCGCCCCCTTATGAGTGGTGAATATGCCGAGGAGAGATTATAGCCTTAGACCCCCCCCACATGCCCTGATCCCCCTCGTTTTTGAGGGAGAAAAAGATGAACGCGGCGGTGCGCGTGCCGCTCCTGTAGGGACGCCCCCTGAGGCGTCCGCGTGACCCCCGTGCTAAAGCACGGGGCTGAGATCAGCCGCCCCGTTGGGGCTTGAAAAACGCCCTTACCTTGTTTACGAGGGACGGGGGTTAGAAGTTCTTGTCCGTTTTTTCTGTCACCTCTACAATGAATGAATGGTCATTCAATTGAATGGCTATTCGTTTAGGGAAGTCTCACAATGAAAGATGCCGCCCAAGTGCAGTTTGAAACAGCACAGCGCACCCAGATATTGGATGCCGCCGCAAAATGCTTTTCACAGCAGGGATTTCACAGCACGACGATTAAAAACATTGCCAAAGAAGCCGGTATTGCCGATGGCACAATTTATAACTACTTCACGAATAAGCCTGCCTTGTTGGTAGGCATTTTCAACCGCATGAGAGGGTTGGTTGAACCGGATCAACATGCGTTATCGAAGCTGATCGAGGGCGATCTGCCGATCTTTTTGAGAGCGTTTCTGCAACTGCCTTTGACGACGCTTCATCAGGATAATTTCCAACTCTTTCGCGTCGTACTCTCCGAAATGATGGTCAATGATGACCTTCGCCAGCTTTATTACGGGGAGATTCTTGAACCAACCTTTGCCTTTGCCAAAAGGTATTTTGGAACATAGGCGCAGCAACACAAAGTGGGGAATCTTGCTATCCCGCTCATCGTTCGCGCCATTTCTAGCCTGAAGATGGGGGCTGCCATACGTGCTGAGAATGGCGTTCAGACTGCCGTCACCCTTGTGGAAAAGATGACTACCCATCCAAAATCAAGATCGTTCAGGATGGATGAGACGGTTAGAGAGTAGGCATCTGCCCTCACCCCTTTTGTCCCCCTCCCCTTACGGGGAAGGGAGAATCAATATTCCCGCTCCCTTGTAGGGACGCCCCCTGGGGCATCCGCCTGCCCCGCACCACCTAGTTCAGCCACCCTTTGAGGGCGTTCTCAAACAGCGCCAGATCGAATGGACCCGATTGAACGGCAAGGATGCGCATATCCCGCCCGATGATGTATGTTGTGGGGTAGCCCAACACCTTGTACTGGCGGTTGATCGCGCCGGAGGTATCCATCGCAATGGGGAGATCAAGCCCTTCCGCCGCCAAGAATGCCTCTATCTTGGCGCTGTCCTCAAGGAAATTCACGGCGAGGACGGTGAATCCCTTCCCGCTATAGGTTTTCAGCATCTCTTGGAAAAAGGGCATTTCCTTCTTACATGGAGTACACCATGTTGCCCAAAAATTGAGCAAAACCACCTCCCCGCGAAGGTCGGAGAGTGCTATGGGCGTTCCATCGGGGTGTGTCGTGCGGAAATCGGGCGGGGTTTGCCCCACCCCAAACCCGACGACGTTCACCGCCGCATCGGGAACACCCACTGGTGGTGTCGCGGCGGGTGTGGGGGGCAGTGGTCTCTCTCCTTTGCCCGCTAAAATGTACTTGTAATCGGGACCATACTGCATACATACGCCGAATTCGGCAAGCGGGGTTCCGCCGCTGACACAGCCATCAAGGTTATAGACGAAATCTGCCAGCGCCCCGCCCGCATTCGCTAGGCGCGTCAATTCGCCCGTGTAGAGCAGCACGCCGACAAGGATCATGAACGAGCCGCTGACGAGTTCCACCGCCCGCATATGGCGTTGAATCCGCTTGAAGAGGCTGCGCATCCGGTTGAGCGCCAGCGCTGTGAGCAAAAACGGCATACCCAAGCCCAAGGAATAAACGAGCATCTGGACGCCCGCGCCGAGGAACGCGCTGCCCGATGTTGCCAGCGATGCCGAGGTCAAAATGCCGCCCAAAATCGGTCCGATGCAGGGCGACCACCCCGCGCCGAAAAACATCCCCATGAGGAGTGATCCGGCATACCCACCCGCCCCGTTCGTATCGACTTGGCGGCGGGTGTCCATGTAAAGCCAGCCGGAAAGCCGCGTCACGAACTGCGTGATCGGGCTATTGGGGGCAACACGCCGCAGGAATGACGCCAGCCAGCGCGTCCCGCCCATCATGTGCAGCCCAAAGAATATGACGACGATCCCGCCTACCTTTTGCAAGATGAGCTTGGCATCTTGGGCATTTCCCGAAATGCTTTGCAGTGCCGTCAAGCCTGCGCTGAGGATCAAGCCGAAGAAGATGAACACCAGTGTGAACCCGCCGACAAAAAACACACCATGCAAAAAGACGGAAGCGCGATTCACGCGGATTGCCGCCCCGCCCGCCCCCGCTGCCCGCAGTTCGGCAACGGATTGCCCCGCCGCTCGTGCTGTCAGATAGCCAATGTAACCCGGCACAAGGGGCAGCACACAGGGCGAGAGAAACGAGATCACGCCGCCGAGAAAGGCAACGAGCAAATTGATATCACCGGTCATGGGAAAAGACCTCTCCACTATGGAGGAGATTGTACAAGGGCGAGAGCAGATTGGGGATAATAGATTTATAAATGGTTGGCGAAGGTGCGCCAAGCACGTACCTTCACCCTCTCGAATTGCCGCCGCGCCCCAAAAGAGCGATAATCAACATAATGTAGGAGTTACGCACTTGCCCTTATCCCCCTACCCCCTTCTCCCTTAGGGAGAAGGGGGAAAAGAGGTTTTGAGGGGGAAGCCCACTCAAACTGCCCCTTTCGATGAATACAGGGAAAACAGGTTCAACTGCGTAAGTCCTAATAATGGTCCCCCCACAGTGAAGGATTCCTCATCATGGCGACGAAATCTCTCCCCAAACACCCATTCGGACGGACAGGACACCACAGTTCCCAACTTATTTTCGGCGCGGTGGCGTTGGATAAGGCGACACCAGCCGAGGCAGCGCAAACGCTTGCTCTGCTCTTTGAGTATGGCATCAACCATATTGATACAGCAGCCAGCTACGGCACATCGGAAGATAAACTGAAACCATGGCTGAAGGATCACCGCGATCAGTTTTTCCTTGCCACAAAAACGGGCATCCGCACCTATGAAGGGGCAAAAGAGAGCCTCCACCGTTCGTTG
This sequence comes from Anaerolineales bacterium, assembly GCA_015075625.1. Lineage (NCBI taxonomy): Bacteria > Bacillati > Chloroflexota > Anaerolineae > Anaerolineales > Anaerolineales bacterium. Next base: position 388,845 of record JABTTZ010000002.1, on the reverse strand, counting down.
GAACGGATGGGGGTCAGTTCGGTTGACCTGATTCAACTTCATTATTTGGTAAACCCCGATGAATGGACGACGGCGATGAGTTCCAATGGGGCGCTAGAGGCTCTGATCGAGGCGCGGGAACAGGGCTTGACGCGCTTCATTGGCGTCACCGGACACGACGTGGCGATCACCGCAATGCACATGCGCAGCATGGAACATTTTGCTTTCGATTCCATTTTGCTCCCCTACAACTGGATTCTGATGCAAAATCCGACCTACGCGGCGGGGTTTGAGTCTTTGCTTGCGCTGTGCGCCGAACGCGGCACGGCGGTGCAGACGATCAAGGCGATTGCGCGTGGGGCATGGGGGGCAAATGGTCAGCAGGGACCAACATGGTACGAGCCATTTACCGACCAAGCGGCGATTGATGCGGCGGTGCAGTGGGTAATTGGGCGTCCGGAGGTCTTTCTGAACACGGTGGGCGATGTGCGCTTGCTGCCAAAGGTCTTGGATGCGGCTGCCCGCTTTGAGCGCCGCCCCTCTGATGAGGCGATGCGCGAGGCAATGGCAGAGGGGACGCCTCTGTTTGTCTAGCGGCGGCTTGTATCACCCCCTCGTTCCACATCCTTTGGGACGCCCAGTGGGCGTCCGCACCGCCGCCCCGTTTACACACAGGCAATGGGGATCACTACCATGAAGGTGCTGCCCATATTCAGTTGGCTCTCCACGCGGATTGTCCCTTTATGTCCCTCGACAATTGCCTTGACAATTGCCAATCCCAAGCCATTCCCCCCTGTGTGGACGGATCGTGCCTTGTCTGCGCGGTAGAGCCGCTCAAAAATGTGCGGCAAGTCAACATCGCTAATGCCTATCCCCGTGTCGTGGACGGTCAACCACGCCTGATTGACCCGCTGCCCGCTGCGGAGTGTGACCCGTCCCCCGGCGGGCGTGTAGCGGATGGCATTCTCCACTAGGTTTTGCACTACCCGGATAAACTCTCCTTCATCCAGACAGACCAAGCGCGTTATGGGGTTTGGCTCGTAGACGAGTGTCACCTGTCGCGCTGCGGCTTCCTCTATATAGGCGTTCACCACGTCGCCCACAAGCCGATCCAAATTACACGGGGCAAGGTCATACGTCCCCCGTTGATCCAAGCGCATCATATCGAGCATCGTGTTCAAGAGGCGGTTCAGGCGGTCTGCGTTCTCCCGCAAGCCCATCGCTCGATCTTCCACCAAGCTGACCATTTGGCGTAAGTTTGCGCTTGGGGCAACCACATCCCTAACGGTGGGGGCGTTTTGGATGTAAGCAAGCTGTTCAACAATGCGGCTGATGAACTGCTCCAAAACATAGGCGGAGGTTGTCAGGGCGGTGATTGGTGTTTTCAGATCGTGCGAGGCATTGCTGATGAATGTCTCTAGAAGGTGCATCCGCTCGCGCTCAACGGCAAGCTCCAGCGCCCGGCGCTCTGCCTCCAATTGGTCGGTGATGTTGCGCATCACGGTTTGGCGTGCTAGGACGTTATCAAAGTGAATGACTGCCCCAATCGCCTCTACCGGAATGATCACTCCATCGGGGCGCAGCAAGCGCTGGCGAACAGGGATTGTCTCTCGTTCGGTGGCGTGGATGATCGCCCGTACATGGGCGACATCCTCTGGGTGAATGATGGAGACAGGCGTGATCAGCGCTCCCCACTCTGGATGATCGATCAGCCCCAACAGCCGCCGTGCCGCCTGATTCATATAGAGAAAGGTTTCATTGTAGGTGATCACGATAGCATCAGGCGAGAGTTCAACAATGCTGCGGTAACGGTCTTCGCTCTCGGCGGTCTCTCGGCGGCGAATTTTCTCAAAACGCTGCTGCTGGTTCACAACAGTAATGACCAAGACAGAGATCAGCAGGGGAAATCCCACCGGACTATCAATCCCAAAAATCTGCCCAAAGGTGAGGTTTTCTAGCCTCAGCAGCAACGTGACATAGGTGATCGCCCCAATTTGCTGTACCACAATGAGAAAAATGGTGAAGCGTCGTGAGCGCAGCATTGCCGACAAAAGAACGGGAATGACCAAAAAATGAAGGATGCCGAGGGTATCTTTCCGCAAAAAAGGATTCGCCGCAACGAAAATGACGAAGGTGGTGAATAAGATTGCGCTTGACGCTGCCAGTTTATAGTGTCCGGCGCGGTTTGCCGTATAGAGGATAAGCAGGACAACCACCGAAACGGTCGCAATGATGTTGATCGGATCAATGCGGATCGTTTCCCATGGATAGCCAATATTGACAATGATGGTCATTCCGGCACCGAGGAACGCCGTGACGAGGAGAAAAATAGAAAGAAAACGGGATTGTTCCCGCTGCGTCAAATCGTGTACGGTGGGGGCAGGGGCGATCAGGCGCTCAATCCATGCCGGAGAGTCGCCCGCCCTGAGGAGAATTTGGTTGGGTTTCATCCGTCCTTATCCCCCTTCGCCAAAATAACGCAGGTAAACATCAGTGTCACGCCAATCGTTGCCTGGTCCCACCCGCCCCACATAGTAAGGGCGTTCGGTGTTTGTATCAATGACCCGTCCACCGACAATCCCCACCAAAAATTGATAGCTTGTCAGGCGCATCGTCTCGAAAATGCGCTCGTCAAAGACGCGCAGACGGTGTTCCGAATACACATTTCCGTAAGGGGCAACGAGCGCAATGGGACTAATGCCAAGACCATCCTCCATGCGCCGTGCCGAGCCAACGATCTCCGCCTCTAGGGCGCCCGTCTCGCTGTTCAGAATACGTGGCAGGCTGCGGTGACTTGTCGTGTGGCTGGTCAGTTCCCATCCGCGCTCCGCCAACTCGCGGATCACGGCGAAACTTTTCGGCGTTCGTGCTGCCGTCTCGTTGGTGACGACGGCAAAAACGCCGCGGTAGCCCGCCGCCTCAATGACCTCCGCCATCGCCAAAAAATAGGGCTGAATATACGCCGTCCCCAAATCGTCAATGGTCAGGATAATGGGCTTGGGGGGGAGCGCTGCCACTCCCTGTATTGCCTTCAGCAACTCGGCATACTGGATCGGTTCGTAGCCCTGATCGGCAATCAGGGTCATGATCCTTTCCAGTTTCCACCGATCTTTCGTGTGAAACATGAGCGTTGGCGGTGTGGGGAGCGTCCCTCCCGCCCCACGCAGCGCCCTCCCCCCGCTGAGCAGCCCCGCACCGAGGATGCCCAAATGACGCAAAAAAGCGCGGCGGGAAAGGGGCTGGCTCATGATTCATCGTCGCCTAAATAGGCGGCAATGACCGCCGGATTTTGTTTGATGGCGGCGGGCAACCCTTGTGCGATGATCTCCCCAAAATTGAGGACGTAAATATCATCACAGACTTGGTGAATGAAGGTCATATCGTGTTCAATAACAAGAATGCCCACCCCTTCGGCTTTCAGGCGTAAGACGTGTTCGCCAAGTGCCTCGGTTTCCACCGGATTCATACCGGCTGTCGGCTCGTCCAAGAGGATCAGGGTGGGGCGGCTCGCCAGCGCCCGCGCCAATTCCAAACGGCGCTGATCGCCATAGGGGAGCGCCGCTGCTGGAACATCGGCTAGTGCCGCCAAGCCAAAGCGCTCCAAAAGAGCATCGGCGGCGGCGATCAACCCTCGCCGTTCGCGGCGAAAGTAGGGTGTTGTCAGGAGCGAATCAAGGATTGAGGAATGTCCGTGCGTATGTTGGGCAACGATCAGGTTATCGCGGACGGTTAGTTCCCCAAAGAGGCGAATGTTTTGGTAGGTGCGGGCGATCCCCAAGCGGGCGATGCGGTGCGGCGAGAAGCGCTGAATCGCCTGCCCGCCAAAACGGATTTCTCCCTCTGAGGGGCGCACAAAGGCGCTGATCGCGTTGATCAGGGTTGTTTTGCCCGCCCCGTTCGGTCCAATCAAGCCGGTGACGCGCCCGCTCTGTACGGTGAGGCTCACCTTATTGAGTGCGGTCAGCCCGCCGAAGCGCTGCGTCACATTCTGAACTTCCAACATAGCGTTTTGCCTCGGCTAGGGCGTTGTGATGCCCGCCTCGCGCAGAAGGGTGACCATCGCTGCAATGTCGCTGGCGCTGGTGTCTACGAATGCTTCGGCGTCGATCAGCCCCTCCAACGATGTGGGGAGGTCTTTCAGCAAGCGTGTGACCTGATCGGCAATTGCCTTCGGGGTGGCAGTGGTGACGACAACACCCCCATAGGGCAGTTCAGGCGTTGTGGCGATCACACTGACGGCGGCAGTGATGCGCTGTATCCCAGGCACGATAAATCCGGCGAGTGTGCCGGCGGGAATTGCCCCCACACATTGGGCGTTGGCAACTTCCTTGACAAGAACATCGTTGTTCGCCACCGGACGAACCTCTTTCAGGATGGTCACCGGATCAATCTGGAAGGTACGAATCAGCATGGCGGGCAGCACCCACCCGACAATTTCCGCTGCCTCAACGCGGCAGAACGAACGACCACCAAGCCCCGTCAGATTGGCGATGCGCAGTTCGCTGCTGGCGATAATATCTGCTCGATAGCCCCGCCCGCGTCGTGCGCCGCTGCCGCGTTCTATGGCAAGCGTCGGGCTGGCACAGCCCTGCGCCGCCGCGCTGACCATCGTCCAACCGTCAACGATCCCAATCACGGGCGTCCCACTGCACAGCGCCGCCAGAGCTTCCGCCGGACTGAGGACGACAACCTCGAACACGCGCCCCGTTTGCGTGTTCAGATAGGTGCGAAAGCGCGTCGTCGTTGAATCACTGTTTTCGGGAGGGACAATCACGATGCGGTAGGGGCGGCGCTCCGTCCCAAACGGTTCGCTGGTGGCAACGGTGGGCAGTGGGGTCGAAAAGGGTGTCAGAGTCAGCGTTGGTGGCGGTTGGGTGGGGGCGGTTCGGGCGCTGCCGCACCCCGATAGAAGGAGGGTTAAGCCAACAAGGATGGCAATCCAACGATGGGTTACGCTCATGACGATGCTGCCCCTTCCCATTCATGCTGATCTTCGCGTTTTGCGGCCATCTCGGAAGTATATCCCGCCCCGCCGAAAATCGTCACCAATGCCAGCAAGAAACAAAAGACATAGGCGAGATCGGTGACAAAATAGCTGTGATCGACCAGTCCATGTGCGAGAACATCGGTCATAACGCCCATTCCCCCCACGATCACCGCTAAAAGACGGGGATCGCCCTGTGGCAAATGCGCCTTTGCCCGCGCCGCCCGATATGCCCGCCATGCCGCCTGCCAAAAGGCAGCTTGCAGCGCGATCAGCAGGGCCACCCCGCCAATTCCCAAGCGCACCCAAAAATCCAAGAGGATATTGTGTGGGTGGGAAAGGTCGGGTTCTTGCCACGCCTCCGGCAGAATGTAGCGACTGCGGTAAAGGTAGAGAAACTGATCCAGCCCCGCCCCTGTCAGCGGGCGTTCGCTCAGCAGGTTCAGGGTGCTTGTCCAAAGCTGCACACGGATGAACGACGACGAACGAGAGACATCAAACGCCCCTTGCAGACGCGGCACAAAACGGGCGAGAGCAATGATTCCCCCCACCGCGATCAGGATCGCCCCCGCCGCCAACAGACCCCGCCGCCGATCCCACAGCAGCAGAACGACGATCAGCGCCGCCGGAACGCCGATCAGCAGCGCCCCAACGCTCTGCGTCAGCAGCAGCGCCGCTCCGATCAACGCCGAGAGCATAGCGGCGGCAATCTTACGCGGACGTCCGGGCGCAATCAGCACAAAGGCGACGGCGAAAGGCAGCACACGCCCCAAAAAGAGCGCCAGATTATTGGGAGAGGTGTATACGCTCATCAAGCGACGCGATCCACCTTCGGCAAGGGTGATACCCCACCCGCCTGTCAGGTAGCCGATCATCCCATAAAGCGCCACCGCCCCCCCTGCAAGAATCAGCACATCGACCAGCCGTACAGCGTCCTCAACAGTGGGGCGGTAAAGGCGCAGCAGCGCATAAAAGAGAATGGGCTGGAGGATCATGATCCGCAGTTCGCGGCTGGCGGGGTTGATCTGGGCACTCCATGTTAGGGAAAGCGCCCCCAATATGACGAAGGCGATCAGCGCCGTATCCATGAATGCCCACCGCAGCGGGGTTCGCTGGTGGGCGGGCGGGGCGTAACGGCGGAACGGGTCGGCGGCGCTGCGCAGCATCCATCCGAAAAATGCACGCACGGCGACGACACTGGCGGTGATCAACGTCGCCAATTCCACCATCGGCAGGGCGTAGACGTGCAGATCAATGGGAGCGAGGAAGAAGGGCATCCAAAAGACGATCAGCGCCAGACCGATCAGGGGACGATTGTAGATCAGCACCCACAGGGCGATCAGGGCGACCCCTGTCAGCGGGAGAATGGGCGAAAACGACAGCCCGCCGACGACGATCCCGGTCAGAAACAAAGCAGGGATATCCCGCCGCAGCAGTTCGGGCAGGGCGTTGTTCAGGGTGAGCGCCATCCCCACCGCAGCCGCAAGGCTGACACCAATCCCGCCCAAAACGCCGCCCATCCGACCTGAATAATGGAGGACAGGCTCTGCCGCCGCCCGCAGTATCCGCCGCGCTCGCCATGTGCTGAACGCCGCCCCAATCCCGCCGATGAGCGCGACCAGAACGCCGAGGGTCAGCCGTCCATCCTCTGAGGGCGGCGGGCTGCCCACTCCCACCCCCGCCAGAATCCACTGATCATAGCCAAGCCATGCTCCCACCGCTGCCTCATGGTCGCCATGTGGGAGGCGTGCCGCTTGAATCATCTCGGTGAGCGGATCGCGGGTGGGTGATTTGAGCAATATGTAGGCTTCCCCGCCGCCTACTGGGTTTCCCTCCGGGATGCGGGGGAGCGTGTTCCCCGGCTGCCCGTCCACACGGGGGTAGAGGTAAGCGGTGAAATCCCCCCGCCGGACGAGAAAACCAAGCGAGCCACCCCGAAAGCGAAAACGAATCGTATGCCCTGAACCATCGGCGGGCGGGCTTTCATCGGGGGCGATCTGAAGGTCTGCGCCCAACGCCCCAAAGCGCCATCGCCCGCTGTAGGCTAGACGAGGATCGTCCGGCGGATACAGTCCGGGAGGCAGCGCTCCAGCGGTGTCGAAGAACGCCCCATCGGCAAACCACGCCCGCGCCTTCTCTCGCACGGCGAACCCTTGAATCGGATCATCGGCGGGGGCGGCGGGCTGCCAATAGGCAAGGATCAACCCGCCCGCCCATGCCCATTCATTCGCCGCCCGTTCATAGGCACGGCGGGTATAGCTCTCTTGGGCGAGGGAATCCACTGCGCCCCATATCGAGGGGCGCCCCGTCCAATCGGGCGGAAGGCTGTTCCAGCCAAAATGACTGCCCCACAGCGGTTTACGCCCGTCACCGTGTTTTACCATCACCTCGCGCAGCAAAATAAGGCGCGAAAAGTTTAGGCGGTTGGCGTCTACGGTGCGGTCATCGGGGCTGTGATCAAAGCCATACGGTTTGCCCGCCGCCGCGTCGAAGGCATCTGCCGCGCCCGCCGCATAGAGCGCCTCTAGGTAGACGACATCGCTCAGGTTGCGCGGACCCGTCTCCATCGTTGGGGCAAGTCCGGCGGCGATCACCGTCGCCGTGCCATCGGCGGCATGGATCGCCGCATATACCGCCTTGAGCATGGCGGCGTAATCGGCGGGGCGTGGATCAAGCCCACCCCAATGGGTGTTCAGGTTTGGCTCGTCCCAAACTTGGTAGTGATCGATCTGGTCGCCATAACGCCGCGCAAGCTCCGCCGCAAAGGTGGCGAACGCCGCCATGCTCGCAGGGGGGGCGTAGAGTCGATCTGATGCCTCCGGGCGACGCGCCCACGCTGGCGTGGAATCCAGCACAGCGACAAGACGCAGAGTCGGTATCTCGCGCAGCGCATCCATGATCGGCGCGTAGGCGCTGAAATCAAAGACGCCCTCGCTCGGCTCGATCAGCGCCCAATCAAAGGTCTGGCGCACCCACACAAAACCCGCCTGAGCAATTCTGGCGAGTTCGGCGGGGAGTGCCTCCGGCGCGTACTGGGTGAGGTCAACATTGACGCCGGGCAGCGCTCCCCGAAAGGGGAGCGCCGCATCGGTGGCGGGGTCGCTCCAGCCGCGTGTCAGCACACGTCGTTCGTAGAGCGCGGCGGTGGCAACCCCCACCCCCACAAGGGTGAGGATTAAAAAAGCGAGAAAGGCAAGAACCGCCCGCTTTCGCGGTGGCGCAGATGGATTCGCTGTGGTCATTACATCCTATATCGTTTCGGCGCACGGAGGATAATAACAAAACCAGCCAAGCCAAAGGTAAACAAGGATCGCCACCCCGCACAGCAGTAAAAAGTATATGGGTCATAGATGGGGACGACAGGGTTCGCTGTCTCACTTGGCATCTTTGCGGTGAACCAATCGCCAATGTCACCCGCCATCGTTTGGCTATCGGTCAGAAGCGATATGCCATGCCCTTTCTCGGCGGGGGTGATCACCTCTGGAAACTGCTTGTACCACGTGCCTAGGGTTGGATTGTCTGCCTCACTTTTCGCCGCGTAAAGGCGTACCGGACGGCTGACGACTCCCTCTGGGTTGGGTTTCAGCCCGCCATAATCGGGGGCAGGGGAAAGCACAACAGCCGCCACAATATCAGCGTATTGCTCAATCATCAGGAGAGCGAGGTTTGCACCGATGCTGCTGCCCAAAACGCCTATTTTTTTAGGATCAACAGCAGGGTGTTCGGTGAGCCATGTATAGGCAGCGCTGGCGTCTTTCAGGCTCTCTGCAAGAGGAGGTTGTTTTGCCCCATCCCAATAGTAGCCGGAAATATCCATCGTCAGGACGTTGAACCCCCGACTTTGAAGCGCCTTTGCCAGTGGGTCAAGCATCATGCGATCAGCGAGGACAAGCCCCTCCCGATCCCCGTCACTGATTTGGGGAAACATCAAGACAGTGGGTCTTTTTTCGGTCGATTTCGGCATTGCCGGAAAAAACGTCCCTTGAATGTCCGTCGTTTTTTGCTTATTGATCATCTTTTCGACAACACCCGGAATGGTTACCTCCTCACTGGCGGGTTGTTCTGTTGGCGTTTGAGCGCGGATTGTCCAGATGGTTGGTAAAAGCAAAGGAAAGATGAAAGAGAAAAGAAGCAGCCCTAATGTAGTACAGTGTTGTAACGAACGCCTCATGAGACACCTCCCAACAATCGAGTTCACTTAGTCAAGGTCTCCCCTCCTACCAGACTATAAAAGGGTGAGAGTGAGCAAGAGGTTACGGTCTATTCTAATCGTCTTTTGGAATTCGGTGGTGATTGGGAAAGGTGGGATGTATGGGCGGATGCCCCAGGGTCGCCCCTACGAAGGATGTGGGGAATGAAGTTCCCCCTCTCCATTTATGGGGAGGGGGCGAAGAGGTGGGATGTATGGGCGGATGCCCTTACGCCAATTCTTTGGAGGTGTAACCCAAAATGCGGCGGGCGACGATCAGCGTGTTGATCTGCCCTGTCCCCTCGTAAATGTCGTTGATCTTGCCGTCACGCATCCACTTTTCAACCAGCCATTCGCGGCTGTAGCCCATCGTTCCCAAGAGTTCTACCGCCTTCTGGGTGACGATGGTCACTGCCTTGCCCGCTTTTGCTTTCGCCATGGAGGCTTCAAGGCTATTGTGTTCGCCGTGATCAAGCAGCGAGGCGGAACGCAAGGTGAGCAGCCATGCCGCCTTCAACTGCGCCTCCATCTCTAGGACATCGCGCTCTACGGTGGTCATGAGGTGTTTCGGTTTGCTGTAATCGAGGCTGATTCCTTCTTCGGCAAGTTTTTCCTTCACAAATTCCAGCGCCGCCCGCCCTACACCAAGCGCCGACGCCGCCACCATCGGACGGGAGGCATCGAAGGTTGCCATCGCGCCCTTGAATCCGGCTGTGCCGCTGCGGTCACGGACTTCTGGACTGCCGAGGAGGTTATCGTAGGGGATGCGGGCGTTCTCAAGGACGATTGCCGCCGTGTCGCTGGCACGAATGCCGTGCTTGATCTCCACGCTGGCGATCTTCACACCGGGGGTTTTCGCCTCTACGACGAAGGGTTTCATCCCCGCCCGTCCAGCGCTTTTGTCCACCGTTGCCCACACGACGAGGATACCATCTGATTCCTCAAGAGCGAGCTTGCCATTTGTGCAGAAGATTTTCCAACCGTTCAAGACCCATTCGTTTGTTGCCGGATCAAGGACAGCAGTTGTCTCAATGGCGGAGGTGTCCGACCCGGCGCCGGGTTCGGTCATCGCCATGGCGCCCCATTTCGGATCGCCCTCGGCAAAGCGCGTCAGAAAGCGGAGCTTTTGGTCGGTTGTTCCCACCGCCTCAATTGCCGACCCCGCCAAGAGTGGCGAGGGCATACAGAGGTACTGCCCGACATCGCCCCACGAAAGCTGTTCGGCAAGCATGATCAGGCGAAGGTAGGTTATGCCAACCTTCTTTTCACCCTTTTCACCGCCCCCGTTCGCACCATTTTTGCCATTCTCAAGCAGTTTAGCATTCGCCCGCCCTTGTTGTTCCTTCAGGACGCCCCACATCATGTTGATAAAAACCCATGGGCGTTCGTGTTCATTCTCATCAAGCTGGCGCGAATAGGGGCGCATTGCCTGTTCTGCCACGCCCTTCAGGAGGGCAATTTCGCCAGCAAGCCGTTCGGGAATTTCAAAATTGATCGTCATCTTAACGTCCTCATGGTAGAGTTTTACTGAATCAAGGATGGTCTTGTATGGATACCAATCACGAACTACGACAGGTTTTCGATTTCACCGATTCCGATCTGGCGTCCAACCGGATGGGAGAGCTTTCCCAACGCCAGCTAACAAAACTGCGGATGGGGGCGAACCGGAACTTCGCCCTCAGCATGGTTATGATCCTTGCGGTGGGAGTGCTGGCGCTGTTCACTATTCCCAACACCTCAAGCGAAGTGTCCATTGCCCTGTTCACTCTAGCCATTCCCACCTTTGTCGCTTTTCGGCTGACGATAGGGGCAGTCATGCGCGTTGCCGCACCGAACACCGTCCAAAAACGGACGGGGCAAGTCTACTTGCGCGTCCCCATGAAAGGGTTTGCGCCGCCGCTGCCGCCGGAAAAACTCGCCATGCTCGCCACCCGTCGCGGCTGGTTCGATACCTCGTATTCCTCGCTCTACATGATGGTAATTGAGGATCAGGTTTTTGCCCTCGATCAGCAGGAATACGCGGTGATGTCCCCTTCCGTCTACACCGTTTACTTCCTCCCCACGATGCATAAAATCATGGCGGTGGAGATCGTCGCCTACTCGGATGAGAAGGCGAAACGGATTATTGATGTGCCAGAGGGTGTGCCGCTTATGCCGCTGACCAGCGGGCAGCCTTCCGGCTTGTTTGACCGTCACGGTGAGGATTTGAAAGGGTAGCCACTCCCCTTCATCCTCCTTCATAGCGGACGCCTTATCGGGCGTCCCTACCGGCGTGGCGTCTGCCCTCAGGGCTATGCCATTGCCAGCCCCTCAAAGGTGGCGAACCCGCGTGCGTTGCGCAGCCAGCGCTCTACCGGATGTTCCCGAATGTAGCCATGACCCCCCAATACCTGCACGGCGCTGTCGGTGACGAAAAGCGCCATCTTATCAGCATATTCTTTCGCCAAGCGGGTTTCGGCTGTGCCATCGGCGGTGGGGGTTTTATCAAGCTGATAGGCGGCTTCCCAGACCATCAGGCGGGCAGCGTCTACCTCAATCGCCATCTCTGCCAACATGAAGGCAATCGCCTGCTTCGTGGCAATGGGCTGTCCAAATTGGACGCGCTCTTTAGCATAATCACGGGCATATTCAAACGCGCCGCGTGCCACACCCACCGCCATTGCCGCCAAGCCGATGCGGGCATGGCTCAGCAGGCGTTCGTAGCGTGTTCCGGCGTCGCCGCCGAGCTTGTTCTCCACGCCGATAGAAACGTTGTTCAAGCGGACGGTGTAGGTGGACAGCGCACGAATGCCCATCAATTTTTCGCGCCCGTCCAGCGTCACCCCTGCTGTGCCGCCATCAACAAGATACCCATCGATCTTTCCCGACTCGCTGTTGCGGGCATAAACGAGCATGAGGCGGGCATCTTTCGCCAACGGGACATAGCACTTCACCCCATCGAGGATGTAACAATCCCCTTCGCGGCGGGCTGTCGTCTTGAGATGGGTGGGATTAAAGGCAATCCCTGGCTCTAGGAAGGCGGCGGTGAAGGCAGGCGACGTTTCCTCAGCGGCAAGGGGGAGAATGCGCTTCTTTTGTTCTTCTGTCCCGCTGAACTGCACAGGGATGGTCACAAGGGCGGGCGCGTTCACCGCCAGCGCCAGAGCGAGATCGCCATAGGCGAATTCTTCGTAGGCAAGGCTGTTCGTCAAGGTGCTGTGTTCACCAAAGCCGCCATATGCCTCTGGGATTCCTGCGGGCAGCAAGCCTAGTTCCCACCCCTTTTGGATTGTCTCCGAGGGCAGCGCCGAGTCTTCGTCGGCGTCATGGGCAATCTTACGCACATCGCTAATTGCATACTTGGCAACGGCATCTACGAGCATTTTCTGCTCTTCGGTGGGGCTAAAACTGATCATGCAAGGTACTCCACTTAGAACGAGTTAGTTCAAACCAGACCATTAAAATTGGCAGACATGTCAAATTGACAAACATGACGCCGTTCTGCACATCCCCCCAAGATGAAAGAGCGTTGGTCGGTGAGGGGTGCTTCTAAAAATGCCTACGGGCAGCGCAGGGCGGAAAGGAAGGTATCCACCATGCGTTCGCCAATCTCGCGCCCGCTCAGCCGCCCCTCCCCGCGATACCACACGCTGATCCAGTTGTGCGCCCCCAAGAGCGCCTTCACAAAAATGTTCACATCCAGCGGACGAAAATCCCCCGCTGCAATGCCCTGCTGGATCACATCCCGATAGCGCTGCTCGAAGGTATCCCGCCGTTGAAGAAAAGCATCCCGTTCGGCGTCGGGCTGGTCAAGGGCAATGAGGGTGCGAATCTCAAAGACCATCGCCGCACCAACGGCAACGTTTTGCGTCACACTTAGGACATGGGCAAGGATCATCGCCCGCAGGCGTTCCGGCGCGGGGAGGACTTCCTTCCCAAGCTGCTCAAACTGGTGGAGGACGGCATCTAAGCCGGTGTTTAGCACGGCAAGGAGGAGATCGCGTTTTCCGGCGGGGAAGTGGTGGTAAAGACTCCCCGCCGTCAGGTGCACACGGCGGGCGATCTGCGCCATCGTCGCGCCATCGAAGCCCCGTTCTTGAAAGATCTGCGCTGCCGCCAGCAAAATATCCTCACGCTGGACGGTTTGATGAGCGGGTTTGATTGTCAAAAAATGACCCCAAAAGAAAGTAATTGAACGTTCATTTGATTATCGCTGAAAACGAATAAGAATGCAAGTTTTGCTTGGGGAGAGCAGCCCTTGCCCTCTATGCTAGAATGATCCTCACTACCCACCGAACCCGACTGAGGCGGGAACATGAAGTTCACCTTTCATCTTTTTGTGCAGCGTCACGAGAACCGCACCTATACGGTCATGGCGCTGCCCTTCACCGACATCACGGCGTTTGGCATTGCCCTTGATGAAATCAAGAACGATCTCAGCGAGGCAATTACCGAGCGCGTCCGCGCCATACAGCCGCAGTTCCTGCACCAACTCGATTTCGATTCCTCGATCACCCTGCAAAAAGTGGTGGTACCGCTGCGCCCAGTAGACCGCCGCAAAAATCTGAAAAAACGGCGCGAACAGATCAAGATGCAGTTCAGCCTGATTGTGAAACCCGAAGACGATGGGCAATTCTTCATCACCGTGCCAAAGGTTGGGCAGCCCCCCCTGAGCTTTTATGCGTATAGCAAAGAGGAAATTCCGACTCAGGCGGTGGTCGAACTGACAAATTGGTTTGATGACGCCACCCTAGAACACCTGACGACGTTCAAACATGCCCGCAGCGAGGCGCTGGAAACACTTGAACTCGATATTTCACTGAAGAAACCAAAAGAAAAAGAAGATGAGATCGGCGGGCTGGGCAGGGACGAGAAAGAATCCTTTTGGGCGTTGAAGGAAACAGGCGTGAATATGACCGCCCAAGCCGCCGAAGGGCGCTTTCGGCGCACCTACCGACGCACCGAGATGGTTGAGGATATTCTCATGACGCTGTGCGCCCCACGCAACAACAGCATCCTCTTGGTGGGCGAAAGCGAGGCAGGCAAAACGGCGATCTTGCAAGAGGTGGTGCGCCGTATTCATAAAAAGGAAGTCCCTGATGCCCTGCTCAAGCGCGAAGTGTGGCATCTGACGCCGGATCGTCTGATTGCCGGTGCGCAGTATATTGGGACATGGGAAGAACGGGTGAACGATATTGCCAACGAATGCCGGAAAAAGCAGACGATCCTCTATGTGGACGATCTCCCCGGCTTGTTGGAGGTGGGGCGCTGGTCAAAAAGCGATTCAAATATCGGCATGGCGCTTAAGCCGCACATCGCTTCGGGCGAGGTGATCATGATTGGGGAGGCACGCCCCGAACGGCTGACGATGGGAATGGGTTTGGGGGCAAGTTTCCTGAATTTGTTTCGCCAGATCACCATTGACCCCATGCCCGACGATGAAGCTGCCGCCGTCCTGACCAGTGTTGCCCGCGATTTGGAACGGGATTTCGATGTGCGCATTGCCCCCAACGCCCTTGAAACAGCCATTGAACTCTCCCGTCGCTTTTCGCCTTACCGCGCCTTCCCTGGCAAGGCGATCCGCCTCTTGGAAGATACTTTGGGTGAGATCAAAAAAGCCTCACCATCAGCTGAGGAAGGGGGACTTGCCCGCCGCACGAACCGCCCGATTATTGAACGCGGGGCGGTGATCAGCACCTTCAGCAAGCGCAGCGGGCTGCCCGAATTCATCGTCAAGGACGATGCGCGAATGGAGATGAGCCGCGTTGAAGGCTATTTTCGGGAGCGCATTATTGGGCAGGATCATGCTGTGGGGACGATGGTCAACGTCATTGCCACGATAAAAGCGGGCTTGAACGACCCCAAAAAGCCGCTCGGCACATTCCTTTTTATTGGACCCACAGGCGTGGGCAAAACGGAAATGGCAAAGACGCTGGCGGGCTACCTTTTTGGCGATACAGGACGCTTGATCCGCTTTGATATGAGCGAATATGGCGGCGTGGACGGACTGGCACGCTTGATCGGCGCATTCAGTGGGGAGGGCGAACTGACCAAGCGTGTCCGTGAGCAGCCCTTCTGCATCGTCCTGTTGGATGAATTTGAGAAAGCAGACCCTCGCATCTATGATATTTTCTTGCAGGTATTGGGCGAGGGACGGCTGACCGACTCCGCCGGACGGACAACCTTTTTTCACAATGCGCTCCTGATCATGACCAGCAACTTGGGATCGGGTCAACGGGCGCTGCGGCAGGTGGGCTTTGCCACCGATGCCGATGCTGAACGGGGGGGCGATGCCTCTGACAACCACTACCGCGCCCATGTAGAGGGCTATTTCCGCCCCGAATTCGTCAACCGCATTGATCAGATCGTCACCTTCCGCCACCTTGCCCCCTCGGCGCTAAAGAAGATCGCCTCGCGAGAGTTGAACGCCGTCCTCAGCCGTGATGGAATCACCCGACGGGGGATTCTTGTGGAGCTTGACGAGGGGGTGATTGATCTCGTCCTCGCCACAGGCTACAGCCCAATCTATGGGGCGCGTCCGCTCAAGCGCGAGATCGAACGGCTCGTCGTCGCCCCCCTCGCCCGCATCTTGGCAGATCGTTCCACAAAAGATCAACACATGCTGCGCCTTTCGGCAGAGGGCGGCATGATTCAGATCAAGCCGATCACCATTGAGGAGGCGGATCGCGGGGAAGCAGTGACCATCTCTGGGGCAGAGGGCGAAAGCGCCAAACAGCGGATGGATACGGCGGCGCTGGTGGAAGGCTTTGCCGTCTTGCGGCGCA
Source organism: Anaerolineales bacterium (assembly GCA_015075625.1). Taxonomy (NCBI): domain Bacteria; kingdom Bacillati; phylum Chloroflexota; class Anaerolineae; order Anaerolineales; species Anaerolineales bacterium. Next base: position 372,929 of record JABTTZ010000002.1, on the reverse strand, counting down.
AACTTGCCGATTGGGAAGCAAGCGATGCGGTGAAGGAAATGCGCGATGAGAAAACGCAGTTGATTGCCGAAACGCAAACGCCGGATTTCTGGCGGCAAACAAACGATGCCCGCGAAACCCTGAGCCGCACCTACTTTCTAGATCGCCTCTTGGCGCGGCTGACGCAGCTTTTGGAACGGGCGGAATACCTTGAGGATTTCAGCGTCCTCGTCAACCGAGATCGGGCGCTGGATTACCAACCGGAACTCGCCCGTGATTACGAGACACTCTATCAACAGGTGAGCTACTTTGATATTGAGATGATGACGGCGCATTTACCCCACCGCAACCAAGCGATGCTGTTGATCGCGCCGCTTGCCACCCAACTGGGCGGAACACCGAACGGGGCGGAGGCATGGGTGCGCCGCCTTGCCGAGATGTATCTTCGGTGGGCGCAGCGCAAGGGCTATGAACATGATTTGTATGTCATGCACCCGCCAACGGAAGGCGCGGGGGGTGTTTTTCAACCGATCAGCGCGGGGACGTTTGACGATACACTCACCGCCTTTGCCACCTCACCCTCGCTGTTGGAGGTGGGCATCATGATCCGAGGGACGAACGCTTTTGGCTTTCTGAAGGGGGAACGCGGCGTTCACCGGATGGGCGGGCGTGAAGGGGGCGGGGGGAACAGCGAGTTTGCCAATGCGCGAGTCTATGCCATCCCCGACACCACCAAAATCGCCATCTGGCTGCATGACTATCAGGCGGTTTTAGGCGAGATTGCGGCGGGGCGGCGGGATGCACCCCCACCGGAAAAATACACAGTGATCCGTGTTTATGCCTTAGATCGCTCTGAGGTGTATATTCGGGATTTGCGTACCGGACTCCGTGTGCGGGATGTGAAAGCGGTTCTGAAGGGAGGCATTGATCCCTTTATCTTAGCCTATCTGAGGACAGAAGAAGCCGCCCTCACATGGGAAGACCGCTTCCCAACGACGTTCCCCTTTTAGCGGCAGCGGGGAGGGTGCGAGGTCATGGCGCGGACGCCCATGGGGCGTCCCTACGGTGCGGGAAAGGGGGTGAAGACGTCTTTCCAAGCGGACGCGGGGTTAAAACACCCGCGCTAGGGATGATCATCCCGTTGGGGCTTTCAAGCCCCGCAGGGACGGTCAATTATAGCCCGTCCCCTTTAGCGGCGGGCGCATATCGGGGTGACCCACCCAATTAGGGCAGCAGTTCAAGGACTTCCAAGCGTGTGCTAACACGCCGAATCACCTCATCCGTAAATTCCGTCGTGGTTGCGTGTCCGCCGAGGTCTGCTGTCTTTACCCCATCTTTGACTGCCTCCAATGTCGCCTCGTAGATCACACGACTGGCGCGGGCGGCACGGGGATCATCAATATGGTTCAACAACGCTGCCGCCGCCAAAATCATCGCCATGGGGTTGGCAACATTCTTCCCCTCTAGTGTAGGCGCTGTGCCGTGTGGGGCTTCGGTCACGGCAACGCGGACGCTGCCATCGGGGTGAAAGCCCAAGATCTGCGATTCAGCGCCGGCGATTGAGCCAAACATTTTGATCACTAAGTCGCTCATCACGTCGCCATCGCGGTTCAGACAGGGAATGACCAGTGCTTCCCCAGAGGCATCCAAGAGCAGGGCATAGGTGGCGTCGATCAACTGCGGATCATAGCGGACATCGGGATAGCGCGTGGAGGCGGCGTCTAATTCTTCCTTAAACATCCCCTCGTAGACGGGGCTGACGGTGAACTTTGGCCCGCCAAAGACCTTTGCCCCCACCTTACGGGCGTGGCGAAAGGCATATTCCGCGACGGCACGGCACGTCCGACGGGTCAGTTTTTCTGTGCGGAACGCCGATTCGTCTAACCCTTCGCCTTCACGCCATTCCTTCGCGTTGTAGGCATCACCCACCGCCATACGCACAACGGTGATTGGCGCATGGACACCACCAAAGGGACGCACCGAGGGAATCCGCCGTCCGGTACGAAGAATCACCTCGCCGCCGATTGCCTCGCGCAGCAAGGCGTTGGGGCTGCCTACATCACCGCTTTGTTCGGGGGTGATCGTTGCCGCTTTGATCCCCAAGCCATATTTGCTTGCCGCCTCCGCCGCCTCGTGAACAACCTTGTTGTTCGTCGCTCGGCGGTTTGTCAGAGAGAGATCAAAGGTGAGGAAATCGAGGGGGTAACGGATGGCGTTCAAGACGCGCAGCCCCTCAAGGAGGAGTTCTTGCCCGGTTTGGTCGCCTTTCATGACGACGACGGTTCGGTTACTCACAGTCAGCTATCCTTTTTTGGTGTGTGAATGGGGGTGGCTAGATCATTCGGTTTTGCCGTGCCGTGCGGTGTTGGGTCGCTCACCACCTTCGCAGCTTCTTGGGTGGGTGGGGGGGCAGCAGGCAGCGGTGTGCTTGGCGCGGCGGGGCTAGAGGATGGGCTGGTCGCCTTCACTGGCTCGCTTGGCGGTGTGCTTGGGGTTGGGAAGGTGGGTGGGACAAAACTCGGCGTGGCAAAACTGGGCAGCCCATCGCTCGCCACCTTTGGCATTTCTTGGGTGGGTGGCGTGATGGTTGGTGTCGGCGGGGGAGCGGGCGGTGTACTGAAAGTTACCGGTGCCGGTTCAGGTATGGGCGACGGCGCGGCAGACGGTTTCGCCACATCCGGCGCAGGCGGGATGCTGCCTAGGGGCGGGTGGGGCATGGCGGATGCCCCTATAGTTGTGCCATTTGGTTTGCCACCGCCGCGCCGCTGGATAGCTTCCTCGACGGTGCTGATCAAGGTATCCATGCCAATCGGTTTGGGCAGCACCATGTCGGCGCCAGCGTCTTTGCGGCGGTCTTCAAGGTCAAGGGCGGAATATGCCGTGACAAAGACAATCGGTAGGTGCGCTGTCGCCGGATGAAGGCGCATCATCTTGCAAAGCGTAAAGCCATCCAACTGCGGCATCATAATATCCAACAGCACGCAGTCGGGGTGTTCCAATTCAGCAAGGGTAATGGCATCCACCGAATTTAGGGTGGTTACGGCGTGGTAGCCGCTCAGTTCTAGGATAACCTTCAATAGGTTCAGGGTATCGAGTTCGTCGTCAACAATCAGGACACGGATGGTCATGGAACAACCTCTTTAGGGCGCAGCGGGCGATGGGACGGGCAGCACAACCACCCCCCGGCTTGGATCGGAGGCAGAGATTGCCGAGAATGCCGTGAAAATGGCTATTCCAGCAAAAATCCAAGCGGCAGTGCGATCATCTCGCCCTCGCAACAGGGCAAACGTACCCGGGTAGACAACAATGAAATATGCCATATATAAGCCGTATACCCAACGCAACTGCTCTCCGGCAAGCGAGCGCAGCAGCCACAAGATGAGGCTGCCCACGCCCAACGCGGTGCAAAACCAGAGCGCTCCAAAGTAAGCAGCATCCAGCCCTTGCCCGCGAACGGCATTTGCTCCCGCCCATATACCGAGGGCGAAGGAAAACAAGATATACGCGGTGAGGATGATCACACTAAGCGTATCCAACGTTGGGTTCATGAACGAATCCTATTCTTGTGATCGGCAACCATTGGGGAAGATTGTAACACCGCACCGGAACGGAATCGTATCAGAGGCGTTTCAGTTTGATTGGAGTTTGGTTTCTTGAGTCGTCGGTAGCGTGAAATGGAAGGTTGTCCCCACCCCCTGTTGGCTTTCTGCCCAAATGATCCCGCCATGCCCTTCGACCACCTGTTTTGCCAGCGAAAGCCCCAACCCCATGCCCCCAAAGGGGCGGTTGAGCAAATCACCGCCAACCTGATAGCCACGCTGGAAAATTTTATCGAGGTCGCCCGCTTCAATGCCAATGCCATAATCACGCACAGAGACTTCCAACATCCCATGTCCGTTTTGCCGTGCCGAAATATCGACTTGGTTGCTGTCTGGGCTGAACTTAATGGCGTTATCAATAAGCCGATCCAGTGTATCGGAAATCGCTTGCATATCCCCACGAACGGTGGGAAGGTTGGGTTGAACATCCAGATAGAGGTTCACCCGCGCTTGCATTGCCCGATAGCGCACGCGCTCTACGGCATGTTTCAAAAGGGTTTCCATCTCCAGCGGGACGAATGCCATGCTGTCGATGTTCAGGGCATGGAGGGCAACCATATCGTTGACCAGTTTTGCCAATTCCATTCCCCACGTGGTCAGTTGCGCCAAGCCTTGTTTTTGTTCGGGGGAGACGCTCCCCAAATACTCTTGCGCCAGCAGATCAATTTGTAAAAGCATCTTATGGAGAGGGGTTTTGATCTCGTGGCTGATGTTTTGAAAGAGTGCATCTTTCATCCGGTCGCTAACTTTTAATTCCTCGTAAGCGGCTTCCAGATCGGCGGCTCGGCGTTCTAAAGAGCGGTAGAGACGGGCGTTTTCAAGGGCATTGGCAACCACCCCGGCAATCCCCTGGATCAGGGACACTTCACTCAAATCAAAGGTGCGTTCGGGGTTGGTGTCCAACAGTTTAATGACGCCAATCACCTCGCCCCGCGCCATAAGAGGGGCGATTAAACCCGTCTGTGCGCCGCTCCGCGCCAGAAGCGCCCGCTCTACTGGATCGTCGCGCAGCAGGGAGGGGTAAAGCGTCATGGGTAGCCCGTGTTGAAGGCTGTTCTGCATCGTGGGATGATCTTTCAAAGTAAAGGATGCTGGACGCTCCTCGTCCCACACAGCAAAGCCCAATTCATGGACGGCGCGGGCGCGACGGGCGCTGCTATCCCACAGGGAGATGACGCACCAATGCGCCCGCCCCACGCGAACCAAATCATCAGCAAGGGTGAGGAACTCCTCAGCGGTTAGGGCGCTGATCCCCGTCGTAGGGTCGCGGGGGGAGGTTTCCCATGTGCTGATCGCCTCCTCAATCGCTTTGATGTTCGCTTGGGTAAAGGGATCGTCGTCACTTGCCTTGTAAAGTTCAATAACGCCAACGGCGTTCGCCCCCAAACGCATGGGGGTAATCACGACGCTGCTCATCCCTAACAGGATCAAATACTCACGCAGTTTGGGGTTAAGGGCGGCGTCTTTTGTACGGGCAACCAGCGATTTTCCACCGCGCAGCATCCCCGTCCCAAACAAAAGCGATGCTAATGGGCGGTCTGGTCCGGCGTTTAGCCCCCATGCCGCGTTACTTGCCTCGGCAACAATGGTTAGGGTGTTTGCTTTTTTATCCCAGGTGGCAATCTGGCAGCGGCTGACGGCAAGCGTATCGCGCACATCGAGGGTGATACGCTCCAACACGCCGTCCAGTTCCAGGGTGGATGAAACCGCGCCACTGGCTTCAAGGATCGTCTGCAATTCGCTGACGCGGCGTTGTGTTTCGTTCAGCAGGCGAACTTTATCAATTGCCACCGCCGCCGCACTACCCAAATTTTCCAGCGTTTCTATGTCGTCTTGGCTGAATGTCCCCTCCGATTTGCTGATCACCTCCAAAACACCGACAACTTGATCGCCTGTGACGAGGGGTACCGCCATGATTGAATTCCCCGCCCGAACAAAGGTCTCCCCGGCATCAATTTTGCTGATCACCAGCGGGCGGCGTTCGCTAGCAACCCTTCCGGCAATGCCGTCCCCAATGCGGACGGTCTTGCCGATGATCGACTCCGCCTGTCCTCCCTGTGCAGCAACAACGGTGAACACATCGTTATCATCCCCAACGCCGGGCATAAAAAGCGCTACATCGGAACATTCAACGACGAATGGAGCAATCTCCAAGAGGTGATCGGCAATCTCATCCAAACTGAGCGCCCCTGCCAAAAGCTGCCCGCCTTTGTTTAGGGCGCGAAGACGTTCGCTTTGGCGTTCCAACGCCGTCTCCCGTGCTTTCTGCTCGGTAAGATCGGTGAGGACAAGGATGGTATTCACACCCCCATTGGCGACGGGGGCGGTGCTGCGTGCCAATTGGACGGGGATCACCCGCCCGCCTTTCGTCAGCATATTTTGGATGAAGTGAACGGTCCCCCGCCCGCCGTGTTTCAGGTTTTCGACAAGGCGAGGGCGTCCCTCTGGGATGAAAATAACCCCGACGCTGACGCCCTGCAATTCACGGCGGGTGTAGCCTGTCACGGCGAGAAGGCGGTTGTTCATGTAAATGATCTGCGCCTCATCATCGATGATGATCATGCTATCGCCCATCGAATCCATGACCATCTTGCGGAATGCTTGCTCGGTGCGCATCTCCACCTCACGCTGGGCAAGATCGCGCATGAGGCGCACATGGTCAAGCGTTTCGACTGCTTGTTGAGTGATGGTCTGAAGAATGCTGCCGGCACGAGGATCATAGGTGGGATAGGGGGTTGCCGTCGCCAGCATCAAAACGCCCAACAGCCCCTCCCCTTCGCGGGTGAGCGGTAGAATGTGGGCATGGCTAAGACGGATTTGGCTGAGCGCCCGGTGGAGCAACGCCCCCTCTGGCATTTCTCGGAAGGATTCCGCCGCCACATTAATCCGCCGCTCGCCGCTCCGCGCCAAAACGACGAGGGGATGGTTTTCGTTCAGCGAGATCGTCGGCTGTTCAAGCGCCCCGTTCGCCACAAGGCGCAGAAAGACTAAGCCGGCGCTCTCGCCCTTGACGCAGGCGATGGCGCGTCCCCGCAGCGCCCCTTGTTCCACCATCAACAACCACGCTAAATCACAAGGAAGCAAGGTGAGCGCCCCCTGACAGAGGTGATCCAGCAAACGGGTGTCTTCAAATCGGGTGGAGGGGGCTGAATCGGGCATAGGGACGGTAATGTGTTTCCTTGCACTGGTCTGTGCATCATTGTATCCCGAAATAGGAGTCTGCACAGAACCACCCGCCAATCCTTTCCGCGAATTTATTACTTGGCACAAACCCCCAAATAAAGAGGGGCTACTAATGGGCGGATGCACCCCATATACTATAGCTAGCCAATTCGCTTTTGATTTATCTAAGGGGTTTGGTAGCCACAGGAGGCTGATTGTCATGCATCGCACATCGTTGTTTGAGCGATTTTTGATTGGGGTCGTGCTGTTCGGCGTTGGGGTTATCTTCGTCCTCACGTTGAGTCTGCTAGGGAAAGCATCGATTGCCAGCCGTCCCAACGCTGCGGCAATCAGCTTGACGGGAAAGCCACACTTGATCATGTTCTACGCCGATTGGTGCGGATGGTGTCAGAAAATGCGCCCCTCGCTGAACCTGATGAAAGAAAAATACGGCGCATCGGTCACTTTTTGGGACCTCAACATAGACAGCAGCAATTCAGCGGCACTCTCGCGAAAGTATAGTGTTTACTTTGTCCCCTACGTGGTGCTGCTCGATAAAGAGGGGGAAACCATGCGCGTGCTGCCTGGCTATCAAACGCAAAAAAAGCTGGAGGAGGTCCTAACGACACTGCTCATCGCACAATAGGGAAGGTTGATTGTTCGGCGATGTGTTAGCGCTGGATAATTATGAGGGTGGATGGGCAACACACTTGACGTATAATCTAGCTACCGATTTAGTTGATGGTGGTTTTGCTCTTATGCGTCGTTCTTCCTTGCTCGTTCTGCTGCTCATCCTAAGCGCCTGCGGGGGAGCAACCCCCACCGCCACCCCGCCCTTGAATACATCTATTGCGCAAACGGCGCTCCCCGTCGTCGCAACGCAAGCGATTATCCCTTTTGATCAACTAAAGGCAAGCGACCCGACCCTGATTGGCACAACGGGGCGTCCGCAGCTTGTTGAGTTTTTCGCCTATTGGTGCAGCGTGTGCCGCAGTATGCACCCTGTGATGGAAGATCTGAAAAGCGAATATAGTGGGGTGATCGATTTTCTTCAGCTTGATATTGACTCCCCTGCAACGCTTGCTGCCCGCGAAACCTATCGCTTTCAAGGGCTGCGCCCGACGCTTGTATTCTTGGACGCAACGGGCAACGAAGTAGCACGGCTGGTGGGGGCGCACCCCCATGAAATAATTGCCGATTTGTTGGATAGCTTGGTGGCAGTAGGAGGCTAGTTGTCATGCGTCGTAAGCCCTTATTCGGATTATTTCTCAGCGCGGCAGCGTTGATCGTCGTTTGGCTTGCCCTCGTCCTCGCCCTCCCAACGGGAGGACGCGCTCGCTCACAAAGCGCGGCGACACTCACGGCAACAACTACCCGCCCACCTACGCTGGACATCTCCCCCCTGACGACGCTAGGCGTTGAACCCACGCGGGCGCGGTCTGCATTGGTAAGCCCCACACCCACCGCCACCGAAGACTTGCCCGCGCCCGTCCTCACCTTGACGGCGCTAGGGCAAATGTGGATCGCCACCTACGCCGCTATTCCGACAGAAACGCCCGGACCCTCCGCGATCAGTCTGACAGGAAAGCCCCACTTTGTTGAGTTCTACGCCGATTGGTGTGGACCGTGCCGCGAAATGCGTCCAGCACTGAAGAAGATGAAGGAAAAATACGGCGAAACAGTGACCTTTTGGGATATTGATGTTGATAACATCGGCTCCGATGCACTCTCGCAGAAGTATCGTGTCCAATTCATCCCCTACATGGTGCTGCTGGATAAGGAAGGGAAAACCTTCCGCATTTTGGAAGGTTACCAAACGCAAAAAGAGCTTGACGCGGCGCTCAGCGCCCTTCTTGCCCTAAAGTAAGCGCGTGCGGGAGAGAGGGCGCGGAGCTAAAGCCGACGCGCTGACTTCAGCCTTGTTCTTTAGCGCGGGGGGCGGGTCTTTCCGTGATCCCATACGGGTGCGCCCCTACCCCCGCAGCGCACTGATCAGCACAACGATCCCAAACAACGCGATAGCGATCCCTGAGAGGCGGTTGATCCACAGCAGCACCGTGCGGTTCATCCGCGTTTTCAAAAGGCTGACGATCCCCGCTAACGCGAGATACCACCCCCCCGACCCCATCGCTACGCCGACAACCATCATCAGCGCTGCCCAGATACCACCCTCGCCCGTGCTGCCAAATCCGGCGAACATTGCGGTGTAGATCAGGATCGTGATCGGATTCGTGATCGTCAGGAAAAAGGTTGTGCTGTACGCCCCAAACAGCCCCCGCCGTGCGTTATCCTCCCCTGCCAGTGATGATGTGCCTGCCGCGTTCGTATCAACGGGCGGGGTGCGGAAAAACGTCCAGCCGAGGTAGATCAGAAACGCTCCCCCAAAGAAGCGCAGCGGCGCCTGAAGGCTGACGAGGGCGTTGGCGATGACCGTCAGACCGAACGCCCCCACCGAAGCGAAAAACACGTCAGCCGTTGCCGCTCCCAAGCCCGCCGCCGCGCCATAGAAAAAGCCCTCTCCAAGCGTCCGCCGGATGCACACGATTCCGACAGGTCCGACGGGGGCGGCAATCGAAAGCCCAAAGATGAGTCCACGTAGAAAAATACCGATATCCATAGTAAGATGCCCTCCACGGCTAATGAGACAATGACGAATCACCCTTATAGGGATGCACTACAGCGCGTCCGCCATAGCCCGATGGTTTACCGTCGGGCTATGGTTGACCACCCCGCCCTAAAGGGCGCGGCTGAAAACAGGGAAAGGTGAACCCCCTGATCTCGGCACGCGGGCTTCACATGCGCCCGCACACCTCACCACCTCTCTGTGTGGATAGGGGGTGAGGTTGTCGGTGATCCGCCTTAGCGCGGGTGTTATAACCCCCCCACCCCAACAAAAAAGGACGCGGCGTTGAATGCCGCGTCCTTCACAACCCACCGAATTCGTTTTCCCTGTTTTAAGGCTTCTTTTTCGCCTTTTCTTCTTCAGGGTTCACGATACGCACGGTGTTGGCACGGCTCTTAACCTTCCGCAAGATGTTCTCTTGCAGACCTGCCCGCCGCAGTTCTTGGACAACCGCCATTGATTTATCAGGGGCGACGCCCTCGCGCTTGACCCGTTCGGCATCCTCCCGTGCTTGGCGGACTTTTTCCATGTCCACTGCGTAGGTGCTTTCCGCCGTATCTGCCAAGATCAGCACGGAGTCGGGGCGCACTTCAACCACCCCGCCATACACGATAAAACTTTCTTCCGCGCCGCCCTTGCGCACGATCAACTCGCCATGGGCAAGCGTCGTCAGCAGCGCGGCGTGGTGGGGAAGGATGCCCATTTGCCCCTCCACGCCGGGAATGACGACCATATCCGCCGCCGGATCGGAAAAGAGCGGACCCTCTTGGGTGACAATATCGACTTTGATCGGCATGTGACGCCCGCTTTCTAGACTTCGCCCTTGCGTTTCGCTTCGTCGTAGCGGTTCAGCACGTCCTCAATCGGTCCCGCCATGTAAAACATTTGCTCTGGGATGTGATCGAGTTCGCCGCTGAGGATCATCTTGAAGCCTTTGATGTTCTCTTTGATCGGCACATAGCGCCCATCGCGTCCGGTGAATTTCTCGGCAACAAACATCGGCTGCGTCAGGAAGCGCTGGATGCGCCGCGCCCGCCCCACCAGAAGTTTGTCGTCGGTGGAGAGTTCATCAATGCCCAAGATGGCGATGATGTCTTGCAAGTCTTTATAGCGCTGCAACACACGCTGTACCTCGCGGGCGGTGTTGTAGTGATCTTCCCCGACGATCTGCGGGTCAAGCAGACGGCTGGTGCTGGCGAGAGGATCGACGGCGGGGAACAAGCCCTGTGCCGCCAACTCACGCTCCAGGGCAATCGTCCCATTTAGGTGGGTAAAGGTTGCCACTGGTGCTGGGTCGGAATAGTCGTCAGCGGGAACGTAGACCGCCTGCATCGAGGTGATCGACCCCGTTTTTGTCGAGGCGATGCGCTCTTGAAGGTCGCCCATCTCGTTTGCCAGAGTCGGTTGGTAACCCACGGCTGAGGGCATCCGTCCCAAAAGTGCCGACACTTCCGAGCCGCTCAGCGAGAAGCGGAAGATGTTATCAATGAACAGCAGCACGTCTTTGCCCTGATCGCGGAAGTATTCGGCGTTTGCCAAGCCAGTGAGCGCCACGCGCAGACGGACGCCGGGCGGTTCGTTCATCTGCCCGAAGACCATCACCGTGGAATCCATCACACCGTAGCCCTGCATTTCGTAGTAAAGCTGCGTCCCCTCACGGGTGCGCTCGCCCACGCCGGCAAACACAGAGTATCCGCTGTGAACTTTTGCCACAGAGCGGATCAGTTCGGCAATGGTCACTGTCTTGCCGACGCCCGCCCCGCCGAAAATGCCCATCTTGCCACCCTTTGTAAAGGGGGCGATCAGGTCAATCACTTTCATCCCCGTCTCAAACATTTCGGGGTTTGTGATCAATTCATCAAACGAGGGCTTGCTGCGGTGAATGGGATAGCGAAGGTCGCTGCTAACCCCGCCCTTTTGATCAATCGGACGCCCCAATACATTGAACAGCCGTCCCAACGCGCCCCCCCCAACGGGGACGAGGATCGGCGCACCAGTAGCAATGGCATCCATCCCGCGCTGTAAGCCCTCGGTGGCGTCCATTGCCACGCAGCGGACTTTCGAGGTACCGAGATGAAGCTGAACTTCCAAGATCAGATCATCTTGGGGGATGCTTTTCCCCTCTTTTTCAACGGGCGGCAGCGGGACGCGGATCGCGTCGTAAATATCGGGCAAACCCCCCTCTGCGGGGAATTCGACATCGATCACCGCGCCAAGAATTTGCGAGATTTTTCCTTTGATTTCATTCGCCATAATAGAGTCCTTTTAGGATTGTGCCAGCGGCGTCTCGGCGGGCGCGGGGGCTTTTCTGCCGCGCATCGCTTCCACACCACCTACGATGTCCAAAATTTCGCTGGTGATCGCTGCCTGCCGCGCCTTGTTGTAGCTCAACTGCAAATCTGCCGAGAGCGCTTTGGCGTTTTCCGAGGCGTTGCGCATGGAGACCATGCGGGCGCTGTGTTCGCTGGCGGCGCTTTCTAAGAGCAGTTCTAGGATGATGTTCTCGTGGAACTTGGGGAGAATCTCATCCAAGATCGCCGTTGCGTTCGGCTCGAAGATGTAATCCCCCACATTGACCTCATCTTCCCGACGGAGTTTGAGGTAATCCAAATGAATCATTGCCCCCTCTTGATCGGGGACAATGGGTAAGACAGGCTGCACACGCGGCTGCTGCGTCAGGGTATTGATGAATTCGGTATAGGCGACATAGACTTGATCGCTGTAACCGTTCAGATATTCTTCCGTTAGGGTGCGGGCAATCGGGCGGGAGGCATCCAGCGACCACCACGCCGGCAAACCGGTGAAATCGGCAACGATATTTTCCTTCATGCGGGCAAGCAGATCGCGCCCTTTGCGCCCCACCGCCACCCAGCGGACGGGCTTCCCCACATCTTGGGCAAAGCGCCGCGCCACGCGGAAAACGTTCGTATTATAGGCACCGGAAAGCCCCCGATCACTGGTGATCAACGCCACCGTGACCGTCCCCACATTCGCCCGTGCCGTCAACAGCGGGTGGAGCGGCGTTGAGGAGTTGCTCGCCTTGAAGATATGCCCCATCACCCGAATGGCAAGATCAGCATAGGCGCGGGCTGCCAGCGCTTGGTTGGTGGCACGGCGGACTTTGGAGGCGGAAACCGCCTCCAGCGCCATCGTGATTTGTTGGATATTTTTGACGCTGCGAATGCGCCGTTTGATTTCGCGTACACTAGGCATAGGTGTTCCCCCTCAGCGGGTGGCTTGGCGCGATCACTTCGCCGCGTTCGTCTGCAACCATGTGCGGTTGAAATCGGTGAGCGCCTGCTCCAGCAGTTTTTCGTTCTCTGCGCTCAGGTCATACTTCGTCGCGGCGTCTTGAATCCCCTTGCCAATTTGGGGATACTGCGCCTTCACCGAGCGGATAAAATCGCCCTGCCACTGCTTCAACTTTGCCACCGGAATGGTGTCCAAGAATCCGCGTGTTCCGGCGAAGATGAGGATCACTTCTTCGTCCAATGGGAGCGGTTGGTACTGCTGCTGCTTGAGCAGTTCCGTCAGGCGCATCCCGCGCTCAAGCTGATTCTGGGTATTTTTGTCCAAGTCCGCGCCAAACTGGGCAAACGCCGCCAACGAGCGGAACTGGGAAAGTTCCAGTTTCATCCGTCCGGCAACCTTTTTCATCGATTTCCGCTGCGCATCGCCACCGACGCGGCTGACCGAGATACCGACATTCATGGCGGGGCGCTGCCCGGCGTTGAACAGGTCGGATTCCAAGAAAAGCTGCCCATCGGTGATGCTGATCACGTTCGTCGGGATGTATGCCGACACGTCACCGAGCAGCGTCTCAATGACGGGGAGCGCCGTCAGACTGCCCCCGCCGCGTTCATCAGAGAGCCGTGCCGCACGTTCCAACAGGCGGCTGTGTAGGTAGAACACGTCGCCCGGATATGCCTCACGCCCAGGAGGACGGCGCAGCAAGAGCGACACCTGACGGTATGCCCAGGCGTGCTTGGAGAGGTCGTCATAAACGATCAGAGCGTCTTTGCCATTCTCCATGAACCATTCGCCAATGGCGGCGCCAGCATAGGGAGCAATGTACTGAAGCGCGGCGGGGTCGCCCGCCGAGGCGACAACGATGATCGTGTAGTCCATCGCGCCGTACTTTTCCAATGTCGCCAACACCGAGGCGATCTGTGCCTCTTTCTGCCCAATGGCGACGTAGATGCAGAAGACATCCTGCCCTTTTTGGTTGATGATCGTATCGAGGGCGAGGGCGGTCTTGCCCGTCTGCCGGTCACCGATGATCAACTGTCGCTGTCCGCGCCCGATAGGGAACATGGCGTCAATGGCGAGAATACCTGTCTGAATGGGCGTATCCACGTCTTTGCGCTCAATGACGCCGGGGGCGATCCGCTCTACGTTATAATATTCTGTCGCAGCGATGGGACCCTTGCCATCCAACGGCGTGCCGAGGGCGTTCACCACGCGCCCGACCAAACCCATCCCAACGGGGACGGAGGAGATACGCCCTGTGCCGCGCACTTCGTCACCTTCGCGGATGTGGCGGTAATCGCCCATGATGATCACGCCGACGCTATCCGTCTCAAGGTTGAACGCCAAGCCGAGCGCCCCGGTGGAGAACTCCACCAGTTCGGAATAGCGAATATTGGGCAAGCCGGTAACGCGGGCGATACCATCGCCTACCTCCGTCACATGCCCTACCTCAACGGCGTGGATGGTGGGCGACCACCCTTCGATCTGTTTGAGAAAATCCTTTGCGAAATCAAGTGGTGCTGTCATAGAGTCCTCTTTTTCCTTATTGGGGACGTGGGGTTTATCCGATTGACGACGTACCCTACCGAAACGACGATCAAAGCGCCGAGGATACCGTGTGATTGTGAGGCACAGTGTACCCAACAGGGCGCAAAAGCACGAAAAATAGTCTAGGGATGCCACAAAAAGCTGTTTGTGTATTTTAGAACAAACGAAATAAGTTGTCAACAGCATAGATATGGGGCGACGATCAGACAGCGAGGGCGTCCCCCTTAGGAAAGAAACCCTCTCCCAAGATTTTCTAAGAGTCTATCCGTAAATTCAGGTTTGGATTGTAATCAGGGCAGCGCTGAGAAAGATACCTTTGGCAAACCCCGCATCTTTCCCTGAATGCCATCACCAAAAGGGTTGTGAGGGTTTGTGCCTACTGTTCACCTGTTTAATTTACGGATAGATGCTAAGGGAACAGGACTCAGCGATTGGTGGGGGGAAACAGAGCCTCATCAAGGACAATAACAGACGGTTGTTCTGGGTGAATTTTGACAGGAATGATCGCACCCACGTCTGGCGCATGGTCTGCCGATAAGAAAGCAGCGATCTCCGCCTCATAGGGGGGTGTAGACATGACCCAGATACGCATAACATATTCAGTGCGGCGCGGACGTGTGCGTAAACGAAGATTTCGGTTTCGCTCTATACGCCACCGCGTGCGTTCAATACGATCCACTCGTGCCTGAGCGGGCTGCCCGTTGCGCTGGGCGTCTCGATACGCCTTTGGTTGGGTGACGTTCCCCAGACGAATGGTAAACCACAGCACAATGACACCAAAGAGAAGGGTGTAGATCACCATCAACCCAACGATAGGCACTATATCACGGCTTGTTTTGGTAGAGGGTTGTAGGGCGTTCCATGCCACAAACAACGCCCCATGAAGCAAGGCAAGTGCGCCCCCTAGCATTGCCCATGCCCGCAGAATGTGGGGTAAGCGATTCGACATCCTCATCAGGTAGTTATCCTTTAACATAGGGAGTGAACGGTTACATTAATAATATAGAGGCGTCCGCACTCGCCGCGCGTCTTCTGTTTTAAGCCCCGACGGGGTGACTATTTCTAGCGTGTGGGCTTTATAGCCCCACACTTGACCTACTCAACTGCCCATGGTCATCGTCCGGTGGGCAAGCATCGCCGCCATCCGCCGAGGCATCAGCCGATTTGACCACGCCAGAAAGCGATTTGCCACACCGGGGACGATGCTCGTCTTGCCGCGCAGCAACGCATCGACGCCTACCCTAACCACCGTTGGGCTTTGCATCATGAACAACCGTTGATACAACGACGGGCGCTGCCCACTGACGGCGAGGAATTCCGTCTTGGTCACGCCCGGCGCAAGAACAGTTACCTTGACGCCGTGCGGACGCAATTCATGGTTGAGTGCCTCGCCAAAGAACAGGACGTAACTTTTTGCTGCGGAGTACGCCGCATAGGTGGGCGAGGGTTGGAACGCACCAATCGACGCCACCTGCAAGATATAGCCGGATTTCCGCGCCACCATGTCTTTGGCAAAAAGGTGCGACATGTGCGTGAGAGTCACAATGTCAATTTGGATCATCTGGGCGATGCGCTCCCACGCCGTCTCGGTGAACATCCCATAAAGCCCGAACCCGGCATTGTTCACCAGCACCTCTACCGCCCATCCGCCTGCCTTCACCTGCGCGTGCAGTTCGTCGGGGGCGTTCGGCTGCGCCAGATCCATCGGGATCACCTCTACGGCAGTTGTCCCCTGCGCCGCCTTGATCTCCGCCGCCAGTTCGTGCATCTTATCGGCACGGCGGGCAACGAGGATGAGGTTTGCCCCGCGCTTGGCAAGGTCACGGGCAAAATCTGCCCCCAACCCGCTGGATGCCCCCGTCACCAGCGCCCATTTTCCCGCTAATGGATGTCTTTGTGAGGTGTTTCCCCCTCGCGGCGAGTCTGACATGGCGTCTTGATCCTTTTCTAATTTACGGCGCGTCTCTCAAAAAATATGAGCAATTGCTCATGAATGAGAGTATGCCGCAAAGGGGGGGGAATGGTCAAAGGACTGCGGGGGAATCAATGACGCAATTCTCCGCACAGGGGCGCACCCTCAGGGTAGCGAATCGTCCTCCACCACCTCGCGGATTGTGTAAATCGTGCGCACCTTGCTCCCTTCGTAATAGGTGCGCGTCAGCATCTCTGCCAGCAGCCCATTCGTGATGAACTGGACGCCCGCCAAGACGAGCATCACCCCCAAAAAGAGCAGCGGATTGCCCGTGATCGAATAGCCACCGAGTGCCGGAAGTTTCATCAGCAGTGTGATCAGCCACAAGACGCCACCCAAGCCCAGACAGGCAATGCCCAAACTGCCGAACACCCGCAGCGGCTTGGCACTGTAGGCGATCAGGAACTTCACGGCGATCATATCGAGGAATACGCGCCATGTTCGCCCCAACCCGTAATGGCTTTTCCCATGAAGGCGGGGCGACCAGCGCACGGGGACTTCGACCATCCGCGCCCCATAACGGCTTGCCAGCGCCGGAATAAAGCGGTGCAGTTCGCCATATAGGTGAAGATTTTCCAGCAGATCGCGGCGGTATGCCTTGAAGGTTGAGCCGAAATCATGCATGGGAATGCCCGTCACATAGCGCATCATCGCGTTGGCAAGGCGGCTAGGGAGGCTGCGCGTCGCCGGATCGTGGCTGCGATCCCGCCATCCGTTAACGAGATCATAACCCTCTGCCAGTTTGTCCACGACGAGGGGCAAATCTTCCGGGTGGAATTGTAGATCGCCATCGAGGGCGACGATCACCGGCGCACGGGCATGGTCAAAGCCCGCCGCCAACGCCGGAGTCTGTCCATAATTTCGGGTGAAACGAATGATCCGCAAACGGGGAAAGCGCCCCCGAAGCCCCTTCAGGGTGGCAAAGGTGGCGTCCGTGCTACCATCATCGACAATGATGATCTCGGCATCCGGCTGGTAGGCGTCAAGGACGGCATCCAATCGTTCGCAGAGAGGGACTACGTTGTCCGCCTCGTTGTGGACGGGGATCACGACGGAGAGTGCGGGGAGGTTCACCACACGCCTGTATCCAAATCTCGGTAGAATTCCGTCGTTTTGTTGTAGGTGACGCGGCTCATGCTGAACCCTCGGTAGCCAAAGACGACCATCTTCTGGACAGGGAACATTGCCTCGTAAAGAATCGCCCGCAGCCCGGCGCTGTTTGGCGCCCAGACGTTTGTAGGGTCATGGTTGAGTGTGTCACCCGGATAGAACTGAAAAAGGGGGACATCCAGCAGCGTCGGGGAGAGCGTCTCCATGGGGGTGATCGTCCCATCGGGCAGAAAGAGGCGGTTATCAATTACCTCCGTCTCCACAAAAAACAAGCCGTGCGGGGCGATCAGGCGGTGCATGACATCCAGCACGCGCAGCGGGTTACGGAGGTGATAGAGAATTCCCAAAAAGAGGATCAGATCAAACGTCCCGTACTTTTCCGGTGTCACATTGTGGACGTTTTCCACGTGGTAGGTGACCTTGCTCCCCAAAATAGCACTGGCGATGGGAAAGCCCGTTTCCTCAGCGGGGATGTTATCCACCCCCACAACGGTTGCCCCGCGCCGTTCTAGCTCAAAGGCGAAATACCCGTCGCGGCAGCCCACATCCAAAACGCGCATCCCGCTGCAATCTTGTGGCAAGCCCACCTCGTCTAAAAAAGAGAGGTTGCGCGGGGAATCTTGAACGCCGGGCGTGATGATCCCCGGCGCTAGTTCGATACGGTGATACCAGCGTGGGCAACTGGCGATCATCCGGTGAATGGTCAGCGCGTCGTAATTCACAGGGTCGTTCTCGCCTTGCCTTAGCCCGTCTTGAAGGTCAGTTTCTCCGCGCCGGGCTGCCCGTCGATGGTGATTGTCGTCCCGCCGCCGCTGTTGCCCGTCAGCAGAAAGTCTGCCAGCGGTTCGCGGACAGAACGGGCGATAATCCGGCGCAGCGGACGCGCCCCCCATTCGGGGTGATCGTTCTGCGCCATCATCCAATCCTTCGAGGTGGGTGTGAATTCCAACTTCAAGCCGCGCTCGCCTGCCATCTTGATCTCTTTCTTCAGCATCAAATCAAGAATCTGGCGAAGTTCCGTCTCGTTCAGCGGGCTGAAGATCACAATCTCGTCAAGACGGTTGAGGAATTCGGGGCGGAAGAACCCGCGCACTTCCTCCATGACGCCCTCGCGGTCTTCCTCGGTGATCGTCGTATCCTGCAAATACTCGTGTCCCAAGTTGCTGGTAAGGATAATCACCGTCTCACTGAAATTTGCCGGACGCCCCTGCCCGTCCGTTAGCCGCCCCGCCTCCATCACCTGCAAGAGAACATCCATGACACGCGGGTTTGCCTTTTCCACCTCGTCAAAGAGGACGACGGTATACGGCTGCAAGCGGACGCGATCTGTAAGCTGCCCGCCACCCTCGAAGCCCACATAGCCCGGCGGCGCACCAATCAGCTTATTCACCGCGCTCTCGTCCATGTATTCGGACATGTCAATTTCCAGCAAGGCGTCCTCGCTGTTGAACATAAATTCGGAGAGCGCCTTTGCCAATTCCGTTTTGCCCACGCCCGTTGGTCCCAAAAACATGAACGACCCAATCGGGCGTTTAGGGTCTTTCAAGCCCACCCGCGCCGTCTTGACCGCCCGACTGACGGCGAGGACGGCTTCTTCCTGTCCGATGATCCGCTCGTGAATGTGTTCGACCATGCTGGCATAGCGAGTGCGTTCGTCCTGCCCTAACTTCGCCACCGGAATCCCCGTGATCTGGGCGGCGGCAAGGGTCACATCTTCGCCATCGACAGCGGTTTTTTTCTCGCCCGCATCCTCCCCCCCGTGACGGCTGACGTTGACCATCGCGGCGGCGCGATGGAGGAGATGCTCGGCGCTGCGGGGCAGCGGCACACCGGGACTCATATAGCGCTTAGCCAGCTTCACCGCCATCTTGATCGCCTCGTCCATAATGCCCACTTTGTAATCGGAGGCAATGTGAGGGGCGATTACCTTCAAAATTTCCGCCGCTTCGTCCTCGCTTGGTTCGGGGATGCGCAAAAACTGGACATGATCGCCAAACCCGCTGGCATTGACAAGGCGCTCATCATAATCCGCCTGTGTCGCCGTCCCAATGATCACCGGATCGCTGCCGAGGATCGCTTTTTGAATTAGGGGCGTTGCCTTTGGGAATTCCGCCTTCACCGGACCGCCAAAAAAGCGTTCGATGCGGGGGATGAATAAAATCCCGCCCTTCGCTTGAGCAATTCCGCTGGTGATTGCGCCGGAGGCGTTATCGAGCAGCGCGCCTTCCTCAACAGTGACCAACTTCGTCAGCCCAACGGGACCCTTCCCCTCTGCCATGAGTAGCCCCAAACTGTAGACAAGGGAGCGCTTCCCCACGCCATCCGCGCCAATGAGCAGAACATTGCGCCGGATGCGCTGCGAGAGCATGCTGATCACTTCGTCAAGGAGCGCCTTGCGAAAGTAGACCGCCCGCGCATCGCCCTTTTTCACTTGTTCCACAACATCGCCCGCTGTTGTCGCCTTCTTAGAGACGACGCGATCCGCCATGAGGTCGGTCATTGCCTTTGGCGTGATGCCGAACCCGCGCAGCAGTCCACCGGTGCTGATCTTGCTCTCGGTGAGTGTCGCCAAGAGGTGATCGGTATCAATGTAGACTTCGTTTCCCGCTTGGGCAATGCTCAGCGCCTCGTCAAGGGCGATAATCATCTGGCGGCTGAGCGAGAGTTTTGTCCCGTTTGCCGCTTGGTAGATCAGGTCACCATCCATATCGCGGCGCTGTTCCACCGCTGCCCGCACCGAACGTTCCAGGCGATCCATGTCCAAGCCGCGCTGCGTGTGGAAGTAATCCAAAAGACGGCGGGCGGCGGTCTCTTTACTGCGGATGAGTGCGAGCAAAACCGCTTCGGGGTAGATCGTGCTGCGACTGTAACTTTTGACAATATCAATGGCGGCATTCAAGACCGCGTTGGTATCATTCGAGAGCAGTTTGGGGTTGAGCGTTGCCATAAAAGAGTTGGACTTTCCCTTGCCCTAAAACCTATCACCGAGAAAAGGTCGCGCCTGTCAACGAGACAACCTCGAAAGGTAGCGCGAAATCAGGCGAAAGACAAGGCGTGCATGAGAATCTAGTGGAATAGAGTGTGGTCGGCAGGCGACGATGTAGAGTCACCTCTACAAAGTAGTACGTCACCACAGAGATTTCTAGAAGAACCCCAATCCCCCCACCCCCTTTCCGTTTACGAGGAGTGGGTACCCGCCGAAGGCGGATCGCAGGGGGTGGGGTGAAACCCTATCTATCTGTGTGGTGATCTAGTTGGGTGGGGCAAACCTCCTGTACATCTCGCAGCGGTGCATTTGCTGCGCACAGCCTCACCCTCTCTAAATCCTCGTTGTGGGTATAATTTCGCTTAGCCTTACTCATCTGACAAACGAATCGTTCGTTGTTTCACCATAAACCATTCATTCATTTTTATGGATTCTCGTTTTGTGCAATACAACACAACATACTTTCATCAAATTTGGACACGCTGTTCATGAAAATTTTAACAATTAGTGATAACGTTATGGGAGCTATGGAGCATGGAGACAACCTGCTCCGCAACTATGGCAGCGCCGCTGCCATTGTAAGTTGCGGGGATATGCCTGCAAGTTACCTTGACTACATCACCTCAGTGTTAAATGTGCCACTCCTGTTTGTTCGGGGCAACCACGACACACAATACACAGCGGATCATCCGGGGGGGGAAAACCTTCATCGGCGGCTGGTGCGATTCAAGGGGGTCAGTTTTGTTGGTTTGGAGGGCTGCATCCGTTACAACCGCGATCCTATTCAATACACGAATAAACAAATGCTCACCTTTGTGGTGAAGCTGCTCCCTTCGGTGATGCTCTACCGGCTTATACGCCGCCGCCGCTTAGATGTCTTGGTCACGCACTCACCGATGCGCGGCGTCCATGATTTAGACGACCACGCCCATAAGGGCTTTCGTGGGCTGCGTTTGGCTGTGCGTTGGTTTCAGCCACGTTATATGTTGCATGGGCATATTGATACCCAAGATTCGCGCCGTCCAACGCACACCCGTGTTTATAACACAGAGGTGATCAACGTCAATCCAGTGAAATTCCTCGATCTGTCGTTGGAATAACTAAGGACTCTGAGATGGATTCCGATTCAGCAATGCTAACCGCGCAAGCCGCCCGCGACTTTCAAAAAGCACGGGCAGCCGCGTTTTGGGCGCAAGTGTGGGGTGTTTTAACGGGAAAATCAATCGACCTCTTGCGCTTTGAAGAAGTGAAAAACCGGCTACGGCTGCGCGATGAGCGCTACCTCGGCTTACGGGAAATCCCTGTCGATAAAATTGTGGGGAGCGTTGGGCGTTACAACGACTTCACCCGCTCGTTTCTCCCCCGCACCAATGCTGTGAAGTCTCGCTGGCAGCGCTTGGATGCGATGGCGCGGGGGATGGAAGGCTTTCCCCCTATTGAGGTTTACAAGGTGGGAGATGTCTATTTCGTCATAGATGGCAATCACCGTGTTTCGGTGGCGCGGCAGCTTGGCGCAGCAACCATTGAAGCATTTGTCACCGAACTTCCCACCTCGATTCCGCTGGATGAAACGACCACCGTTGAAGACCTCATCCAAAAGGAAGGCTATGCCGAATTCCTTCAAAAGACGAACCTCGATAAACTGCGCCCCGGCAGCGAGGTACTCCTCAGTGAGCCGAATCGTTACCGCCAGATTCTAGAACACATCGACGTTCACCGCTACTTTATGGGGTTGAACCAAAATCGTCCGGTGACATGGGAAGAAGCGGTAGGGAGTTGGTACGACCATGTTTACATGCCGCTTGTTTCGCTCATCCGCGAACATGATATGCTGATGCACTTTCTTGGACGAACAGAAGCGGATTTGTATGCGTGGCTGGTGAAACACCAAGAGGCAATGCGCTTGCAGTATGGTGGTGATTTTGCCACCCCCGACGAAACCGTTGAGGATTTTCTGGCGAAATTAGAAAAATCCGGCGGGTGACAAGTGAATTTCTCTTCGGTATTAAATTCTATGGTGATTCCTTTCCCCTCAGCCCAAAATAGGGTGAGGGGGAAGGCGCTTAGGTTCGTTTTGCCTTTCCCGATCCCTGCCGCTCCAACTGCCGCGCCGCGTAGGACATGCCGTAACTGAACACAAAGTAGACCAGTGCAATAAAGACCAGCACCTCACGGCGTTGGGCGTTGAACTCTTGACGAGCGTAAATACTCTGCGCTGTCCCAATCAATTCTAGCAGCCCAATAATCACCGCTAAGGAGGTGTCTTTAAAAAGGCTGATAAACTGCCCGACAAGGGTCGGGATCACCGTGCGGATGGCTTGCGGAAGGATGATAAACAGCGTCGCCTGAATCGGATTCAGCCCGATTGCCCGCGCCGCCTCCAACTGCCCTGGCGGGACTGCCTGCAACCCGCCGCGTACAATCTCCGCCACATATGCCGCTTCAAAGAGCGTTAGGGCAACCATCGCCCGCACGACATTATCAACCTGAATATCCCCCCCAAGCGCGAGGGGGACAATGACATTGGCGGTGAAGAAAACTGTCACTAATGGGACACCGCGCATGAACTCAATGAATACCGTGCAGGCTAATTTGATGATGGGGAGCGTCCCCAACGATGACCACCATCCGCGCAAAGCGTTCACCCATTGCAGCGGATTTAACCACCACCAGCGCCCACCCTTAAAGGGGCGTTTTCGCGCCCCCAACCCCGATGCCCGCCCCAATGCTAAAAGTATTCCCAGGGGGAAACAGGCGGTGATCGCCACAAACGCCAGCATAAAGGTGAGCAGCAGCCCGCCCCACGAATTGGGCGAGACATAAGGCAAGACGGGCGTCCCAACCCCTAACCCCCGCACCAAGACGAAGGATAACGGAATCGCCACGAACCATCCAATTAGAACGATGCGCCCAATGGGCTGCTTGTTGAGCCGCACCCCGAAGCGCCCAACCGCGTAGCCAACCGCCAAAAAGAGGATGATCAACAGCAGTGGTGCTTGTAAAACACGGACAAGGGCGATGATGTCCCCGCCGAGGAAACGCCCAATACCTTCTCCATCCGCCCACGAGCCGCCCGTATTCAACATGGGCAGTAAGACGAGCAGCACCACGCCAATGACGAGTGTCACCACGATGCTGGCAACCATTCGCCCCCAAACGCCCCAACTGATCCCCGCCAATGTCACGAGGGTGATCATTGCCAGTGCCACCCGCCAGCCCTGATCAATAGGGTATAAGCCGGTCATGAACGAGCGCAGGTTATCGGTGACAACGTTCCACCGCGCCTGATTGACAACCCAATCAAGGAAATTTCGCCCAAAACTGAGTAGTATATAGGCAATGATGAGCGTCAGAACGGCGTCATACCATGAGCCGAATAGGTTTTTTCGTATCCAGCCTAAAATGCCCGTTTGCGTTACCGGACGCTGCACAAAGACAGGAACTTCCACCGAGGGGGGATTGTTTGGCGAAATGTTTGGATGTGTAGGAGTTGTCATAGCGCCGTCACCGTGCCTTGATCTGAACGCGCTGGTTGAGGATATTCATCACGAACGCGGTGGTCAAATCCATCACCAAGTAGATGAGCATGACGATGATCACCACCGGAACGGTCTGCCCCGATTCGAGGGCTGTTTTTCCCACCCCAAAAACATCGGCAAAGCCTACCACGCCAGCAAGACTGCTGTTTTTGATCAGGTTCAGATATTGGTTTGTCAGAGGGGGAATCATCACCCGCAGCGCTTGGGGGAGGATGATCAGGCGCAGGGTTTGGAAATAACTAAAGCCTTGTGACCGTGCCGCCTCCCACTGCCCTTGTGAAACGCTCTGAATCCCCGAACGGACAACCTCTGCCGTATATGCTCCTGTGTAGAGGATCAACCCGACGACAATCGCCACATACTCTGGGGAAACCACGCTCCCCGCGCCCGGCGCGTAACGCGGACCGATAATTTCTGGGTAACTCACCGTATAGGGGGCAAAAAGTGCCGTCGCCACAAGAAGCGTGATCACGGGGATGAGCAAGCCGATCTCGAAGGCATAGGTACGCGCTCCGCTTTCCAACCCCTGTTTTCGTAAACGGCGATAGAGCGTCACACCGAGGATTACCGCGCCGAGGACGATCACCGTCCAAAGAGTGATGTTCGTCGTTGGGATTAGAGCGGGGGTTGCCAAGCCGCGCACACTCAGGTAGGAGGGTCCCGGCAATTGAATGGATTCCCGTGCCGGAGGAAGTGCCAAAAAGACCCCCGCATAGAGGAAAATCAACTGCAACAGAAGCGGTGTGTTCTGCATGATCTCGATGAAGATCAGCGAGAGGGTGCGCGTTAGCCAGTTGGAGGAAAGCCGTGCCACGCCAACAATCAAACCCAGAATCGTCGTCCCAATAAGCCCTACCACAACTGCCCGAAGGGTATTGACGATACCCACCACAAAGGCGTGACCAAAAGTATCAGCGGCGGTGTGCGGGATCGGACCTTCACTGATGGGGACGTTGGAGGGTGCATTGAGAAAGCCAAACGAGGGGACAAGCCCAAGCCGCGCCAAGCCGCGCTGCGTGTTGCTGATCAGCGCCGCGCCCCCTACAAGAACACCAAGTAAGAAGATAATTTGAATAAGAACGCGAATAACCCGAATATCAAACAGGCTTGCCCGCAAACGATCCATAGCGGACGGGGTGGCGGGCGGTGAGGCGTCAGACATGAGGACTCCTCGGTATGACTAATGGATAATAAGCCGAACGCACTGTGAGGGAATGCCCCTCTCAATGCCCTAAGGGATTGTTTGGATCGGCAACGACGACACGGGCAACGACATGATCCGGGCGAATTTTGAACAACTGCCGCACCTCATCGGGAGCGCCCCAAGGGTAGCGGGCAAGCCCAATATAACGCAGCGCCAGCGAGTCGATATGGCTTGTGTCCGTGAGGGTGACGATCTCTATTACTGTCCCTCGAATCATCACATAGCGATAGGGATTATCGGGATCGCTAATTTCCAACGCCACCGCTGGACGCTTAAGGACATTGGCATTTTTCGTGCGCCCCATCCTCGAATTGACCAAGATGTAGGGCGCGTCATAATCGACCCACACAGGCGTAATCTGCGGCGTGCCGTCCGCCATGATTGTGGCGAAATGGGCAAACGCCCGCTTTTGAAACAGATCGAGAAACTCGTTAGGGATAGTGACAGTCACCGTCGGCATAACCTATAGAAAAGGGCGACCCACAACAGATCGCCCGCATAAACACATTTGGAGCGTGTGCCTTGCGGCAGCGCTTAGAACGAAGCGCCTCTCACCCTTTTGTTGGGGGAGGGGGGCTAACGAGGTGAGGGCTTAACGGTAAGGCGGCGCGTATTGCAGCCCACCATTCAACCACAGCGCGTTGAGACCACGTGGCAGCCCAAGTGGTGAGCCTTCGCCAACGGTGCTGTCGAAGATTTCGCCGTAGTTCCCAACATTCTTGATGATGTTATATGCCCAATTCGCTTCCAAACCGAGTGCCTTGTAGAGTTCGCCATCTTTGCCGAACAAACGAAGCGTTTCGGGGTCTTTCGTCGTTGCCAATACATCATCAATATTGGTGCTGGTGATTCCCTTTTCTTCAGCGATGATCGTCGCATAGACCGTCCAACGGACGACATCCAACCACTGCGAATCGCCCGCCTTCACAACCGGACCGAGCGGCTCTTTTGTCAGGTTGGCATCCCAAATCGTCCAATCGCCGCCGTTCGCGTTGCTTGAACGCTTGCCAGCAAGCTGCGAACGATCCGAGGTTACAGCGTCACAGCGGTTGGCGGAAAAGGCATCCAACACGGCGTCAATATCATCATAGGTCACAAGGGTAAAGGTTGCGCCCGCTGCTGCCATCGCCTCGCCAATGGCACGTTCGTTGGTCGTCCCTTTAATGGCGCAAATGGTCAGGTCTTTCAGCGATTCCAATGTCATCAAGCTGTCCGCCGTGCGAACGAGGACGGTGGAGGCGTCGTAGAAGGTTGTTGGGGCAAAGTCGGCACCTTCTGCCGTATCACGTCCGGCGGTGAAGGTTGTGTTACGAATGAGGACATCAATATCCCCAGACGCCAGCGAGGGGAAACGATCCGCTGCACGGGCAATCGGACGCCATTCAACGGCTTCTGTATCACCGAAGATTGCCGCCGCCAATGCTCGACAGAAGGATGGATCAAAACCCTTAAAGGTGTTATCCGCACTATCGAGGTAGCCAAAGCCGGGAATCCCGGGATTTACTCCGCAGATCACTTTTCCGCGTGCTTTTACCGTCGCCAGCAGACCGCCATCCTGCGCTTTTGCCGAGACGAATGGAAGCGCCAGTGTGACCAGTAACGCCAAAGTCAAAAAGAGAGAAACACGTTTTGTTGTGTTCATGAAAACCCCTCACATAAATAGTTGTTCAAGACCTCGAAAGTATAGCAAGTTTGGAAGCGAGAGGCAACACCATTCCTATCGGTAGCGGCAATTTTTGCCTGAAGGTACACTACATGACGATCAGCAATCGATGATCCACGACGAGGGCAAACCGTACCGAGGGCACACGCACCATGACTCTGCCATTCAAACTTCAACGTCTGCCGGAGGAAGCACTCACCATTCTCCGTTACCTTTACCAGACACAAGCCGCTACTGTCCCCGCCTTAGAAAACGGCACAGGGCTTTCCAATCGCGCTGTTCTACGGGCGATTCGTCGGTTAATCAACGATGGACTGATAGATAGTGAAGGGCGTAATTACGTTCTGACCACCGATGGAAAACTGCTCACGCGGCAGTTGCTCGACTTTGACGCCAAAAAAACGCCAGATAATCCAGGAGGAGGCGAGACAGCGCCCAATTACACGACTCCCGCCACGATTTTTAATCGCCGCTTGCAGGTCGTTTTTCCGCGCATTATCCGTGCGGTGGATGCCCTTAATCCCCAACCATGGCAACTTATGATTGCCGTGAGCGCCCCCAATCTAAACGAACCCCAGATGCCCCGCCCGGCACGCATCACGCTCAAAATGAGCGCTATCGGCGGAACGCTTTCTACCTATAGCGTGACGATCTCTGTCCCCCAAAATCGGGTTTCCGATCCGGTCAGTGTGATCATGAACGCCGCCCAACCGGGAACGCCGATGCGCATCAACATTGATGTGGCACAGATCATCCCTGATGTACCGACGATGCCCGCACTTGGCGGCGGGGGTGGGCTTTACCAACCAGAGCCAGAAATTTTATTGGATCGCTTTTATGTCGATGTGGGCGTAGCAGCCACTCCGCAAGGGGTAGACCTCACCCCCACCGCACGGGCAATTAATCTGCGTCTAAACAGTTAACCAGTTTTCCCTTTCCCACCAAGAAAGCAGAAACGTATTTACCCCCTCTGTGTAGCAGGCAGAGGGGCTAAGATGACCACCTTCACTTCAAGTCATTTCAACCCCCACCCCTTGCCCCTCCCCGTAAACGGAGGGTTGTTCACCCCCTTTCCCCGCACGCGGGGAAAGGGGGTTAGTTTTTTTGAAATACATTCTTCTCATGGACTGTTTCTGACGATTTCTCTCTGGTCGTGCTATGATCATCCCTCAAAGTGACATGATGAGGGGTTTCCGTGCGGGCAAATCGCATTTGGCGCAATTTTGACTTTCTGATGTTCGGCGTCACGCTGATCCTGATCATCTATGGCGTCTTGATGATCCGCAGCGCGACGATGAACGCCGTCGATACGGAACTTATCTCTCGCGTCCCCCGACAAATTCAATACGCCATCATTGGGATCGTCATTTTTTTTGCTATCTCTGCACTCGATTACCGTATCTTAGGGGCGCTTCAACCCTATATCTACGGTTTTCTCGTCTTTCTTTTGGGGTTGGTTGCCGTCTTGGGGCAGGTCGGGGCGGCCGGAGCGCAGCGCTGGCTAGAGGTTGGGCTGCCTGTCCAGCCCTCGGAGTTGGCGAAAGTTCTCCTTGTTTTAACATTAGGGCAGCATCTTCACCGTCAATACACCAAACTGAACGAACTGCGCACAGTGGTTATCTCCTTTGGTTATGTTGGGCTGCCTGCCGCCTTCATCTTCCTTCAGCCTAGTTTAGGCATCACTATCCTGATCATGTTCACCTGGACGGTCATGATTTGGGCAGCGGGGTTGCGTGGGCGTCATGTCGCTCTTGCTGTGCTAGTCGTAATTATCACGTTTCCCTTATTGTGGTCCCAGATGGAAGATTACCAACGCTCGCGTATTTTCTCGTTTTTCGGCTGTACCACTGTCAGCGAAGAAACACGCGGCGGCAACTGCTACAACATCCTTCAGGCACGGATCAGCATTGGCTCTGGCGGGGCGTTGGGAAAAGGCTATGCCTCTGGCACACAGTCCCAACTGCGCTTTCTGCGTGTGCGTCACACCGATTTTATTTTTTCTGTGATCGCTGAAGAATTGGGTTTTGCCGGAGCGGTTTCGGTGTTCGTCCTCATTGGCATCCTCTTGTGGCGGATTTTGCGGGCAGCGGGCTTGGCGCGTGATCCGCTAGGGGCGCTCATCTGTTATGGTATTGCCGCCATCATCTTTTTTCAAACGGTAGTCTCTACCGGTATGAACTTGAACATCTTGCCTGTGACGGGGCTGACCCTCCCCTTCATTAGTTCTGGCGGTAGTTCGCTGCTCACCTTGATGGTTGGATTGGGCATGGTTCAAAGTGTTGTGATGCGTCAAGAGCGGCGGTAAATCCACAATGTTTCCTTCCCGTAATCCAGCGGCAGATGCTACCCCTAGCGACCCCACCCAAGATCGGGAGGGTATCATTCGCTTGCTAGAACACTGCCTTGCCCACTACGCCGACGATCTCACCCTCTCCACGTCTTTGTTTGTCTCGTGGCAGGTGGTACGTGGGAATGTTCCTCTTTTCCCCCCGCCAACGACGGCGAAAATTGGGCAAGCGGTGCGGACGGTTTTGGATGAAATCATCGATTCCCTGCGTCAGGTCACGGGTAACGCTGACTCGCCCGCTCAACGTCGCTATGTGATCGCCGATAGGCTTTACCGTCAAGGGGAAAAACCCGGCGAAATCTATACAAACACCCTTCTGATTAGCAAAGCACAGTTTTACCGCGAGCGGGGCGATACGCTGGATGCCCTTGCCGAACGGCTGATTCAAGCGGAACACCGCGCCCGTGATGAGCAGCGGACGACCTCTGTCCGCCGTTTGGCAATGCTCCCTCCGGCGACAACTGCCCGTCTTTTTGGGGTGGATTGGGCGCTGCACCGCTTGGCGGATGTGCTGCTCTCTGCTGATGCCCCCGCCCTCGTTGTCTTGGATGGCTTAGGTGGGTTAGGAAAAACTGCCGTTGCCCGCGAAGCGGTTGCCCATGTGTGGCGCAGTGGCGCGTTCGAGGCGTTGGCGTGGATCAGCGCCCAAACTTCCCAATGGGTATGGAGTCGCCCCCAGCCAACACGCAAACACCCCCTCGGTTTGGGTGATGTTTATGATCAACTCCTCCCCCAATTGAATCAATCGCTGCGGACACCAGACGATGCTTTTGGCGAGCTTGTCGAGCGCCTTGAGGGGGATGAAACTCCCACGTTCGAGGCATTTCTCACCGTTGTTGATGAACATCAGACGCGCAATGATCCGCCAGAGGAATCACTCCGAGCGAAATTTCAGCTTGTCTTAGAGCGCTTATGGGCGGCAAGGACGTTGATTGTCCTCGATGGCTTAGAGGCAGTGCGCGATATTCCTGCTGTATTGACTGCCCTTCACGAGGCGGTTTCTAGTTCGCGTTCTAAGGTCGTCATCACCAGCCGGCGTCGCCTTAGTGAATACCAAAATGCTTACGCCCTCCATTTGAATGAGCTAGACAGCGCCAATGCCCTTCTCTTGGCAAAACATTACGCTGCTGAGCGTGGGGTGGGAAGTGTGGCAAAAGCAAGCCAAGAGGAACTGCTTAAGATTATTGAGGCGGCGGGAGCAAATCCTCTCGCCATACGGCTGCTCATAGACCGCCTCAGCGCCCTTCCTCTCTCCCAAGTCTATGAGGATTTCTGCGAGACGGGCGATTTAAGCCGCCCACTCTACGAGCATGTCTATGATCCAGCGTGGGAGGCACTCTCTGAGGCAGCACAAGGAGTCTTACGATCACTAGCCGCATTCCCTGCCAAACCCGGCACAGAGGTCATTACATGGGAGCGGCTGCGTTCTCGCAACCCTATTTCCCCCAAGGCGCTCAATGCTGCGCTTTTGGAATTGGCAAGCGCTTGTCTTGTCCATGTGACAGAGAACCTCTCCGCAACCTATTGGATTTCCACCCTCACGCGACGTTATGTCTTAAGCCGAGAGGATACCTAGCGACGAGTCTGCTGCGTCTAAGACATTATAAAACCCGCGCCGCACCAAGCAGCAAAACGCTAACAACCACTTGGCACGCCCACGCCGTGAAAAAACCGATCCGTTCCCGCAAATAACTGTATAAAAACCCCAAAAATAGGAAGCTAACCCCCATAACGACTACGACAAGGGGATATTGAATCACATTCAGCACCGGTAGAAACAAAGCCAGCGACCATACCCCCGCCGCCGCCCCCGTGACGAAAACGCCCCGTGCCGCTTGCAGCGCCCCCCGAAAAAAGAGGGTCTCTGCCATTGGCACAACGAAAGCTAACGTTTGCACCACCCCGGCATCACTGCCCGTGCCGAATACCTCCAATGACAGGCGTTTAAGCTGTACACCGCCGACGATTAAGAGCGGAAGGGCAACAATCAAGCCATAGGCGACCCCCACAAGAATATCGCGTAGGGTGGGGCGTTCAATAGGCAGGTCGTCGGCGGTGATTGCCCACACCCCGACAACGGCAATGCCCGACCAAAGCAGGGTATAACGCACATCGGGGGCAAGACTCCCCGCCCCTAAGACGGAAAGTATGACCAAAACAATGTACGCAAGGGCGGGATCAACGAGGAGGGGAACATCCTCAGCGAAAGGATCATCCTCGCTGTCATCGCTTACATCTGCAAAGGGCTGATCTTGGTTCGCAACCTCCACCAGAGGGGGCGGGGGCGGGATCACTTCTGGAACTGGTGTGGATCGTCTTGGCGGAAAGTAGGGGGTAGCAGCGGGATGCTGTGCCGACAAAGAGGGGAGCGGTGTAGAAGTAGGGGGTGAGGTTGGCGGCGCTGGTGATGGTTGGGCTGGTTTCAGCGCAGGCGGGCGAAGCGGGCTAGCATGGGCAGCAGGAGTTTGGGTTTCAGTGGTGCGCGGCGCTGATGGTTCTGCCGAAGCGGGTGAAGGTAATGGCGCTTCGGCATCCCTACTAGGTACATCAGAGGGATCGACCATCGGGCGCAAGACACGCAACGCATCGGCAGCACGGGGCATTGGTGGGGCATCGGAATCATCATCACCAATCATCCACGCCGGTGGTTTGGGAAGTGAGAAGGTTGGCTTCTTCGGTTGTTCTGGCGATTCGTTGTGGTAGTTGTCGGTCATAGTTGCTCGGTCTGATCCAATTCATCCATCCGATCCAGTTTGGCGTTGAGTTTATCCCGCATCGTTTTGATCTGCTGTTCGGCGCGATCTATGGAATCGGCGGCGGTTTCTGGTGCGGTGCGGCGCGGCGGACGTGGTGTATGTCGGGTGAAGATCGCCCCTCGCACGCGGCGCTCGCCCATTGCCAAAAGGCAGACACCAACCCCCGAAAGCAGCAGCCCTTGACGCGCCCGCCCATCAGTCACATCGTGCCATCCGGCAATCGCCAGATAGTAAATGACATCCCCACCGGTGGAACGTGCCAGATCAACAAAAATGGGGTGGACGGCTGTGTTTACGCGGGTGAAAATCCATAATTGCCGCCCACTGGCGCGTGCCGCTTCCGCGTAATCGGTAAGTTCCTCATGGTCGCGGGTGTTGGGGGCAAGCCTAATGGTGTTCTTCACCTCAAGGATATAGCGCTCGGTGACGAAATCGGGACGGCGATAGGCGGCTGAACCGCTCAAGGGAATCTGAGCGAAACACACCGTACACTGCTGTCTGGTTGGGGCTGTGTTTGCCCCACAAATACACTGTATTGGGGGGCGGTTGTTTGTAAGCAAACGAAGATCGGTGCTGAGCGCATCCTCACCCTCTTGCCCTTTTTGACGCAGATCATCTGGCAAGCCCATGACAAGGCTCGAATAGCGCCGTCCGGTGGGGTTCGGCGCGGTAACGTTCAGCAGAAACACAACACACACAGCGCTGATAACCAACAACACTGCCATTACGGTACGGCGAATACGGCGCATGCTCCACATCCCTAACCCCATTCTTTCCCTAGTATATTTTTTGCTGAGGCGTGAAAAAGGGGGCGTTCCCCGCGAGCAACATACCTTTGTTCCCTCCATTGTATAAGATTCTGGAAGTGTCTATCTATAAAATTCCTCGTGCTTCCCCCACCCTTAATAGAGAAACTTCTTATAAAATGGAAGATAGACCGGAATAAAAAAGCACTTTAAGGATAGCCTTTTATGAAAACTGCCGTCGTCGCCATTGGGGGAAATTCCCTGATCACCGACAAAGACAAACGTGAAGTCCGCTATCAATGGGATGCTGTCCGCGAGACCTGCCAACACATTGCCACTATGGTGCGTGAGAATTGGCGTGTTCTGATCACGCATGGAAATGGACCGCAAGTGGGGTTCATCTTGCGGCGGGCTGAGATTGCCGCCTCAGAAGTTCACACCGTCCCGCTTGATCTGATCGTTGCCGACACACAAGGCAGCATTGGCTATATGGTGCAGCAAGCGCTCCGCAACAGCCTACGGGCAATGGGTATCTCGCGCCATGTGGTGACACTGGTCACCCAGACGCTTGTTGCTGGCGATGACCCCGGCTTCGAGCGCCCCGATAAGCCCATTGGTGGCTACCTCAACGTGGCGGAGGCAGAACATCTGCGCGCCGAGGGCTGGACAGTGGTTGATGATGCCGGACGCGGCTTGCGACGAGTGATCGCCTCGCCCGAACCGTTGGAGATCATTGAGCTAGACACAATTCAGCGTTTGATGATCGCTGATAACGTTGTGATTGCCTGTGGGGGCGGCGGAATACCCGTTGTTCGCAACCCGCTTGGTGAACTGCGCGGTGTCCCCGCCGTCGTGGATAAAGATCGCGCCAG
The DNA here is from genome assembly GCA_015075625.1 of Anaerolineales bacterium. Lineage (NCBI taxonomy): Bacteria > Bacillati > Chloroflexota > Anaerolineae > Anaerolineales > Anaerolineales bacterium. Next base: position 339,574 of record JABTTZ010000002.1, on the reverse strand, counting down.
CAGTTTGATTGCGTCGGGGTTGAACGCTGATTTACTCCTCATTTCAACGGGCGTTGAGCGCGTCGCCCTCAACTTTAACAAAGCCGACCAGCGTGAGCTAGAGCGTGTTTCTCTCCAAGAGGCGCGGTAGTACCTTGAAGGGGGGCATTTGCGGCGGGGAGTATGCGCCCCAAAATCGAGGCAGTGATCCGTTTCCTAGAGCGCGGCGGTCGGCGGCGCTGATCACCAGCCCTTCTCATATTGAGCGGGCGCTGCGCGGTGAGACGGGGACATGGTTCTATCCGCGCTAAGGGGGTCAAGGGACAGGGGCAAGCCGTCCGCCCTTTTCATGAGGAAGGCTGACCGTTAGAATGGCGGGTAGGAAGGATGATTTCTTTATGCGCCACGACGATTCAAAACATGCCTCCCAGAAGGGCAGCAGTCCTATTAAGGTGTTGCTCACCTTTTTTACTCTCGCTGTTTTGTGCCTCACCGCCTGCCAACCATGGCGGGCGCTGATCGTTTTGGATAACGTCTCCGAATGTGATGGGATCAAATACCGTCTGGACAACACCGAGAGCGGCGCGGTGATTGAGGGGCGTGTTCCGGCGGGCGAAAAAGTGGAAGTTGAAGTGACAGCAAACGTCTACTACGATTACATCTTGGATTTTACCGCTGCTCCCCGCACCCCAGATGATTTTCGCTGCACAAAGTTAGATCAGGGCAAAGTTCTGATCCCGCTCAATTCAAAACCCTTGATTTTCCGTCTGGAATCACAGCGCCAGCCAACCGCTCAGCCGACGCCCTAAGGGGCGGCTTCCCTTCCCCGCTGGCGGAGGAAGGGAAGGGCAATGCAGCGTTCACAGCCGCTCAATACAAAACATAGCGAATCATCGAATCCAGCACAATGAGCGCATCGCGGTTGCGCACAGTGAACCCAAATTGCAAGCTCTCGCCCGTCAGAACGCCCGATCCCGATGGCGATTCCGAAGGGTGCAGTCCGTCGCCGCTCATCCCCTGATTGGGCAACCCCACCATATTGGCATGGTAATCCCATAAGGGAATATCGAACTGCCGCGCGGTCTGGGTGATCACAAGGTTGAAGTCAATCGCCCGTTGGGTCTGTTCGGCGTTCATCACCTTCGGCGGGATGGTGCTGAGGACGGGGACAATGCCCATATCAATCGTGATCTGCACGATCTGCCGCAGTTGGTCGGCAAACACACCGGGTGAACCGCTGCCCGAATCGTTCGTCCCGATCATGATCAAAGCAACGGCGGGCTTGTGCTGCTGATACTCGCAGACGAGGGGCGTCACCGCCCCACACGGTGATCCAGGAGTAAGCAGTTGAACTGCCGTCCAGCCCGGGGCGGCGGCGCGGGTCTCGCGGACGAACGAATCGCCAAAGAAACTAATTGCCCCGCTGTAGCCGCCATAGTTTCCGAGGGTATACTGCCCAAAGCCAAAGGGATAGAGAAAATTTGCCGTTGCCGTGATGCTATCCCCCACTTTGGAGAAGGCGTTGCGACGGTTGCCCATCGCCTGACCGCGCAGGTAAATTTGACGGGCGTTGCTGCTGATCCCCGTCAGCCACGAGGGGACACTTGCCAAAAATTCAGAGGTTGGTGTGGGGCTTGCCTCTACTGCCACCCCCATGATGGGCAGGGCGCTAAGACGGGCTGGATCGATCTCTGTCCGGTCACGGTTGCGGGCAAAGCGGGCGGCAATCCAACCCGTCGTGCCATCGGTGAGCGTGATCTGCACCCACACATTGTCCGCCGTCCGCCCGATGATGGTGAACACCACCTCCGCATTGACGATCTGCAAAATCTCCCCGGCAGTGCCGGGTGTGGCACGCACCCGCAGACGGTTGCAATCGAAGCAAAGCGCTCCGGGAATCGGCTCGCTAGGGGCTTGGGCAACCGGCGTGAAGGTGAACGTAGGCGTTCCGGTGGGGGTAGATAAGGGTGTGCCGCGTGGACGAGGGGTATTCGTTGGTGGGAAAAGAAAACGCGCTGTCGCCGTTGCTTGGGCGGCATCACGCACTATCTCTGTGGAGGCACGCTCCGCCCCCGCCGCTTGTGGGGCAATGAACATGCCTACCCCTACGATGAGAACCCCCAAAATGACGATCACCCGCGCCATACGCATCCCCTCCCCAAAAAATGAACCGATGCGCCCATAGTGTAGCCTATTCGGAGAAGGCGGTAGAGGGTGAATTCCCTACGGACGATGGGCGTTATACGGATAGATGGCACACCGTGTCCCTACTGCTCCGTTTTTATGGTATTCTTTCCTTGTCCCTCATCTTACTGCACCGGAGAGTGAATCATGACCGCCACCTACACCTCGGAGGAAAGCCGCGCCCACACAGCGCTGATCGCTCCTTTTTTTATCCTGCCCGTAGACCGCCCGGCGTTCATCCGCGCCGCGCTTGGCTATGATCACGCCCTCCTCTTGGGGACGGATTACAGCGGGGATGCTCAGGTGTGCGCCACAAACTTCCTCGCTGCGCTCTACGCCCGCTTTCCAGAGCAGTACGAGAAGGTGATCGCCTATGCCAAGCAGCACCTGAAGCCCGTTGATCCTATCGCCCGTGTGTTCCTCAGCTACGCCCGCAAGGACGACGAGGCGTTTGTCCAAAAGCTCTACGACGACCTGACAAAACGGGGTATTTCTATCTGGTATGATCGCCTCTCCATGCCCTCGCGGGGGGAAACCTTCGATCACGAGATTCAGCGGGCGATTGAGGGGGTTGATCGGGTGATCCTCGTCGCTGGCGAACACGCCCTCACTTCCGACTACGTGTGGATGGAGTGGAAGTACGCCCTCAGCCACTGCAAAGCGGTCATCCCCCTTCTGCGGGGAATCACCCCCGAACGGCTGCCCGAACCGCTGCGCGGGCTGCACGCCCCCGAAGGCGGGACACAGCGCCCCTATGAGGACACGCTGGCAGAACTGCTGCGCCTTCTGGGGGATCACCCCCTCCCCTTAGGGGCGTTGAAGGGGACGATCCCTCCCCACCTGCCGAGTACCTACATCGAACGTTCGATGTACCTCACCCCCCTCATTGCCGATGTCTGCGGGACGAACGGCGGGAGGCAGATGACGGCGATCACCTCGAAACAGATCGTCGGGGTGACGGGGTTGGGCGGCATTGGCAAAACGACGCTCGCCCACGCCGTCTGCCACGATTGCAGTATCCGCCGCCGCTTTCCCGATGGGATCATCTGGGTAGAGGTGGGGCGAACAGCGCAGCCAACGACAATCATGGCGGCGGTGGGCAGGGGCTTGGGCGACGATCCGACGCAGTACACCGAGAGTACTGCTCAAGAGCGTTTGCAGGCGATTAGCAGCGGGAAGCGGGCGCTCGTCGTCCTTGATGATGTCTGGGATCACACGATGGTGACGCCCTTCGCTATTTTGGGTGCCGCCAACCGCGTCTTGCTGACGACGCGCCAACCCGGAATCACGACGAAGATCGGGGCGGGCGTCCACGCCCTGGACAAGCTGAGCGAGGCGGAGGGACTCGCCCTGATCGATGCTCACCTAAACCGCTCCCCAGATGACACCCGCCCCTATACCGAAGCGGAACGGGCGATCCTCCAGACACTTGACTACCACACGCTCGCCGTGCAGATCGCCGCGCTGCGCCTGAAGGAACGCGGCGCGGACTTCGCCCCTACCCTGTTGGAGCGGCTGAAAAGTCCCCGCCTGTTCAAGGATTTGGCGATAGACGAGACGGACAAGAACCTGAATGTGGAAATGTCCCTTTTCGAAAGTTACGACGAGATGAAGGCGGACGCCAGACGACGCTTTCGGGCAGTGAGCGTCTTTGCCGCGGAGGGGACGTTCAGTGCGGGCGCGTTGGGCGCGGTGTGGGGAGATGGTGACGCAGCGGATGCCGATGATGGCATTGATGCCCTGCGGCGGGCGGGGCTGTTGGCGGACGCCGGAGAGGGGCGCTACAGCCTCCATCCCCTGCTGCGTGCCTATGCGCAAGCGCTGGCGCAAAAAGAGGGCGAATGGGCGGCGCTGCAAGGGGGACATTTTGCCCATTATGCCGCGCTTTATGGCGGGAAAGAGGCAATGGCACTCACCGCCCAACTGGGCACGCTAGATCGTGATTTTCCCGATCTTCAGGCGGCGCTGCTCTGGGGTTTCCAGACCATTCCCGTCCCTGCCGTTGATCTCCTGACGGCATTAGACAATGGCTATATGCAGTTTCGGCAGTTGGCTGTTGTGCGGCGCGGGTTGTTGACGGCTGGCTATGAGGGGGCGGAAAAGGGCGGGTACGCTCTCGGTCAGGCGAACACCCTTCAGGCGTTGGGCGATCTGGAACGGAGGGAGGATCACTACGGCGAGGCGCGGGCGCGGTACGAGGCGGCGCTGCGGCTCTTTGAAGCGATCCCGGATCGGCTCGGTCAGGCGAACACCCTTAAGGCGTTGGGCGATCTGGAAGTTCAGGGAGGATCACTACGGCGAGGCGCGGGCGCGGTACGAGGCGGCGCTGCGGCTCTTTGAAGCGATCCCGGATCGGCTCGGTCAGGCGAACACCCTTCAGGCGTTGGGCGATCTGGAACGGAGGGAGGATCACGGCGAGGCGCGGGCGCGGTACGAGGCGGCGCTGCGGCTCTTTGAAGCGATCCCGGATCGGCTCGGTCAGGCGAACACCCTTCAGGCGTTGGGCGATCTGGAACGGAGGGAGGATCACTACGGCGAGGCGCGGGCGCGGTACGAGGCGGCGCTGCGGCTCTTTGAAGCGATCCCGGATCGGCTCGGTCAGGCGAACACCCTTCAGGCGTTGGGCGATCTGGAACGGAGGGAGGATCACTACGGCGAGGCGCGGGCGCGGTACGAGGCGGCGCTGCGGCTCTTTGAAGCGATCCCGGATCGGCTCGGTCAGGCGAACACCCTGAAGGCGTTGGGCGATCTGGAAGTTCGGGAGGATCACTACGGCGAGGCGCGGGCGCGGTACGAGGCGGCGCTGCGGCTCTTTGAAGCGATCCCGGATCGGCTCGGTCAGGCGAACACCCTGAAGGCGTTGGGCGATCTGGAAGTTCGGGAGGCTCACTACGGCGAGGCGCGGGCGCGGTACGAGGCGGCGCTGCGGCTCTTTGAAGCGATCCCGGCTCGGCTCGGTCAGGCGAACACCCTTCAGGCGTTGGGCGATCTGGAAGTTCGGGAGGCTCACTACGGCGAGGCGCGGGCGCGGTACGAGGCGGCGCTGCGGCTCTTTGAAGCGATCCCGGCTCGGCTCGGTCAGGCGAACACCCTGAAGGCGTTGGGCGATCTGGAACGGATGGAGGATCACTACGGCGAGGCGCGGGCGCGGTATACCGAAGCGATGGCGCTCTTTCGGGTAATTCCCGATTCAGTGGGGATCATGAACACGCTGATCGGTCTAGCGCGGTTGGAAAAAGCACAAGGGAATCGAGATGCCGCCGCTCGTTATTACGAGGAAGTCATTAAACTCGCTGAATCGATCCCCGCTTTTGCCAACCATTCAGTTGTAAATGGATGGCGAAGCGAATACCAAACACTGATGGGGGGGGATGACCCCAACACCCTGCTCCAGCAGCTTTTTAACGCCTTCCAAACCGTGCAGTCCAGCGACCAGATGCGCCAATTGGTGGTTCAACTGCCAATTGAACTGCTCGATGTGCTGGAACAGATTGTGGACTCGCTCATCACCCAACATCCCCCGGAGGCGACGGCGGGCATCCGCGAACGGTCGGACGATCTGCGCACCATTCGGAAGGACTTGGGGAAATAGGGGATTTTGTAGGGCGTACTCATGTGTACGTCTGCCGCCATCGCGGGCGACCACGCGGGGTCGCCCCGACATCCTGCCGTCCGTCCGCACGGACATCCCCATACGGACACGGCACGCCGTGTCTCTACGGAATGCCGCCCGTCTTTTCCTTACCCCGAATTCTCTTTTGAACTTAATGTTTCATTTCACGGGAACGTGTACTATACAGGACCTATGCGCACACGATCCTTTCTTCTCTTGATCCTAATCCTTACCCTTCTCAGCGGCGTCGCAGCAGGAGCGGCGGTGGCAGCCGGGCGTTCCTCTGCGGCGGGCGACTCCTGTTTTCGCGTTATGGAAGGGGAGACCATCCTTTTGGATGCGACCCTCGGCGTTGCCATTCCAGACCGTCGGGACGGTGGTGGGGCAAGCGTTTTTTTCTTTCCGCCCAGTGTTTCACCGGACAATGCTTACATGCTCTCTCAGGGGCTAAACGAGGATGGCAGTCTGACGCTCGGCATTCGCCCGAATACATCATCGGAGGGCGCCCCCCCCACATGGACACGCCTTCTCGATTCGGCGCAGACGATTGAGCCGCCCCGTTGGTCACCGGATGGAAAGTGGCTGCTCTTGCTTTGGATAGATGGAGGAGGGGCGCGGATGCTCACCGTCGCCCGTGTGGATGGCTCAGCCGTTGCCACAAAACCCCTCACCGTTTCCGCCTATGCCAGCAGCACCTTTGAGGGGTGGTCAGCCGATGGGCGTTATGTTGCCACCAGCGCCGTGAATTACAACGCGGCGCCGCAGGTCTTTATTACCCTCTGGCGTCTGGATGATCTTCACCCAACGCGGACTGTGGTGGTGGAGGCGCAAAATTACCAAGTGTGGTGGTCGCCCGTCGGGCACCGCCTCGCGGTGATCACCACCGTTCAATTTGGGACACTGAAAGGGCTGATCGCCTCCGCCAGCGAGGTGCGCGATCTCCCCCTCGATCTTCCCGCCGGAGGCTTTGGAGAGGCGCTCTGGTCGCCGGATGGGACGCATCTTTTGGTCAACTACAGCGACACCGCCCTGAACCAACAGTTGATTGTCTATCGTGTGGAGGAAGAACAGGCAGTTCCCTTTCGGAGAATCCAGCGCGGAGATCGGATACTGTTTCTTGGCAGCGGGGCGTGGTCACCCGATGGGAGTCATTTGATCTATTGGGCGCAAGCGGCAGATAACGACTACGAACGGACGATGAATGCCCTTGATCTGCGCACAGGTGAGACGACAATTCTGCTTGAAAATATCGATTTCAATTCGCAGAGTCTCGATCCCTTGCGTGCCACCGGAACAGACCCCAAGCGGCGGATCGCCGTCACCTATCGCGATCCGAAACGCGGGCTTGCCATTGATCTGATGAATCTTGATGGGACGGATCGCGTCCCGTTGGTGAGCGATGCACGCGCCATTGACGTGATCGATTGGTCAGACGATTACGAGATTGTCTTGGTCAAGTGGCGCGGGGTCGATGGGGCGCGGATTGTTCATCGGCTTACGTGGGCATATGCGCATGGCGGTGAGCCGATCATTTTGGAAGATACCAACCTCACCCTCCGCGATTTACGTTTGGTTGCCGCCCCAGAGTTGGGCGAGGAACTGGTGATTGCCATTGGAGAAGTGGACGGGCGCTTTCGGGTGGAGTTGATCGCCCTTATCTCCAACCAGCGCGTGACACTCGCTCAGGATTTGACAAGCGTGAACACCCTTCAAATTGATGCCAAAACGGGTCATATTAGTTTTTGGTGGCGGCGTGCAGAGAGTACCGGTTTTGATCGCTTTGCCTTCAATGGGCAGCGCATCGCCTCTTACAGCGTCCCCCGTCGTTCTGAAGTGGCAGAGATACGCCTTTCCCCAGATGCCCGCTACGCCCTCTTGCGGACGATAAGCGGGCAGGCGGCGCAGTTGTGGCTCACCCCGGGTGATGGCGGCGAGGCAAACCTCCTCATGCCAGAGGCGAGTACAACAAACCGCAATTTTGGGGTGTGGGCGGCGGATAGCCAGCGCTTTGCTGTTGAATCCTATGTGAATAATTCCAGCGCTGTCGTTGATCTCTATCATGCCGATGGGCGCTTCATTCGCCGTTGGGAGCGGACAGATACCAACGTGTACGGCTCCGTCTTGGCATGGACAAACTGCCGTTAACTGAAGGAATTCGACTTTATTTTTTACCATCTGAAGTCTTATCAAAGGGGATGGGCAGCGATGTACTCTTCACAAACCCCAACCCGCGATAAATGAAGCCAGTGTACGCTTGAACGAGAGTCGCTCCGGCGTCCAGTTTTTCGCGCACATCGTCGGCGGTGAAAATCCCCCCCACGCCGATGATCGTCAGCCGCCCGCCCGCCGTGCGGTGAATATGACGGATGATCGCCGTCGATTGCGCCCGCAGCGGACGCCCGCTAACGCCGCCCGTTTCCCCCGCTAAGGGGCTGACCAGCCCTTCCCGACTCAACGTCGTATTCGTTGCCACAATCCCCGCCACGCCATGCTGTATAGCAAGATCGATCACCGTGTCAAGCTCAGGAAGCGCTAGGTCAGGGGCAATTTTGACGAGGAGTGGCTTATCGCCCAAAAGGGTGAGGTCGCCGCGCAGCGCTGAAAGCAGCGCGGCAAGGTGAGTGGGGGTTTGCAAGCGGCGCAGTTCGGGCGTATTGGGCGAACTGATGTTTACGGTGAAGGCATCGCCATAAGGGTGCAGCCGCCGCAGAACAGCGCGGTAATCATCGGCTGCTGTTTCGAGGGGTGTTTCTTTGTTTTTCCCCACGCTGATGAAAATGGGGATTGTCCCTTGCCAGCGTTCTAAATTGGCGGCGGCGGCGTCCATACCAGGGCTTGGAAAGCCCATTCGGTTGATTAACCCCTCATCGGCGGGGAGGCGAAAGAGGCGCGGGCGAGGGTTGCCCATCTGCGGGCGGGGGGTGATCGTCCCCACCTCAATATGCCCAAAACCAAGCGCTGCCAGCGCCGGCAGGCACGCCGCCCGTTTGTCAAACCCGCCTGCCAACCCAAGCGGGTGGGGAAAGCGCAGCCCAAACGCTGTGATCGGTGCTGTTGGCGGCGGCGCATACAGGCGGCGCAGCAGGGCGCACCCTAACGGAATCCTTCCCATCGCTTGGAAAAAGCGAATGGCGGCATTATGGGCGCTTTCTGCGTCTAGGCGGGAGAGAAGATGACGATAAAGAAATGGATACATAAATATTGTGCTGCTGTTTTGCCAAGCTGCGTTAGACTCGCCATTATACCGTCTACGTCCCGACCCACTTAACGCTGAGTATCCTGCATGAAACGCCTCCGTCTGATCATTGGTATCGCCCTGCTGCTCTTATTGATTCCGCTCTTTGCCGCACCGCAGTTTTGGGCGACACTTGCGGGAGTAAACGTCCCCCTTGTCATTGCTGCGCTTGTCCTTTCTGCTGCCAGTGTTGCCTCAAAAGCGTGGCGGTGGGGGGTTGTCCTTCAGTGGCAGGGGATGACACTTCCCTTTCGTTATCTTCTCTCCAGCTACTTCGTGAGTATGTTCTTCAACAATTTCCTCCCCTCTGGGCTAGGCGGGGATGTCGTCCGCGCCTATGAATCCGCACGACACACGGGGCGCAGGGCGCAATCGGTGACGGCGGTCATTGTTGAACGGGGGAGCGGCATGATCGCTGTGTTTGCGGCGGGCAGCCTCGGTGCGATCCTCGTCCCCAACCTTCCCTTGGGGGTGATTCTGTTGGCGCATGGACTCTTCCTAGGCAGTTTGATCGCGATTGCCGCCCTCTGGTCAGCAGCGATGGGGCGGTTGTTGGGTTGGGTAGAGAGGCGTTCCCCCACACGCCTTCGCAGGGTGTGGCAAAAGATTATCCGCCTTCATGAAGAATTCCGCGCCGTCAGGGGGGCAGGGTCAGTTCTTCGCGCTGTTATGGGGCAATCGCTCGTCACCCTAACCCTTACGCTGGCGGCGGTCTATGCCCTTTTGCGGGCATTTGGCGATCCCACCCCACTTTCTGCCTTTGCTGCCGCATTCAGCATCATCACCGCCATTGATGTGATTCCCTTTTCCCTGAACGGGATTGGTGTCCGCGAAGGGAGTTATGTGTTCTTTTTGGGGCTGATCGGCGTTGGGCAATCTGTGGCGCTTGGTGTGGCAGTGTTGGTGCGCTTGATCGTCTTGATTCAGGCATTGGGGGGTGGGATAGTCTTTCTTGCGCGGCGTGAAACACCCCTAACGCCTCCCTAAGACGCTCACTGCCAAAGCGTTCCGGCTAAGCCGCTCACACCTTCCGCGCCGATGATTTGTACCCTCTTGGGGAGCGGGATGTCACCCCGCCAAACGATCTCATGGTTCAAGCGAATGATGGCGATGCCTACCGCATCAAGCTGAATGGTGATTGTATTTGCCACGCTCGCCCTATGAAGGTGGGGAAACGCCGCCGAATCAGGGTGAAAGGGGGGAATACGGACGAACCCATCCTCTGAAATCAAAACGGAGATCGTGTCCAGATCAACACCCCACCACCCGAAGCGCTCACCCCGCCAAACGCCTTCCATGCTCAGGGTGAAGGGCGGCGGGGGCAAGGCGATAGGCACGATGGAAATGGATGTCAGGGGAACGGCTGTCCCTGTTGGCGTAGGGCTGCCCGCGCCCGCCGCCAAGAGGAGCGCCAGCCCCACCCCCCCGCCAATTACGGCGAGAAGGGCAAGACGAAGGAGCGTGGAGAAGGACGGGAGGGTCATTAGTTCGTTTTAAGCGTTGTTTCGTAGCGAACGCCGGTGAACACGTTTTCCGATGGGGCAAGCGCCGCCCGCGCCGCCGAATCTCCCTTCAGGGTGGTGAGGAAAAACGCCGTCGCAAAGTGATAGGTCAAATCGTGGGCGCGATCCATATCCCAAACGAGATCAGAACACTGCCCATAAAGCCCCAAACGAATGACCAACGGCGTGCAGCGCTCTACAAACACATAATGTCCGGCATTTTCCAAGACGACAAGCGCTTTCTCTGGGCTGCTCACCGCCTGATAAACAGGGTATGAATCGCGCTCTGGTATGGTGGCGCGATCCGCCGAACCGACGATGATCATCATGGGGATGGTGATCGGCGCCGCGCCGCGTTCCCCGAAAATCTGCCCGCTGGAAGGGGCAAGGGGGACGATTGCCCGAATACGCGGATCGGTGGTGGCGGGGAAGAATCCATCGTTGGGGGGCGTGATACCCCGCGCCGCAGCAATCTCATCAAGACTCTCTAGAAAGGTACAGGCGGTTTCTCTCTCAGGTGTCGCCTTTGCGCATTGTTCCTGAAGCCCTCCAAAATCGAGCCGCCCCCCGCCCGCTGAGAGTGTTGTGTAGCCGCCGAAGGAATGTCCGGTGACGCCAATCATCGCCATGTCGATCACGCCTTTCAGTGTCCCCTCCGCGTTGACGCCCTCCATAAAGACAATCTCGCGCTGAATTTCCAGCGGACGCCGCGCAAAGCTGTTCAGGATGCCCGCCCGCCCGCCCGACTGCACATCAGTGAAGGTGCTACCTGGGTGGTCAGCGGCAATGACAACGAATCCCCACGAAGCAAGATGCTCAAGGTACGAGGGCAATTGATAGCGTAAGCCGCTTAAGCCGTGCGAAAAGACGATCAACGGGTACGGTGCGCCGCCCCCCTCTGGTGGGGCATTTTCGATGGCACGCCCTTCCCCTTCCAGCAAGAACCAACGGTAGGTGGAGGTTTCCTCTACGTCTGCCGCTTTCACAGCCGGGTACCAGATCGTCGCCTGAAGAGGGTAATCCGATGGGGCGCCGCCCGCTGGAATGGTCACTTCGCGGACACCCACTGGAAACGCCCCGCGCTTGGCATAGGGAGGGGCGTCGGGGCGTTCGGCACGGATCATTGGTGGGGAGGGAAGCAGCATCAAAACAAAAACAATCAAAATAAAGGGGGTTACACGGCGAGAAAGCAACTCAAAATCTCCTTAAAAGGGGGCATTAGTACATACTCAGATTATAGGAAAAAGGTGAGCCATTCCCAATGGCTTTGCCCTGATCCCCTTGCGCGGCGGAGTCCATCGGCGCTATTCTCGTTTGGTGATAGATATGGTGGTTGCACACCTTCCCTCAAGCCAAACAAGAGACAAAAACGGTGATTTTATGGCAAATACAATGCAGAAACAGAAGAAAACGATCCGCATCATCGGTGCGCCGATGGATTATGGGCAAGCCCGCCGAGGCGTTGATATGGGACCGAGCGCGGTTCGCTATGCTGGCTTGCAGGATCGCCTCCGCCGCCTCGGTTATGAGGTCATCGATTATGGGAACATCCCCATGCCCATCGTTGAGGAAGTGGTTGAACACGAACACGGACACGATAATGCCCGCGCCCGTCACTTGCCAACCGTCGTCAATGTTTGTCAGGCAATCTACACCACCGCCGAGACACATATCGGCGCGGATGATTTCGCCATTTTCTTAGGCGGCGATCACAGCATCAGCGTGGGGAGCGTCGCGGCGATGCGGCGGCGGGGTAATGTCGGCGTGATTTGGGTTGATGCACACGGCGATTACAACACACCAGAAACGACGATCAGCGGAAACATTCATGGGATGCCCGTCTCGGCACTCGTTGGTGAAGGGGCGCAACCCTTGATTGATGTTGGCTATCCAGGCGCTAAACTGACTCCCCAACAGCTTGTCATGATCGGGATTCGGGATCTTGATTCTGCCGAACGGACACGCCTGACGACGAGCGGGATTCACATCTTCACTATGGCGGACATAGACACGCACGGCATGGCAGGGATCACCCGTCAGGCATTGGACATTTTGGGCGGTCATGAGGCGATCCACGTCAGCTTAGATTTGGATTCGCTTGATCCCGACCATGCCCCCGGTGTGGGGACGCCGGTCCCCGGCGGCTTAACCTACCGCGAGGCACATTTGCTGATGGAGATGCTCTCACAGGCGGGGGTAGTAACCTCAATGGATATTGTGGAGATCAACCCGATTTTGGATCAACGCAACCAAACCGCCGAGCTTGCCGTTGAGTTGGTGGCAAGTTTGCTAGGAAAACGTATTTTGTAGGACATCCGGCGTTATTGAGCGAGGGGACTCAAGGGAAAATAAGGACGGACAAATTGGCTAGAAATCAGCGCCGCGAGACGCGGATTTTTTGGGCAAGTTCGTAGCCAATAACCTGTTCATAGCCATCAATACGCAAGCGTAAGGGGCCATGAAAGGGAGCGCAGCTTACGAGGGTAATCGCCTGTCCGGGTGTCAACTTCAGAGTCGTCAGGTATTTCAAAATATCGGGATCATGGCTGTTCACACGGCTTACCTCTAGTTCAGCGGGGGCTTCTACCATCCCTAGCGGCGCGTCATCAATATGGGGCATGACGCCCTCTGCCGTGGGGATTGGCTCTCCGTGGGGGCAGCGGGTAGGATAGTCCGCCATAGCCTCCATGCGGGTGGCAATTTTATCGGTGATCACCGTGCCTAGTGCATCCGCTTCGTCGTGAACCTCGTGCCAACCGAACTTCATGACTTTGACGAGGAACACCTCTACCAGACGGTGGCGGCGGATATTCATCAGCGCCTCATGCTCACCCCGTTTCGTCAGACGAATCCCTTTGTAGGGTTCATGATCAACAAGTTTATTATCCTTCAGACGATCCACAATGGCGGCAACCGCCGGCGCGGAAACACCCATCCGCTCAGCAAGCGCAGAGGTTGTGATGTAAGGTGTCTCCGGGCTGTAATGGAGCATCCGATACGTTTCGGCAAGGTATTCTTGTTGTACGGGCGTCACCGTGCTGGGTGGACTACTATAGCTCATAGGGCGTGACTGCGAATTTTTCAGATGATCACCTGAGTTATTTCTTTAATGATAACGCCGAGTCCCCCTCGTTGGCAATGTCCGATTGGAAGGGTTGCTATAATGAGCGCCACCTATTGACCATCCATAGGGAGGAATCGCCCTTGTCCGTCGTTAGCGTGATCACCCGCACAAAAAATCGCCCTCTGCTGCTCCGTCGGGCGCTGCGGAGCGTCCTTGCCCAGACCTTTGAGGATTGGACGCAGGTGATTATCAACGACGGTGGCGATCCCGCCCTTGTAGAGGATGTTATTGCCCCCTTCCGCACCCGCTATGGAGAGCGCCTTCGCCTTGTGCATAACCCCACCTCGGTGGGCATGGAGGCGGCATCCAACCTCGGTTTACAGGCGAGCGAGGGGCGCTACGTGGTGATCCACGACGATGATGATTCGTGGCATCCCGATTTTCTGGCACGGTGTGTTGATCATCTGGCGGCGTGCCGTGTGCCAAGCGTGCGCGGGGTGATCACCTGGGCAATGGTGATCCACGAACAGGTGGACGGCGAATACATCATTCCCGTCAGCGAGTCGTCCTTTAACAGTTGGCAGCGTCACCTATCACTCTACCGTATGGCAGCGTCGAACACCTTTCCGCCCATTTCTTTCCTCTATGAGCGTGCCGTCCTTGAGGAAATCGGTGGCTACCGCGCCGATCTCCCTGTCCTCGGTGATTGGGAATTCAACCTTCGGTTCATGGCGCGGTATGACATTGATGTCATCCCCATCCACCTCGCCTTTTACCATCATCGCGTAGGAGTGAGGGAGGGCGATCTGAGCAATTCGGTGATCGGCGCATCGGACGATCACGCCTATCAGCGGGTGCGCTTGCTAAACCATCTGCTGCGCAAAGAATTAAGCGAGGGACGCTTTGGGATCGCGGCGCTTGGTAGCCTTGCCCACAGCTTTGACATTTTGCATCAGACAGATAATGAATTTCGCGGACGGTTTGACACCCTGGCAGCCGCGCTCACCGAAAAGCGCGGCTGGTTTCGTTGGGTGTCGGAGGGCGTCCCCCAACCGGAGCGGAACATCCTTCGGCGGCTCTATCATGGGCTTATACCGGTGCGCCTTCGCTTGTTCCTGCGCGATGTACGGGTGCGCCTGCTGCGCCGTTAAGTTGTCCATCAGGAAGGTGTCGCTGTCACCTTTGGAGACTCACTGGCGGCGGGTGTTGCTGTAGGTGGGCGGACTGAGGTGACACGGAAGCGATCTACGCGCACCTCGGCGCGGGGCGATTCCTCTAGGCGAGAGCGCGTCGTGGCAAGGTAAACGCCCGTTGCCCCGGTTGGAATGGCGCTGTCTGTCGCCACACGGATCACTTCGGTGTCGTTGACAAAGGCAGTAATCTCTTGATCGCCATCGATCACTTTGAGGCGATTCATCTCCCCAATACCGTTTACTTCGGCGGCTGGCGTCCATTCCACGCCGCCTAGCTTGCGTAGTTCCATCCATGCCCCGTTATAGCGCCGCCACAAACTGACATTGCCCTGCCCATCAATGGCAAAGACGTAATACTGATCGTCATTGTGGTAGCGAAAGACAATGCCTGTTGCCGAATCCGCCTGACTCTCAGGGGTGATCAGAATATCCGCCTCGTAGCCATAGCCCGTCGGGTATTGGTTATTATCATCGAAGATGCTTGTCACCGCTGTTGCGCGGTAGGTTTGCCAAAGCCGATACACCCCATCCTCAATATTCCGGTACAAATTGGGGTCGTCGGTGGTGGTTTGCCAAAAAAGACCAGAGCGCTTTTCTTCAAAAGTATCCTCAAAAAGGCGTGTCTCCATGACCATCGAGGGAGCAAAGCCTTTCGTCGGGATGGGCGGAATCGCCAGCGTGACATCGACATCGCTGCGGACGGTATTGGTCGCTTGTCCGGCGGGAAGGGTACGAGTGGCAAGCAATGCGCCAATCACAATGCTGAGCGCAATGACAGCAAAAAGCGCTCCCACCAACACAGAGGCAAGTAGCGTGCGTTCACGGCTGCCAGCGGGCTGAGCGAGATCAGAGGTTGTCAACGGAAGGTGTGTGGTGAGGAGCGGGTTTGCCATCGGTTTATCAGGAATGGCGATCTCTGTGGCAAGGCTCATCCCCTGCGCTGCCCGTTCAAAATCACCAAAGAAGGCGTCAACTGTCGGGTAGCGATCCTCTGGATGTTTTTGGAGCGCCTTCTTGATCACGCCCTCTAATAAGGCGGGCAAGTTGGGGCTGTTTTGCAAGAGCGAAGGGATCGGCGCGTTCACATGCTGCATGAGGATCGCATAGGCGCTGTCACCATCGTAAGGGGGTTTTCCCGCTAACATCTCAAAGAGAATCACCCCCAACGAATAGACATCGCTGCGTTGGTCGGCGGGCTGTCCAGTACTTTGTTCGGGCGACATATAAACGGGTGTGCCGCTGGTTGTGCCGGTTTGGGTGAAGCGCGTCCCATCGAGCATCTTGGCAATCCCAAAATCGGCAAGAACAACCTGATCAGAGGCAGTGAACAAGATGTTACCCGGCGTTACATCCCGATGCACCATGCCGCGTTGGTGGGCATAGCTCAGAGCGCCACTCACGCCGCGCATGACATCAGTCACTTCCTTGATGGTCATTCGTGCGCTCAGGTTTGCCTTCCGCTCCATCCGGCGGCGGAGCGAATCGCCATCAATATAGCTCATGACCATATAACACTGCTCTTGATCGCCCCGTTTGGTCATCCCATAATCGTAAATCTGGACGATGTTGGGGTGGTTCAGTCCGGCAATCAGCTTTGCCTCACGTTCAAAGCGGGCGCGAAAATCGGCATCTTCCGAAAGGTGTTCGTGGAGTATCTTCACGGCAACGGAGCGTTCCAGCGTCTTGTCGTGTGCCTTGTAGACGGTTGCTGTCCCGCCCCGTCCAAGTCGTTCGCCAAGTTTATAACGTCCGAGAAGAATCGTCGTGGAAGTTTCCGACATGGTGTTCCGCTTTGCCCTCAAGCTGACAGATGCATATCATCAACTATAACATCAATCGCTTTGTGTGGGCGCTAATGATGAGGGGGTCGTCCGGGCAACCACACAGGGTCGCCCTAGGCTGTTTGTAAGGTCAACACGGGCTAATTAGTCCGTCAAGAAGGTAACTATAGAAAGAGATAGCCCCCTTCTCCCTGAGGGAGAAGGGAGTAAAGAGGTTTTGAGGGGGCTTCCCCCTCGCCCACAGAATTTCTCCCCTTTCCCTGTCTACGGGGAAAGGCGACTGCTGCGCAGTAACCGGGGGATAGGGGTTCTTTAGAAATTTTCGTAATGAGCGGCTAATTCTTCCTCGGTGCGCCTTGCTTGATCCGCTCTCGGAGCAGCGCAATCCCTTCGGCTGGTGTGGCACTCTCGGCGGCTTTTGT
Source organism: Anaerolineales bacterium (assembly GCA_015075625.1). NCBI lineage: Bacteria > Bacillati > Chloroflexota > Anaerolineae > Anaerolineales > Anaerolineales bacterium. Next base: position 322,601 of record JABTTZ010000002.1, on the reverse strand, counting down.
CCAGAGTGTCTCCATCCACCACGTTGCTCCGGCGTCCGCCCACTCCGCGACGACCTTTGCGGCTGCGGGCTGCGCCATGCCAAACGTTTCGCCCTCAACGACGAAGGCAAAGGGTGTAGTCGCCGTGCGCTCTCCCTTTACATAGGCGACAGCCTCCCGAAGTTCATTGGGGGTCACTTGGCGGGTCGCCTTTTGCCCATCGCTGCCAACACTCACGATGCTAGGAATCAGCCCATCATAGCGCAGCGCCCGTGCCATCGATTTCGGGCTACCGAGCGCCCCCACGACCCAAATCGGAATGCGCGGTTGTTGAACAGGCGAGGGAGGCGGGAAGAAATCAACGGGCTGAACGGTATAGTGCTTCCCTGTATAGCGAAAGGGCTGCCCGCCCCACAAGCCCGCCAAAATCGCCAGCCCCTCGTCAAGGCGTTCGGCACGCACCTTGCGATCTGTCGCCTCCCCAAACGCAGCAAAGCCAGTATCCACCGCCCCTAAGCCCACACTGAGGATCACCCGCCCCTGTGAGAGATGATCCACCGTCACTGTCTCTCCGGCGAGCTTCCAGGGGCGCATCCGCGAGAGTGGGGTGATCATCGTCCCCAATTTGATCCGCTGTGTACGGACTGCCGCCGCACCGAGGACGACCCACGCCTCCCAGCCCCAGACCGGCTCCCATGTGAAAAAGCCATCCCATCCGGCGTCTTCTGCTTCGCAGGCGAGCTCAACCGCCGTGCGCGGATCGGCATAGGGAAGAACAAACCCATACTTCATAGCGCCGCTCCCTTAGGATATTCTCGCCGCCAGTGCCTTGATCTTCGCCCCCGCCCCGCCAACCACCGCCGACACATGCCCCACGCTCAGAATATCCACGTCCATCGCCGCCACCTTGCGGATCGATTCCTTCGCTTGCGCCCAATCAGCCGATGCCGCACGGAGCGGCATTTTCACACCCAAAAGGGGCAAGGAAAACATCACATCACCGCCGATCAGCAGCCGCGCCGAGGGGAGATAAAAGCCGATCTGTCCGACGCTGTGACCGGGCAGATTGACGACCTCCAGCCCCCGCAGGTGGTCAAGCCTATCACCCTCGTTCAACATCACCTCTACGGTTGTTGGGTCTACCTTCGTCACTAACCCAAAGGACGTAAGCCACGCCAAACCACGTAGTTCTGAACGGGGGGCAACCTGTAATTTTTCCGCTCCGGTGAGGATCGGCGTTTCCCGCGTTCCGGCATAGAGTTTTGCAGTGGGGAGCGCCGCTCGCAGTTTCTTCAACCCGCCAATGTGGTCGAAATGGGCGTGCGTGAGAAGGATATGGCGAATGTCCTCAAACGCCAACCCCAGTTTGGGAAGTTCGCGTCGGAGGATGTTCACCAACCCACCGGAAACCCCTGTGTCGATGATCCCCACTCCGTCTGTGCCGGCGATCACATAAATATTCACAAATTGGGCGATGGTGTGTTGGTAGATTCCCTCGGCAAGTTTCAACATATTGCAGTACCCTCACGGGTTGGGCTGTAACCAGCCTTCTTATAAGAAGGGCGGGCGTCGTTCGTTTACCCCTTGATCACCACCGCCTAGCCCATCGGTAAATATATCGTGATAAGCGGGGCTGTCAACCACTAAGGGGTCAATCTCCTTGAAAGGGGAAATTGCCAACGGCAAAAGATGGTACAATCCCCTTCCCAAGAGAAACCAAAAGGGTGATCAAGCCGAAGGAGTCAGCGGTGGACTTCGCAGACATTACGCGCCCAGTCACCATTGGCGTGGCGGGCGGGACAGGATCGGGCAAGACGACGGTTGCCCACCGTCTGGTGGAACTGATCGGACGCGAGCAGATCGCCTACATTCAACATGACTCCTACTATCACGGTCTGGCAAAGATGCCGCGTGCTGCCGGAGAGATCATCAACTTCGATCATCCCGATTCGCTTGATACGGCGCTTTTGATTACCCAGTTGGGCGAGTTGCAAGCGGGGCGGGCGGTGGATATTCCCGTCTATGACTTTGTAACGCACAGCCGCAGCACGCAGACCACCCGCGTTGAGCCGCATCCGGTTATCCTGATTGAAGGGATTTTGATCTTTGCCGAGCCTGAACTGCGCAAGATGATTGATGTGCGGATTTTTGTCGATACCGATGCCGATATTCGGTTCATCCGTCGCTTACAGCGGGACATTGCCGAGCGCGGGCGCAGTTTGGATTCAGTCATTGCCCAATACCTTGAGTCTGTGCGCCCGATGCACAATGATTTTGTTGAGCCAAGCAAGCGCCACGCCCATGTGATCATCCCTGAAGGCGGGCTAAACGCCGTCGCCGTGAATATGGTTGCCGACTTCATGCGCGATAAAATGCGGGCGCGGCAGGGAGAATAACAATAGAACTTACGCAGTTGAATATGTTTACCCTGATACTCATCGAAAGGGGGCGTTTGAGGGGACTTCCCCCTCAAAAAAATCGCTACCCCCTTCTCCCACCGGGAGAAGGGGGTAGGGGGATGAGGGCAACTGCGTAACGTCTAAACAAAATAACTTCCAACCGGATGCTGCCGTTGACGCCTGGGATGTCCTTCGTTAGAATTCGCACAAACAAGATTTGGTTGACGAAGCAATAAAGCGAGTGGGCGGTTCACCGCCGAGGAGATCAGTTCACCATGACAGACGCCCCCAACACGCCTGCCGAAACACCGGAAAAGCAAGATACGACATTAAATGCCCGCCGCATCCTCATTTGGGTGGTGTCGATTGCCCTTTCGCTGCCAGCGGCGGCAAGCATGTTTTTCATTTTGCCCGCAATTTTTGGTAAACCATTCATCCCGTTGAATGCCCGGTTGCCAATCAGCTTTGTGGAAATTCCCCTCTTGCCGCTGTGCATGATCCCGATGGCATTCTTCCTGCTCATCTGGCTGGATTACTTCACCGGCACGAAGATTCTCCCAGACTAGCCGCCACCTTATGGGACATATTCACGACGTAACGATCAAACGGTTGGTCACTCATAGCGATGATCGGGGCTATTTTCGGGAAATCTTGCGTGATGATGACTCCCTGCTGCGCCAATTTGGGCAGACATCGATCACCAAGACGTATCCGGGTGTGATCAAGGCATTTCATTGGCACGCTGAGCAAGATGATATTTGGTATGTTGCTGATGGGATGGCGCGGGTCGTCCTCTATGACCGCCGCCCTGAATCGCCCACCCATAAAACAACCCAAGTGATCTATGCCGGGGAAGATAATGCCCTCAGCATCCTGATTCCGAAGGGCATAGCACATGGTTATCAAGTCTTAGGGGTGAAGCCCGTCCTGCTGTTTTACCATGTGACGCACAGCTATAACCCCAAAGCCCCGGACGAATACCGCATCCCCTTTGATGATCCTGACATCGCCTTTGATTGGTCGATTCAGAATCGATGAGCCTCTTCGTCTGGGACGCATTCCCCCCTTTCCCCGCAAGCAGGAAAAGGGGGGATAGGGGGGCTTCTCCAAATCGTCTTAATGGACGACTCACTTTCGTCGCTTAGAAGTCTTTCGCTGTTGGCGTTGCCTCCACATCTGGGGCAGCGCTCGGCGTCATGGTCACTGTTGCCGTCGGTGGCGTGGTGGCGCTAGGGGCAAGCGTCTGGGTCTGGGTTGCCGTGTTGGTAGGGGCTGTTGTCGGCGCTGCGCTTGGCGTCCACGTGACTGTCGCCGTCGGTGTCCATGTGGCGGTTGCCGTGTGCGTAGCGGTGCGGCTCGCCGTAACCGTCAGCGTTGCCGTGTGCGTAGGCGTTAGGCTTGGCGTGCTGGTTGGTGGGGGAGGCGCCGCGTTCCCTGTAAGGCTCATTAGAAGCGCTGTTGCACCAACGACAAGCGCACTCCCCAGCCCCGCCATGATTAAGGGCGAACGCCCCGCACCCGGTGGCGCTCCAAAGCGGACGACAATCGCCGTGATGTTGTCGTTTCCACCCCGACTAATCGCCAATTTGATGAACTTTTGAACGGCAATGGCAGCAGGATTCGCCTTCAAGATTGCCGCAAGTTCGGCATCCTCGGCAAGACTCCACAGCCCATCGCTGCACATCAAGTAGACATCGCCCGGCTGCACCTGCGCCGGTTCAATGATTGCCGTGAGAGGGAAGGGTTGTCCCAGAAAGGCGGTGACCATAGAGTTACGGGCGGCACGGGCTTCTTTTTCCGTGACGAAGCCAGAGGCAATCTGGTTTTCCATCACGCTTTGATCACGGCTCAAACGCTGCATTTGCCCATCACGTAGACGGTAGACGCGGCAGTCCCCCACATTGAAGATGAGTGCTTCCCCATTGGGGCGAACACTCATCCCCGATGCCGTTGAACCGATCCGCGCCAGCCCCGTTCGCTGCGCCTGCTCACGGACAAAGACATTCGCTGATTCCAGCGTGTTTGCCAAGCGCTGGATAGGATCGCCCGCTTGATTGTTCTGGTTATAGAACGCACGAACTGCTTGATCAATGGCGGCTTGGCTGGCAGTATCGCCACCACCCAAGCCCCCCATGCCGTCAGCGACGATGAAAAATGCTCCTAAGCCACGCTCCTTTGTCCCTGTCGTGGGGAGGAGGAGCGTGTAGGAGTCTTCATTACGCTGCCGTTTTGAGCCAACATCGGTCAATCCGGCGGCGTCAATCTGTCCAAGTAAGTCGGTTCCCCCTTGTGACATGACTACCGTCCGTTAATTCCGATAGCTGGGCATAACGGGATTCGTCGAGTCCACATCCGAACCACCAAACTGGAACTTCATGACCGTTGTTGTCCCCAAGCGCAGTTCGCAGCCATTCGGGAGGGCGCGGCGCTGTCCGGGTGGCACTTGAACGTTATCTACAAACGTCCCATGTGTGCTGTTGTTGTCAACGATATAGAACGCTCCGTTCTCATAGATGATCTCGCCATGCGCCCGCGAAACATTATCATCCTGATCAAAGTTTAGGTTGCGCTGTTTGCGTCCCAACGTAAAGGGAAGTTGGCTCACCGGGATGGAGCGATTCACATTGACCGGATCGCGTGACCCAACGACCATCAGGAAGGCTTGCGGCGCCAACATCTGCGGCATCGGGTTCGTCATCTCCATCCCACCCATTGGTGCGGCAGGTGGTTGGTAGGGCGGCGCAGCGGGCTGCGGATACTGTGAGGGTTGATAGGGCTGTTGTGCTGGCGGCGGCGGTGCGGCGGCGGTTTTTGCCCCTTGCTGCCGCTGCATTTTTTCCTGTTCCTTTTGCATCTCGGCAATGTTCATGGCGCCGGTCATTTCAGCAAGGAAGCCCGTCCCCGTACTCGCCTTCTTCGGGCGGCGCAGAAGCAAGTACATGGTGAACAACAATCCACCAACCAAAACGGCAAACCCACCTATGACCAACCCGCGCTGATTCGGGTCTTCCAGTGCCATCCGAATACGAGTGACGATATCGCCCGGAATCTCTGTTGCCGTTGGCAGCAGCGTTGATGTGGCTGTAGGCGTCGGTCCAAGGAAGGTAAATTGCAGCCCCTGAAAATCGGTTACTGGCTCGCCATTTGCGCCATAGGCACGCATCCGCACAAGGTATTGCCCGTCAGGGATTCCGGCAAAATCAACCTCGGCGGTATCAAAGGGTGGCGATTTTGCCTCGCGCTCGGCAACCTTGCCTGCTGTGTTGGCATTGATGAACTCAAAGCGATAGGCGGCGATTTGTTGTGGGTTAAGGGTTTCGATCTTGAAGATCAACTTCCCCCGTGCGTAATCCGTCTCGACGGAGATCGGCACGGCAGCAGAGACCACCGGCGTGGCGGTGAGGGTTGCCGTTGGGGTGGGGGTTTCCACGCGGGTGTGGACGAACTCTAGAGAGTTCACGAACAGCTCACGCCCATCTTCGGCAATAGAGAACACTCGTACCGCATATGTTCCCGCTGGCACAGGCTGCCCTTGCGCGTCAGTCCGATCCAAATTCAAGACGAGTTCTGGGGCAACCGCTTCCGAGGGGAAATCACGGGCAAGGACATTCGTGTTCGCGTCGATCAGCGCCACCCGCAGGCGGTTGATCTTTGCCGGCGTAAACAACCGCAACTTGACCCGAATGGCGGTCTTTGTCACCGGATCGACATACTGAATCGAGTCCACCACAGCGCCAACCGGTTCGTCAGTTGGTCCGAGGGTGCCTGTGGGTGTTTCGGTAGGCCCCCATGCGCCGGGGGCTGTCACCGAAAAGAGCGGGAATCCCCCGTTATCAACGGCAGTGACGATCACACTGACCCGTTGTTTCGGCAAGCTTTCCTTCACGGGGACTCGCACCTCACCGGTCAAGGGTGCGCCGAGGAGAATTTCTGCCCCCGCTGCCACACCATTTTGATCGACGAGTTGGAAGCGGAACTGTTTAATCTGCTCCGGGCTGATAATGCTTCGCACGGTGACGAGGAATTCTTTCGATGCCTCATCAAAGCGCATGGGCGACACTTCAAAGAAGACCGGCGGGAGGGGTGTATTTGTCGCTGTCGGGGTTGGGGTCTTAAAGGTGAAATCAGCGGGCGATTCAAATGTGAAACTCGTCGCTGTTAGGTTTGAGCCGTTATCCAACTCTACTTGAAGGGCTCCCGTCCGTTCGCCCGCCTGCGGTTTCACGAAGACTTCCGCCATAAGCTGCGAGTTCAAGGCGTCGTTGATTTCTTTGAACAGCGATTGGAGGTTTGATCCAATCGAAATAGCGCCGCCCGTCGTCAGCGCCATTGTCCGCAGCGGCGCTTCGTTAACATCCTCTTGGGTGTTTTTCAGCCCAATGGTATAGATGGGAATGCGAAATTTCTTGTTTGTTGCTATGGCAAGGACATCATCCACCGTTTTCGGTGAACATTTCGATGTGTCCTCGTTGCGTGCTTTGGCGTCAGTCAAAATGACAATGGCACGGCGATCTGTAGGACCAACCGCCGCCGCCATATCCGCCACAGCTTTAAATGCTCCATCAATCAGGCATGTCCCTGCAAGGTTGACCGGTTTTACCGCATTCACCGCACCTTCTAAGCGGAATTTGTCATCGGTGAAGTCGGTGAGGCGGGCAACGCTATCGCTGTAGGCATAAATCGAATAGCGTGCATTCTGGGGTCCATTTTGAAGCAGGGCTAAGGCGCTCTGCCGCAGGGCATCTGCCGAGCGGGTCATGCTTCCACTGCCATCTAACACAATCGAGATAAAAATAGGACCTTCTGCTTTTTTGACATCGGCTTGGTAGGGCCCGCCATCCTTGGGATCAAGCATGGCAACTTTCACCGTGCGCAGTTTCGGCTCTAAAACAGCACGTCCAACTGAATCGACTAGGGTGAAAAAGACAAGAAGGCGAAGTTCTCCAGGATGATCGCTGACTTCGTTGGTCGTTGTAAAGTTGATGCGAACATCAGAAGGGTTAAATTGGGCGCTCACATGGGGAACAAACGTGAAGGTCGTCCATGACATGAACACGATCACTAGACACCCCAAAAGAAGCAACCGCCTGTGCAAATTCATAAATGCCTCACTTCGACTGCCGATCCCAATGGCTAGATTAGGTTACTATAATACAACAGCCCAATAGGTACGGCAATTTACGGAGGGAATACTCATACCTTATGCGTGCAAATATCACAGTGTTGGCTGGCGACGGCATCGGTCCAGAAGTGACCAATGCCGCCGTCACCCTTTTGAAGGAAATCGCCCACCGGAAGGGACACGCCTTCACCTTTCAGGAAGCCCTTTTCGGTGGCTGTGCCATTGATGCGATGGGCGATCCCTTTCCCCCAGAAACGGTGAGCGCCTGCGAAAACGCGGCGGCGGTGCTGCTTGGTGCAGTAGGGGGACCGCGTTGGTCGAGTCCTTCGGCAAAGGTGCGCCCCGAACAAGGGCTGCTCCGCTTGCGGAAACACTTTGGCTTGTTTGCCAACCTGCGCCCTGTCCGCGCCTACCCCGCCCTTGCCCAGTTTGCCCCCCTCCGTGCCGATCTTTTAGAGGGGGTCGATATTCTGTTTGTCCGTGAACTGACGGGTGGGATTTACTTTGGGGTACGCCAAGAAGAAGGCGACAGCGGCAGCGCCTTTGATACCCTCGAATACAGTGTTGATGAGGTGGAGCGCGTTGCCCATGTTGCCTTTCGGGCGGCGGGACGGCGCCGCGGCAAACTGACCAGCGTAGATAAGGCAAATATTCTCGCCACCTCCCGCCTTTGGCAGCGTGCGGTCACCCGTCTGAGCGCCGATTACCCAGAAGTCACCCTTGATCATATGCTGGTAGACGCCTTCGCCATGCAGATGCTGCGCACCCCCAACCGCTACGATGTCGTCGTCACCGAGAACATGTTTGGCGATATTCTCACCGATGAATCGGCGGTTTTGGCGGGATCGTTGGGGATGCTCCCCTCCGCATCCTTAGGGGCGGGGACGTTCGGCGTCTACGAACCGATTCACGGCTCCGCGCCGGATATTGCCGGACAGGGCATAGCCAACCCAACAGGGACAATCCTCAGTGCGGCAATGCTCCTTCGCTTCAGTTTGAATCTAGAGGACGAGGCACAGATGCTAGAGGCGGCGGTAGATCGGGCAATCCAAGCTGGCGCACGAACAAAGGATATTGCTGGAGCAGGCGAAAAGGCCTTCAGCACCACCGAATTTACCGAGGCGGTGCTGGCGGCGTTGTAGGCTTCGTGATTCATCAAGAAGATACAAAAAAGGATAGGCACTACGCTGTCCCCCGCCGCTAAAGCAGCGGGCTAAGAATGACCACCCCTACGGGGCTTAAAAGGCAAAAGACGCCGTTTGTCTTTCCCCCTTCTTCTGCAAGGAGAAGGGGGCGGGGGGATTGGTTTTTTAGAAATCACTGTGGTGGACTACTAGGGGGAGGAGGGCGGATGAATCTAGGGCTGTTTTCCAGTTCGTTCTGCCCGTTCTGCCCATGTGTTCCGCGCTGTACGGACACTCTCCATTTTTTCGCGTAGTGCAACATCGTCGCTACTCGTCAGCAAGGCATGAAGCATATCAATCTCCGTCCGCAGTGCGTTCAATGCTGCGATCACCGCTGTCCGGTTCGTGAGCAGCGCATCGCCCTTCATTTTCACATCGCTGACCGCCAAGCGCGAGGTGTCCCGAAAGCCAGACGCCGCCAACTCCCACGCCGCCGGAGTTTCCTCAGCAAGTTCCATGACCGCCCCCACCAGGGAGGCGCTGACTAAATAGGGTAAATGGCTAATGGCGGCAATGGCACGATCATGGGTTGTTGGGTCTAGGAGGATCGCCCGCGCCCGAATGACCTCCACCAGCGCCCGCGCAACAGTCAGAGCGTCGGAGGTTGTTCGCTCTGTGGGACAAAGCACAAAGGGACATCCGACAAACAAACCCCCATCGGCATCACCCGGACCGCTCGTTTCTTTCCCACACATCGGATGCCCCCCAATGGCAAACACCGTTTCGGGGAGGCGGTTCATCGCCGCTGTGATGTCCGTTTTTGTCCCGCCAATATCGAGGATGAGCGCACCGGCTTTTACGGGAATGGTAGGTAGTTTCCCCAAGAGACTGAGGATTGCCCGCACGGGGATGGCAAGGACGATCAGATCGGCGTTGGCAAGCGGGGTGAGATCGGTGTAGAGCGCGTCAAAAGATGGGGCAGCCGCAGCACGATTGACGGCGCTTAGATCGCTTCCCACCAGACGCCGCACATACCCGCGCAGTGCCTTCGCCAGCGATGTCCCCATAAGTCCCGTGCCAACAATGCATACCTCGGCGTCCGGCAGCGCCTTCATTAGGTGTTGTCGTCCTCAGGAAGAAGGCGTTTCATCATGGTATTGAAAAATTTCCCAATCGCCGCCCCGCGCTTCTTGCCTTCATCCTCAGGTTTGAACTCCCCGTCGCGGCGGCGTCCGCCCCCATTTGCCCGTGAGAACTTCCCCCGCCGTTCGTCTTCGCGGTTCATAATCACCCCCAAACGGAGCAGCCCAACGCCTGTGCTGTACGAAGGATGGCGCAGTTGATCTGCCATGCCCGTGATATTTTCCGGGCGGGCAATGCGCACGGGGAGTTTCAGAACGTCGGCGGCAATATGTTTGATGCCGGTGAGGTTTGCTGTGCCGCCCGTCAGGACAACCCCCGCTGAGAGCAGCCCATCGTAGCCGCTATACTTCACCTCCCGCAGGACGAGTTGAAAGAGTTCTTCCACACGCGGTTGGACGATATGGGCAAGGTCAACGCGCTGGACGCGGCTCATGTGTTCCTCGCCAAAAGGTTGGACGACAAACACTTCGTTTTCGTCTACCTGACGGGGGTCGGCATGACCGTGTTCAATCTTGTGTGCCTCGGCAATCTCATAGGGAAGGTGCAGCCCCTGGGCAATGTCATTCGTCAGATGCCAGCCGCCGACGGGGATCACCGCCGTATGCCAGACCGTCCCTTCGATGAAAATGGCAATATCGGAGGTGCCGCCGCCAATATCAACGACCATCACCCCCATTTCCCGCTCGGTGTCAGTCAGCACGACCTCGCCAGAAGCTAAGGGGTTGAGGATGAAGCGATCCACATAAACGCCCGCCCCGTTGATGCACTTTTCCACATTTTGCAGGCTGCTTGATGAGGCGGTCACAATATGCGCCTCAACCTCCAAGCGGAAGCCGTGCATCCCCAACGGGCTGCGAATGCCATCTTGCCCATCAAGGCTGTAGCTGCGCGGGATAATGTGGAGGACTTCGCGGTTATGGGGGAGGGCGATGGCGCGGGCGGATTCCATCGCCCGTTCCAGATCGGCAAGCTGAACGCCCCGCGTCCCGTTGATGCCCACCACACCGCGACTGTTGCGGGAGTCGATGTGCGCTCCGGCGACGCTAACAAAGGCGCTGCCAATGCGGTAGCCGCTGCTGCGTTCGGCTTTGTGGATGGAGGCGGAGACGGCTTGAGTCAGTGTGTTCACATCGTTCACGACGCCTTTTTTCATCCCCCGCGAGGGTTCGATTCCGACGCCGATAATGTGAATGGCATCAGCGCGCACCTCCCCGACAAGGGTACAAACCTTCGTCGTGCCAACATCAATTCCTACGACAATGTTATCCGACATGGTTATCCGGCATGGCTAGGTGACACTTAGCGGCTGCCCGGCGCCAGCGTCACATAAGGCGCATCGGGGTCAACAACATTTACCTCAACCAACTGTTTCTTCTGCCCCTCAAAGAGGCTCTTTACAATTTTATCATTAACCGCCATTTTCAAGCCGATGTCCGTCCCATCGCCAAACCATAAGACCCACCCACCGCCGTGATGATAGCCCAAACCCTTTGCCGGATCAAAGACCAATTCCGTCACATTGGGGTACATCGCTTTGAATTGAAGCGCTCCGGCAACCATCGGATGGTCAATGCACGTTCCAGGGGCAAGGATCAAATCCATCCCCATCTGTGGACACGCCCCCCGTGCCGCAAACGAACTCGGCTTTTCGACAATGACACGGATCAAAGCGGGTAGGTCTTCGCGTTGTTCCATGACGTTTCCGCCCACATCGACCCACACCCGTTTGCCCGCCTGTTCCCATACAAGGGCGGGTTCGCGCTCGGTGATGATCACTTCGACAATGGCGGGAAGGCTCATCTGCACTTCGGCGTCGGCAATGGTTGCGTCTTCTTCGAGGATGCGCTCCACCTCATCAGGATCGACGGCGAAGATATGCCGACGATCAATTTTTGTTCGCCCAAAAATTTCTGCTGGCGTCAGGTAGCGTGTCCCACCGACATAGATCAGGTTGACATAGAACACATCGCGGCTGAGAAAAATCCCCAGCACGGCGACCATCACCACCACCAAAAACGCGCTCAGCCAACGGGTGCTGATGTAAATTTGGAAGGGCATGTCACGCGGGGTGACCGCAGGCGGCGGGGAGTCACTTCCCAACGCCTTTTGAAGGCGACGCAGACGGCGACGTTCGGCGAGGCGCATAGGCGAGTCGTCAGCAGTCGTCAGGCGCACATGCCCTCGCTTGCGCGGCGGGGAGGGCTGATCCGTTGTCGTCGTCATGAGGGGGAATTATAAGACCGCAAAAGGAACTACACAACCCCATTGCCGTTTTGCCAAGCAGGTATCCAGCCACAGGGAGTAAAGAGAGAGTCTTTTCTTGTGCGCCTCGCCCAATTCCCCTTGACAAGCGCCCCTCACCCGCGTTATCCTGATCAACAATCGAACATATCAACGATGTTGATCCGAACGAGTACGCGCTGGAGCAGTGTTCAGAGAGCCACCCACTGGCTGTGAGGGTGGTACGCAAGCAAGCGCCGAATGGATCGGGGAGTCGCGGGCGCAAACAGGGTTATACCCCTAGTAGCCCCCGCCGGAGACACCACCGTTATCAGGGTTGAGGGTATCCGATGACAAGCCGTCTCGCGTACCCGCTTCAAGTGATCTCGCCTTCGGGCGGGGTAACGAGGGTGGCACCACGGGAAATCCCATCTCGTCCCTTTGTGGCGGTGGGATTTTTTATTACCCTGTACCCTGTACCCAGAGGTGTGACCCATGACGGCTTCTCCCGTTGCCTTTCGTACTACGCCCCAAGCGCTTTATGCGCCTTCCTTTGAGGATGTCGCCCACCATTTCAGCCAAGGCGATCTCGTCCCTGTCTATCGCCGCCTGCCCGCCGACCTTGAAACCCCCGTCTCCGTCTACCTAAAACTAGCCGGGAATATGGATGAACCATCGTTCCTTTTGGAAAGTGTCGAAGGCGGTGAGCAGGTCGCCCGCTATTCCTTCCTCGGTGTGAATCCCGCCCTTATTCTCAGCGGGCGAGAGGGTGAATTGCGTGAACTGCGCGGGGACAAGGTGACCACCCGCCCCCTCCCCGCCGGAGACGACCCGCTCACGGCAATCGAGGCGACGCTGCGTGCCTACAAACCCGTTGCTTTGCCCGATCTCCCGCGTTTTGTCGGTGGGGCGGTGGGCTTCCTCAGCTATGACTTCATCCGCCATGTGGAAAAACTACCCACAACGGCAAAGGATGAGCTAGGGCTGCCCGATCTCATGTTCATGATCGTGGATACGCTGGTCATTTTCGATCACGTGAAACACCAAGTGATCGTCCTCTCTAACGCCCACAACGAGGGTGACCCTCGCGCCGCCTATGATGCCGCCGTCAGCCGCATCGAGGCGGTGGTGGAGCGCCTTCGCACGGGGACGCCCACCATGCCCGAACTTGCCGAGCCAACAAACGCCTCGCTCATGTCCAATTTCACCCAACCAGAGTACGAAGATGCCGTGCGCAAGGCGAAGGAGTACATTGCGGCGGGCGATGCCTTCCAAATTGTCCCCTCCCAACGCCTGACGCGGGAGACGAGCGCCCATCCCTTCATGATCTACCGCGCCTTGCGGATGATGAACCCCTCGCCCTATATGTTCTTCCTCAATTTTCCCGCCGATGATCTGCGCGTGATCGGCGCATCGCCGGAGATGGTCGTTCGCTTTGATGCCGAAAGCCACCTTGCTACCATCCGCCCGATTGCCGGCACCGCCCCCCGTGCGGCTGACCACGCTCAAGACGTGGCAAATGCAGAAGCCATGCTCAACGATCCGAAAGAACGCGCCGAACATGTCATGTTGGTTGATTTGGGGCGGAATGATTTAGGGCGTGTCTGCGATTTCGGCTCGGTACATGTCTCCCAAATGATGTTCATTGAACGCTACAGCCATGTGATGCACATCGTCTCTAATGTAGAGGGCAAACTGCGCGAAGGACTAAACGCTTTTGACCTTGTGCGGGCAGCGTTCCCCGCCGGAACGCTCACCGGCGCTCCCAAAATTCGGGCAATGGAGATCATTGAGGAACTGGAAGGGACGCGACGGGGCATTTACGGCGGCGCAGTCGGCTATTTCAGCTATGGCGGCGGCATGGATACCTGTATCGCTATTCGCACCGTCCTGATGCGTGGCAAGCGCGTCATCCTTCAAGCGGGCGGCGGCGTGGTTGCCGATAGCGACCCCGAAAAGGAATACCACGAGACGATCCACAAACTGCGGGCAATTGCCGTCGCCATCGAAAACGCCGAACGCGGGATTCTCTAAGATCATGGATTACACCATTCGTCGCGCCGAAAACACCCCCGGCGATCTCGCCCTGATCGCCCACCACCGCCGTGCCATGTTCATCGACATCGGGCATGGCGCTCAGCCGTCCCTTCAGCGCTTAGACGAGCCGTTTTTGGTCTGGGCGAAGGCAAAAATGGCGGCAGATCGTCTTTTGACATGGTTTGCCGTTGCCTCCGATGGGGAAGTAGCAGCAGGGGTGGGCATTTACATCCTCGATATGCCCCCCACCGTCTTTGATCTCACCGATGAGCGGGCGTACTTGTTAAATGTCTATACCGAACCCGCCCACCGCCGTCAGGGGTTGGCACGCCGCTTGGTGGATGTGGCAATGGACTACTGCCAAACAGCGGGCTTTCGTTCGATGCTTCTTCATGCCAGCGAGTTCGGACGCCCCCTCTACGAGACATTGGGCTTTGTCCTTACCAATGAAATGCGCTTTCAATTCCGAAAGGATTAACGATCATGATTGTGCTAATTGACAACTATGACAGCTTCACCTACAACCTTGCCCAAGCCTTTGGCATGTTGGGCGCAGATATTCGCGTCTATCGTAATGATGCCCTCAGCGTCGAAGATGTGGAGGCGCTTGCCCCCTCACATATTATCATCTCGCCCGGACCCGGCGACCCCGACGATGGCGGTATCTCCCTTGAGGTGATCCGCCGCTTGGGGACGCGCATCCCGACGCTCGGCGTGTGTTTGGGGCATCAGTGTATCGGGCAGGCGTTCGGAGGCACGGTCAGCCGCGCCCCTCGCCTCATGCACGGCAAGACCTCCCTGATCTACCACAAAAGCGCCCCCATTTTCACCGGTGTTCCCAATCCCTTTGAGGCGACGCGCTATCATAGTTTGATCGTGGAGGAAGGTGACCTTCCGAAGGAACTGAAAGTGACCGCCTTCACCGATCAAGGCGAGATCATGGCGCTCCAACACACAAAGTACCCGATCTTGGGCGTTCAGTTTCACCCAGAGAGCATCCTAACGTCTTTCGGTCCGCGCCTGATGCAAAATTTCTTGGAGTGCCGCTTCTAAAGCAGAGACCATACCCCGGCGTGAAACGGCACCGGGGCAAACCAGCACCACACAAGAGGATTCGGGGGTTTATGGATATTCAACAGGCAATCACTAAACTCGCCCGCCGCGAACATCTGACAGACGCGGAAGCCGAAGGCGCTATGGACATGATCATGAGTGGGAACGCCACCCCCGCCCAGATCGGCGGCTACCTCATGGCGCTGCGGCTGAAGGGCGAGACAGTGGATGAGATCACCGGCAGCGCTCGCTCGATGCGTCGGGCGGCGAATCACCCGCCGCTCGCCATTGCTGAGGTTGGCAAATTGATCGACACCTGCGGGACGGGCGGCGATGGAACAGGATCGTTCAATATCTCCACCACGACGGCGTTTGTGGCGGCGGGGGCGGGCTTGCCTGTCGCCAAACATGGCAACCGTTCAGTTAGCAGCAAAAGCGGCTCGGCAGATGTCCTTATGGCGCTTGGCGTCAACCTTAACCTGACGCCCGAACAGGTTGGCGCGTGCATTGATGAAACAGGCATTGGCTTTCTCTTTGCCCCTGCTTTTCATCCGGCGATGAAACACGCCATCAGCCCCCGCCGCGAACTCGGCGTGCGGACGATCTTCAACATCCTCGGACCGCTCACAAATCCGGCGGGCGCAAGGCGGCAGTTGATGGGTGTCTTTGATCCGGCGCTGACCGAACCGCTGGCAAAGGTGCTGCTCAGTTTGGGGGCGGAAGCCGCCTTTGTCGTCCATGGCGCAGGTGGGTTGGATGAACTGACAACGGGGGGCATCAACCGGATCAGCGAAGTCCGCAACGGTGAAGTCTCAACCTACACCCTCGACCCTGCCGAACTGGGCTTTTCCCTCTCCGCCCCGGATGATCTTGCCGGGGGCGACGCGAACAGCAATGCCGAGATCACGCGGGGGATTCTGAACAACACGATTCACGGCGCGAAGCGCGATGTGATTCTGCTGAATACGGCGGCGGCGCTTGTGGCAGGCGGCGTTGTGGCAAACCTTTCCGCCGGGGTGAAAATTGCCGCTGAAAGTCTCGATTCCGGTGCGGCATTAGGTAAACTAGAGGCATTAATCGCCTTCTCTCAAAAGGTAGCCATGCCGCAATGACACTCAGCAGACTCCCGAAAACAGATACGATTCTGGATCGCATCGTTGCCCGTAAAATGGAGGAAGTTGCTCAATTAGGGGAGGTCAGTCTTGACCCCGCGGCACCACCGCTGCGGGATTTTGCCGCTGCCCTAACGCGCCAAACTGTTGCCCTAATCGCAGAGATCAAACATGCCTCCCCAAGCAAAGGTGTGTTGATCGATCCCTTTGATCCAGTGGCGTTGGGGCGCGGCTATGCAGCACACGGCGCAGCGGCAATTTCCGTCCTCACCGATCAACCCTTTTTTCAGGGTAGTTTGGACGATCTCCGGGCGGTGCGGGCGGCGGTGACGATTCCCCTCTTGCGGAAAGATTTTACGATTGACCGCCGCCAAATCACCGAGGCGCGAAACGCTGGCGCAGATGCGATTCTGTTGATCGCTGCTATTCTCGATGATGCCCACCTTGCCGATCTCTACGCCTATACCAAAACGTTAGGTATGGCGGCGCTCATCGAAGTCCACAACGAAGCCGAGATGGAGCGCATCCTTCCCCTAAACCCACCTCTAATCGGGATCAACAACCGTGATCTGAAAACATTCCACATCGATCTTGCCGTTACCGAACGGCTGGCGCGGCTTGTTTCCCCAGAAGTGATCCTTGTTGCCGAGAGCGGCATTTTCACCGTTGAACACGTTCGTTTTGTGGCAGAATGTGGGGCGCGGGCGATCCTCGTGGGGGAAAGCCTGGTCAAAGCAGGTGACCTTGCTGGACAGGTGCAGGTATTAGCAGGTGTCCTCCGATGACGCGGATTAAACTGTGTGGAATCACAAACCTTGCCGATATGACCGCCGCCGTTCACGCGGGCGCAGATTATATCGGGTTCATCACCTTCCATGTTAGCCCCCGTCGGGTGAGCTATGATACCGTCAAGACGCTGATGGAACTTTTGCGCGGGTTGGATGTGGAGCGCGTGCCGCAGTGTATCGGCGTTTTTGTAGAACCTGACCCCACCGAAGTAGAACGTTTTGTGGTGGAATGCAAACTGCAAGGGGCGCAAATCCACCGCGCCAGCGCGGAGGTCTATGCCGAGATTCAACGCCGCTTGCATGGCGTCTGTTATCCGGTGATTCAGCCTCGCACCGTTCAAGAGGCGCTCGATGCCCTCCCCACGAACGCCCTCCCCGCGCCGCCATGGATACCACACCTGCTGATGGATACCTATCACAAAGAGCTTGCTGGGGGGACGGGGCAAACAGGAAATATGGAGATTGCCCGCGCCTTACAAGAGCGTCTCCCCCGCTTTATGTTGGCGGGGGGGCTTACCCCTGAAAACGTAGGTGAGGTGGTGCGGACGGTGCGCCCCTGGGCGGTGGATGTTTCCAGCGGGATAGAAGCTGCGCCGGGCAAAAAAGATCACACGAAAATGGCAGCATTCGTGGCAGCAGTACACACTGCTGATGCAACACTCTAACCCCCCTTTTCGCCCCCTGTGTCAGGCATCGTAGGCGGCAAGGGCTGAAAGATGGGGAATTCTATGCCTTCAGTTTCAACTCAATCTCCACATCGGCACTTTGGCGGCGGATGAATTTCTCGCGCACATCGTCGGGCAGCTCGTGCCAGGCGATGACCTCCGCCGCCCGCAGTTCAACAATCTCACCATCCTCTTTCTGTAATTCAGCAATCACCGTCTTTTGATGTTCGCGCCCGCCAACCATGCGCTGGAAGATAATCCGCGCCCGAACGATGCGCGTTTGCAGCAGCGCTACCGCCCGCTGTACGATCACTGCAAAGCGATCTCCCGCCGCCAGCAAAATGGTGAAGGCTTCTTTCAAGTCTGCCCCAAACAGATCGCCCAACCATCCGGCAAGGATGCCATTTGCCCAAGTGACGATCTTTTGCCAGAACGCCACACTAAGCGCGACGGCTGCCCCAACAACGACCCAAACCATCGTCCTCACTCCCTCCGCGCATGTTTACCCCAAGCGCCCAATTTTCTTGTAGATTGCTAATAGACGCGGGGCGTCTTCATGCGCATAATTAGATACGTGAAACGCGGCGTTGTGTTGCATCTTCTGCACCAAACACAACCTAGAGATTGAGGATTTCGCTGTGTTTATCCCTACCGTCGTTGAAGATACCGGGCGCTATGAACGCGCTTGGGATGTTTATTCGCTGCTCCTCAAGGAACGCATTGTGTTCTTGGGATCAGAGATCAATTCCATCGTTGCCAATTCAATTGTTGCCCAACTACTTTACCTTGAACACGAAGACCCCGAACGCGAGATTCGGATGTACATTCAATCCCCCGGCGGCGAAATTTACGCGGGGATGGCAATCCTCGATACGATGCGTGCCATTCGCGCCCCCGTCTCCACCACCGCCATCGGCATGACAGCGAGCTTTGGGACGGTTCTTCTGGCGGCGGGGCGTAAGGGGCTGCGCTATGCCCTCCCCAATGCCACGATCCATATGCACCAGCCGCTCAGCTATGGCGGTGGTGGCGGGCAAGCCTCCGATATTGCCATTCAAGCCAAAGAGATTATCCGCTTGAAGGAGAGCTTGCTCAATTTCTTTGTGGAGACCACCGGGCAACTCCGCGCCAAGTTGGAGCAAGACACAGATCGCGACATCTACATGACGGCGCAGCAGGCGCTTGAATATGGCTTGATCGACAGCGTGCTGAACAAGCCCGCTTAAGCTCGCCCGACGAAACGCCGATGCGCCGCCCGCGTAAGTCACTGCCCTTGCCGCCCCTCCATGCCCAAACGTGGCACGCTGGGGCGCTCCCTCCCGCCTTGCGTCTCACGCGCTTCCGCTCTCAACTGGAAATTCGTTTCGCGTTGGCGTTGGAGGCGCGAAATCTACGCTGGTTTTACGAACCAGAGCGCTTGGGGGAGACGATCCGTTACTTGGTCGATTTCTACCTCCCCCAGCCAAAGGCGTGGGTCGAAGTGAAGGGGGTTGTCCGAACGCGGGATCATATCGGCTTGCGCGAGGTTTCTGTCTTGCTTCAACGGGAGCGAGGGCAGCGCCTTTTCATGTGGACAGATCAGCGGGCATACCTCGTTGGGGCGGGGGATTTTCACCCCCTTGATTACGCTGACTTTTGGGCAGCGCTAGGCGTCCCCCCTATGCCCGACGACGCCCCCACCCCGTCCGTGCCGGAAGGGATGGATTCGGCGGGGGTGTCACCGTCAGCGCCGGACGGGAATCCACCGGAGCAGCCGCCGGAATCGTGATCGCCCCATCCACGTCATGGAGCATCACCGTGCCGGGCGTCAAATGAACGACAAGGTTCGCTTCCGGCGGCAGCGTGATGCTGAACTTGACTCGTGAGACTTTCCCTAGCATCGGTCTTCGCTTGGCAACGATATAAACGCCGTGTTCATCTTGCTCGGTGACAAATTCCACCCCGAACGAGGCAAGCAACGTCGCGTTCAACTCCACATGGTCGCCCGCCTCGCGGCGCACGATAAGCTCACACTGGCTACCCCGCACAAACACCGTCAGGGGTAAATCCACAGCGAACACCTGACGAATGTGCTTGTGGGTGGCGCGGTTTGCCGCTTCCATGCCGGCGGTTAGCGCAGACGTTGCCGCCTTTTGAACAAGCGCAGTACGCCCCAGAATCATCCCCAACCGTAAAAAAGCCTGAAACCCACGCAGCATACGCCTTGCCCTTAACCTGATAATCCGGCACAGCAGCTACAAATCAGCAATCGGATCGTCCTCATCATCCAAAATCATGGGAAGATTCTCATCTTCGTCCTCATCGGCATCCTTGCCGCCATGTTTCGCGCCGCAATCACAGCCGCCGCTCTCATGGCGAGAACAGCCGCCTTTTGCTTTTGCCTCCAACGCCTCCAATTCGTCCAGTGGGAGAAGATCATCCCGTTTGACGAGGAGGCGCGTATCTTCGACCAAAACGGTTACAGCGTCCAACAAGGGGTGAACGTCAATGACTTTCCCCACACCTTGTGCTGTGCCTACCCGCTTGTTTCGCTTGGGAAGCTGCTTACGCGCCTCCACATACTGTTCATATTCATAGACAAGGCAGCAGCGCAGCCGCCCACACATCCCTGTGATTTCCGACGGATTCAAGGAAATACCTTGCGCTTTTGCCATCTTGATTGAGACGGGGCTGAACTCCGTGAGGAACGAGGAACAACAGCGCGGTATGCCGCACGCGCCCATCCCCCCGATCAATTTTGCCACATCACGCGGACCGACTTGGCGTACATCGATCTTTGCCGAATAGCGGCTGGCAAGGGCGCTGCGCAGCCGGTTGATGTTCACCCGTTGGTCGTCTGTGCTGTACATGACCGTCATGATTGTGCCATCATAGTTGTACTGCACGGCAAGAAATTTGCACGTCCCGTAGCCGCCTAGTTCATGAGCCAGTTCGCGGATTTCGATCAGCGTCGATAACCCTTTCGCCTCCCATTGTTGGCGCAGCAAAAGATCGGCGGGCGTCGCCATCCGCGTGATCGGCTTGTAGTCAAAGCGATCAGATTCGGGGGGATAAAACTCAACCACCTCCCCCATTTGCCGCCCGCGCATCGTCTCTACAATGACATAATCCCCTTGCTGAAGGTTGGGAAAGGCGAGGCAGTCGAAATGATAGAGTTTGCCCACCTTTTGGAAACGGATGGCGGCAATCCGTGAAAGTGTCTCAGTTTGTACAGTCTGCGGTGTATCGGTCATGCTTCAATTTTCTATACGGTACACTAGTGAACGAAACTCATTTCTCACCATAATACGGGAGATTATGGGCTTCAGCAAATTCTCTGATATGAATTGGAAAAACCATGACGCACGCTTTCCATTGGAGCGCCGCAGTCCACCACGACGGATCGGCGTTGTTTGTCTCCAACCCGACACCACGCCTCGGTGAAACAGTGACGATTCGCCTCCGTCTTGTTGGGGAGACGCCCGTTCATGCGGTCTACCTCCGCACCTGTCCCGATGGCGAAAACCTCACGACGAAAATGACCGCCACCACTGAGGGGGCTACCACTCTCTACACAGCAGAGATGGCGATCACCATGCCGCGCAATCCCTACCGTTTCAAACTGCTGAGCAAGGAAGGGGCTTATTACCTTAATGCACAGGGAATTAGCCGTGCCGATTCCCCCGATGCCCACGATTTTAACCTTCTGGCAGATTTTCATACGCCGGAATGGGTTTCTACGGCGGTTTTCTACGAGATTTTCCCAGACCGCTTCTTCAACGGCGATCCCGCCAACGACATACCCGAAGGGGCGTGGGAGAACCGAGGCTTCAAGACCCAGCGCCGGAATTGGGGCGATCCCCCCCTCCCCTGGCAGGAAAGCGGGACGCTCGATTTCTACGGCGGCGATTTGCCGGGTATCACCCAGAAGATCGACTACCTTCAAGAGCTTGGCGTGAATGCCCTCTACTTGACGCCGATCTTCCCGGCACGGACGAACCACCGCTACGACATTGTAGACTTCTTCAGCATCGATCCCTATCTCGGCGGGGACGATGCGCTAATTGCCTTGCGGCACGCCCTTAATGCCGTTGGGATGCGCCTTATGCTCGATGTCACGCTGAATCACACGGGCTGGACTCACCCCTGGTTTCAGGAGGCTCAGGCAAGCGCTGAATCCCCTCATTACGAGTTTTTCACCTTCAATGACCATCCTCACGACTATGTGTCGTGGCTAGGGATTCCCTCGTTGGTAAAGTGGAACTACCGCAGCCAAAAACTGCGCAGCCGGCTTTATGGCGCGGGAGATTCCGTCTTGCGCCATTGGCTGCGTGAACCCTTCGGCATTGATGGTTGGCGCTTAGATGTGGCAAACATGCAGGGCAAACAGGGCGCATCGCAGCTTGGTCATGAGATCGGGCGCGAAATTCGGGCGGCGGTAAAAGACGAATCGCCCAACGCCTACCTGATTGGCGAACACTTCCACGATGGGACACCCCACCTTCAGGGCGACGAACTAGATGCCTCGATGAACTATCAGGGGTTCACCTTCCCCGTCCGCCGTTTCCTTGCCGGAGGTGATCTTGGCGCAGATTGGGGCGCCGACTGGAACGATACCGATGTGCTTGACGCTGAGCATATGGCAGAGCAGTGGCGGCGGTTTATGGGTGTGATTCCCTGGGTTATAGCGCGGATGCAGTTCAACCTTCTGGGCAGCCATGACACCACGCGGATTTTGACTGTCTGCAAAGGAGATCGCCGCTTGGCAGCGCTAGGGGCAATCCTTCTCTACACCTTCCCCGGCGTGCCGTGCGTCTACTATGGCGACGAAATCGGCATGGAAGGAGCGAACGACCCGTTCAACCGCGCCACCATGATTTGGGAGCGGGAACGGTGGGATCAAGATTTGTTTGCCCTGCACCAGAAACTAGGGCATCTGAAAGCAACCTCCGCAGCACTACGTGACGGTGGCTTTCAAATTCTCTATGCACAGGACGGGTTGATCGCCTTTCAACGGCAGTCTCCCACAGAGCGCTTGATCGTTGTTGGCTGGCGTGGGGGCAGCCCCGATGCGGGGGTACATCTCCCGCTTTGGCACGCTGATCTTGCCGATGGGGTTACCTTGCGTGACGTCATGGGCGGCGGGACATACACCGTCATGAATGGCGAGATTGCCTTAGGGCAGCTAAGCGCCCCAACCGGCTTGATTTTAGCCATCAGCGGAGCGTAATTGTGGCAAAACCACCCGCCTCCCCCTCAAAATCGCCCCTGTCTTCACAGTCCTCCCTTTTGAAGGGAACGGGGGGCGCGGCAGACGAACTGAAAAAACTTGCCCCCAACCCGGATGCAGCATACATCGTTCACGATCAGTATGGAATCGTGCAGGGGACGGCGCGGGATCGTGTCAGCTTGGGGGGGCATTGGTTAGTGGCGCTTGGCGCGGTGGTGATCGCTGCCTTGTGTACCTTCGGCGCAGTTTTGGAGGGCGTTCGCACCGTCCGTCAAAGCGCCGACGCCGAAGCGCGGGCGATTACCCTTCCCGCCACAGTCACCGGGCGCTCGCAACTAACGTCCTTGCGGGGGGCAGTTGATCGTTGGCTGGTCACCTTTGCCTTTACCACCGCGCAAGGGGAATCATTCAGCGGTGAGGCGGATATAGATCGCGCTACCTTTGAGGCGTTCACCGAGGGGGCGGCGATCTACATCAAATACCTCCCAGAAAATCCCCGCCGATCTACCCTTGCCTTCCAACAACTGATCCCCATTGATCTTGATCTGGCATTGATCATCGGCATTGTGCCGGCGGCAGGAGCGGCAATCCTGACGGGGCGTGCCGTCCTTATCAGCCTGCGTAACCGTCACTTTGAACGGCGGGGCATGGTGCTGCGTGGGGAGATCACAAAAGCAGAGGCGTTAGAGCGCGGAGCAAGCTACATTGTGACCCTCCATTACAAATTCCGCACTCCCGATCAGCGCGAGGTGATCGGCATCCTGCGCGAAGACCGCGACGATCTTCGCAAAACGGCATTACCCAAAGTTGGGACGGAGGTCGCCGTTCTCTACGTTTCGGATCGCCTCTATCGCTTGTTGTAAGCGCCGGAGCGCCAGTGGGAGGTCTTGTCTCTGTGCTTACCCTACACTTGCGTTATACTT
The DNA here is from genome assembly GCA_015075625.1 of Anaerolineales bacterium. Classification (NCBI taxonomy): domain Bacteria; kingdom Bacillati; phylum Chloroflexota; class Anaerolineae; order Anaerolineales; species Anaerolineales bacterium. Next base: position 298,827 of record JABTTZ010000002.1, on the reverse strand, counting down.
TTAGACGTTACGCAGTTGCCTTCACCGCCTACCCCCCTCTCCCCACGAGGAGAGAGGGGGAATGAGGTGTTTGAGGGGGAAGCTCCCTCAAACATTCCCTTTCGATGTTTCGATGACTACAGGGGAAACAAGGTCAACTGCGTAAGCTCTAACGTTTTGATAATCTGACAGGCTATCTGAAGCAAACGCGCTAAAATGGATACTAGAATCACCCATGAGCAACAAACCTACAGGCATTGCGCCCGATTTTCTCGCCATTCTACGCTGCCCTGTCGCTGTTCACTACCAAGATAAGGGCAACGACCCCGGCAAACTCCGCCTTGTTCATGGCTGCTGGTTGGTTTGCGACGACAGCGGCTGCAAATACCCGATTGTAGACGGCATCCCGCGTATGTTGGTGGAGATCGGGGAGAAATACAAAGCCATTCCCGAAACAGAACTGCCCGTCCCGCCACCAGCCGACTAACCCTAAAAGCGGTGTGCGCTATGCCTTTCCCCGGTCATCGTCCTGTGCGCTGTGTCGGGGTACTGTGCCTCTTGATCGTTGGCTTCAGCCTAGCCGGGTGTGGGGCGGCGGTAGAGCCGATCTTGCCCACTGTCCGCCCAACCCTGACGCCCTCGATCACCCCCATTCCTTCCGCCACACGCATTGAGCCGACGGGCGTCCCCTCCCCGACGAAAATCATTCCCCCCACGCCCACCTTTGGTGCGTCGCCCACGCCGCTTTTAGGCTTTGCCCCCTCTCCGTTGCCTTACACGCCAACCCTTGAAGGGGGAGGTATTGTCGGCGGCACAGTGCGCATCAACTATTTCACCGCTGATGCACTAACGACCCAACCGGGCAGCACAATCACCCTTGCCTGGTCGCTAGAGGGCGTCAAAATGGGGACGATCTTCCGCGAGGTTGCCGAAGGTGAACGGGATCAATCATGGGTAGTGCCGGGGACGGGGACGCTCCAAGTGACCATCCCCCAAACGGCGAAGATCGAGGTGCGTTTTACGCTCCTCGCCGGGTCGGAATCAAGCCCGCTGACACAAACCTTGAGCGTTGCCCTTGCCTGCCCCGATGGCACGCTTCCCGATCCAGTCATGGGCTGCGCCAGCGCCCCCCCCTCCGGCGCGATCTTGCCCGGCTTGGTCGCCCAACAACCCTTCCAACGCGGGCTGATGCTCTGGGTGCAGAGTCAAAACCGGATTTATGTCCTCTATGAGGGCGGCGAGTGGACGTCCTTCCCCGATCAATTCCGCGAGGGGGACGCCGAAAGCGATCCGGGCATCACCCCGCCAGAGGGTGTCCTTCAGCCGATACGGGGGTTTGGCTTAGTCTGGCGAACACAACCCAACGTCCGAGATCGCTTGGGATGGGCGTTAGGGACGGAATATGCCTACCAGACGACGATGGAGGGTAATGCCTCACAAGAGGGCGTCATGACAATCACCGAAAACACGGGGCGGGTGATCGCCATTCATGCTGGTGGCGGGTGGCTGCGGCGCTGAGGACAATTCAGCCGCTCACATACCCTCCGGCGCGTTCGTCTGGAGAAACACAACCGCGCCGGACGTTATCGGGGGTTACTTATCGATCTTTACCAACGCCCCCTGTGCGGCTAGTGCCGCTTGCGCCGCCGCAAGTTTGGCGACGGGGACACGGAAGGGGGAACAACTGACGTAATCCAACCCCACATCGTAAAAGAACATCACACTGGCGGGGTTGCCGCCATGTTCACCACAGATGCCCACCTCCAACGCGGGGTTCGTCGCCCGCCCGCGTTCTGTCGCCATACGCACCAACTGCCCTACACCTTCTTGGTCAATGGACTCGAAGGGGTCTTGGCTGAAGATTTTATGATCAACATACATGGGCAAGAAGCGCCCTGCATCATCACGGCTGAGACCAAGCGTCGTTTGGGTGAGGTCGTTTGTCCCAAAGCTGAAGAACTCCGCCACCTCCGCAATGTTATGAGCAACCAACGCCGCACGCGGAAGTTCGATCATCGTCCCAATTTTATAGTCCAGCGAGGCACCCGTAAGGGTTTGAACTTCCTCGGCAACGCGGCGCACAAGGTCAGCTTGTTCTTTCAACTCGGCAACCGTTGCCACCAGCGGGATCATCACTTCGGGGTAGACAGTGATCCCTTCCCGTTGGACAGTGACCGCCGCATTGAAAATGGCACGCGCCTGCATCTCGGTGATCTCTGGGTACAAAATCCCCAAGCGGCAGCCGCGCAGACCAAGCATGGGGTTCGCCTCTTGAAGGCTTTCCACCCGCGTTTTCACGCGCTGAAAACTTAGCCCAAGTTTTTCTGCCAGCGTCCGAATATCGTTGTTGCCGTGCGGCAAAAATTCATGGAGCGGCGGGTCAAGCGTGCGGATGATCACTGGATGCCCGTCCATCTCGCGGAACAACCCTTCAAAATCGCCCTGCTGAAGCGGTTCGATCTTCGCCAGCGCCGCCCGCCGTTCCTCCTCTGTATCGGCAAGGATCATCTCGCGCATGGCGGTAATCCGATCCCCTTCAAAGAACATATGCTCCGTGCGGCACAGACCGATCCCCTCCGCCCCAAACTGGCGGGCAATCTTCGCATCACGGGGAATATCAGCATTAGTACGCACACCCATCGTGCGGAATTCATCCGCCCATGCCATGAGCATGGTAAATTCATCGGAAAGGATCGGGTCAACAACGGGCAGCGCCCCAATAAAAAGCTCCCCGCTTGTCCCGTTGACGGTTAGCCAATCCCCTTTTTTGAGCGTCGTATCACCGAGGACAGCCGTCTGGGTGGCGTAATTGATATGCAGTTCGCCCACTCCGGCAACACACGGTTTCCCCATGCCGCGTGCCACCACCGCCGCGTGGCTGGTCATCCCACCATGCGCTGTGAGAAGTCCTTTGGCGGCGATCATCCCGTGTAAGTCTTCAGGGGTTGTCTCATTGCGAATGAGGATAATGCGCTCCCCATGCGCCGCCATTTTTTCCGCCTCATCAGGATCGAACACCGCCTTGCCCACAGCCGCACCGGGGGAGGCGGGCAAGCCTTTCCCGATTGGTTTTGTCTGGGCGCGGGCGTGCGGATCAAGCATTGGGTGAAGCAGTTGGTTCAGCGATTCGGCATCAACACGCTGCACAGCCGTTGCCTTGCTGATCAGCCCTTCTTCAACCATCTCAACGGCGATCCGCACCGCCGCCAATCCTGTGCGTTTTCCGGTGCGCGTTTGGAGCATCCACAGTTTGCCGCGTTCGATGGTGAATTCAACGTCCTGCATATCGGTGTAGTGCTGTTCAAGCTGGTTGACAATGCCCTTGAACTGCTCGTAGACGGCGGGCATATCCTCTTTCAGTTTGGCGATTGGCTGCGGCGTCCGAATACCGGCAACCACATCCTCACCTTGCGCATTCACCAAATATTCCCCGAACAGGTCGGCTTCGCCTGTGCTAGGGTTGCGGGTAAAGGCAACGCCTGTGGCGCTGTCACCGCCCATGTTCCCAAAAACCATCGCCTGCACATTGACCGCCGTCCCTAGCGTATCGGGAATGTGGTTGTGACGGCGGTAATCAATGGCACGCCGCCCGAACCATGAACGAAAGACGGCAGCAATGGCTTGTTCAAGCTGTGCATAGGGGTCTTCGGGGAACTCGCTGCCCGTTTCATCGTAGACAATCTGCTTGAAGGTTTCCGAGAGCTTGATCAATTCTTCTGTGGTCAGTTCCGAATCGAGGCGGCGTTTCTTCAGCCGTGTCAGCGCCCGCTCAAATTTACTGCCATCCACCCCAAGCACAATCTTGCCGAAAAGCTGAATGAAGCGACGGTAAGCGTCATAGGCAAAGCGAGGGTTCTTCGTCTGCTCTGCCAGCCCTTGCAGCGTCTCTGCGTTCAAGCCGAGATCAAGGACGGTATCCATCATTCCGGGCATAGAAAATTTCGCTCCGCTGCGAACGGAAACCAACAGCGGGTTGGCGGCATCGGCAAAGCGCCGCCCCGTTTGTTTTTCTAGCGTCCCTACACAGGCAACCACCTGCTCCCACAGTCCGGCGGGGAACTTCTGTCCGGCATCATAATAAGCGTTACAGGCATCGGTGGTGATGGTGAAACCGGGCGGGACGGGGACGCCCGTTCGTGTCATCTCCGCCAGCCCTGCGCCTTTTCCCCCTAAGAGATCGCGCATCTCTGCGTTCCCCTCGGAAAACAGGTAAATCCATTTTTTAGCCATGATCTTTATCCTTACCTTTATCAGACTGTCTAAAATTCGGTGGGGAGGGATTGCCCGCCCCTTCACCTTGTCAATGAACTTAACAAATGCGCGGAAGCTGTTCGCCGCTGACCATATCAACGATGCGATTCGTCCCAATCAGACTGCGCATCGTCACAAGATGATCGGCTTTGGGTTGCACCTCGCCAATAATCGCCGCGTCCTTACCCGCCGCCTGCCGGCGCAAAAGGCTGAGCGCACGGTCAACATCTTTTCCGGCGATAAAGGCGACGAAGCGCCCTTCGTTCGCCACATAGAGCGGATCGAGTCCTAAAATCTCGCACGCCCCGCGCACATCCTCGCGAACGGCGATTGCCTTTTCATGAATATGAATACGCCATCCGCTGGCTTCGGCAATCTCCACCAGGGCGCTGGCAAGCCCGCCGCGTGTCAAATCACGCAGGCAGTGAACCTCAATGCCGCCTTCTAGCAAGGCGAACACAAGGTCGGTCAGCGGGGCGCAGTCGCTCTCAATGGCGCTCTCGAACGCCAAGCCCTCCCGTGCCGCCATAATCGCCATGCCGTGTCGTCCGAGGTCGCCGCTCACCACAATAGCGTCGCCGGGCTGAACGCGGCGGGGCGAAATAACCTGATCGCCCACAACGATCCCCGTCCCTGCCGTTGTGATGAAAAGCTCATCGCCCTTGCCGCGATCCACCACCTTTGTATCGCCCGTGACAATTTGGACGCCCGCCAACCGCGCCGTTTGCGCCATAGACTGGACGACCCGCCAGAGCGTTTCCATCGGCAGCCCTTCTTCGATGATGAAGGCAGCGCTGAGGAACGCCGGACGTGCGCCGCACATGGCGAGGTCGTTCACCGTGCCAGTGACAGCTAACGTGCCAATATCGCCGCCGGGAAAAAAGAGCGGTTTAACTACATAGGAATCCGTCGAAAATGCCAACCTGCCGCCTTGCGGGGGAAGAACAGCGCCATCATGACGGGCATCTAAGAGGGTGTTCTTAAAGGTTGCGACGAACATTCGCTCAATCAACTGGTGGGTCAGTTTGCCGCCACCGCCATGTGCCAAAAGGACAGCCGGATAATCGCTGATGGGCAGCGGGCAGGTGAGTGCGAATTCAGAGAGATCAACGGGTGAGGTGATCATGCGTGGCTCGTTTCGGGATGAACAACGCGGCGATAACGGTAATAGGCGGCACACGCCCCCTCGGTAGACACCATCGTCGCCCCTAAGGGGTGTTCGGGGGTACAGCGTATACCAAAGGCGGGACATTCATGGGGTTTTTTCTCCCCTTGCAGCACAAGCCCGCTGACACATTCGCTACTTTCTGGGCTGTGCTGATCAGCAACGCCGAAACGCTGTTCAGCATCAAAGGCGGTGTAGGGAGGGCGCAAGCCTAGCCCGCTGCGGGGAATTTCCCCTATGCCCCGCCATGTGCGGTGGACGACGGTAAAGACTTCCCCTACGATGCGCTGCGCCTGTGTGTTCCCCTCACGGCGAACGGCGCGTGCATATTGGTTCTCAACCTCGGCACGCCCTTCCTCAAGCTGCTTCACTGTCATGTAAATGCCATGCAATATGTCCAGCGGTTCAAACCCTGTCACCACGAAAGGCACATGGTATTTTGCCGCCAGCGGAAGGTATTCCTCATAGCCCACCACCGTGCAGACATGCCCCGCTGCCAGAAAACCTTGCACACGGTTTCGCGGTGAGGACAAAATTGCCTCTATTGCCGGTGGGACCAGGACATGGGACACCAACATCGAAAAGTTCGTCACGCTCTGCTGATGGGCAAGGTAAACCGCCATGGCGTTGGCGGGGGCGGTTGTCTCGAACCCAACGGCGAAGAAAACGACCTGCCGATCTGGATGGCTCTGGGCAATCTTGAGGGCATCAAGGGGAGAATAGACCATCCGCACATCAGCGCCCCTCGCCTTACAGGTTAAGAGATCGTGCCGTGTGCCCGGGACGCGCAGCATATCCCCAAACGAGGTGAAAATCACGCCCGGTTGAAGGGCAATGTCCGTCGCCTTGTCAATCAACTCTACAGGAGTCACACACACCGGGCAGCCCGGTCCATGGAGCAAGGTGATTTGGGAAGGGAGCAGTTCATCTATCCCAAATTTGACAATAGCGTGCGTTTGTCCGCCACAGACTTCCATCAACGTCCAGGGGCGGGTGGTCGTTTTATGGATTGCCTTCGCAAAGCGCTGCGCTGCCTCGGCATCACGGTATTCGTCACTATATTTCATGGCGAGGGCGTCCTTTACGCTATCTATTTAACGCTTAACTGTCTTGGCGCGGAAAGTAGGTTGTCAGCGCCCGCATGTACTGCACCCGCTCAAACTCAGAGGGGTTTTCGCAGTGTTGCTGACTAACACTCCCACACATCTGATCGATGGAGTCATATTCATGCTGCTCCATCCACCCACGCATATCCTGTTCCACCTTTGCCAAATGGGTGATCCCGTGTTTCAACAGCGCCGATGCCATCATCGTCACATTCGCCCCCGCCATGATCGCCTTCAGCGCATCCTGCGCACTGTGAATCCCGCTCGTCGCCGCCAAATTTGCCTTCAAATGCCCATACAACAGGGCGATCCAGCGCAGCGGCAGGCGTAAATCGTGCGAAGTACTCAGGATCAGGTGCGGATAGACGCTGCTTGTCTCTAGATCAATATCGGGCTGGTAAAAGCGGTTGAACAAGACCAGCGCATCGATATCAAGCTGATCGAGTTGGCGGGCGAAATGCGCCATGTTCGTGAAAAAGGGGCTGAGTTTGATCGCCACCGGAATGGTGATTGTGCTTTTGACAATTTGGGCGGTGACGAGATAGCCCCCCTCCACTTCCTCTGGCGACCAGCCTGGGTCAGCGGGGATCGAGTAGAGATTCAATTCTAGCCCGTCCGCGCCCGCCTGCTCGATCTTCTGAGCGAAGATCGTCCAGCCACCCGCCGTCGAACCGTTCAGGCTGGCGATAATCGGAATACTGACCGCCTCTTTTGCCTTGCGAATATGCTCTAGATAGGCATCGGAGGTCGTGTGATAATCAACAGGCTCTGGAAAGTAGGTCAGCGCCTCGGCATAGCTTTCCGTCCCATGCGTCAGGTGGTGATGAAGGGCATGTTGTTCGTGGCGCAGTTGTTCCTCAAAGAGTGAATAGAGTACGATTGCCCCCGCTCCGGCATCTTCCATCATCTTTAGGTTGTCAATGCTCTCCGTCAGAGGGTTGGCAGAGACAACCAGCGGCGAACGTAATCGTTTGCGCAGGTAGGTCGTTGAGAAGTCCATTCCCGTAGCTCCTTAGTTCCCTTTCGTTCCCTCTAAGCACAAGCAAAAATGCTTTGGGGGTGAAGAAGGTAGAACTGCCTGTGTGGATATATCTTTTAAACCCCCAAGGGGTGGCTGCTTTCAGCCCGCTGCTTTAGCGGCGGGAGCATAAGCACTCCCGCCTTTTCAGTGTGCTTCTATTTAGGGAAGCCCGCGCTTTGCCATGTAGTCATAAAGCGCCCAACGCTGTTCGACATCCACCTGTGCCAGCGCTGCCAATTCTTTGGCAACAGCCGGCTTGCTGAAGCGGAGCATCTTGAAGCGGTTTTCCATTTCCATGTACTCTTTGACAGGGATTTTCGGTAGTTTGGAGTCTAGCGTGAGCGGATTTTCGCCTTGCTCAACATGATTCGGGTTGTAGCGGTAGAGCAGCCATTGACCGGAATCCACCGCCGCCTTTTGATTCTTCATCGCCGTTGACATGGTGATGCCGTGTGCAATGCAGTGGCTATAGGCGATGATCAGAGACGGACCCTGATAGGCTTCCGCTTCAATGAAAGCGCGGAGTGTTTGCTCATCTTTGCCGCCAAGCGCCACCCGCGCCACATAGATGTTCCCGTAGGACATGGCGATCAGTCCGAGGTCTTTTTTCCCGGCAGCCTTGCCCCCAGAGGCAAACTTTGCCACCGCGCCACGTGGGGTTGCCTTCGACATCTGCCCACCCGTGTTCGAGTAGACCTCTGTATCCATGACCAGTACATTCACATTTCGTCCGCTGGCAAGGACATGATCCAAGCCGCCGAACCCAATGTCATATGCCCATCCATCGCCGCCGACGATCCACACATCTTTCTTTACCAACACATCGGCAAGAGAGCGCAGCAAGCCCGCTTCGCGGTGCGTACTCTGCTCAAGGGCTGCCTTAAGCTGGCTGACCCGCTCACGCTGGTCGTAAATGCCCGCTTCGTCGGTTTGGTCGGCGTTGAGCAGGGCGCTAACAACATCCTCGCCCAACTCACCAGCCATCCGTTTGAGCAGCTCGCAGGCATAATCTATCTGTTTATCAAGGGCGACGCGCATTCCCAAGCCAAACTCAGCGTTATCCTCAAAGAGCGAATTTGCCCACGCCGGTCCGCGCCCTTCGCTGTTCTTTGCCCAAGGGGTTGTCGGGAGGTTGCCGCCATAAATGGAAGAACAGCCTGTTGCGTTGGCAATCAGGGAGCGATCTCCGAAAAGTTGTGAGATCAGCTTGAGGTAGGGCGTTTCGCCGCAGCCCGCACACGCGCCAGAGAACTCAAAGAGCGGTTGCTGAACCTGCTGCTGACGGATGCTGCTGATTTTGATCAGGCGGCGATCTAGTTCTGGGAGCGCGGTGAAAAACGCCCAGTTTTCGTTTTCTTCGGCACGGATCGGCGGCTGTGGGCGCATGTTGATCGCCTTGTAATTTGCCGCCGATTTGCTCTTGACCGGACACACATCGACACAAATCCCGCAGCCGGTGCAGTCTTCCGGCGAAACCTGAATGGTGTACTTCAAGCCCTTCCATTCCGTATCCCGTGCATCGGTTGCCTTGAAGGTCTCCGGCGCACCCGCCAGTGACGCTGGCTCATAGGTCTTAATGCGAATGACTGCATGGGGGCAGACCAGCGCACATTTTCCACACTGGATGCACAGTTCGGCGTCCCAAACGGGGATTTCCTCAGCCAAGTTTCGCTTTTCGTACTGCGCTGTCCCTGTTGGGTATGTCCCATCCGCCGGAAGCTGGCTCACGGCGAGACTATCGCCGCGACGGGCGATCATCGTCCCCAATACATCGCGCACGAAGGGCGACGCACCCGCCGCCACTGGCGGAGTCAAGTTCAGGCGACTGGTGAGTGCGGCGGGAAGCGGCACTTCAATCAGGTTATCAAGGGTGCGATCCACCGCGGCAAGGTTCATCGCCACAATGTCGCCGCCCTTTTTGCCATACGTTTCTTCAACCGAATGTTTGATGGCGGCAATCGCCTCATCTTTGGGCAGCACGCCGGAAATAGCGAAGAAGCAGACTTGCATCACCGTATTGATGCGCCCACCCATGCCGCTTTCTCGCGCCACTTTGGACCCATCAATGATGTAAAAACGCCCCTCTTTAGCAAGCAGATGTTCCTGCACCGGACGTGGCAGCCTATCCCACACATCTGCCGCCCCATAAGGGGTGTTCAGCAAGAACACGCCGTGCGGCATGAGGTCTGCCAAAATGTCATAGCGCTCTAGGAAGTTCGCTTGGTGACACGCGATAAAATTTGCCTGTGTGATCAGGTAGGTCGCCCGGATGGGTTGCGCCCCAAAGCGCAAGTGCGAGATGGTGATTGACCCCGATTTTTTCGAGTCATAAACGAAATAGCCCTGAGCATAATGATCGGTACTTTCCCCGATGATCTTGATTGAGTTCTTGTTTGCGCCCACTGTGCCATCTGAGCCAAGCCCATAAAACAACGCCCGTGTGACGTTCTCTGGTTCAATGGAAAAGGCTGGATCATAAGCCAAACTCGTTCCTGAGACATCATCGTGAATCCCGATGGTAAAGTGATTTTTTGGCTCAGGCTGCGCTAAATTTTCAAAGACAGCGCGGATCATTGGCGGGTTAAATTCTTTGGAGGAAAGCCCGTAACGCCCGCCAACAACGGTGATTCCCGTGCGCCCCACTTCGTAAAGCGCCGTCAGAACATCAACATAAAGCGGTTCGCCGGCGCTGCCCGGCTCTTTGGTGCGGTCAAGGACGGCAAGACGCTCCACCGTCGGGGGAAGTGCCGCCGCAAAGCACTGCACATCAAAGGGGCGATAGAGGTGGACTTTCAGCACACCGACCTTTTCGCCCTGACCACGCAGATAATCAACCGTTTCGTGAACAGCTTCTGCCCCCGACCCCATCAGGACAATGACATGTGTGGCGTCTGGTGCGCCATGATAGTCAAAGAGGCGATACTGGCGTCCGGTCAGGGCGGCAAAACGATCCATCGCCTCTTGGACAATGCCTGGACACTCCGCGTAATAGGGATTGACCGTCTCCCGCGCTTGGAAGTAAACATCGGGGTTTTGCGCTGTCCCGCGCAGTACGGGGCGGTCGGGCGAGAGGGCGCGGGCGCGGTGCGCCAAAACAAGGGAATCATCGATCATTGCCCGCACGTCATCATCGTCGAGCAAATCGATTTTGGCAATCTCATGAGAGGTGCGAAAACCATCGAAGAAATGGATGAATGGCACACGCGCTTTGAGCGTCGCGGCATGGGCAATCAGGGCGAAATCCTGCGCCTCTTGGACAGAATTTGAGGCAAGCAAGGCAAAGCCAGTAGCACGTGCCGCCATAACATCACTGTGATCGCCAAAGATGGATAACCCCTGCGCTGCCAGCGAACGCGCCGCCACATGAAAGACGGTTGCCGTCAGTTCACCAGCAATCTTGTACATGTTGGGGATCATCAAGAGCAACCCTTGCGAGGCGGTGAAGGTCGTCGTGAGCGCCCCTGCCTGCAACGCGCCGTGAATAGCGCCGGCTGCGCCACCCTCGCTCTGCATTTCAACCACGCTTGGAACGGTGTTCCACAGGTTGCGCTGCCCGTTGGCTGCCCATTCATCTGCCCATTCGCCCATAGCCGATGAGGGCGTAATCGGGTAAATGGCAATCACTTCGTTCAGTTTAAAGGCAACCCTCGCCACAGCTTCATTCCCATCAAGGGTGATAAACGTTGGTTCACGCATCGAGCGACCCTCCTATAGCATTTTTTAGGGAGATTGCTCCCTTATTCGTTGATCGCATTTCTCATCAGGCTGTATGTGTTGATGCGGGAGATGGTGCTGGTCAGGCGACAAAAACCATTCAGCCCGCAGTCCTTGTAAGAAGGCTGATTGCAGTCCAATCAGCGAAGCTACTGCAATAATTCCGCCAACTCATCCATTTGCCGCAAATACTCGAACACGCGATTCGCTTCGGTTTCATCAATAATACTCAGGGCAAAGCCGACATGAACCAAGACATAATCACCGGGCTTCGCCTCTGGCACATAGGCAAGGTGAACATCCTTGAAAATGCCGCCAAAGTTGACTTTCCCCATGCGCATAAGCGGGGGATTTTCATCAACACTGATTAATTGACCGGGGACGGCTAAACACATGGTGTGATCCTTTGTCGCCCTGCCGCCACAATTTGCCCTAAGGCAATGCCTCCATCGTTGGGGGGGATGCACTGCGACCAATAGGGGCGAAAGCCATCGTTTTGTAAGCGGGCGATGCTGCTTTCGAGAAGTCGTTTGTTTTGGAAACACCCGCCGCTCATCACAACCTGCTCAATCTGGTTTTGCGCGGCGACGGTGGCGATCAAATCAACGAGCGTCCGGTGAAAGGCGACGGCAATCTCCCCTACGGGAACGCCCGCCTCCAAATCAGCAAGAACAGCCTTGATCATCGCGCCCCACTCCAAGATGGTTTCCTTTATAATGCGCCCACTATGCCCCTTTTCGATAGTGACAGGCGTCACAGGAAAGGGATACCATCTGTCAGTGGTTGTCCCCTCAGCGGCAAATTCCAACGCCATCGCTGCTTCCCCCTCAAAATGAGCGCGGCTGCACAAGCCAAGCAGCGCAGCAAGGGCATCAAAAAGCCGCCCCATGCTGGAAGTCTGTGGGGCGTTTAGCCCGCGTTCCCACGCTCTGTACAAAAGCCTTAGCTCAGACGGCGCAAAGCCAAGGATGCCTCCCCATCGGGCGCTCTGGGCGTCGGGGCGTGGTTCGCCATAAAGCGTAAAAAGCAGGCTCAGCGCGGCGCGGCGCGGCTCGCGGATTGCCCCTTCGCCCCCCAACAGTTTGAAGGGGCGCAGATAGGTGCGGCGTTCAAACGAATTTGGCGTGATCTGAAGGAATTCACTGCCCCAGATCGTACCATCCGTCCCATAGCCCGTCCCATCCCACGCCACGCCCAAAATCGGTGCAGATAAGCCATGTTCCGCCATGCACGCCACTATATGGGCGTAGTGGTGCTGCACATGAACGAGTGGTACCTGAAGCCGCTGTGCTATCTCTTGGGCAGCCTGTGTGGAGCGGTAATCAGGGTGTGCGTCACAGGCAATTTGGGTGGGGGGCTGCCCATAGAGGGTTTGCCAATCCTGCAAGGCGTGGTGGAAGACGGCAAGCGTTTCCGGCGTATCCAGATCGCCCAAATGTTGGCTCAGAAAAACCTGCTGACCGACGCTGAGCGCCACTGTATTTTTGAGATGCCCCCCCACCGCCAGCGTCACGGGCTGATCTTCTGGGAATTCAGGGAGTTCGATGGGCAGTGGGGCATAGCCCCGCGCCCGCCGCAAAACACACGGTGTTCCAGCCATGATACGTGCTACCGAATCATCGATTGGACGGGCAATGGCGCGGTTATGGACGAGGAAATAATCAGCGATTTCCTTCAGCCGTTGAAGTGCCTCGTATGCGTCGCTGCATAGCGGCTCGCCCGAAAGGTTTCCGCTGGTCGCCACAACGGGAAAGCCTAAATCCGCCAGCAGCAAATGATGTAGTGGTGTATAGGGGAGCATCACACCGAGGTATGGGTTGTGGGGGGCTAGACTAGGGGCAAGCTCATCGCAGTCTACCAGCTTCAAGCGCCGCAGCAGTACAATCGGCGCTTCGGCTGAGGTGAGCAAGCCTTCTTCGGCAGCCGACACCTCACAGAGCGCCTGAGTCTGCGCCAACGAGGGGATCATCACAGCGAAGGGTTTTGTGAGGCGTTGCTTCCGTTTGCGCAGCCGCCGCACAGCATCCTCATTGCGGGCATCGACCAGCAGTTGAAAGCCGCCCATCCCTTTCAGCGCCACCACCGCCCCCTTGCGGAGTGCCTCTGCCGCCATGCGCAGCGCCTCATCGTGAGTCGCCATGACCTCGCCCGCCCGATCCCAAAAACTGAGATGGGGTCCACAGTGGGGGCAAGCGTTCGGTTGGGCATGAAAGCGCCTATCCAGCGGGTTCTCATATTCGGCGCGGCACGCCTCGCACATGGTGAAGGCGCTCATCGTTGTGTAGGGGCGGTCATAGGGCAAGCCGCTGATGATGCTGTAGCGCGGTCCGCAGTGGGTGCAGTTCGTAAAGGGATAGCGGTAGCGGCGGTTCGCCGGATCGCTGATCTCCCGCAGGCAGTCAGGGCAGGTGGCAAGATCGGGCAGGATGATTGTGGATCGGTTCCCTTCGCTATGGCTCTCGTGGATTTCAAACAGCGCCACGCCTGTTTTGTCGCCCATCCCTAAGGGAGGGATATTTTCTACGGTGATGCGCTGGATGCTGCTATGGGGGGGCTTTTGCGCCTCAATCTGAGTAAGGAAGGTTGCTAGGATGTCGGGGGGCGCTTCTGCCTCAATCACTACGCCCTGTGAGGAGTTACTAACCCATCCCGCCAGCGCATAGGCGTTGGCAAGGCGGTAGATGAAGGGGCGAAAGCCCACCCCTTGCACCGCCCCCCGTACCAGCACTCGCCATCGTTCAGGCATGGTTACTATCAACGGCGTCCACCGTTTCCGCGATCACTTCCACCAGTTCAAGATCGTGCGCTTCGCTAATCTCGCGCACAGCCCCACACTGTGGGCAGATGAACATATGCCCCACCAGATCATCGCTGGTCACATCGCTGCGGTGACCGCAGCGACAGGTGACGTTCAGGACAGAAATATCTACCACTAGGTCTGCCCCTTCCAGTGGCGTGTTGGCGCTTAGAACGCTGAAGGTCTGGCGCAAAACATCCTCGGAAAAGGCACTGCTGCGGCGAAAACGAACCTTACCTACGCGGGTGACACCTTCCCGCTCAAGCTGGCTGAGAAGTCCTCGAAGGATGTTCTCGGTAACGCCAAATTCGTGCATTGGGATAGCCTCGCTTTCAGATGATCGATCAACGTCGGTAAAACAGACTCCACTGCGGCGGAAAAGGTCTGCCCTAAGGCAAAGGTTTCCCCCGTGACGGTGTACACATACGCCACCGGACGGCGCCCATAGAGAGACTGAGCGCTTTCCAACAGTGCCGCCGCATCAAGGTGGTGGGTAAAGGCGGCTGACGTTGTGCGGAGAGGTGGTGCGGTGGGGGGTAGTATCTGGCAGGTGAGCGTCCCGGGCGTTTCGCCAGCGCTATAGGCAGCATCAACAAAAATGACACATTCGGCGCGGCTGATTGGCTCGGCAAGTTCCGGTGTCAGTTGATAGACGATCTGGTAATCGACTTTATCTGCCAGTCTTTGCTCGGCTTGCGCTGCCAACTGCTCAACGGCATACGGACCAAGCCCATCGTCGCTGCTGAGGGGATTTCCATAGCCAATGACGAGGATCATCGTTTCACCTCATCAAGCACCTTGCCGTCTGCGCTCAAAAGTTGAAGGTGGAGCGGCATTTGCCCTATAGCGTGGGTGGAACAGCTAAGGCATGGATCAAATGCCCGGATCACCGCCTCCACGCGGTTGAGCATCCCTTCGTTCAGCCGTGCGCTGTCCACATAGCGCTGCGCCACTTGGAGTACCCCACGATTCATCGCGAGGTTGTTGTGTCCGGTGGCGATAATCAGGTTGGCGCGGGTGATCAGCCCGTTGTCATCAATTTCGTAGTGGTGAATCAGCGTCCCACGTGGCGCTTCGCTGACACCCACCCCATGATGACGATTGGGCGAGGCATACACCCGCACCCGACTATCCAAAATGTCATGCTCGCGCAGAAGGCGATCCATCGCCTCTAGGCTGTAGAGGATGTCGATCAGGCGGGCATAGTGATAATGAAACGAACTCGTGCGATCTTGTTGGCGGAATTCATCAAGGGCTTCATCGGCAAGAGGCGTTCCGCAGCGCTTGACAATATTCAACCGTGCCAACGGACCCACGCGGTACATCCCCTCTGGGTAGCCAAGCGGCTTGTAATAGGGCGATTTCAGATAGCTCTGCCGTTCAACGGCTTCGGCAATCACCGTTTGGTAGTCTTTACCGTCCACTTCGGCAACGAGGACGCCCGCTGAATCAACAAACCGCAAGCGCCCATCGTACATTTCAAGGGTGTCCTCCGCGTTTGCCAGCCCCAAAAAGAGGCTTGGAAAATTGGCGAAGTTCTCAATCTCATCATGGTAACGCGCCAGCGTCTCTTTGAACCATGCCAACGTTCGGCGGGCAATGAGCAGCACATCGGGGATCATCGCCAAGAGCGTCTCCCGCTTTTCGCTGGAGAGCGCCTCGCTGACGCCGCCCGGCACCACCCACCCCGGATGAATCCGTTTGCCGCCTAAGAGTTCGATCACCTGCTGCCCAAATTGGCGCATCCGCACACCATCGCGGGCAAGTTCGGGATGTAACGCCGCTACGCCAAAGAGGTTGCGCTGCTGTGGATCGGCATCCATCCCCAAAAGAAGGTCTGGCGAGGAAAGGTAAAAGAAACTGAGGGCGTGCGATTGGATAATTTGGGCAAGGTTCATAATCCGCCGCAAATGGATTGCTGGTCTGGGAATGGTGACCCGCATCAGAGCATCACACGCCTTTGCCGACGCCATCAAATGGCTGACGGGGCAAATCCCGCAGATACGTGCCATGAGTGCGGGCATCTCGTGAAAGGGTCGCCCCTCACAAAATTTCTCGAAGCCGCGCATCTGGGTGACATGGAAGTAGGCATCTTGCACCTTGCCGGCATCATCCAACTGAATGGTGATTTTTGAGTGACCTTCAATCCGGGTGACCGGATCAATAACAAGTTGACGACTCATAGGGGGTGATCTCCATGTGCCGCTTGGTGAGAGCGTTCGGTGTCATTTTCCAAATCGAGTACGGGTGCTTAGATCGGGCGTTCGTCCCGCCAAGACCTCGCTCAGGGCATAGTAAATGGTGTCCGCCGAGGGTGGGCAGCCGGGAACATATAAATCAACTTTCACAACGGCATGGACAGGGCGCACAAAGGGCAGCAATATTGGCACACCCTGATCGGGCAGCAGCGGATGAAGGAGATCGCTTTCAAGGTATGCCCGCTGGATAACTGCCCCCACACCAAGTGGATTGCGCAGCGAAGGGACATTGCCCGTCACGGCACAATCGCCAAGCGAGATGAGGTATCCGGTGTGCGCACGGACATGCTGAATTTTATGCAAGTCCTCCTCGCTGCTCACCGACCCTTCCACCAAGGTCACATCGACGTGATTGGGAAATACCTTGTGATCGACTAACGGGCTGTACACAATCTCCATGTGGGCGGTCAGTTCTAGCAGCCGCTCATCCAGATCAAGGAAGGACATATGGCAGCCGGAGCAACCATCCAGCCAGATTGTTGCCAAACGCTTTTTTGCTGTGGGCGGCGTCGCAAGAGGGGCGGTCATGGCTATTTCTTCCTTTCCCGCATACTGACCAAGTAGGGCAAAAAGTCCTTGCGCTTTGTCATTTCGGCAACGGCTTTGCCCTTTTGGAAAAGCGCTCCGGTGGGGCAGACTTGAACGCACTTTCCGCAGCTTGTGCAGGTATCCGATGTTCCCCATGGTTGGTTCAGATCGGTGATCATCTCGCTGTGAATGCCCCGTCCGGTGATGTCCCAGGTATGAGCGCCTTCAATCTCATCGCACACCCGCACGCAGCGCGTACAGAGAATGCAGCGGTTGCCATCAAAGGCAAAAAGATTGTGCGAGGCGTCTACACCCCGCTTGGGAGAGCGGTAGGCGAGATCGATATGGTCAAGCTGAACGGTCTGCGCCATGTCTTGCAGTTCGCAATGCCCGTTCGAGACGCATACAGAGCAAATGTGATTTCCTTCGACAAACAGCATTTGAACAATCAGCTTGCGGTACGTCGCTAGACGGGGGCTGTCCGTCTGAATGTCCATCCCCTCTTGAATCAGGGTGGCACAGGCGGGTTGCAATTTTGAACTCCCTTTGATTTCAACGAGACACAGCCGACACGCGCCAACGTCCCCCAACCCATCGAGGTGACATAAAGTGGGAATGAACATGCCGTTTTCGCGGGCAATGTCCAGGATTGTTTCATCATCACGCCCGCTGACATCCCGATCATTGATCTTCAGTGTGACAATCTTTGTCATGCCCTTGCCCCCTCCCGCGTCTTGATCTTGCAAACGCCTGCCGGACAGCGTTTTTCAACAATATGGGCGAGGTATTCCTCTCGAAAATAGCGCAGCGTGCTTTGAACAGGGCTTGGCGCACCTTGCCCCAACCCGCACAGACTGGTTGCCTTCACCATCTCACACAGCGTTTCGAGCATGGCAAGGTCATCAAGGGTTGCCTCGCCATGCGTAATCTTCAGGAGCAAATCGTACATTTGGGCTGTGCCGACGCGGCAGGGGATGCACTTGCCACAGGATTCTGTCATGCAAAATTCCATGAAATAGGTGGCAACATCGACCATGCAGGAGGTTTCATCCATGACGATCATGCCGCCCGATCCCATGTGCGATCCGGCTTGCTGAAGCGATTCATAATCGACGGGGCTATCCAAAAGGGCGGCAGGCATACAGCCGCCAGAGGGACCGCCCGTCTGCACGGCTTTGAAGGCGCGGTTATTAGGGATGCCGCCGCCAATCTCATAAATGATCTCGCGTAGGGTGATCCCCATAGGAACTTCGATGAGTCCGCTGTTGTTGATCTTCCCCGTCAGCGCAAAAATCTTTGTCCCTTTGCTTTTTTCCGTGCCAATCTGGGCAAACCAATCGCTACCATGCGTGATGATCTCTGCGATATTGGCAAAGGTTTCCACATTGTTGATCAGCGTGGGATAACCGAATAAGCCGGAGGTTGCCGGGTAGGGCGGGCGCGGACGCGGTGTCCCCCGCCCCCCTTCAATAGAGGCGATCAGCGCCGTTTCTTCCCCGCAGACGAACGCCCCTGCCCCCATCCGAATATCGAGATGGAAATTGAAGGGTGTGCCGCCGATGGCATTGCCAAGCAGCCCCAATTTTTGCGCTTGGCGAATTGCCAGCCCCAAACGCTTCACCGCCAAGGGGTATTCTGCCCGCACGTAGATGTAGCCGCTGTCTGCGCCGATGGCATAGGCGGCAATGGCAAGCCCCTCGATGATCCGGTGCGGATAATCTTCCATGACACTGCGATCCATGAAAGCGCCGGGATCGCCCTCATCGCCATTGCAAATAACGTATTTGTGTTCGCTGCGGGCTTTGGCAACCGTACTCCACTTGAGTCCGGTGGAATAGCCCGCCCCGCCGCGTCCGCGCAGCCCGCTGCGCGTGACTTGTTCAAGCACTTCGGCGGGCGTCATTTCCGTCAGGGCGTGGAGCAGAGCAGCATAGCCGCCAACGGCAATATAGGCTTCAATCCGTTCGGGGTCTATCTTGCCCTCAAGATTCAAGACAACTTTCTTTTGGCGTTGGAAAAACGCCGTGTTCTGCGTGTCAATAAGCCGTTCAAGCGGCGCTCGATCAAGGCGTTCGATGATTTCCGGCGCGTCGTCGGGCTGTACGTGCTGATAGAGTGTCCCCTGCGGCTCAACCACAACCATCGGACCAGAGGCGCACAAGCCCTGACAGCCCCCGCTGACAACGTGGCAGTGTGGTTTTTGATCCTGATTTTCCACTGCCTGTTCCAACGCAGCCTTCACCTGATCGCTGTGTGCCGAGAGACACCCTGTTCCCATGCAGACAAAGAGCCGGTGCTTCGCGCTTTGCAGCCGTTTGGTTTCTTCCGCTGCTAGTTGATGAAGGTCTTCTGTGTTCAAGGGGTAAGCCACTCCTCAATCTTGGATACCGCCTGTTGGGGGCTGATTTTGCCGATCACATCGCCATCAAAAGTGGCGACAGGGGCTATGCCACACGTCCCCAGACAGCGGGCAATGACCAACGACACTTTTTTATCTGGGGTGGTTTCGCCGGGGGCAAGGTGGTTGGTGCGTTGAATTTCCGCCAAGACCTCGGCGCTGCCTTTGATGTAGCAGGCTGTCCCTAAGCAGACTACACAGGTATGCTCCCCTTGCGGCTTCATAATGAAGACGTTATAGAAGGTTGCCACTCCATATACGCGGCTGAGAGGAATCCGCAAACTGGCTGCGACGAAACGCAGCGCCGTCGTATCTAAATAGCCAAAGGCGCTTTGAACAGCGTGTAAGGTTTCGATAAGGGCTTCTGGGGCAAATCCGTGATGGCGCATTTTCGCCACCACAAGCCGCCACCGTTTGTCGTCAGGGTTGGGAATGGGTATTTTGGGGTCCATACGGGTATTCCGTAAAGGTAATTCGTGGTAAACGCCAGCCGAATATGGCAAGGGCATCATGGCGCATGTGCTGAGGCGTCACATGCCTTTACGCTTTTAGTATGGAGGAACTAAGGCGGCGCACACAGTGCGGGTCATCATCACTTTAAACGCCAAATGTCATGACCCACCCGGAGTGGTTCAGAACAGGTCAGACTGGGGATTAGGGTTTCCAAGTCCCGCAGGGGTGGCTACTCATAGCCCGCTGCTTTAGCGGCGGGCGCTCACGGACGGCGATGGGCGCAAGGCATGGCGCCCCTACGGGAATTACAATGTCAACAGAGCCTAGTCGTCCGTCAGAAAGGTGATTTTATGAACCCCAAACCCTCTCTGCCCCCTTTCCTCGCAGACAGAGAAAGGGGGAGAATGCCTTCTCCTCAGATATTTACGGGAAAGGGGTTAGGGTTTTCACGCCCCATCGGGGTGGTCAAGCTTTAGCCCGACGATTTATAGCGTCGGGGTCACTCATCTCACCCCTTCACCGCACCGGACGACAGACCGCTAACGATCTGCGACTGCAAGGCGATGAATATTAAGATAATCGGCAGCGTCCCCAAAAGCGCCCCTGCCGCAAAAACCCCCCATTCCGTCGTGAAGCGCCCGGAGATGAAGTTTGCCAAGCCAACGGCGAGCGTGTAGCTCTCTTGATCGCTGATCAAAACACGCGGCAGCAGGTAATCGTTGAACGTTCCAATGAAACTCAAGATCGCCGTCACCGCCAAAATTGGGCGTACCAGTGGCAAGATCACTTGAGTGAAGGTCACCCAATGGGTTGCTCCGTCCACCTGTGCCGACTCATCCAGATCGCGGGGGACGGTATCGAAGTAGCCTTTCATCAGCCATGCGCCCGCTCCTAGCGCCCCCCCTGAATAAATCAGGATCAGCCCGCCGAGCGAATTTAAGCCCAGAAAGGGAATGAATTCCCCAATCTGCTGGAGCAGCAGGTAAAAGGCGACGAGCGCCACCACACTAGGGAACATTTGAATGATTAACGTCCCTAGCAAACTGGCTTGGCGATATTTGAAACGGTAGCGGGAGAAGGAATACGCGCCGAGTGTGGTCAGGGTGAGAGTAATCAATGTGCTTGTCCCTGAGACGAACACGGAATTCCCCAACCATTTTAGAATCGGTGTTTGTGGGCTGCTAAACAAGCGGGTGTAATTCCCTGTCGTGAAAAACTCTGGGTTGATTCCGGCGGTGACGCTGTTTCGCGAATCGACAGACGCCCACACCAAGAGGACGATTGGGTAGATGGCGAAAAGCACACCGATACTTAAGATGGCATAGCGCATCACCAAGCGCCAACCGCGCCCGGCGACAACCATGCCAGTCTTTGCCGGAGGCAGTTTTTGGGGGGCAGAACGGGCAAGGCTAGACATTTTTGGAGACCTCCTCCAACTGCCGCGTGAAGCGGAAATTGATAAAGGTGATCGAGGCGACGATCACGAAGATAAATATCCCAATAGCGGCAGCAAAGCCATACTGCGCCCCGCGACTTCCCCCAAACGCCAAACGGAAGGTATACGAGAGCAAAATATCCGTATGCCCTGCCACACCGCCGGCACTCATCGGAGGTCCGCCCCCGTTCAGCAGTTCGATCAGCGTAAAATTGTTGAAATTGAAGGCAAAGCTGGCGATGAGGAGCGGTCCTACCGCCAAAAGCAGCAAGGGCAGCGTGATGAATTGGAACTGCTGACGATCATCCGCCCCATCAATCACCGCTGCTTCGTACATATCCGAAGGGATGCTCTGAAGCGCCCCCAAGCAGATCAGCATCATGTAGGGGAAGCCTAAATAGAGATTCACAAACAAGACCACCAGTTTTGCCGCGGTGGGGTCGGCAAACAGGTTTACCGATCCCTGCGGACGCCCCATTAGCCCAACAACGATGTTGTTCACCGGGGCGTTGTTGCCCAATAACCCCTGCCACGTCCGTGCGCTGAGCCAAAAGGGAATAGCATAGGGCAAGATGAGCAGAGAACGGAAGATCACTCGGAAAGGGAGTTGTTTGGCATTCAGCAAAAGGGCAAAGAGCAGTCCTAAGGCAAAGGTGCTGACAACACTCCCTAGCGCAAAGCTAATCGTCCAAATGAAGATCATGAAGAATGGACCGCGAATTTGCGGATCGGTGACGACGCTTGTCAGATTATCCAACCCCAAGAAGATGTAAAAGCCGGGGCTAAGTTCCTTCTTCGTTTCCCCGACGCGGTTGATAAATGTGCCGCGCTCAGGGGTATAGACCTCGCCCGTTTGCCTATCGGTGATTGTATCTGCCGCTTCGTCATAGATGTAACGCTGTTCCAGACGCTTTGCTAAAAAGCGCTGTTGAAGGAGTTGGAGAGTCGTCAATTGGACTTGATAGGGTGGGTCGTTGAGCGTTAGCCCTTGCAGTGTTTGGCTGAAGGTCTGTGGCGGCACTTTCTTGAATTCGCCGGAAATCGTCGCTGGAACGCCATTGGCGTCTTTTTCGCCTAGCTCGACCTCAGCCGCTGGCGTCAGCTTTTCCTCATCGACCTTGCCCACAAAGGCATTGCCATCTTGGTCAATCAAGTAGAATCGGAAGTCCGTGAGGGCTGGTTTTTCCAACTGCCGCGTATAGATGTACGTTTGAAAGGTGCGCGGCTCAGCGGGTTCGATATACCCTTGTCCGGTGATAATCTGGATGGCACGCCCTTTATCGTAGGTGTGGTTGTCGCCATAGTTGGTGAAGGCTACGCTCAGGGAGTAGCCAATAGGGTACAAGACGAGTAACACCATGCCGGCAAAGGCTGGGACGATCCACCGCCAGGGAAACAACCGATCATCAATGAAAACAATATTCGTCACGAGCGCGAAGATGCCGATTAGAATACCTAAAAACACGCTCATCCGACTGCCAAGCGTGATAGCTAACCAAAGGGCAGACACATTGAAAAGACCGAGCAAGACCACGCGGGTGATCAATGCCGGGGTTGATAACGGTGACAGTTTCATAACTAAACCACCCTAACCTAGATATAAAAATGGGTCAGGTAAAGTTGCCTCTACCCGACCCATCGCTTTACAGAACCTTACATCAGATGGTCGTTACTTCGATTTTGCGATTTCTTCGCGGGCAGCGGTGGCAGCTTCTTTCATGATCTCTGCCGGGTCACCCTTCTGCTGGTAGATCAAGGTCACTGCGTTGCCTGCGGTTGACCAGAATGCTGCCATCTGGGGGATGGTCGGCATGGGCTGCCCATCGGCAACGGAAAGGGCGAACATGCTCAGATCATCGTCCTTCTTCGATTCGCGGGTCGCCAGCCAAGCACTGATCCCGGGTGCGGCATCAAAGAGCGCGTCTTGCACTTCGTCAGACGCCACAAACTCGGTCAGGAACGCCTGCGCCAAGAGCAAGTTCTTGCTGAAGGCGTTGACCATGAAGCCCTGCCCGCCGATGAACGGTGCAGCCGCTTGCGTGCCAGCGGGGATTTTCGCCACGCCGAAATTCACACCAGCAGTGCGCAGGTTGTTGAGTTCCCACGGACCGGTCACCCACATCGCCAGCTTACCCGCCTTGAACAGGTCAGACTGCTTGCCATAGTCCACACCGTCGCGCAGAACACCAGCCTTCACCAGTTCATCGATCTTCATCGCCCCGGCAATTGTCCCTTCGCTGTCGAGGAGGACATTCGTGGGGTCGTAGTTGCCTTCGGCGTCACGTCCGAAAACGCCGCCACCGTACATGCTGAAAAGCGGGAAGGTGTGGTACGGATCGGTGGGGAAGGCAATGCCTTGCTCAACCTTACCATCTTTCACCAACGCCTCGGAGAGCGCTACGGCTTCGTCAAGTGTCTCTGGGACTTCCGTCACAAGGTCTTTGTTGTAGTACATGGCAATTGCCTCCACTTGGTAGGGGAGACCAACCAACTTGCCATCGTAGTTGAACAACTCCAACGCGCCAGCGTCGAACTTCTCCGCCACTTCGGGGGTCAGTTCAATCGGGGCGAGCAAGCCATTTCCGTAAAGCTGCCCTACCCAGTCATGCGCACCGGCGATGATGTCGGGACCCTTGCCAGCCGGAGCAGCAATGTTGAAGTTGTTACGGACATCCCCGAAGCCCATCGTCTGGACGCGCACCGGAATGCCATACTTCTCCTCAAACGCCTTGCCCGCCGCTTCGATAATCGGAGCGCGTTCAAGGTTGACCCAAACCGTCAACACACCCTCGGTGGAGGGCAGCGGTTCTTCCGTTGGCGTGGGGTCTTGTGCCACAGCAACGTGGATGGGGGCAGCGATCATCGCTACCACCGCCAACAAAATAAAAGACAGGGTTAACACTTTCTTGGACATTTGCGGTTTGATCCTTCACTACAGGATTTGCACTGATTGGCGAGGAACGCCCTCGCCCACGACACAGGTAACCACTGTGCTGTGTTTGGGATGGAAAAATATCCCCACACAGGCAATGATCAGATTCAATTGTAACAACCTAGCACAGGGCGTCAAACCCTTGATGCATGTTGCACAAAAAAAAGGTGACATTCATTTAGGCAGGTTGTTTCAAATCCCCCTTAGCGTTTTATCTTTACACCTTAATAGAGCGCTTTGTGCCGGGCTTTGAGGCAGGGGTATTCCCTCCTGATTTGTGGTATAGTGAGTGGCGACGCCTTCGATACACAACACAGGACAGCCGGATGCCCTTCACGGATGCTGAACTTAGGGCGATCATCGCCCGTGCTGCGACGCCGCAAGAGCGGTTGACTGAAGCGTACTCCCCTCTTGACCATCAAGACGATGCCCTTCTTCCTGCGCGGCTAGAACGTTGGATTGCTTTTGCTGCCAACCACGATCTCGCCCGTTTTGAGCGCCGCCTGAGCCTTGATGGGCTAGATAAAGACACCGCCCAACGGATGATCCGTGATGTCCGCTTCAAAGACGATCAACCCCTCCCAGAATGGGCGATCCTTCTTAACGAAGCGCTTGCCGAAATGCCCTCGCTTGAGGCACTTCTCGATCCTGAATTCACGGAGACAAACCGTTTTCTCATTCCTGACGACCCCAAACCCTTTGAGGAAATCCTCGTCCCCTTCCTCTACGCCGGACGAAAGCGTATGAGAGCGGCACTCCCTGCCGAGGCGCTTGCCCGCTTCTCCGCTGTGGCGCTGGCACAGATGGAAAGCGGCTTGATCGACATGCTCAGCAGTGCGTGCGGGCAGACGCTCCTTCTGGAATTTTCCCTTTACCGCGCTCCACACATCACACGACTCGTCGGCTTTGCGCCGGGCGAACACCCCCGCGATCTCTATGATGCGTTTGTTCGGGAGTTTCACGGCGGACGCTTGGCGAGGTATCTCACCGAATATGCCGCCCTTGCCCGCCTTGTGGGGACGCTCACCCTTCAATGGGTGACGGCAACCACCGAATGCATCCGCCGTATCCATGAGGATTGGGACGCCATTCACGCCCTTTTCGGGCGGACCCTCCCCTCACCTAATGAAGTCCTTGCCGTGAAGGGCAGCGCCAGTGACCGCCACCGCGAAGGGCGGACGGTGAACATCCTTCGTTTTGATAACGGGCTGCGCGTTGTCTACAAGCCGAAATCTTTAGGGTTGGACGCCGCCTATGATGCACTTTTGGTTTGGCTGAATGATCGCGCCAAAGCTGATCCCTTCATCCACGCCGAATACCCCCCCTTGAAGGCGATCACCACCCTCGCCCGCGAGGATTATGGCTATGCCGAATTTGTTGAGTTCGCGCCCATCCGCGATGAAGACGCCGCCCGTCGCTATTACCGCCGCGCCGGAGCGCTTATGGCGATCCTCTATGCCATTGGGGGGACAGACTTCCACCGCGAAAATGTCATTGCTGCTGGCGAATACCCTACTCTCATCGATATGGAGCTATCGCTCTACCCCCATGTTCGCCCCTTTGAGGGGATTGAAGATGAAATCACCCTTCATGCCGCCGATTGGGTCTTTGGCGATTCAGTTTTGGGGTCGGGCTTGCTTACGGCGTGGGGGATGATCCCCGGCGGGAAAAGCGTCGATATTGCTGGTTTGGGTGGGGATACCGCTGAAGAACTTGCCTACCGCGCCCCCAAATGGTTTAACCCCAACCGCGACACAATTACCTACCAACCGGGGACACACCACGAGGCGCACCGCGAGAACGTTTTATTTTTGCTCCCACAGGGGGAAACCGTCGCCCAATATGCGCCTCCCTATCGCTATCGGGATGAGATTGAGAGCGGACTCCGCGCTGCCTATGCGCTCATTGTGCGCAACCGATCCCCCCTCACCGCCCCTGATGGTCCGTTGGCGCAGATGGCGGAACACCCTGCCCGCTATCTCTTACGGGCAACGCGCCTGTACAGCCTGATTTACCAACGTTCCACCCGCCCCGATTGCACCCGCGATGGGACGGATCGTGCCTTCATCATCGAACAACTAGCACGGGGGATGATCCTCCAATATTCCGTCCATCCCTTTTGGCGGGCGTTAGCGGAAGAATCCGCCTCGGTTATGCGCGGGGATATTCCGCTCTTTCCGTTTCATCCGGCGGCAAACGCGCTCCTCCTCTCCGATGATTCACCGATCATGTCCCCCTTTGCCGAGAGCGGCTTCGATCTCGCAATTCGGCGCATTTTGGCGATGAGCGGTGAGGATTTGGAACGCCAAGTCGGTCTGATGCGCGGCGCATTGGCACTGCGTTTCGCCGCCAAGATAACCCCCACAATCACTGCTGCTGAGGGGAGCAAACCGTTCGCTGTCGAGCCTGACAGCCTTGCCCCCTTAAAGGCAGAAACGCTTGTTGAACGCGCCCTTGAGATTGCCGATGCCCTCCGCGAAAGCGCCATTCCCATTGGGCGCGGGGTGGAATGGGTGCAGCCGCAGTTCGACGTGAATACCGGACGCTTTGACCTCGGCTTGATGAGCTATACGCTCTACGAAGGGAAAGCGGGCGTGGGAATTTTCCTCGCGGCAGTGGCAAAGCTGACCGGCGACCCGACGTGGCGTGATATGACGGTGGCTGCCGTGCGGAATTTGCGCGTCGATGTCCATCACCCCGAAAGCACCGTCATGCGCCGCTTTGGAATCGGCGGCATGGATGGCTTTGCCAGCGCCGTTTATGGGCTGACAAAAATGGCGATCCTTCTCGATGATTCAACCTTCCTTGCCGATGCCGCCGCCGCCGCACGGGGAATCACCCCACAGCGCATTGCGGCGGATCGTCGTTTGGATATTCTTGGTGGGGCAGCGGGGGCAATTTTAGGACTATTGGCACTCCAGCGCACCGCCCCCAACGATGAATGGATCGCCACCGCCAAAGCCTGTGGCGATCATCTCCTTGCCAACCGTACCGCCGGGGAGGACGGTTTGCGGGCGTGGGTCACTTTAGAGGGAACGCGCCTGATTGGTTTTTTGCATGGCTCTGCCGGAATCGGCATGGCGCTGATCAAACTCTACGAGGTGACGGGCGAGGCAAAATACCTAGAGGCAGCCCTTGAAGCGATTGCCTATGAAAGGACGAAATTCAATGCCGAGGCGAAAAATTTCCCCGATTTGCGCCCCTCTCAGCAACCCCCCGACGGAAGACCCTTCTTCATCGACAATTACTGTCACGGATCAGCGGGGATTGCCCTAGCGCGGTTGGTCTCGCTCACCGTTGTCGATGATCCCGAAGCGGCGCTCCTTGAAATTGACGCCTGCCTGACGGCAGCCAGCCAACCAGCCCTTGCCGAGCGCTTTGATTTTCTCTGCTGTGGGACGTTTGGGCGGATTGAGTCGCTGTTGGTGAATGGGGTCAAACTCCACCAGCCAGATTGGGTCGATACCGCCGGACGGCGGGCGGCGTATGTCTTGGCGCGGCGGAAGGCGCGGGGTTATTTTTACCTCGATGATGCACTCCCGCCCGGGATGCCTCTCTACAGCTTATTTCAGGGAGTCACCGGCATTGGCTATGGCTTGCTTCGCTTGGCATTCCCAAACCTGCTCCCTTCAGTGGCAATTTTAGATTAACCCCCATATAAACCATGCCCCTCTGTAGGGCTGAAGGCATTAACGTAAGGGAGCTAAAGGGGCATGACAGGCACTTTAAAATAGGTTCTAATCGACACCTAGTCTACAATGGTATGGTTGACGATACCGGATCGCAGTGAGGAACACGCCGCATGGAAAGCAAACTCTTTCGCAAGGTCGCGCTAGATCGTCTCTCCTCCCCGGAGCAGCTTGATGAGATGATGCGCATTACCAATCCGCGTGGCTGGATCGCTCTCGCTGCCATTGGCGCTTTGTTGGCTGCCCTTTTTCTATGGGGCTTGTTCGGCAATGTCCCCCTTGTTGTCACCGGAGAGGGATTGTTAACACGCGGCGGCGGCTTAATCACGGTTACTGCCTCAGCAGCGGGAACGGTGACCCTGCTTGTGGATGAAGGGGCGCTCACCCAAAAAGATCAAACCCTGGCGGTGGTGGGGACGACGAAAGCAGCCGCTGCGGTTACCGGGCGTGTGCTGCGCTTGTTCGTTGAAGAAGGCGCAGAGGTTGCCGCCGGAACGCCGCTTCTTGAAATGGAATCGACAGACGATGCCAGCAACCCCTTAGAGGCAGTTGTGTTTGTCCCGCCAGCAGAAGGGGCGCGGATTGCCGTCGGGATGACCGTCCAAATTTCGCCCGTCACCGTTCGGCGGGAGGAAAACGGCTACATGCTTGGAACCGTCAAGGCGATCAGCGAATCGCCCGCTTCTGCTGCCCGCATCACCCGTCTGACGGGTGATCCTGACTTTGCCGCCAGTGTTACAACGGGCGGCTCGCCAACGGAAATTCGGGTAACGCTCACCCTAGACGGGACAACTCCCAGCGGCTACCGTTGGTCGTCCTCACAGGGACCGGATTTCAAATTGCAAAGCGGAACATTCACCAACGCCACTGTTGTCATTGGGGATCGTCGCCCGCTGAGCTTGATCTTCGGCTATTTGCCCTTTTTCGCCTCGCTGACGGCGGATTTCTAGATTCAGTGATCTTGTGATTCCTATGAGGCACACATGACCGACCAACCCAATCCGCCGCAGAACCAGCCCGAACCAACAATCCCCGTCGAAAAGCCGACGGTTATTCCCACCGCGCCAACTACCCCTGTTGCTGCTCCCGCCGCCCCCAAAGCTGAGGAAAAAAAGCCGGAAGTCCCGCCCGATAAGCGCGTCCGCTGCCCCACCGTGTTGCAGATGGAGGCGGTAGAGTGTGGGGCGGCGGCACTCGGTGCTGTATTGGGCTATCACGGGCGTTTTGTGCCATTGGAAGAACTCCGCGTGGAGTGCGGCGTCTCCCGCGATGGGAGCAAAGCCAGCAATGTTCTGAAGGCTGCCCGTAAATATGGCTTAACGGCAAAGGGCTTTAAGAAAGAGCCCAAAGAACTTCGGCAGTACGATCTTCCTTTCATCGTCTTTTGGAACTTCAACCATTTCCTCGTGGTGGAGGGTTTCAAGGGCGATAAGGTTTATCTGATGGACCCTGGCGAGGGACCCCGCGTCGTCTCCAGCGCCGAATTTGACGAGAGTTTCACGGGGGTTGTCCTCATTTTTGAGCCAACCCCAGAGTTCAAAAAAGGTGGGCAACGACGCAGTATTTTCGGCAGTTTGGGGCGGCGGCTGCGCGGGGCGCGGACGGCGATCACCTTTGTCATGCTCGCCTCGCTTGCCCTGATCGTCCCCGGTTTTATCGTCCCCGCCTTCTTGCGCATCTTCGTGGACGATATTTTGATCAAAGGGCAAGATTGGCTGGCGGCGCTGCTCATTGCCATGGGGCTGGTTGCCATTCTACAGGCAGCCCTCATCTACATTCAACAGCATTACCTCCTTCGGTTGGAGACAAAACTCGCCCTCAGCGAATCAGGGCGCTTTTTCTGGCACATCTTGCGCCTGCCTATCGAGTTCTTCACACAGCGCTATGGCGGTGAGATCGGCTCTCGCGTTGAGATTAACGATAAAGTGGCACAGCTTCTCTCTGGCGAACTGGCGACGACTATCCTAAACCTGATCCTGATCCTGTTTTACGCGGTGATCATGCTTCAGTACGATGTGCTGCTGACATTTGTGGGGATTGGAATCGCCCTGATTAACCTTGCCGCGCTGCGCTATGTCTCTCGCCGCCGCACCGATGCCAACCAGAAAATGCTCCAAGAGCGAGGAAAAGCGCTGGGAACATCGATGCAGGGCTTGCAAATCATCGAAACCCTGAAGGCAACCGGCGCGGAATCAGACTTCTTCTCGCGTTGGGCAGGTTACATGGCAAAAGGCGTCAACGCCTCGCAGCAGATGGGCATGTCTACGGCGATGTTGGCAACCGTCCCCCCCTTTTTGCAAGGGCTGACCACCGTCGCTATCCTCGTCATTGGCGGATTGCGGGCGATGGATGGCTACCTCACGATGGGGCAGTTGATCGCCTTCCAAAGTCTGATGCTCACCTTCCTGAATCCGGTGAACGATCTGGTGAACCTCGCCGGGCGTTTGCAAGAGGTGCAGGGGGATATGAACCGCTTGGATGACGTGCTGCGCTACCGCATCGATCCCCGTGTGGGGATGGTTGCCCAACCCGACCCCACCGCGCCAGCAAAGCTGAGCGGTGGGGTAGACATTAAAAATCTGACCTTTGGCTACAGCCGCCTCGAAGAACCCCTGATCAAAGATTTTAACCTGACCCTTAAACCCGGAATGCGCGTTGCGCTGGTGGGCGGGTCGGGGTCAGGAAAATCGACTATTGCGCGGGTCGTCAGCGGCTTGTTTGATGCGTGGGAGGGGGAAGTCCTCTTTGACGGGAAAAAGCGCGAAGATATTCCCCGCGCCACCCTGACAAACTCGCTAGCGGTGGTGGATCAGGACATCTTCATGTTGCAGGGGTCGATCCGCGAAAACCTGACGATGTGGGACAGCACGATTACCGAGACGGATATTATTCAGGCGGCGAAAGATGCGGCAATTCACGAGAATATCGCAGAGCGTCAGGGCGGCTATGATCATCTGATTGAGGAAAGTGGGCGGAATTTTAGTGGTGGGCAGCGCCAGCGGCTTGAAATTGCCCGCGCCCTCGCCATTAATCCCTCTGTGTTGATCCTTGATGAGGCAACCAGCGCCCTTGACCCAATCACCGAAAAAGCGATTGATGATCACTTGCGGCGGCGGGGCTGCACGTGCCTGATCATCGCCCACCGCCTCAGCACGATCCGCGATGCTGATGAGATCATCGTCCTTGATAAGGGGAAGGTTGTCCAGCGCGGCACGCACGAGACGCTGATCAAGGAAAAGGGCTTGTATGCCACCCTGATCAAAGCCGAAACGGGGCAAAACGTGGAAAGCGCCCGTCCAAGCCGTGAAAAACTACTGGACAAATTGACGGGGTAATAGGAACAAAGAGCAACAAGCGGCGCACATCCCCGCCCTTGCCGCACCCTACTGCCTATGCTATACTACGGTTACTGACCACCCCGGAGGGATGGCAGAGCGGTTTATTGCGGTGCTCTTGAAAAGCATTGTGGCGAAAGTCACCGGGGGTTCGAATCCCTCTCCCTCCGCCTGAGCGCCGTGTTAACAAGCGAATAGCCTCACATTGGGGAGGTGCCAGAGTGGTTGAATGGGGCCGCCTGCTAAGTGGTTACTGGGTAAAACCAGTCGAGGGTTCGAATCCCTCCCTTCCCGCACAAAAAAACACCTCGGATCAAGACGATCTGAGGTGTTTTTTATTAGCTACAGACCTATTGAATTGAGTTCTACTCCCCCACACTTTGCCAAAAACACAGCACAAATGAACCCCAACGCATAAGCGCTAGTCTGCATGGTGGAGGATTCAAACAGCATCCAAACGTTGAATTGCTGTGACAATCTCCGGCGGCGCTTTATGGCGTGCCGTTTTATTCAGCCACACCCTGGTTTCCCCTCTCTGCCGCACAACAATCCCACTCAAGCGGCGGTAATACTTCAGGAAATCAGCGGCGCTCTCAAACCCACATCGGGTGAAGAAATCCTCGGCTTTGTGTCCCGCCAATTGGCAGAGCGTTGTTACGGCTTGGGTGAGGGCAGCCTCAGAGATAGGGCGTTCGGCAATCAGCCACAACAGGTTGATGATGCTCGCTGGCATTTGCCCCACTTTATCCCACAGCACCGCCATGAGCTTGCCCAGAGGGACTTCTGTTTCTGCCTCATCTAGCTCACTGTTTCGGATACGACGGACTTCAACATTAAAGGGGGTATGCGTCTTGAAGGTGACGGTGAAATCCGGTCCGCGCTCTTTGGTGGCGACATAGGTCTCGTAAGCAATAGCGAATCGTTTTTCGCGGAGCAAGAGTGCTGCCGTTTCCAATTCCGCCTGCACATCATTCACGCCGTTTTCGTCGCGGACGGTTCTCAGTTTTGCCCGTATTTTGGTCTGATAGCTGGTGACAAATGCCCTGAATCGGCGCGATCCCTTCAGCCACCCTTCAACCTCCGCATAAAGAGTAGGATGCTGCCCCTCAAAGAGATCAGTCAGCAGCACGTCAAGGGCGGTCATCTCTCAGATAGTTTCTTGGTTCTTCCTTACCCCAACACGCCGATTGCCCGCTCTAAACGGGCAAGAGTGACCTCCCGCCCCAAGATTTCCAGCGATTCCGTCAGCGGCGGCGACACTTTTGATCCACTAACCGCCACCCGAATCGCCCCGAACAAGCCACCCGCTTTCACGCCCAATGCCTCTGCCAGTGTCCGCAGTGCCGCCTCTTGTGCGGCGTGGTCAAAAGTGGGGAGGGTTTTCAGAGTCTCGTAGGCGCGGCGCAGCGCCTCGCGGGTTTGCTCAGCGGTCATCCCCTTCTGCACGACATCGGTGGTGCTGAGGGCGATTTCATCTTGGAAGAAAAAGCCGGCGATACCCACCACTTCCGTCAGTAGTTTAATCCGCTCTCGAATCAGGGGTGTGACCCTCAGCAGCACCTCGGTGTTTACCTCGTAGCCAGCGTCCTCAAGGTAGGGACGCAGCCGCCGTGCCAGTTCCGTATCATCCATGCGCCGGATGTGTTCACCATTCAGCCATTGCAACTTCACAATATCAAATTTCGTCCCCGTGTTCGTCATGTCCTCTAGGGCGAACACCTTTGCGGCATCTTCCTTGCTAAAGACTTGGATTTCCTCGCCTTTGGCATCCTCTGCGCCGTAGTTCCAGCCCACATTGCACAGGAAGTTCGTCACCGCCTCTGGAAGGTAGCCTCCCTTCATGAAGTAGGAAATAGACGCCTCCGGGTGTTTCCGCTTGCTGATTTTTCCCCCATCGGGGTGGAGGATCACCGGCGCATGGGCAAACTTCGGACGTTCCCACCCAAAGGCATCGTAGAGCAGGGCATGAAGCCCCGTACTGGGAATCCATTCCTCAGCGCGGATCACATGGGAGATTTCCATCAAGTGATCGTCAACGAGATGGGCAAGGTGATAGGTGGGGAAGCCATCCGCCTTCAGCAGGACGGCATCTTGCACAGACTCATTCTGGACACGCACCGCCCCCCGTACCATATCCTCCCAAACAGTTTCCCCCTCAAGGGGCACCTTGAAGCGAATCACATAGGGGCGACCTTCGGCGTCGAAGCGCTCCCAATCGGCGGGGGTCAGCGTGCGGGCGCGGCGGTCATAGCCCGGGGGGAGTTTGTTGGCGCGGCGGGCGGTGCTGATCAGTTCCAGTTCCTCGGCGGTTTCGTAGGCGCGGTATGCCTTCCCTTGCGCCAGAAGCCACCTTGCCCATTCTTGATAAAGGGCTAAGCGCTCACTCTGAATATACGGACCATACTCCCCGCCAAGGTCGGGACCTTCGTCCCAATCTAACCCCGCCCAACGCAAGCCCTCGGTGATCGTTTTGTAGGATTGCTCTTGGGTGCGTTTTTGATCGGTGTCTTCGATGCGTAGGATAAATTTCCCACCATGCCGACGGGCAAAGAGCCAATTGAACTGGGCGGTACGGATACCGCCAATGTGCAAATCACCTGTCGGGCTAGGGGCAAAACGGACGCGGACAGGCTTCGTATCGCTCACGCTAGATGCTATCTCCCGTTAAATCGGTAGCCGACCCCCCGCGAGGTCAGGATGTATTGCGGGTGCTGTGGATCATCTTCAATCTTTTGGCGCAGGTAGTGGATGTAGAGTTTTAAACTGTCCACCGCTTCAGAGAAATTGGGTCCCCACGCCTCGCGGACGAGTTCAATGCGCGTCAGAACACGCCCTGTATTGCGCACCAACACCGAAAGTAAGTTAAATTCCTTCGGTGTTAGGTGAATTTCTTTGTTGCGCACACGCAGTTCGCGGTTGAGGAAGTTCACACGGAATTCGCCGTTGTTAAAGACGATTTCCTCTGCCCCCGCCGGAGAGGGCGAGCGGCGCAGGTGCGCCCGTATTCGGGCGATTAGTTCCTCATTCTCAAAGGGCTTCACAATGTAATCGTCGGCGCCCAACTCCAACCCCTTGACAACATCCTTCACATCGCTTTTCGCCGTGATAAAGATGATCGGTACATCGGAGAGTTCGCGCAGCCGCCGACAAACCTCAAAGCCGTCCATCTCTGGCATCATAATATCGAGCAGCACCAGATCCGGGTGGCTGCGGTATGCCTTGCGCAAGCCGTCCTCGGCACGATAGGCGCGGA
The DNA here is from genome assembly GCA_015075625.1 of Anaerolineales bacterium. NCBI lineage: Bacteria > Bacillati > Chloroflexota > Anaerolineae > Anaerolineales > Anaerolineales bacterium. The sequence continues at coordinate 264,513 of JABTTZ010000002.1, read as the reverse complement.
TCACCTCGTATCCTTTTTTCTCCAACAGGTGAGCAATCAAATTGACCGTGAATTCTTCGTCATCGATGATTAAGATTTTTTCGCTCATGCCCCGTCCCTGTGCTTGTGGAGATGTGTTTTCATGCCAGCGCTATGCTTCAAACAAATGTATCATTCTTCACAACCCGACGCAAGCCAGATTCAAACGTTCGGAGGGAAAACGGCGGGTAGCTTATTTGTTCTCAGTTTGTTCTTTGTATATATCCCGTTTGTCCCGATGACCTGTGTTAGGATTAGCGATGAAGGTAATCGAACAAACAGGAATGTTCACTATGACCACACCGACACCCACCTTTGAACGAATTGATGAAACGCTGACTCTTGAACGCCTTCACGATGGTGAGATTCTGATCTTCACCTTTCACGCGCCCCCCTCAAAGGACGCCGTAGATCGCTGGTATGATACCATTGTCGATTATGTCACCATCCGCAATACAACAGATCGCTGGTTGGTTTATGATCTGACAAAACCCGGTATTGAGACACTCACACCTTATGGGCGGCAGCGCCTCCGCGAGGCAGCCAATAAATACCCAAATGCCACCGGACGTGCGGCGGTGATCGTCCCTCGTAATAACCCCACCTTTTTGCTGGTGCGTGGCTTTTTGCTGGTAAACTCCATCCGCCAATACCGCAAACTGATCATCCAAATGTACAACGAACGGGAAAACGGCTTAGCGTGGGTGCTTGATGGGCTGCAAAAACGTCGTCAAGAAAAGGCAAGAAAAGCCTAACCCACCCCTAAAAATGTGACGAGAGGACATGCCAATGACTGTTGATCCGGCAATTCGGCTAGAGGGAATCACGAAGAAATTCCGGCGCATCCATGCCTTAAAAGGAATCACCTTAGAGATTCCCACCGGACAAGTCTTTGGCTTTTTGGGTCCCAACGGCGCGGGCAAGACGACGGCAATCCGCATCATGCTTGATCTTGTCCGCCCCACCGCCGGAAACGTCTACCTTTTTGGGCAGCATGTCCGCCGTGAACACAATGTCTTGCGCCGCGTTGGGGCAATTGCCGAAGGTCCCGCCTTTTATCCCTACCTTAGCGCGTGGCGCAACTTGGAAGTGATCGCCCGCACCGCCAACCGCTATGATCCAGCCCAAATCAAGGCACTCTTGGATCGTGTCGGCTTGGCAAACCGCGCCCACCAGCGGGTGCGCACCTATTCCCTCGGCATGAAACAGCGCCTCGGCGTGGCGGCGGCGTTGATCACCAATCCCGACATTCTGATCCTCGATGAGCCGACGAACGGCTTAGACCCGGCGGGAATGCAAGAGATTCGCCAATTGATCCGCGAGGAATCAACACAGCGTGGGCGGACGGTGTTCCTTTCCAGCCACTTGCTCAACGAAGTGGAGCAAGTCTGTGATCGGGTGGCGATCATTCATCGCGGCGAAGTGCTGCGCGAAGGAGCGGTTTCGGCGCTGCTCTCCAGCGGAACGCGCCTGTACCTTGAGGGGACGCCGCATGACACACTGGTAGCCGCGCTCAGCGAACGGTGGCAGGTGGCCCCCGAAGGGAACGGGGTGACTCTCGCCGCCGCCCCTGAAGACGCCCCCGCCATAGTGCGCACCCTTGTTGAACGCGCTGTGGATGTCTATCAGGTTGTTGTCCAACGGCAGAGTTTGGAAGAATTCTTCCTTGATGTCACTGGCACAGGAAAGGGAATCAAGACGAATGTTTAGCGAGGCGTGGGCGCTCTTTCGCGCTGAATGGCTAAAAGTGACCGGCAACCGTCCAGTGGCGGTTGGGTTGGTGTGGATTTTTCCAGCAGCATCGCTTCTTGTGATTGTGATCAGCATCCTTGTCCTGATAAGCCTCCCGCCTGAATTCCGAGATGGGATGAACTGGTCAGAGGCGATGTTGGCGGCGTGGGTTGTTCCGGCAAGCCAGCTTGGACAACTGCTTATGTTGGGGCTGACGGCAACAGTCTTTGCCGGGGAATACATTTGGGGAACATGGAAAAACATCGTCCCCCGCAACCGTCGCTTTGCCCTTGTTCTGATGAAATTTCTCTCCGTGTGTGTGCTGATGCTCGTTGCCTTCACCGCTTCAGCAGTGATTCAGGCATTGGGGAGTGGGTTGTTGAACCTTATTGCCAACAAACCGGTGGCTCCCCCACCTGTGCCGAATTTCGAGTCACGCTACCTGCTCAACATGGGCTTGGCGCTGCTGACGACGATTGTTGGGGCGGGGTTTGCCGGAATTGCTGCCATCTTGACGCGCTCAATCACCGGTGGGCTAATCATTGGCTTCGCTTTCTCTGTCGCAGAGTTGTTCCTCATCCCCGTCTTGAGTCTCTTTGAACGGCTCTTGCGCATTCCGAACTTGACGCGCCTTTACCAACTCATGCCCGGCTATAACATCAACAACGCCAGCATATGGTTGCAAACAGGACACTCCTCGCCATCTATGGGCTTTGGCAGCACCTTTCCCCCCTTAACTCTGGAAACGTCCCTGCTCATTCTCACCCTGTGGATCATTGGTCTGATTGGGCTGACCGTCTACCTTTTTCACCGTCAAGACATCACCGCATGATCACGCCCCGTATAGAACGCCTTTTAACGGCGATTCAGGCGTGGGCAGGGGTGACTTCGGATATTCGCGCCGTTGCCCTTGTCGGCTCTTATGCACGCGGGACAGCCACCCCTGAGTCCGATCTTGATCTTGTGATTCTCTCAACAAATCCAACGCCATACATCGATCATCCAACATGGATCGAACAGCTTGGCGCGTTCGGGGCGGTGCAGTATGAGGATTACGGGCGGCTGATCTCCCTACGGGCGCGGGAGGGATCATGTGAGGTGGAGTTTGGGATCAGCGATCCAAGTTGGGCGGCGCTGCCCCTTGACCCTGGCACAGCGAAGGTGATCGGTGACGGTATGCGCATCCTTTATGACCCCGATGGCTTGTTGGCGGCGGCGATCCAAGCGTGCAGATTCCCATAGAACGCCGCTGCCCTCATCTCCCTAACTGCCTGCCGCTCCTTTAAAGCGCTCGGTAGGACATGAGGGATATAGCGCTACCATTCATTTGCCCCTTTTAGGGTGTGTTGACATTCTAACCCGCCACCCCGCCCGCACGCCCGTAGGGAGAACGCCCCAGGGGCGTCCGCACCCTGCGCCCTCTCATCCTGTCTATGGATGGTTATTAGTTCTGAACCAAAGATGCTAATATCATCTACTTGCCCATCTAACCCAACGCTATCTACACGTCATTTCAAAACCCCGCCCCTTGCCCCTCCCCATAAACAAACGGAGAGAGGTTGTTTACCCCCTTTCCCTGCAAGCGGGAAAAGGGGGATAGGATTTTTTAAAATACGCTCCAGTCATACGGACAATCTTCACCAATTTCTTGACAACCCTTCAAATTTCCCCTAAAGTTGATTGAGTTAGTAAATAAAGTTTCCTAACTAACCCGAAAGGGTATTTTCTTTTTTTGTTTTGGGAGGTCTCTCGTGCTGAAAAAGTTCCTATCCGCAAAGTCCGCTTTTCTCTGCTTCGCCACCCTCACAGTCGTCTTTAGTGCGTTGTTTTTCTGGCAGACCACACACACCGATGCACAAGGCAATCCCCCCACATGGCAGCCCAATACAGCTTACGCCGTCAACCAGCTTGTCACCTATAACAACAGTGTTTACCGCTGCCGTCAGGCGCATACCTCCCTCACCGGATGGGAGCCGCCCAACGTTCCCGCTCTGTGGGAACTGACGCAAAGCAACCCAACAAGTGTCCCGACAAACACAAGCATCCCGACGAATACCCTTCCTCCAACAAACACAAGCATCCCGACGAATACCCTTCCTCCAACAAACACGAGCGTCCCAACCACCACCGCCACAAACACACCGACGCGCACCCCCACGAATACGAATACGCCTCTCGGTCCGCCCACAAACACACCAAGCATCGCTGCATGGCAGCCGAACACCCCTTACGCCGCCGGTGCGTTGGTCTCCTATCAAGGGCAGACCTACCGCTGCTTGCAAGCGCACACCTCACTTGTTGGGTGGGAGCCAGCAACGACACTCGCGCTCTGGCAGGTTTACGGTGGCGGCAACCCAACGCAACCTCCGCTGACGGCGACCTTCACGCGCACCTTCACCCCGACGGTCACCCCAAGCATTTCGGCAACACCTTCACGCACATTTACGCCCTCTCCCACCTTCACCGCCTCCCCAACGCTCCCACCAGGGAACACCAGTAAACTGCTAATCGGCTATTGGCACAACTTCATCAACCAAGCGGGCGGGGTGCGTCTGCGCAATGTCTCAGCAGATTGGGATATTGTGAACATCGCCTTCGCCGTGCCAGTGGGCAACACGGGAACGCTTTCCTTTGACCCCGATCCAGCGATTCAGAGCGTCGATGATTTCCGCGCCGATGTTGCCTTCCTCCACAGCCGAGGGCAAAAGGTCGTCCTCTCCATCGGCGGGGCAGAAGGGCAAGTCTCCCTTGATAACGTCACGATGCGCAATAACTTCATCACCTCTGTTCTCAACATCATGCAGAATTACGGGTTCGATGGCATTGATATTGACCTTGAGGGGCGTTCAGTGGCGCTTGGGGCGGGTGATTCTGATCTTCGTAATCCCACATCAGCACCTGTTGTCAACCTGATTTACGCCATTCGCCAAATTCGTGCGCAGTTCGGGGCAAATTTCATCTTGACGATGGCGCCGGAAACGGCGAATGTACAAGGTGCGTTCAGTGTCTACGGCGGCATTTGGGGATCGTACCTTCCGCTCTTGCACGCCACGCGGGACATTCTGACCCTCGTCCACGTTCAGCATTACAACTCAGGGAGCATGTTGGGCTTGGATGGGCGCGGATACTCGCAAGGCACGGCTGATTTCCAAGTAGCAATGGCAGAGATGCTGCTCTATGGGTTCAGCGCCCCTAGCGGCAGCAACAACGTGTTCGCCGCCCTACGTCCCGATCAGGTAGCCATTGGCTTGCCCGCCGCGCCGGGCGCGGCTGGTGGCGGGTACACTTCCAGTGCCGATATTGAGCGTGCCTTACGCTATCTGGTCAAAGGGCAGTCCTACGGCGGGGCGTATGTCTTGCGCACACCAGCGGGCTATCCAGCCTTCCGGGGCTTGATGACTTGGTCGATCAACTGGGATGTCTACAACAACCGCGTGTTCTCTACAAACAGCCGGACGCTGTTGAACAGCTTGCGCTAAGCGCAAAAAAGCCCCCTCGCTGGTTACGGCGAGGGGGCTAGACGGTGAAAGGTTCACCAAAACGACGTTTCTAATCCGCTGCTACGCTTGTGCCGTTCGCGCTTTGAACAGCGGTTGATCTTTCCACATGTTCGCCAAGATAACCCCACCAATGATCAGCACCGCCCCGATGATCAGGCGAATGTCGAAGCGTTCGCTGCCAAACAGCAAGCCAAGCGCGATGCTGAAGGGCGGGGCAATATAAGTGACCATCGTCGCCCGTGTGGCGCTCCACGCTTTGATCACCCGGAAGAACAAGACATAGGCAATGTAGGTGTTCAACACACCGAGGATGATCACCGCCAGCAGCGCCCCGGTAGAGACAAGGCTCAAATTGGGGAGGGGACGAACGGCGAGCAGCATGAACAAGACAGATGCCCCCCCGCCGACCATCAGCGTGACCCCCGCCACTGTCATCGGCTCAACGTTCTTCAGCGTCTTTTTGATGATCACCGAGGAAATGCCATAACTGGCAGACGCGCCTAAGATTGCCACCTGCCCCAAAATGGAATTCTGCCCATCTCCGGCGGTACGCGTCGCCAAGAGGACGATCCCTGTAAAGCCAGCGATCAAACCGAGCAGTTTTCCCAGTGTGATTTTATCATCGGCAAGAGCAAGGTGAGCAATGACAAGGCTGAACAGCGGTGTTGTTGCCACCAACACGCCAGCAATGGCGCTGTCGATGTATTTCTCTCCCCATGTGATCAGGATGAAGGGTAGTGCCGTATTCGTGATTCCCACCAGCGCCAAAATGCCCAATGTGCGCGGATCACGCGGGAAGCGGCGGCGGGTGACGAGGAACATCACGGCAAAACAGACTGCGGCAATACCGAGGCGTAAAGCAACGAGCGCGATTGGGTCGAACTCATTCACGCCGATCTTGATTAACAGGTATGACGATCCCCAGATCGCCCCGACGGAGAGGAACATAAGCCAGACGAACATAAGTGAGGAAATCCTATTTGTGTGGATAGCTTTAGACGTGCTTCAGAGGGAGATTCTTACACAAAATATACACGTTTAGAATGAAAAGGCATAAAACCGTAGTGGCGGTTCGTCCCGTGAGCGTTTTGTCGGGGCGACCCCGTGTGGTCGCCCGCCCCATGAGGTTCGGCTGTACGGCAGCTTATGGCGTTGGCTGTTTCTCAAAACGATAGCCAACGCGGTGTTCGGTCAAAATATAGACCGGGTTGGCGGCGTCCGGCTCGATCTTCTTCCGCAGTTGGGCGATATAGACGCGGGGATAGTAAATTTCGTCGGCATATTGCTCCCCCCAGACCTGCTCCAAAAGCTCCCGCTGTGTCACCACCCGTCCGGCGTTTTCCATCAGGACGATCAAGAGCTTGAACTCGGTTGGCGTCAGGTGGACGCGATCCCCAGAGATATAGACATGACGACGGCGCATATCGACGCTGAGGTAGCCATCGTTGTAGCTTGTTGCCGTCTCCCCGCCCGTCATCCGGGCGCGGCGGAGAAGCGCCTGCACCCGCGCCACAAATTCGTTCAGGCGCAAGGGTTTAACAAGGTATTCATCGGCGCCGGCATTCAACCCCCGAATAATATCGTCCTCGCTAATCGCATTGGCAGAGAGCATCATCACAGGCGTATCGGCAACCTCTCGAATCCGCTGGCAGACAGTTAATCCATCCATCTCTGGCATGACAATATCCAGTACAACGAGATCGGGGCGTTCGGCATGGAAAAGGCGCAGCCCCTCTATGCCGTTGGCGGCAAGGGATACGGTGTACCCATCGCGGCGCAGTTTCCGCCCTAAGGCATCGCGGATCGTCTGTTCATCATCCACTACGAGGATTTTCATATCGACTGTCTCTTTCCCATCGACACCCATTGCCACCCGGTGGGCAGTTCCCTACCCAAATGAGGCTAAGTATACGATAGATGTGCGATTGGCACGAACGGGAAACGAAAGGGGATGTGCATCACCCCGCGCTCACTTGCTATAATCCTCACCGAAAAGATGTCCTTGCCTGTTCTGCCGCCCATCACAAAGGATGTTGCCCACTATGCTCAATCTTTTGTTCGTCCTTGCCACGCTTATCCCAATCCCGTTTTGGCTGGCGATGGTTGTTGCCCCCCATCGGGAGTTCACCAACCGCCTTCTAAAAAGTCACCTGGCATTGATTGCCCTCGGCACAATCTACCTTCTGCTTGCCGTTGGGTCTGTCCTTTCCAGCATTGGGCAAGTGAGCCTCGGCAATTTGTTCTCATTGGAGGGATTGCCCGTCGTCTTCAGCCGGACGCCCTTTGCCCTAACGGTATGGGTTCATTTGCTGTGTATGGATTTGGCGGGCTGCTATTGGGTATACCACGAGGCGCCCAAGAGTGACATGCCCAACAGCGTTCTGCGCCTTTGCCTCATCCTGACGTTTCTTTTGGCGCCGTTCGGCATTCTCTGCTTCGTTATTTGGCGCGTCTTGCGCAGCGCCCAACACGCCGCAGCGTTGAATACCGACACGCTCACCACCACCGATTGAGCCATGCCACCTTCTGATCTGGCAGCAGCGCGGGGTGAGCCGAGTTACGTGTGGCGCAGCGGGCAAGAGCGGCGTTTGAAGATGGTTGCCGCACACGCCCCGCTGAAAGATGCCCTGATTTTAGATCACGGCTGCGGGCTGGGACTCTATGCCTATGAGTTTCAGCGCCGCTACAGCCCGTCCGTCTATGGTTTTGATACAGAGGGTGTGCGGGTGAGCGATGCCGCCGCCGCAGAGGGACTTCAGCCAGGGTTTTGTGTTGCTGTCGCAGAGCGTCTGCCTTACCCCGATAATGCCTTTGATCTGGTGTTCTCCAATGAGGTTATTGAACACGTTACGAATGATCACCAAACTGCCCGCGAGATGATCCGCGTGACGCGCCCCGGCGGGCGGGTTATCCTTTTTTGCCCCAACCGCTGGTATCCCTTTGAAACGCACGGGCATTACTGGAGGGGCGTTTACCATTTCGGCAACACACCATTGATCAATTATCTTCCCAATGCGCTGCGCAACAGGCTTGCTCCCCATGTGCGGGTATATACAGCACATGGCTTGCGCCACTTGTTTCGCCATTTACCTGCTCGTGTCGTCCATCACCGGCGCATTTTTGGCGGCTACGACAACATTGTGCGCCGTGCGCCCGCCCTCGGTAAGGCGCTGCGGGCAATCCTCTATACGGCGGAAAAGACACCCTTTCGGGTGTTCGGCTTATCTCATGTTCTGGTGCTGGAAAAAACGGGTGAAGGATAATTCCCATGGCAACGACAAAAGCGCACGACATCAACGCGCTCGGTCAATCAATTTGGTATGACAACATTCGGCGGTTGTTCCTTGAAAATGGTGAGATTGCGCGGCTCATTGAGGCGGGCGTCCTCGGCATGACCTCGAATCCGACCATCTTTGAGAAGGCAATTGCCGGCAGCACCGATTACGATGCCGACATGCGTCGTTTGGTTGAAGCAGGGGAGACGCCCAATGCCATTTATGAAGCGCTCGCCGTTGGCGATATTCGTCGTGCGGCTGACCTGTTGCAGCCTGTCTATGAGGAAACAAACGGGGTTGATGGCTATATCAGCCTAGAGGTTAACCCGCTTTTGGCGCACGACACCGAAGGGACCATTCGTGAGGCACAGCGGCTTTTTGCTCTTGTTGGGCGTCCCAATGTGATGATCAAAGTCCCCGCCACGCCGGAGGGTATCCCCGCCATCGCCACCCTGATTGCCGGCGGGATCAACATCAATGTAACCCTGATTTTCGCCCTCGATAAGTACCGCGAGGTCATGGATGCTTATCTAGCAGGCTTGGAGAAGCGCCTCGCCGTCGGCGGTGACCTAACCCGCATTGCATCGGTGGCATCCTTCTTTGTCAGCCGCGTCGATTCGGCGGTGGATAAACTTCTTGCTGCTAAGGGGAATACCGATCTTCAGGGAAAAGTTGCCATTGCCAATGCAAAGGTTGCCTATGCCCTGTTCCAGACCGTTTTCAGCGGCACACGATGGGCAAAACTGACCGAAGCCGGAGCGCGGGTGCAGCGCCCACTCTGGGCAAGCACGGGGACGAAAAACCCCGCCTACCCAGACACCCATTATGTCGATACGCTGATCGGACCTGACACGGTGAACACCATGCCTCCCGCCACCCTAGAGGCAACGCTCGATCATGGCGTCCCCGCCGCCACGATCATGCAGGGGATGGATACTGCCCACGCTCAGCTTGCCCAGTTGGGCGCATTAGGGATCGATATTGACGGTGTGACCCAAACCCTTCTTGAAGAAGGCGTCGAGGCATTCAAAAAATCCTTCGAGTCCCTTATGGGGAGCATCACGGTAAAACGGCGACACCTCATTGCCGAGATTCAGGGGCGTTCCGCCGTGCTAGGAATGTATGAAGGGGCAGTAGCGGCGGCGCTTGAACGGATGGACACCGAACGTATTCCCGCCCGCATTACTCTGAAAGATCACACCGTTTGGGGCAGCGACCCCGCCGAGATCAGCAACCGGCTTGGTTGGTTGGACAGCCCCACTGTCATGAAACCCGTCACCGATGCCATTTATGACATTGCCGATGAGGTGTGGTCGGATGGCATTACGAAGGCGCTTGTCTTGGGGATGGGCGGCAGCAGCCTTGCCCCAGAAGTCTTTGCCAAAACCTTTGGGGTGAACACGGCGCACCTTGAATTGGGCGTTCTGGACAGCACCGATGCTGATACCGTGCGCGATTTTGCCTACCGTTTCCCCCCCGAAGATACGCTCTATATCGTTTCCTCCAAGTCGGGCGGGACGGTGGAGATGGTGTCCTTCTTCCGCTACTTCTACAACCTGACGGCAGAAACCTTTGGGGCGGAGAACAAAGCGAAAATCGGGGAGCATTTCATCGCCATTACCGATCCGGGCAGCGGCTTGCAAAAAATGGCGGAGGATTATCTGTTTCGTTCGGTCTTTCTGAACGATCCGAACATTGGTGGACGTTATTCAGCGCTCTCCTACTTTGGCTTGTTCCCGGCAGCGCTCGATGGCGTTGACCTCTACAAACTCTTGGATCGGGCGTCCCTGATGGTGGATCGCTGTGGGGCAACCCTGCCCGCAGCGGATAACTATGGGGCATGGTTGGGGGCGATCTTGGGCGTTTTGGCAACACAAGGGCGCGACAAAGCAACCTTCATCCTCTCCCCAACAATTGCCAGCTTTGGCGATTGGGTAGAGCAGTTGATCGCTGAATCAACAGGGAAAAATGGGAAGGGCATTCTGCCCGTTGTGGGAGAAAGTGTCGGTGCGCCAGAAGTCTATGGGACAGATCGCGCCTTTTTCTACCTGAAGACTGCCGGCGATTCAACGCATGACGCAGCGGTGGACGCCCTCCAAGCGGCGGGACACCCCGTCATCCGTCTCCACCTGAGCGATCCTTATGACCTCGGCGGGATGTACTACCTGTGGGAATACGCTGTCGCCGCTGCCGGATGGGTACTGAGCATCCAGCCCTTTGACCAGCCAAACGTGGAGAGCGCGAAAATTCTGGCGCGGCAGATGGTTGCCACCTACCGTGAACAGGGGACACTCCCCACCCAAACAGCGATCCTCACCGAGGGCAAGATTGCCGTATATGGCAATGTCAGTGGGGCGACGGTGAGCGAGGCGTTTCAGGCATTCGGGCGGCTTGCCAAAGCAGGCGATTACATGGCGATTCAAGCCTATGTGAACCCCACCGAATATCGTGTTGCCGAAACGCTGGAAAAACTGCGGAACACGCTGCGCGATCATACCAAACTACCCGTGACGCTTGGCTACGGACCGCGCTTTTTGCACAGCACGGGTCAGCTTCACAAAGGGGACGGAAACAACGGACTGTTTGTGATCCTGACCAGTGACCCCCTTCAAGATGCCGCCATTCCCGATGAGGCAGGGGCGACGACGGCGGCGCTCAGTTTTGGCGTGCTGAAGTTGGCGCAGGCGTTGGGAGATATGCAAGCGTTGGTGGCGAATGGTCGGCGGGTGATCCGCTTCCATTTGGGGAACGATGTGTTGGGCGGGATCAAAGCGCTGATGGGCGGAATGTGACGAAAATCGCGCCCAACGCGAAAGCAGCGGGCTGAAATCAGCCACCCCTGCGGGGCTTGAAGGCAAAGCGACCTTCCTCTAGGGGCGACCACACAAGGCTGCCCCTGCCTCTGCCTTCGGCAACGTCATAGGGTCATATCCCCCTTCTCAGTCGCACGTGCGCGGCGCATCCCCCGCCGCGCAACGAGGGCAAATCCGGCGGCGGCGATCCCAATCATAACGAGGATGGCAATGAATTTGAACTGCCGACTCGTCGTTGTGAAGGCGATAATCCCAAACGCAGCGCAAAACAGGTAATAACCTAGCGCCAAGACACGAGGGGACATGCCCGCATCAATCAGGCGGAAATGGATATGCCCGCGATCCCCAACCAGCGGGTTTTTCCCCACCCACAAGCGCCGTGCAATCTGCCACGCCACATCCAACAGGGGCAGCCCCATCACCAGCAGAATCGTCGCCATTTTCGCCCCGCCAATGATGCTCAGAGCGCCCGTCGTAAAGCCGAGATAAATGGCACCCCCACCAAGATAGATCGACGCCGGAAACCAATTCGAGCGCATGAATCCTGCCAACGCACCAATCAAGGCCATGGGGAGCAAGCTCACACTCAGCTGCCCCTCCCGAATGGTGTGGATGAGCAGCAACCCCGCCGCAATCAGATTCACCCCTGCCGAAAGTCCGTCCACGCCGTCCAGCCAGTTTACCGTGTTCATCATCATGAGCAGCCAAAACAAGCTGATCAAAATCGTCAGCAAGTAGGGAAAGCGCTCTGTCGTGATCCCTGTCAGCGGGTTGTTGAACTGCTCAATGAAAATGAGAAAGAGGATGGCAATTCCAGCGGCGATGAATTGTCCGATGAATTGGGGGATGGGCGGGAGATCGAAGCGATCATCCAAAATAGCGAATACAAATGCCACAAACCCACCAAGCAATAACCCTGTGACGCGGATGATCTCTTTGGGATCAGCCCGTTCAACGGGCAGAAACTGGGCAAAAATGACGGCAGCACTGAACGCCCCCCACAGAGGCAGCGCCCCAAACTTGGGAATATCGCCGCTATGTTTGCGCCGCCCGCCCGGTTTTGCCACCATCCCCCAGCGGGGTGAGATTCGCTTAGCGACCTCTGTCAACAACAAAGAGGCGACAAAAGCAGCCGCAAATACAGCCAACAGAGACAACCAATAGCTAGGAGGCAAGAAACACCTGTAGGGATTGGTACACTAGGTAGGGCGTCCGCCGCGAGAGAATCATGCCCCTAGCGTACCCTTCAGATAGCAAATCCATCAAATTTCGGTCAGCCCAATCCCGGCATCACCGCCAGCTTGATTGCCTCACTGCGCTGCATTCGCTCCAACCCTTCGGCTACTTCAGAGAGGCGAATTGTTCCATCGATCATCGGCTTCACATTCACCGCCCCCGAACGGAGCATAAACACGGCTTGTTCTACCGCACGGGGGGTATGGTGGAAAATGCCCTTCGTGGTGATCTCTCCATAATGGAGATGAGCGGCGTCAAAAGTGACCTGAGTTCCATTAGGCAACCCGCTAAAGAGGATTGCCGTCCCGCCGGGTCGCGTCATATTCACCGCTTGCGCCCATGTCTCTGCGCTGCCCGCCGCCTCAATGACGACATCCGCACCGCGTCCTTCGGTAAGTGCTTTCACCCCCACCACAGGGTCGCCCTCCAGCGAACTCAGGGTGAGATCAGCCCCTAACTGCTTTGCTCGTTCGATGCGCCCCGCTGCCCGTCCAATGGCGATTACCCGCGCTGCACCAAGGTGTTTTGCCAATTGAATCTGCATCAAGCCCTGTGCGCCCACGCCGAGGATCGCCACCGTATCCCCCAATTGGATTCCGGCATTTGTTGTGCAGAGGACGGCACACGCCAGCGGTTCGGCAAAAGCAGCTTCGGCAAAACTAAGCGTTATTGGAATAGCGTGCATATTCTGGGCGACAATGTGTGCTGGAATACGGACATAATCGGCATACGTCCCCCAATTAAAACGAGACTCAAGGCTGAGGCACTGTTGTTGGCGTCCCTTGCGACAGTAAAAACAGCCGTTGCAGGGGGCAGAATTCGCCCCCGTGACCCGATCCCCCTCCCGCCACGCGCTCACCCCCTCACCAACAGCCTGAATGTAGCCCGCCCATTCGTGACCAAACGGCATGGGCGGCTTGAACAGCTTGTGTCCGCGCCGATAGGCCTTTAGATCTGTGCCGCAGGTCGTCGCTGCTTCCACTTTGACAACCACTTCCCCCGCCCCCGGTTCGGGGATAGCAACTTCACGCAGTTCAAGCGCTCCGGGTCCAAGGAAAAACACACCGCGCATCATCGGGGGCATTCTAGGTACATCCTCTACAAATTACATCGTCACGACAATTTTCAACGAATCGCCGGCGGCACGGGTCATCTCCCACGCGGTCTGCGCCTCTGCCAGTGGAAAGCGGTGAGTGATCAGATCATCGGGGTGAATGACGCCATCGCTCAGCAAAGAGAGCGCCCGCCGTGTATCGTAGGGACTTGCCGAATAGGAACTTGTGATGGTGATCTCTTTGAAAAAGGCATCGTTCATATCTAGCGCCCATGATTCCGCCGGTGCAGGCGGTCCGTAAAGCATGAGCGTCCCCCCAGGCGCAACATAGCGCAGCGCCTTATCAATCACAGGGATTTTCGAGGGTGTACAAAGGACGACGCCTGCTCCATCGCCGCCGCTCCATGCTTTGATCTGATCGTCTACATCGCTATTATCAACATTGAACGTTCCCAACCCTAACCGTCGGGCGCGATCCAGACGGGCGGGCGTCCGATCCGTGATCGCTACCCGATCCGCCCCCCATGAACGGGCAAGCAGCCCAAAGACGATGCCATTAAAGCCCGCCCCAATGACGAGGACGGAATCGCCGCCCTTCACCCGCGCCCGATCCAGCGCCCGCACACAGCAAGCAATCGGTTCGATCAGCGACCCCGCCTCGTAAGAGAGCGAAGCGGGCAGTTTCAAGACATCGCCGTTCACAATCTCGCGGGGGACGCGCACATATTCCGCCATTCCTGCCGGATACAAGCGCGTATTCTTGAACTGTAGGCAGTTTGTATATGCCCCCCGACGGCAGCGTTCGCAAACCATACAGGGCATATGATGGTGAAGGGCAACGCGATCCCCAACGGCAAACGCCGTCACGCCATTCCCAACGGCGACGACTTCGCCAGCGGGTTCATGCCCCAAGACCACCGGAGCGCGGGGCGTCATGTACCAATCCGTCACGTCGCTACCGCACACCCCGCAGACGCGAATTTTCACCAAAAGTTCACCCTCGGCGGGCGCTTCGGGGTGGGGGCGTTCCTCCAGCCGCACTGTGCCGGGGGCGGTATAGACCAATGCACGCATGACAAGCACCCTTCATCTAAACAGTTATAGTTTTCAATGACAGATCATGACGTATGATTGTACCGTGCTTGGGCGGGAACTATCCTCCCCGCTGAGCGTTCAAGGCTTACACCCCCCTTCTGTATTGACACATTGTCTCATTTAAACTATCATCGTAAATGATACGCGATCTCAATATCAACAATTTACCTAGAGGAATTTCGTCCAATGGCTCGAATCGTCGTTCGATCTGTCTGTCTATCTACGTTGATATTCACTATGATCGTGAGCCTTGCTGCGCCCCGTTTCACCTTAAAGGCGCACGCGCCGATCAAGGCGATAGTGACCTTCAGCATTTTGACCGATTTTGTCAAAGAGGTTGGCGGAGAGCGTGTTTCAGTGGAGACGCTCGTCTCTGCCGGGGCAGACGCGCATACCTTTGACCCCACGCCCGCCGATACGGTTAAACTGATTGAGGCGGACGTGATCATTGCCAACGGCTTGGGGTTTGAGACATGGCTTCCCGACCTGATCACCGCCAGCCGGACGAAGGCGAAGTTGATCACTGCGACTGAAGGGATCACCCCACTGCCTCTTGTTGAGGGAGAGAATCACGAGATAGAGGATAATCACGGTGAGGGCGATCCGCATGTGTGGCACGATGTGAGGAATGTCATGCACATGGTGACGACCATCCGCGATGCTCTGATCGTCCTTGACCCCGACGGAGAAGCGATCTATACGGCGAACGCCGCAGCATACCTAGCCGACTTGGAGGCGCTAGACGAGCGCATCCTCGCGTTGGTGGAAACCCTTCCCGAAGGGCGGCGCATCGTATTCACCAGCCATGATGCGCTCGCCTATTTTGGCGCTCGGTATGGACTCAAGGTGGAGGCGGTGCTTGGTGTCAGCACGGAAGCCGCCGACCCATCTGCTGGGGAGATTGCCGCGCTGATCATTGCCATCCGCGAATCCGGTGTTCCGGCGATTTTTGTCGAAAGTCAGGTAAATCCGACTCTGATCGAACAGATTGCACGGGAAGCACGGGTGAAAGTTGCCCCCCCTCTCTACACGGATAGCCTCGGTGAGGCGGGGACAGAGGGTGAAACCTACCTCAGCATGATGGATCACAACAGCTTAACGATTGTAGAGGCGCTGCACGGTACGAATTAGCGCGTAGTCATTGGGAAGTGCGGGGTATGGTTTGTTAGGATGGGCGACCACAGAGGGTCGCCCCTACGAGGTAGACGAAGTTGCCTAACTCTTTAAGGTTGGGTCGAAGGCATCGCGCAGCCCATCTCCAATGACATACAAGCACAAGACGGTGATTGTGATCAGCAGTCCGGGCACAATAACAAGGTGAACCCCTTTGGTGAAGAACGTCTGCGAGTTGGAGAGCATATTGCCCCAACTGGGCGTCGGGGGGTTGATCCCAAAACCGAGGTAGCTCAGCGCCGATTCGGTCAAAATCAGTCCGCCAACGTTGATCGCCACGCCGATCATGACAACGCTGAGCAAGTTCGGCAGGATGTGAACGAGCATGATCCGGCTGACCGGTGCGCCAATCGAGCGGGCGCTGGTGACATATTCACGGGCGCGGATGGAGAAGGTTTCCCCCCGCACCAAACGCGCCGTCCCAAACCACCCCAACAACCCCAACACCATGATCAGCACCGCCGGACCGGGTTTTGTCACCGAGATGATGATCAACAAAAGCAGCAGCGTGGGCAGTGAACTTACAGTGGTGATGATCCAATTCACCGAATCATCGATCAGACCGCCGTAATAGCCCGTCAGAATCCCTAAGGTGACGCCGATGAAAATGGAGATACTCGCCGCCAGAAACGCGATTCCCAAACTCACCTGCCCGCCATAGAGCAGCCGTGCCAGTTGATCCCGCCCCAAGTCATCCGTCCCCAGAACGCGGCGGCGGGCATCCACTGGCGATGTGCCGAGGGTTGTCGTTTGGCGCGGCATGTCGTAGAGGATTTCCTCCTCATAGCTGATGTCTTGAGCGATTAGGTTGTCATTGCCAAGCAAGACGTTCAGCGGGGGGGAATCAGGCGAGACTTGAATCAGTTGGAGGCGTGCTTCGGTCAGACCTATCGTTGCCAAATCGGTGGGGTACAGCTTCAGTTCAAGCGGTAAGCCGGAATCACCACCGCCCGCCGCCACCGACATGGTGAGCCAGCCCGCCTTCACTTCTACATCGGGCAAGACAAGCGTTGGGGGGGCTTCTTTCGACCCTGTTGATTCGCGTAAAGTGAGCGTGTACGTGCCGGGGGGGAGTTGAATCAGAGGGCTGCCCTCGCCCACCTTGATGCTGCGGGCAGAGGGGGATGTTCCCGCTTCGTCGCCGCCCGTCACATAAATATCCAAGCCCTTCCCAAGCAGGGCGGCATTAAATAGTTTGAGTCCGGCATTGCCTTCTTGAAGGTCATTGAAATTCGTATCAATGACTTTCGATTTTGCCTTTGCCCTGTAATCGTAGACGACTGCCGTACTCACGGTGCGAGGGCGAAAGCGATAATCGGTGTCCACCGTCAGGCGGTCTTGCCCGCCAACAGGGATGAAGGCGTTCGGACCGTCCGTCCGCGAGTAATTAATGTCCAATACGCCTGTGATCTGCGGGGCAAAAATAGCAGAGAGGGTGATCACGGCAATGACTGCCATTGCCATGAGCGTCAGGTTATCGCGGCGGAGGCGGCGCAGTGCCAACCCAAGCAGCGAACGCCCTAGCGCCTCATCGCGCTCTTCTTTTTCGTCTTTTAATTTCATTACCATGTCGCGTGCGGTCATGGGTGTGCTATCTCCTTAACTAAAGCGAATACGCGGATCGATCATCGCGTAGAGGATGTCCGAGAGAATAAAACCCAAGATCGTCGTGATCGCTGAGAAGACTGCCACCGCCATGAGCATGGAGAAATCTTGCGCTGTGATCGATTGAAAGGTCAGAAAGCCAATGCCGGGCCACGAGAAGATTTGCTCGGTGATGAACGCCCCGCCCCAAATCCCCGTAATGGCTGGACCGAGGAAGGTTGCCAGCGGAATGAGCGCGTTGCGTGCGCCATGCGCAAACCACACAGCACGCTGCTTCAAACCCTTTGATTTCGCCGTGCGGATGTAATCTTGCCCGATCACATCCAGCATCGAGGCGCGTAGGTAGCGCGAGTAGCCCGCCACACCGCCCGCCCCCAAGACAATGGTCGGCAGGATGAGGAACTGCAAGCGGTTGGGCAAATCGGGACAGCCAATCAACTGCGTACTGGGGCAGCGCCCCCCCATCGGCAAGACCTTGAGCGATGCCCCAAAAATGAGCAGTAAAATCAGCCCTAGCCAAAAGACAGGGACGGCATTGACAATGACGGAGAGAACCCGTGTGGCATTATCAAAGAGGGATCCCCGCGCCACCGCCGCCAAAATCCCGATAGGGACACCCAATAACAGCCCAAAGAGTAAGGAGGAAATGCCCAGTTCAAGCGTTGCCCCAAGCCGTTCGCCAAAAAGGGGCAGAACAGAACGACGGGCAGTGAAGGAATAGCCCCAATCACCGCGTAAGACGCCCAACCGCGCCCCTTGCCTATCGCCCACGCCGTCATCGTTTGTGTCGTAGTAATGCCAATCGTCCCCGATGAGCCAACGAAGATATTGCACCGGCAGCGGGTCATCCAACCCCAAACGCTTTTTCGCTTCTTGCCGCTGTTGAGGCGTAAGGCTTGGATCGAGCAGCAGAGCGCCGGTTGGTCCGCCGGGAGAGAGTGCCAGAATAAGGAAGGTAAAGATGGTCACCCCAAAAACAGTGGGGATTGCTTGAATAAGTCGCCGTGCAATGTACTTAATCATTGGTTAGATCTATCCGCGAACTCTTGCCCACAAGGGTAGAAAATGCCCCCTCCGCTGCCGAACGGGTGGTTCGGATGGAGGGGGCGAGTGACTCGTTCATCACAGGGCGCGTTCGGTTACCCCAACGCGCCGCAATGAAACCCTTAGCCGACTACTCCACCGACCAAGCGTCGATGTTCCACAGCATCTGCGATTGATAGGGTGCAAACCCTTTCACATTGCTGCGTGCTGCGTACATACCGTTCTGAACGAACAGCGGCACATAGGGCAGATCGTCTTGGAAGACCTTCTGCGCCTGGCGATACAGTTCGATCCGCTTTTCCTGATCGCAGCCCGCCGCTGAGCGTGCTTCTTTGGTCAGGCGGTTGAATTCCTCGTTGTTCCACGAGATGAAATTCGAGCCGCTGCCCACAACATCGCTTTCGGGGAGGAAGAGCTGCGTCTGATCGGGACGATCCGGGTAGCCATTCCGCCAGCCGAGAACAATCGCATCAAACGTTTGCGCTTGGAGGCGCTCTACGGCGAGGTTGAAGTCGATCAACTCAACAGTCACTTCCACGCCGATCTGCGCCAACTGATCCTTGATCAAGGTCACAATCGCCTCACGACGGGTGTTGCCCGCGTTCGTGTTGAGCGTGAAGGCAAGGCGAACGCCGTCCTTCTCACGGATACCATCAGCGCCGACAACCCAGCCAGCATCGTCCAACAACTTGGCAGCGGCTGCCGTGTCGTAGGGGATGGGGGCGAGGTCAGGATCAATGGCATAGGAGGTCGGGATCAGGTTCGCCGCCATGCGCGTACCTTCGCCAAAGACCGCCGTCTTTGCCATCGCATCGACATCCAAGCCGAGGGCAATAGCGCGACGCACCATGACATCACCGAAGATCGGGTGTTTGCCCTGATCAATTGCCTTGCCGTCAGCATCCAAACCATTTTGCGGGTTCGTCGGGTCAGCGAGGTTCAACGCCACATAGTCCCACGAATTACCGGCATAGTTGAAGACCTGCGCATCGCCTGCATCGCCAGCCGCTTTGATGTCGGCACGGCGGTTGAGGGCGGGGTTGTCGATGATGCTCGTCTCACCAGCAAGGAACTGCTCGATGAGGACGGTCTGATCTGGTACAACCTTATAGAGGAAGCCAGCCGATTTTGTGCTGCCGTCAATGGCATCGGGCCACGTCTTGTCCGCCAGCAAGCTGGTGCGCTCGCCGGGGCGGAATTCGCCGAAGCTGAACGGTCCAAAGGAAACCGTCGGGGCGGTGGCGAAGGAGTGATCCTTCAGCGCAGTCGGCGCAGTGTCGGCAAAGACATGCGAGGGTGCAACGGGGAAGGAAGCATCCCACAACGCATCGCAGGATCCTTCAACGAGAGTGATGATCAGGGTGTAATCATCCGGTGCTTCAACCGTGGCGATACGCCCCGCTACGAAGCTGTAGGGAGAGGCTGCCTCTTCATTCTTAATAATTTCCCACGAATACAGGAAATCTTTTGTTGTAATGGGCGTTCCGTCCGACCACTTGGCATCTTCGCGGAGTTTGAAGGTCAGTGTTTTCTGATCTTCTGCCAGCGACCATTCTTTTGCCAATGAGCCGGGGGCGGCGGGCTTAAAGGTTGCCGCAGCCGGGTCGGTGCCGATCAAACCGGGGAACATCAACCCAACGACACGCCCGCAGGTCGTGTCCAAGCAAAACAAGGGGTTCAGGTTCGCGGGACCACTGCCGAACGTCGCTTCGACAATAATGCCGCCATCATCTTGCGCCGTTGCCACCGGGGATACCGGAGCAGCCGTGACAGCAAGGGCGAGGGCGACGGTTAGAAAACCGATCTTGAGCGCCTTCTTCATAGAGCTTTTCCTCAATTGAAACATGAAACGATCTTTTGCTCATCCATTTTTGCGGACGAAGCTAAGCGCCATTGTAACGAACCCTCTGTCAAGTTTCAAATTCCAACGAAACATCAAGTATGTCAGAATTTTTTAGGGAGTGTTCTTGTGGAAGGCGCTGAAAGGGGAAAAGAGAAGGATACTGCCTCCCCCTTCTAATCGGGTTTACCTGCAAGGGGAGGGAGAAAATCCCTTTTTAGGGAGGTATCACTTCTAGAGCAGTCACCCTCATAGGAACCCGCGATATCCCATTAGACAAAGATTAAAAATTCGTGAAAATCGCCATTCTCTGCCTCACTCCGTCCGCACGTCTTTTGCCCATGCCTGATTCTCCCGATACCAATCAACTAGGTTACGCAGCCCCTGAAGGTAATCCGTCTGAGGCTGCCAACCGAGCAGTTCCCGCGCACGGCTGATGTCTGCCCAACTCGCCGTGATGTCTGCTGGATGGCGCGGCTGGTAATCGACCTGCGCTGTCTTGCCAAGCAGTTCCTCAAGGATATGCACCATCTCCATGAGGACAACGGGGCGATCTGACCCCAAATTGATCGTCTGGTAGCCAAGCGGTTTCAAGCCGAGGATCGTCCCCTTTGCAATGTCATCAACGTAGGTGAAATCGCGGGATTGCTTGCCATCGCCAAAGACATGGACAGGCTTCCCCTCGTTGATCCACTGGACAAAGCGAAAGAGGCTCATATCAGGTCTACCGCCTGGACCATACACCGTGAAATAACGAAAGACGGTCACATCCAGCCCGGTCAGCGCATGGTAGGAATAGCAGAGCGCCTCCGCCGCCTTTTTCGTTGCCGCATAGGGAGAGATCGGTCGGCTGGTATCAGCATCCTCGCGATAGGGCATAGGGTTGTTCTGCCCATACAGGCTGGAGGTAGAGGCTAAGACAAATTTTCCAATACCGCGCCGTTTGCATAGTTCCAAGAGATTCAACGTACCGGTCACGTTTGTATCGACATACAGCCAGGGGTTCTCGGTGGATTGACGCACCCCGGCACGAGCAGCAAGGTTGATCACGGCGGCGCAGTCGGGGAGCGCCGTATCCAAACCCTCCACTGTTGGGCGGTGGGCAATATCGCCCTCAATGAGCGTGAAGCCGGGAAGCCCGCGCAGGCGGTTCAAGCGCCAGTGTTTTAGCCGAATATCATAAGCGTCGTTCAGGTTGTCAATGCCTGTGACGGTGTGTCCTGCCGCACAGAGCATTTCGGTGACTTTACTGGCAATGAATCCGGCTGCGCCGGTGACGAGATAATGAGCCATAGCAGGTGTGATTGATCCTTTGGTTCGTGTAGCTATTGGATATACAGTGTCCCTAATAGCCCTTCAGGAAGGTAACCATAGAATGAGACAGTCCTCATCCCCCTCGCCCACAGAATTTCTCCCCCTTTCCCCGCACGCGGGGAAAGGGGATTGGGGTTCTTTTAGAAATTTTCCTGACGGACTACTCGTTAGAGTACCTAGAAAGGGAGAACACCATAGCGCATGGCGTAGTAGATCATCTTTAGGTATTCCATGCCGACGGCGAGAAACGTATCATGATCATACCATGCCATCTCGGTAAGGTCGTAGCGGTCTACCGACACAAAGGTCAAAACAAGGGGCGGATTCGGCTGCAAGGCACGGTAGACGGCGCGGGCGCGGCGGGTGTGTGTGTTATCGGTGACGATCAGGGCGGAATGAGCGCCTTCCGCCTGAAGTAGGGCATAGACCTTCTCGGCTTCGTCCCATGTTGCCTCAGCGTTTTCGATCAGGCGGCGCACATCGCGGGGGACGCCCAGATGATCAAGCCAAAATGTGCCGAGCCGCAAACTTTTTGTCGTCCCGCTGAAGATGATTATGGGGGCATAGCCCTCCTGCCACAGACGAGCGGCTGTTTCCGCCCGCCCGCCAACATCACCGCCCAAAATGACGATGACATCGGCGCGTTGGGGCGCTTCGCCAACAACAGTGAAGGCATAGAAAGGGGGCAGCCATATGCCGCGCGTCAGCCAGAGCAACAGGGGAGCGATGATGAAGAACACGATTCCCCATAAGCAGCCCTGACAGCCGAGGCGTCGACAGCCGCGTAGGGGACGAAGGCGGGTGGTGGGAGATGGTAGCGTTGCCATTGGCGGGAATTATACGCCACTCTCGTGCGGGAGGGGTAGCGCCGTATCCTCTGAGTCCCTTGCAGGGGAGAGCATCTGTGGTCTCCCGCCGCTAAACTACACTCACCCCTGTGCTGTCCCCTCACACCATCATTTTCTATCGTTTCCCTCTATCGTATCGGGCGTTATACTTCCCACCTTCAGGTAGCTTCAAGGACATAGAAGAAAGCACCCATGTGCGGAATCGCCGGATTTTGGGGTGAGGTGGGGCAAACTGAGGACGCCGCCGCGATCTTAGCACGGATGACGCGGGCAGTTGCCCACCGCGGACCCGACGGGCTAGATTATTGGCGCGATCAGCGTGTTGGCTTGGGTCATGCGCGGCTGGCAATCATCGACCTCTCAACGGGCGATCAACCCATGTGGGATGCCCACCGACGACGGGTGATCGTCTTTAACGGGGAGATTTACAACTACCGCGAACTGCGGGCAGCTCTAGAACAACGCGGCTACCACTTCCTGACGAACAGCGATACCGAGGTAATCGCCGCCGCACTAGACGCTTACGGCATTGACGATGGGCTGCTCGCTCTGCGCGGGATGTTTGCCTTTGCCCTCTATGATACAACGGATGGCAGCCTCCTCTTGGCGCGTGATCGTGTCGGGATCAAGCCCTTGTTCCTCGCCCGCACAGCATTGGGGGTCTTTTTTGGCTCAGAGCCAAAAGCCGTCCTTGCCTCTGGCTGTGTGCCGATCCGCGCCAACAGTGCTGCTCTGCACGATTACCTCTCGCAAGGTCACACAATCACCCCCATGACCTGTTTCCAAGACATTGAACAGCTCCCGCCGGGGTCGTGGCTGCGCCTCTCGCCAGAGGGTGAGCGGCACGGGACGTACTATACATGGCAGCCCGCCGTTGAACCGCAACTTGACTCGGCAGGGGCAATCGAACGGGCGGAAGAGACGCTTCAAGAGGCGCTCAAAGGGCATTTGATTGCCGATGTGCCGATTGGCATGTTCCTATCGGGAGGCATTGATTCCTCGCTCATCGCCGCGCTTTTGGCAGGGGGACTAAAGCCCGATATTCAGGCATTCACGATGGGCTTTGACGACGCCGCCTATGATGAGAGCGCTCAAGCGCGGGAGATTGCCGAAAGCTGCCGGATCGCCCTCCACGAAACACAGATGAGTCTCGGCGCAGAGCGTCTGGAAACCTTCCAGCGTGTTGTGAATCAGTATGACGAACCCTTCGGGGATAGTTCTGCGCTCCCCACCTATTTGGTCTGCCGTGAGATTCGCAAGCATGTTACGGTTGCTCTTTCCGGTGATGGCGGGGATGAAGTGTTCGGTGGCTATGTCCGCTACCGCTTGGCGCGGCGACTCTCCCAATGGGGTGCGGCTGTCTCTGGGGGGAGAATTCTGAACCCTGTGATGGGCGTTGTGCGGCACATGGGGCGACGCGGACACCAAGCAGCGAAGGCATGGCGGCTGGCGGGGCTTTCCCGTCCGGCGCTGTTTGCCGCCCTCACCGAATATTTCACCGAGGACGAGCGGTTATCGGGATACACAGCCGAATTGGGGCGGATGGTACGGGCGGGGGGGACAACAGCACAACGTATGACGCCCTTTGTCAGCATGGCGGGCGACCCGATCACCGCCCTCATTGAATCCGAAATGCGCCTCCGTCTGCACGCCGACTACCTCCGCAAAGTCGATGTGGCGAGTGGGGCGCATGGCTTAGAAGTGCGCGTCCCCTACCTTGATAATGAAATGCTTCGACTAGGGGCGGCGCTGCCGGCTGCCTTGAAAGTCTCGCCGCAAGGGACGTTGAAGGTTGTCACGCGGGGGCTGGCGGCAAAACTGCTGCCGGAATCGGTCTCCAAACGAAAGAAACAAGGCTTTTCCGTCCCCTTGGATCGCTGGATTGTGGGCGACCTGCGCGAGTACGTCCGCGACCTGATTTTGAGTACGGCATCCCCCCTGCGCGAGATGTTCCAATCCACCTTTTTGCAAACAGCGTGGGATCGCTTTGAGGGCGTCGTCGTTGGCGAGGCGGTCAGCCGCTACCAAAGTTTTCAACGGGTGTATATGCTGGCATCGCTGGCAATGTGGCTTGGACGGTTTAAGGTGAGTGTGGGAGGATGAGGCACAACGCTAGGGCGACTCCTGCACAGAGCATAATAAATCTACTCCGCTAATGGTGTGTAAGGTGGCACTGTACAAGCCTCCTATTGGTTAGCTATGCGATGAGGTGTTCGCGCTTATGGACGATGAGCCGCCCAATAGTCAGCGAATTGGTGCAGCCGCATGCGCTGCCGAGCGGAGAGGTGAATCACTGGGCGGCGCTCAGCCACGAAGATGATCGCATCCTCCACGCCAAACCCACAAGCAATGAGATAGGCAACAACTTGCGAGGGTCCTCGCCCAAAGCCCGCCGCACAATGGACGTACACCCCATGCCCAGCGCTGATCTGCTCACCAATAAAGCATACCCCCTGATAAAGCTGTTCTACCGTCGCCGCTGTGCCATCAATCACGGGAAGCCAAAGGGCATGGGGGGTATCGATCCCAAAACGGCGATCATCCCATTCCACGCGCATGTTCACGATAGCGCTGACCCCCCGCTCTGTCAGCCGTCGCCAGTCGTTCGCGCCGATCTGCCCACCGAGGTACAGCTGATCGGTGATCTCGATCAGGCGCAGCAACGGGGGCAGTCGCCCGTGATCACCGAGGCGCGAACGGACATAATAGAGCAGGTAGGGTATACCGTGCCTCGCCCACCGCCGAAAAGGAGGGGCAGCGTGAGCGCGGATCATCTCTGGCGAGGGGAAGCCCGTCATTACCACGCACCTTTCGCATCCCGCGTCGGAAGCGTCCGCAAGGGGTGTCCGCGCAGCGCCGCCCGCAGCGCCTCACGGTCATCCCACGCATATTCCACCGTCCCAAAACACATGCTTTGCTCATGCCCTTTGCCACAGGCAATCACGACATCGCCAGGGTTCGCCAGCGCACAGGCAAAGGCAAGCGCTGCGCCGCGATCCGGGACGCGGTAGAAGGTATGCCCTTCCTTGCCGCCTTTGCTCAGCGCCCCCGCCGCCATCATCGCCAATATCTCATCTAAGGACTCGGTGCGCGGGTCTTCGGCGGTCAGGATACACAGATCGGCATGTTCCACCCCAATTTCCGCCATCATCCGCCGTTTTTCCACATCGCGCAGTCCGGCGCTACCAAAGACGGCGATTACCTGCCCACTGGTCATGCGCCGCGCTGCCGTGAGCGCCCGCAGCAGAGCGTTGGGGGTATGGGCAAAATCGACCAATGCCAGAAAATCCTGCCCTTCATCAAGGCGTTCCATTCGTCCCGAAATGGGGGGGAGGCTTGTTATGCCACGTTGGATCGTCGCTGGCGCAATGCCCAACATTGCGCCAACATTGGCGGCGGCAAGGATGTTCTGAACATTGAATTCACCGATCAGCGCCGTTTGCATCGGCACGCGAATGGTGTGATCCTGAGCAGAATCCTTTATGTTGAGTGTGAAAGTCGTCCGATCTGGAAAAAACGATAGGTCTTGAACGTCGTTTAGGCTATAAATGACCCGACGCCCCACAGGAAACGCCTCGAAGTAGGCACGGTTCGGATCATCGCCGTTGATGACCAGCGCCTTCATGATTCCTGCTTTGGCAGATGATTCGCTGACATTTTTGAACAGCAGACCCTTCGCCGCACGGTATGCCTCGAACGTGCCATGATAATCAAGGTGTTCATGGGTGACATTCGTCAATACGGCAATGTCAAAGCTGACGCCATTCACCCGCCCTTGCGCCAAGCCGTGTGAGGTTGTCTCTAAAATGGCGTGGGTCAAGCCCGCCTCAACCATCCGCCGCAAATAGGAATGCACTTCAGGGGCGGTGGGGGTCGTCACATGAAGTCCCGTCGGAATGTCCTCATCGCCAATCACAGCGCTGATTGTGCTGATCATCCCAACGCGGATGCCCGCTGCCTTCAAAATGTGGTAGATCAGGTTCGTCGTGGTCGTTTTGCCATCCGTCCCCGTGACACCGATCACCGTGAGGCGATCTGAGGGGAAGCCTTCATAGGCGGCGGCAAGGTAGCCAAGCGCTGTGGCTGAGTTTGCCACCTGTACATAGGGAGTGGGCAGCGTGCCGAGGGCAGTGCGGGGCTGTTCCCCGATGATTGCCGCCGCACCCGCCGCCGCCGCTGTGCCGATGAAGGCGTGCGAATCGACCTGTGTACCGCGCCGCGCAAGGAATACGCCCCCCGCTTGGACGGCGCGGCTATCCTCTGTGATGGGGGCTGTGATCCGAGGGTTTTCCGTAGGGATATCGATCACACCGGGGACGCGAGCAAGAAGGGTTTGAAGATGAATCATGGGTTGTGTCGTCTGTCTTGGTCTGTTTGAGGCACTTGGCGCATGAAAGCGCTCCAAGAAGGATCATTAATCCCTCTACTATACCCCGCTTGCTGGTGATCGGTGAGGAAGGTGAGGTGGTTTGTCAAAGACTGAAAGGGGTCATAAGGGGAATGGGGTAGGGGCGACCCTGTGTGGTCGCCCGCGCTATGGATGAAGAACCTTTGCGGCATGATCGTGCTGATCACGCCGTCGTAGGCGCTCTATGCCCCCGCCTGATCGCGTACACCGCGCATCAGAATACGGCTTACTTCGGGGCGGGTGAATTCCGTAGGCAAATCCTGACCGTTCGCCAGCATCTCCCGCACTTGAGTCCCGCTGAGGACGATGTGGGCGCTGGAATCGTGTGGGCAGGTTTTGGAACTGACCACCGCACCGCATGTCTTGCAGTAGAAGGTATGCTCAAAGAACAGCGGCGTGATGCCGATTTCTTCTGGAGTGAACTCATCGAAAATCCAGTGGGCGTCATATGTTCCGTAGTGCTTACCGACTCCGGCGTGGTCGCGCCCGACGATGAAATGGGAACACCCGTAATTTTTACGGGCAATGGCGTGGAAGATCGCCTCACGCGGACCGGCGTAGCGCATCGCAGCCGGAAAGACCCCAAGCAGCACCCGTGACGCCGGATAATAGGCGCTCAGGATTGCCTTGTAGCTTTCTACACGAAGCGAGGCCGGAATATCATCGGATTTCGTCTCGCCCACAAGGGGGTGGAGCAGCAGCCCATCAACGACTTCGAGTGCCGTCTTTTGGATGTATTCATGGGCGCGGTGAATCGGGTTGCGCGTTTGAAAGCCGACGATCCGCCGCCACTGGCGCTCTAAGAAGATTGCCCGCGTTTGGGTGGGCGTGTAACGGAGCGCGGCGAACTCTGTTGTGGCGCGTTCGGGCTGTTCGACCAGCCACACATCCCCACCAAGCAGGACATCGCCCTGTTTGTAGA
Organism: Anaerolineales bacterium; assembly: GCA_015075625.1. NCBI lineage: Bacteria > Bacillati > Chloroflexota > Anaerolineae > Anaerolineales > Anaerolineales bacterium. The sequence goes on along the minus strand of JABTTZ010000002.1, from coordinate 236,637 downwards.
GCCGCGCTACACCCGGATGTGCCGTCTCCGTCGTGCGATAGACCTTTTGCGCCTCAACTTCGCGGTCATAGGTGTATTTGTCGCTCACCGTGAGCAGAGCAATGACTGTCTCGCCCGTCGTTCGCCCTTCGACAAGGGCAACCTCATCGCCAATGGCGACGCGCTCAGCATCTTCGGCGCTCACCGCAAAGGTGACCGGGATCGACCAGGGCAAACCATTTGCCAAGCGCAGGTCATGGACAATGGTACGGTAATCCTCGCGCCCAACAAATCCTGTCAGTGGGCTGAGAGCGCCGCTGCCGATCATCTCCAAATCGGCAAGGTTCACTTCGCTAAGGGGAAGTCGAACCAAACGGGCAGCGCGTTCAAGCGCCTCGGCACGGACATCGCCCGTCAGGATGCGGTTGACTAACGTCCCCCCATGGGGAGCAATCAAGGTGGCGGGCTTGTTGGGGTTAAAGGGGGAAGGGCTAGGCATGGGTGACCTCCCCAACCGACTCCCGCTGCGGGATTAACCCGCGCCCTTCAAGGTAGGCGAGAATCTTCGCCACGCTCTCCGCCACTGTCTCTTGATCGGTGCGCACAACGATCTCAGCCGCTTCCGGTGCTTCGTAAGGATCGTTCACACCGGTGAAGTTCAGAATCTCGCCCGCGATTGCCTTTTTGTAATGCCCCTTCACGTCGCGCTCAATGACTGTTTCCAGCGGGGCGCTGACGTACACTTCGATGAAATTCGTCGTCTCTGCCCGCGCTTTTGCCCGTGCCTCTTTGTAGGGGGAGATGAACGAGGCGAGGACACCCACCCCATTGCGGGAGAGCAGTTTTGCCACAAAGGTGACCCGCTCAATGTTCTTGTCGCGGTCTTCCTTGCTAAAGCCAAGATCACGGGTGAGTCCCTCACGGACGACATCGCCATCCAAGCGCTCAACGCGCACGCTCCGCGCCCGAAGGTCGGCTTCTAAGGCAAGGGCAATAGTCGTCTTGCCTGCGCCGGAAAGCCCGGTCATCCATAAAGTAAAGCCGTCGCTGTCAACCGTCATGATTCGTGTTGTCCTTTTGTATTTGTTTCTTCTGAGATGGTCTTATCAATGTGGATTCCACATTCCGTCTTTGCCGACCCCGCCCAACGCCCCGCCCGCTTATCGCCCGACGCCGGATCGACGGCGCGGGTGCAGGGATAACAACCAATGCTTGGGTAGCCCTGATCGTGGAGGGTGTTGTAGGGGAGTTCGTAGGCATGGAGATACGTCCACACCATCGATTCTGTCCATGTGGCAAAAGGGGCAATTTTCAGGTTGTTATGCTTGCGATCCCACGCAAAGATGGGCGTCTCTGCCCGCCCTTCTGATTGATCGCGGCGCAAACCGGTGAGCCATGCCCCATACCCACCCAAAACGCGATCTAGGAGGTCGGTCTTGCGCAGGGCGCAGCACTGATCAGGGTCACGCAGCCAGAGCGCCTCCCCATGGGTTGCCGCTTGCTCAGCGACGGTCTGTGCGGGGCGCAGGCGAAGCAGGTTCAACGCCAGCCGTTTTTCGAGATCGTTCATGAGGGCGTAGGTTTCCGAAAACAACAGCCCCGTATCAAGCGTCAGAACGGGTGTGTTCGGGGCGAACTCGCTGAGCATATGGAGGGTGACAATCCCCGTTGGCTGGAAACTGGTGACGGTGGCAAGGCGCTGCCCAAATTCGCCCACCGCCCAACGAAGTATCTCGGCGGGGTGAGCATCGGCAAAGCGGGCGTTCAGAGTCTCGACCAATGCCCCTGTCGCCACTGTATCGGAGGTATTTGGGGTGGGTTGGGTCATGGAACTCCTCAAAAAAAAGCCCCGGCGGCGTCCGGGGCGTGCAAGCAAGGGTCGGTCTGCCAAAAGGCACGATACTACCAGCCGCCGGGCGGGTGAGTGGGTATACACATGGCGCACGGACAACAGGTTGATAGGCGAAGCATGGCAATCACAAAAAAACCACCGAAAAATCAAGAGTGACCCGATAAAGATCGTAGCATAATAATCGCAGCGAGGCAAGAGCAGTTATGCATGTTTGTGAAAAACGCTGAGAGCGTGGGTTTAGGCGGTTAAGGCTTCGAGTCTTGTCAACCACATATGACGTAAAACGTGCCAGGATCAGTCATTATTTCAAGCACGTTAAAGAAGTAAATCACACCTCTTTTCGAAATTTCGCAGGTCAAATAGGGCTGAATATGGGATTGAAATAGACAAACTGGTTCGTTTCGGGCTTTAGCTCAAAGCGATATGTTATGATACGTTTTGGTGTAGGTCTTTAACAAAAGGTTTTACCTCTCTTTGCGTAGTGAGTAGCCCGTCCCGATGGTGATTTTCGCCATTTGCGCGGGTTGTTCAATGAAGGCATGCGTCTTCACGCCCTTGCCAAAGGAGAGACAATATGAAGCGGGTAGATACTGAAAAGCTACAGGAATTCGATGTCATGGTTGGGCAACTGAGTAATGCGCAATACGAGTTACAAGACCCACATAATCTTCGTACCGCCTTACCACAAGTTCTAAAACTGGCAAAGCTTTGTCGGTTATACCTTGAAGGTATCTCAGAACTTACCGAAGAGGAAATTGAGGTGCTTCAAATTGGCAAGTATGGGAAATACCTAAATGATGAATAAGCTCTAGTGACGGCTGCAAACTAACAAGTAGTGCATTGCATATCACACCGTACTCATAAAACACTGCCGTTCGGTAGTGTTTTGTTCTGTCAGCTCAGTGGATATATTTAACCATTTCACTGGTTGTTGCTAAGCAATTGATATAATTTGCCTTTATTACAGTTTTTACTATCTCAGCTTTCGTGGGATCATCATTCATAAGCCATACTTGCCGTCGTCTCTTCCCTGTAACCATTGTACGTAAGGTGTCAATCGGAATGGAGTAGATAACGGAGAGGTTGAGTTATTGGAGGGAGCATCGAGACTTGTTTCCTCGTATCCCGTCGCAAAGTCGCTTCAACCGACGTCGTCGCAACCTGATGGATGCCTTTGACCTGATCCGTCAGGCGGTACTGCGCGTTTTAGACTTGGCAGCCGATAGGGACTGCACGATTGATAGTCTGCCCGTTCCGGTGGTGCAGGTTCATTTGGTTCCCAGTTCGACGGCAGATGCAAATCAAGGCTCTGGCTTTCCCGATCTAGGTTGTGTTGACATTTCACCGAAGCCAGATCAAGGTACTGGTGAGTTGTAAGAAACCAAGATAGCACCGAGCGAGCTTGTCAAAACGAGAGAAGACCCGGCGAAAATGCTTGATTTTGCCGATAAAACACGCGATCAAATACCGTTCTCGATAACGCCATTCATCGTATTGGCGGGGTATTTGGGCATTTTTGTTGGGCGGAATAACCACTTCAATACCTCTGATGCGAAGTGCATCGACAAAATCCTGCACGCCATAGCTGCGATCTGCAATCAGGTAGTCAAAGTCCAGATCGACAGTCAGATCATGCGCCTTGATGATGTCATGACGTTGTCCGGCGGTCAGGTGCAATCGCAGCGGATAGCCCAACCCGTCCACCGTGACATGAATTTTGGTGCTGAAGCCGCCACGACTACGCCCCAGTGCCTGTTCAGCCTGCCCACCGTTTTTTTGTGGCTCTGGCAGCACTGGCATGGGCACGCACAATCGTGCTGTCCACCATCCCATGTTCCATATCCGGGTCATCGGCAAAATATTCCAGCATCCGATCCCACACGCCTTGGTCACACCAACGACCAAAACGCTTATACACACTGTTCCACTTCCCGTACTCGCTCGGTAGCAAGCACCATCGCATGGTTGTCATCTGACAACCTTAGCTCGTTTGATTCAAATGCCAACACAACCTAAGTTGCCTTATCCGTAACGAACCCCAACCGTTCCTCAGGGCGAGTATTGAGGTATTCCAAACTCTGATGGCGGAAGTATGTGTTATAAAGTTCTGCATAGTGACCGCCGCTGCTCATCAGCGAGTCGTGGCTGCCTTCTTCGATGATCTCGCCCTTCTTGATCACGATGATCCGATCCGCGCCCTTAATCGTGCTGAGGCGGTGGGCAATGACAATGCTCGTGCGCCCCTTCAGAACGACATCCAACCCCTCTTGGATCAACGCCTCGGTAAGCGGGTCTACACTTGCTGTTGCCTCGTCTAGGATAATGATCGAGGGATTTTGGAGCATGATCCGCGCTAGGGCGACAAGCTGCCGCTGTCCCATCGAGAGGCTGCTGCCGCGTTCGCCCACTTGTGTATTTAAACCTTCAGGGAGCATCCGCACCCAGTCGCCTCCGGCAATCTGGTTGGCGGCAGCGGCAACCTCGGCATTCGTCGCTTCCCGCTTGCCGTAGCGAATGTTATCCGCCACCGTCCCATCAAAGAGGAACGGCGTTTGAGTGACCACCCCCAAATGGACGCGATAGGCGGGGAGATCAAGAGTGCGAATATCGACACCATCAATCAGAATACGCCCCGACTGAAATTCATAGAAACGGGCGATTAATTTTCCGATGCTTGATTTCCCCGCCCCTGTATGCCCCACAAAGGCAATCGTCTGTCCGGCGGGGATATGTAGGTTGAAGTTTTCGAGGACTTGCTCTTTATCTGTGTAACGGAAGTTCACCCCTTCAAAGCGAATTTCGCCGCGTACATCCTTAAGGGTGACGTTTCCTTTTTGGATCACTTTCGGCTCGTCATCAATCAGGGCAAAGACGCGCTCCCCTGCCGCCAAACCCAATTGGAACTGACTCCAAAACGAGGCGATGCTTGTCAGAGGAAACCAGAACAACATCATCCCCTGAATAAAGAGATACCAATCCCCTGCTGTCATGCCGCCTGTTGTGACGGTGCGCCCGCCAAAAAACACCAGCGATGCCGTCCCAACGCCGGCAACGATGTTCAAAATTGGGAAAATGCCGCTAAAGACATACCCCGTCCGCAGGTTGATCCAAAACGAACGGCGGTTCAAAACGCGGAAATCATCGTACATGGCGCGTTCTTGGCGGAACGTTTTCGCCACACCAATTCCGGCGACGCTCTCTTGGATCAGGCTGGTGACCTCAGCACGGACGCGCCGCGACTGGATAATTGTTTTGCGGGCAATAACGCGGAACAAGAGCGCTACCCCGATAATCACTGGCATCAACAGCAGCAGCACCAGAGTCAGCGAGCGATTCACAATAAACAGAAAGCCTAGCAAGAGAAGGATCAGCAAAAATTGGCTGACCAAATCACGGATGAGTGTGACCACCTGTGAAAAGGCGGCGGTATCGGACATCACCCGGCTGACGATCTTCCCAGAAGGAAACTCATCATAGAAGCTGAGATCGCGGCGCAAGACGGCGGCGGCGGCGTCTTCCCGCAGTTTTAAGACGACATCCCCAATAGCCTGCGAGGAAAACCATCGTTGAAGGAAGTTGATCCCCCACCCTAAAACCCCTAAGCCCACCGCAAGAACGGCGATGGTGGCAACCAGCGTCGTTGACGGATCAACCTGCATCTGATCCAGCCCGCGTGAGATCACAACAGGCGAGAGGGTGGCTGCCAATGAACTGCCCACCACCAAAAGGGCGATAAACGCCATTTTTCGGGCATGGGGGCGGAAATAGGAGAGAATACGACGAACAAGCTGCTGATCAGAGTAACTGCGGTCATAGCCTTCGGCGTCCAGACCGTCCATGAGGAAACCCATAGCGATTGCTCCTCGCTGTATTAGCCTTTTTTCATCTTCTTTGGCGCTTTTTTCGGCGCGGCTAAGGGGGTCACGGCTTGCTGGAGGGCTGCTTTTTCTTCTGCCGTCAGAAAAAGCAGATTTACCCCCTTCACCGCCCCCTCAAGCGCGTAGAGAATCATGAGATGCTTGGGATAGCCCATCGCCACCAGCCGTAAGTAGGCATTCACTGCGCCGATCTCGCGCAGATCGTCCGCCGTCATGATCCCAATATCTTTCAACATTTGTTCGGTCTTTGCCCCAATGTTCATCAGGCTGCTCAGTGGGGCAGCGGTGAGCTTCGTTTTGAGCGAACTCATGCCATAGCCCCTTCTGCCACCTCCAATGGCGGCAAATCGATCTCGTAACGGGCGAAGATACGGCGGTAATCGGGCGAACGGCGCAAAAGTTCCTCATGGCTGCCCTGTGCCACCACACGCCCCGCCTCAATGACGACGATCCGATCCGCCCAACGAATTTGGGAAAGGCGGTGTGTGATGAGGAGCGTCGTCCGCCCCACGCCCGCCCGCTGGATCGCTTTTTGAATATCGTCTTCGGTGGCGCTATCAATAGCGCTGGTCGAGTCGTCTAGGATCAAAATGCGCGGGTTGCTCAGAAAGGCGCGTGCTAACGCCACACGCTGCCGCTGCCCGCCGGAAAGCGTTACGCCGCGCTCACCGATCATCGTTTTATAGCCGTCCTTGAAGCCCATGATAAAGTCATGTGCCTGTGCCTCTTTTGCCGCCTGCTCAATCTGCTCTTGGGTGGCGCTGGGCATTCCATAGGCGATGTTCTCGGCAACTGTCCGGCTAAACAGAAACACGTCTTGTTCAATCTTGGAAATTTGGGAGCGCAGCGAGTCCAAGTTCCATGCTTTGACGTTGATTCCGTCAATGAGGACTTCCCCATAGGTGGTGTCATAGGTGCGGTTGATCAGGCTCGTCAGGGTGCTTTTGCCTGATCCCGTTGCCCCCACAATGGCAACCGTCTGCCCCGCCGCAAGCGAGAGGTTCACCTTTTCAAGGGCGCGGGTGTTGTCGTGGAGGAAGGTGACATTGCGAAACTCAATTGCGCCCTCGATAGTCGCTGTATGACCGCCCTGATTCTCATCAAGTTCTGTCTCGGTGGTGATGATCTCAATGATACGCCGCGCTCCAGCAACCCCGCTGCGAACAAGCGTGATCGTGAAGATTGAGGCAAAGGTGGGCCAACGCAAGACGCCAACGATCCCCATAAAGGAAATAATCTCAGGGATGGTCATTTGCCCGCGCTGGTAGAAACTGAGCGCGTGGAGGAAGCACAAGGCAAAGGTAATCGAAAAGAGCAAAACAGGCAGGTAACGCGCTTCCATATAGCCCTGCCGCACAAACAAATCGCGGAACAGCCGCGTCCCTTTGCGGAACTTGCGCAGTTCGTAACCCTCTTGCGCAGATGCCTTGACCACCTCAATCCCAGAGATCACTTCCTCTAGATCGGTGTTGATTTTGCCGTACTGTTCACGCTGGCGGCGAAGGACAGGATCAAGGCGTTCGGTATAGCGGTAGACCGAAATAACATAGACGACGACAAAGAGCAACGGAATTGCCAAGAGCGCCGGCTTCATGGAGGCAATGAAGATCAAGGGAATCACAACGCCGAGGACAGTTTCCATGGCAATGGAGACACCGGGGTTCATCATCCCGTTAAGTTGTACGACATCGTCCGTTGCCCGCGCCATGATGTCTCCCACCCGCTGACGGTTGTGGAAGGTTTGGCTTTTGCCCAGCAAACTCCGGTAAAGTTCTTCGCGGGCGTCTACCTCCAAACGTTGGGCAATCGTTTCTACCGAAAGCGACGAAAAGAGGGCGCAGAGTCCATCCGCCACCAACAAAATGAGGATCAACAAGGCAATTTGCCCAATTGCCTCTAAGGGGTTGGGTTCATAGGCGGCAGCCACCGCATACCCAATGAGAGATTGCGCCCCAGTATAGAGGGTGTACGAGCCAATCATTAAACAAATGGTCAGGGCAAAAAAGAGTCTATAGCGGGCTACATGAGATGCAATCCAGCGTGTAGCGCTGCGCGTGTCGTAACGGTATGCCCCCTTGACGGTGAACTCGCTGCGAGCCAACGAACACCTCCCTCTTGACGAACGAACGTTCGGAACACTTAATCATACCACGCCTGTTTTTCACGGGCAATGGGGAATTATGCAAAAAATTGAATAATATGGGGAAAGGTCGCCAGTTGTCGGGAAGTGACAGGTAAATCGAGAAAGCTAAAAGACTTGTCTGCAACTAGAAAAGGAACATCTGCCAAGAAGGGAAACCCTCAACCGTGACCAACTTGCTGTGGTGAAGGTTTTAGGTCAGAACCCCTATCCCCTCCGGTTACTGCGCAGCAGGCGACTTTCCCCGTCCACAGGGAAAGGGGGAGAGATTCCCTGTCGCTGTTTACGAGGTGGGGGCAAGCCGCAAAAGGGTGGTTACTCCTAGATCGCTGCATTAGCGGCGGGCGCTCACGCCCCTACGAGAATTACACTGCCAATAGAGCCTAGATACCTCGGGGCTTTGGCGACTCTCTTAGGCTCACCTAGTTACGGACAAGCCTTAAAAGATGGTGGGCTAGGGAGACCCGCTGTGGCACGTCCTTACAAGGACGTATGACCTTACCCTAGCGCATCATCCCATTTAGTCGGTATGCCAACGCGCTGTACCGTTTTGCCACCTTGTCATTCTGAATTGCCGTCCAAACCGATTTTTTTGCCCCCACCAACACCACCAGCTTTTTTGCCCGTGTCACCGCTGTGTAGAGCAAGTTCCGCTGCAACATGATGAAATGCTGCGGCATGATCGGCATCACTACGACAGGGTATTCCGACCCCTGACTGCGGTGGACGCTGACGGCAAAGGCGTGCAACAGTTCATCCGTCTCGCTGACGTGGTATTCGACAGGGCGCCCATCAAAGACGACGGTCAGCATCTCGCGGGGGGGATCGATGCTGTATAAACGCCCAATATCCCCGTTATAGACATCCTTCTCATAGTTGTTTTTCGTTTGCATCACCTTATCCCCCACGCGGAAGATCGCCCCGCCGATCTTTTTCTCGGCGTTCCGTCCGGGAGGGTTCAGCGCCGCTTGCAGCCGTTCGTTCAGAACTTGAATCCCCACACTCCCTCGGTACATGGGGGCAAGCACTTGTATATCCTCTATAGGATCAAAATCAAAGCGGTTGGGAATCCGTTGGGTGACGACATCGACAACGAGATCACCAGCAGCATCGGGCGTTTCTGCCCCAAACATGAAGAAATCCGCCGCCTGATTATCGAGATTCGGCATTCTCCCGTGATTGATGCTGTGGGCGTTAGCGATGATCAGGCTGTCATCGGCTTGGCGGAAGATCGTATCAAGGCGCGTCAGATGGGCGATCCCACCCTTAATCAGATCGCGCAGAACATCGCCCGCCCCAACGCTTGGTAACTGATCGACATCCCCCACTAACATAAGGTGCGTATCGGGAGAAAGCGCCTTCAGGACGTTGTAAAACAGGACGAGATCAAGCATCGACGCCTCGTCAATGATCAGCATGTCCGTGTTCAGCGGTTCGCCATCCATCTCGAACGTCTCGCCGGGGGTGAATCCCAACAGGCGGTGAATCGTTCGCGCCGGGCGTCCAGTTGCCTCGCTCAGGCGCTTTGAGGCACGCCCCGTTGGGCTGGCAAGCTCGTAGTTTGCCTTCATCGTCTCAAGGGCGCGGATCACCGCCCGCAGAGTCGTTGTTTTGCCCGTGCCGGGACCGCCCGTCAGAATACTGATCTTATTCGTCAGCGCGGCTTCCACTGCCCCTTGCTGCTGAAGAGTAAGGGTAATTTTGTCTTGGCGCTCCAAAATGCTGAAAAACTTCGTCCAGCCAAATGTTTTTACTTTGGGCAGGCGCGTTGTTTTCCACTGCACCATCTCGTGTAGACGCTTCGCCGTGTTCCGCTCGCTGATCAACATTCCCCGCAAATAGAGTGCCTCTACCGTGCCGCCGTTGGCTTCATCTGGCACATGTTGAATGACAATATCGGTGCGGTCTTTCAGCGATTCAATCGCCGTCTCAATCCGGGCGGCAATCGCTTTGGACGGCTCAAGGATATGGACATCAGGATCAAAGGCATCGCCATCCAGCGGCTCGTAACTGAGATCATCATCTTCAGGGGCGGTGCTGCTGGTGGCGCGGGCAACGGCAGGAAGTTCCAAAAGGTCAATCACTTTTTCGCTGACAACGGGACGCGGAGCATAGACATGCCCATCGCCCATGAGTGTTTCAAGGGCATAGACAATCCCCGCCTCAATCCGTTCGGGGGAATCGATGCTCATGCCCATGCTGCGGGCAATCCTATCGGCAATTTTGAAGCCAATCCCTTGCACATCACGGGCGAGTTGATAGGGGTTATGTTTCACCTGCGCGGGCGTCTGGTCACCATAGGTTTCAAAGATTTTCTTCGCCAGCCGCGCCCCGATTCCATAGCCCTGTAAAAAGAGCATAATATCGCGCTGTTGGAAATTTTCTGACCACGCTTGGGCAATCAATGTCGCCCGTGCTTCCCCAATGGATGGCACTTCAAAGATGCGCTGCGGGTTCGCGTTGAGGATATTCAGCGCGTCCATCCCGAAATGATCAATGATCGCCTGCGCCGTCCGCGAGCCAACCCCGCGAATCGCCCCGCTGCCCAAGTAGCGCCGCAGCCCTTCGATAGAGGTGGGCAAAATCGGGTCAGCCCGTTCCGCCTTGAACTGTTTACCATATTGGGAGTGCATTGCCCAAACGCCCGTAAAGCGGACGACCTCGCCTTCGTTCAACGGGGCAAACACGCCTACGACAGTTGCCAGCCCCTCGCGGTTTGTGCTTCCCGGCAGCGGCGTGTTTGGTTTCAGACGGAGGACGGTATAACCTGACTCCTCGCTGTAATAGGTGATCCGTTCAATGACCCCTTCGAGGGTTTCTGCACTCATGCCTGCTGTCCTAAGTTTGGTCTAGTGTTCTGTAATTGGTACGACAAGCGCCGAGGGGTGGTCGGCGTCATGGTAGATACACTGTTCGGAGGATCGCAAGGCGACCCCAAAAAGTTCGCCTGTGCCCGGGTTCCGCGCCCAATGTGGGTGCGCCCCGCTGCTGACGTGCAAACGCAGCGCGTGACCGGCGGCGAAGCGGTACGCCGTCGCCCACAGATCAATGGTGATCCGCGCTACACCATCCTCGCCACGCTGCACATTATCCGGTGTCAGACGGAACAACCCCTCACAGATATTCACCACCCGCCCGTTCGGGTGGACATCACAGACACGCCCATGAAAATCCGTATACGGGTTAGAGGACTCTACGTAGAGTTCCAAGCGAAGGTAGCCGATCATTGTGACCGCTTGCCGAAAGACGGCTGCGGTGTAACACAGGACATCCCGCCGCCGCTCCAAAGGGCGGCAATCCCGCGCCCCACCACGAAAATCAAAAGCCGCCCCGCCCCGAATTGGCGTGGGATCATTCGGATCATAGGTGTACCGTTTGGGGTCGCACGTGCCGTCTTCAGGGGATTCAGCTAGGGAGCCATCCCCACGTAGATAGTAACGACGCTCTGTGCTTGGCGGGGGAAAATCGGGCAAATCGCGCCAGCCCGCCCCTAGCACATAAATACGCACAGGGAGTTGGCGTAATCCGCTGCGTTCGCCTTTGAGATGTGCCTCTAACCAAAGAATTCCTTCCCGAAAGCCGTCAATCATGCCCATCGGGTTCGTCGGTTGAAGGTGATACCATGGACCCACTGTCAGGTATGGATGCCGCCCCGCCGCTTTCAACGCCTCGTAATCCTTCAACTGTCCCCGAAGGAAAAAATCGTACCATCCGGCGACGAGGTGAACGGGGGCGCTCACCTCAGCAAGGCGCACATCCTCGTTCATGGTCACCCATTCCGGGTCGTGTGGGTCGGCGTGGTCGATCCAATAGCGGTAGAAGTCTACCGCCGCGCCGGTACTCACGGCGTCTGCCTCGCCAATAGGGAGGTGGGCAAAGGCGCGTTTCGTAGAGCGCTCTAGGCGCGGAATAAAGCCAATCTGCATAGGGAGGGGCTTCCCCCGATAGGCATCTAAGAGGGCAAAAATCGTCAGCCAGCGCATAGCCAAGCCGAGATCAAAGGCATCGTCGGGAAAGATCGTCCCGCGCATATCCGTGCTAGTGACGATAGGAACAAGCGCGTGAATGGCGGGATCGTGGGCGGCAACCGCCCATTGGACAATCCCTAAATAGCTGGGACCCCACAAGCCGATCTTGCCGTTGTACCATCCCTGCTGCTTGATCCACGCGATGGTATCCAAGCCATCTTGTTTCTCGTGAAAATAGGGGAAAAACTCCCCCTCAGAATCAAAGCGCCCGCGTGTGTCTTGGACGATCACATGGTAGCCCCGTTCGGCAAAGCGCTGCGCAAACAAAGCAAGAAAAATGCCGAACGCGCCCGCCTTTGCCATGCGTCCATAGGGCGAACGGATCAGTATGGTCGGGTGGTTTCCGCCTGTGGCGGGGGCGTAATGATCGGTGGCGAGCGTCACCCCATCTTCCATTGCCACCCGCAGCCCGATCTCCACAGTGATCTGGTTGTGCGGCGGCGTCCACTTTAGCACGCGGGCAAAGATGCGCCAGCGACGCCGATAGCCCATGATGCCAAGCGCGATCAAACTGATGAGACTGAATAAAGAGATAGGGCGTAGTCGGCGCATAACCATACAACAAGTGTTCTCTAGAAGCGTCTATTGTAACGCAGAAGTGGGCTGCTAGGTTGTGTTGACATTGTAATCCCAGTGATCCCGCCGCTTTAGCAGCGGGCTGAAAGCAACCACCCCTTTGGGGCTTGGAAACCCTAACCTTCGCCCCGTAAACACAGAGAGAATCTCTCCCCCTTTCCCTGTGTACGGGGAAAGGCGACTGCTAAGTAGTAACCGGAGGGGATAGGGATTCTGAACAGAACACCTAGATAAAGCCTAATTGCGGTGGTTTTGCGTTGGCAAAAATTCACGTCCCTCTGATAATCCTGTGCTATCCTTCCCGTTATGCACCAACCACCTACCCTGAACACCCTTTACCGCCTTTGGGCTGCGCTGATTCCTGTTCAACTTGCCGTGATTGTGGGGGCGATTGGCTTGCTTGTTGGGGCGACGGGCGCGATCACTATCCTGCTTTTGCGCGGCGATATTCCCCTTGTGCCGCTCTCTGGGGAAGAACCCTACGACCCTTCAAAGGGGGGGATTGCCCCAACCTTCACCCCCGAAGTCCAGTTTTGGTCGCCTTACATCCTGCGTTGGTCAGCCACCTATGGAGTTGACCCCAACATCTTGGCGACGGTGATCCAGATTGAAAGCTGTGGGCATTACCTTGTCAGTTCGCCAGTTGGCGCACAGGGTTTGTTTCAGGTGATGCCCTTTCACTTTGCGGCGGGGGAAGACATGCTTGACCCAGAGACGAACGCCCGACGCGGCATTGCTTACCTCATCGGCGGCTTGGAGCGTGCCGATGGGCATATTGGTTTGGCAATGGCGGGCTACAATGGCGGGTGGGGGATGATCCCCAAAGGGTGGGGGGCGTGGGCGCAAGAGACGCGCAACTACTATGTATGGGGATCCAGCATTTACCGTGATGCCCTTGCCGGAAAACGCTTGGAGGAAAGTGAAGGACTCCAAAGCTGGCTTAACGCCGGAGGAAACCGTCTGTGTCGATGGGCGGCATCGGTGCTGCCGCTGGCAACGCCCAACGCCAACTTAACCCCGCTCCCCCCACCAACGCCTACCCCCCTCCCTACCCCAGGTTAAGGTGGGCGAGTCCCTCCCTCGCATTTGGACGAATTCACGAGAGGGATGAGCCGTTCATCCCTTCACATCCTTGTTCGTGGTGCTATAATGCCGCGAATCAAACCATCTGATCGTGCATCATTAGAGACGCCCAAAGGGTTCATCCTTGGCAACGAACACACGCTGGACAAGTTTCGATCAAATTTTCTTCGATTGTGACAGCACACTTTCCGCCATTGAGGGGGTGGATGAGCTTGCCCGCCTCAAAGGGAAGGAACTTCGCGTAGGACTGCTGACTCAAAAGGCGATGGATGGCGATCTTGACCTTGCTGAGGTCTACGGGAAGCGCCTGCGGGCGATCCGCCCCACACGCGGGCAGTTGGTCGCTATTGAGCAGTTGTATTGGGATCGCCTTGTCCCCGACGCCCAAGCGGTGATTGGCGCGCTGCTTACTTTGGGAAAACAGGTTTTCGTCATCAGCGGTGGGCTGGCAGACCCCGTGCGCGGGTTTGCCGCACGGTTGGGTGTTCCGGCAGAGCGCGTTCGGGCGGTGGAATTGGAATTCAACGAACTCTCCGGCGAGTGGTGGAAATATTATGATCCCACTGCTGACACCACGGCCTCATACCTTGCTTATGAGGAAAGTCCCTTGACAATTTCCGCCGGAAAACCGCAGATTGTCCGTGAACTTTCCGGTGGGCGCTGGGGGCGCAAACTGTTCATTGGCGATGGGGTCAGCGACATGCATACAAAGCCTGTTGTTGATCTTTTTGTCGGCTTTGGCGGTGTTGCCCGCCGCGAAAAGGTCGAACGCGGCTCGGATGTCTTTGTCATTGAGAACAGCCTTGCCGCAATCCTCCCCATAGCAGCGGGCGAGTCGGGGATCATGGCGCTGCGCGGGACACCTCACGAAGTAATCTTGGCGCAAGGAGTGGCTGCTTGCAGCGATCCGGCACGGGTTGCTTTTTACAACCCCGCCTTAAAAAGTGCCTTTGAGTCCACGATTGTTCCTGCCCTTTCCCACCCATGACCGATTCACAGGGGCGCTTTTGGGATACCGTGAGCGCCGTCGCTGCCCCCTTGAGCGAGGCGCAGACGCTCATTGAGTCGATCCTTCCCTCGCACACCATTAGAGGCGGAACGGTCTTGGATGCGGGCTGTGGGGCGGGGGATTATGCCGCCGCTTTCGTGGGGATGGGGGCGGGGCATGTCTCCGGTTGTGATGTGAGTGCCGGTAGTTTGGCAGCAGCAGGGGCGAAAAGCCCAACGGCGGCGTTCGCCCTTGCCAGCCTGACGGCGCTCCCCTACCCAGATGACTCCTTTGATGTCCTGTGGGTGTGGGGGGCGCTCCATTACGTCCCTGATCCAGCGCGTGCGCTTGAGGAAATCCGCCGCGTCCTTCGCCCTCAGGGGGTGGCGGTCATTCATACCCTTCGGCGCAGTGTTTGGGTGGGCATTGAAAACGGGGCGTCCGCCGTCCTCAGCCGTGCGCCGCGCCCGCTGCAAGAAGGGCTGATTAGGCTTGGCGCGGGGATCATCCCCCTTGTGGCGCGGCTCGTCGCCCCCCGTTCACCAAAAACCTCAAAAGCAATCCAGCAAAAGCTCCGCGAACGGTTTTTCGTCCCCGCGCGGTTGACAACCTTCACCCTTGAGACGCTCCGAGAGATGGCGGGGGTGGGGTTCACCGTTCAGGAAACACACCCGCCGGTGAGCGATCTCTTGGGGCGCAACATATCGATCACAGCTGTCATGAGGGGGACAGAAAGAGACTAAGAACCTGCCCGTGAATTCTGGTTTGGCGTGTAATCAGGGCAGTGCTGAAAACCATACCTTTGGCAAGTATGGAACGTTTCCCTCAATACGATCCATTAGGGCTTACGCAGTTGAACGTGTTTCCCCTGTATTCATCGAAAGGGGAAGTTTGAGGGGCTCCCCCTCAAAGGATGAATTCCCCCTCTCCTGCACAACGGGGGAGAGGGCAGGGGACTGCCGCAAGGTCTATTCAATAATTTACGGATAGACACTAAACAAGCTAGCGGTCTCACTGGTCAACCACTCGCCTTAAAAAGGCGCTACAACAAACCCCAGTCCCTCTGCTACAATTAGAATCTCTCACAACATCACATAGGGAGGATGACTGCATGGCATTGCGCATTTTTAACGTGCTGCACCGCGAAAAAGAAGACTTCACGCCCATTACCCCCGGACGGGTGGCGATGTATGTCTGCGGTCCCACCGTGCAAGATTACTCCCATATTGGTCACGCCAAGACCTATGCCTCATTCGATCTTGTCGTCCGTTACCTTCGTTACAGCGGCTATGATGTCCTTTACATCCAAAACCTGACTGACGTTGGGCATTTGCTCGATTCCGGGGAGGATCGAGTCATCAAAAAGGCGCGGCAGAGTTCAGCACTCCCCATGCAAATTGTGGAAACCTACACGCGCAGCTATTTTGAGGATATGGATGCGCTTGGCATTGTCCGCCCTGATATTAGCCCTCGCGCCAGCGGGCATATCCCTGAACAGATCGCCATGACGGAGACTCTCATTCAGAAGGGGTACGCTTATGTTGCTGAAGACGGTGTGTACTTCGATGTTGGCAGTTACCCAGAGTATGGGAAGCTCTCCAATCGGAAGGTGGAAGAAGGCGAGGCGGGAAGCCGCGCCCTGAAGGGCAAAGGGAAACGCAACCCAGAAGATTTTGCCCTTTGGATTCTCGCTGGCGAGGAACACATCCTTCAATGGGAATCCCCCTGGGGACGCGGCTATCCAGGTTGGCACATTGAATGCTCGGCAATGGCGACGAAATACCTCGGCGCAACCTTTGATATTCATGGCGGCGGGATCGATAACATCTTCCCCCATAACGAGTGTGAGATCGCCCAATCCGAGGCGGCAAACGGCGTCCCCTTTGCCAATTATTGGATGCTTGTAGGAAGCCTGACGAAAGACGGGCAGAAGATGTCCAAGAGCATCGGTAATGTTCTGAACATCAAAGACGCTCTGCGTGATTTCCGCCCAGAGGTAATCCGCTATTTCATCTATCAATCGCACTACAGCAACCCGATTGATTACAGTCGCGAGGCGCTGAACGCGAGCGAAAAAGGGTGGGAACGCCTGATGAGCGCGGTACGGCTCACCCGCGAAAAGCTGCGCTTCAACGAGAGCGCTGATGCCGACGCCGGAAACGGCTTTCTCAGTGTCTTAGCCGATCACAAGGTTGATTTCAATACGGCGTTGGACGACGATTTCAATGCCCCTAGCGCATTGGCAGCGCTGCAAAACCTGACGGGCGAGGTGAACAAGCTGCTCAACAGTGGGCAAAGCGTTGGCGTCAACACGCTCAGCGCGATCAATGCGTTTTACACCGAGATCGGGTGGGATGTGCTGCGCATCATTCCGCCAGTGGAAACCTCACACAGCGCTGATGCAGGGCGGGTGGACGGTCTTGTGCGGCTCTTAATCGAGATGCGCAAGCAAGCCCGCCAAGAAAGGCAGTTCGCCCGCGCCGATGGGATTCGGGATCAACTGAAAACGTTGGGGATCGCCCTTGAAGACCGTCCAGAGGGGACGATCTATCGGCTCGAATAGAGGAAGTTCCTCGCCTAGTCGTCGCTCAAGAAGGTAAGGATAGAAGCCCTCATCCCCCTAACCCCCTTCTTCCCGTGGGAGAAGGGGGAATCACGTTTTTGAGGGGGCTTTCCCCTCACCCCCTTGCCCACAGAATTTCTCCCCTTTCCCCGTACACAGGGAAAGGGGGTGGGAGATAGGGGTTCTTTTAGAAATTTTCTTGACGAACTACTAAGTACCACCACAGTGAAAAGGCGGGCTGACGTATGATCCCGCCGCTAAAGCAGCGGGCTGAAAACAGCCACCCCTTCGGGGCTTAAAAGGCATATCCGTATGGGCTTTTCCGTCGTCCCCACCCCAAAGGGCTTTTTTGTTTGTACTTAGGGGAGATGCCTACAAGCCATGCACTGCTTTCACGCGGGTGAGCAAGGGGCGAATATCTGGGTCGTTTTTTGCCTCTGCCCCTAAGGGATCAACGCCAAGCGGCAACCCAAGCAGCGCCTCCACAACGGCTAAGGCGCAGAAACTAAGCGCCTCAAGGTTATAGCCCCCCTCTTGGACAAACAGAATACGTCCCCCGCACAGTTCGTCCGCCATGCGGATCAACTCCCGCGAGAGATGCGCGTAGCCATTGACGGTGAGCTTTAGCCCGCCTAAGGGGTCGCGCCAATGAGCGTCAAATCCGGCGGAGACGAGGATCAATTCGGGCTGAAAGCGCCGCGCTGCCCCCCAGACAATCTCCTCATAGATCATGCGAAAGCCCTGATCACCGACGCCTGCCGGAAGGGGGATGTTGATCGTTTGCCCTGCCCCTGCCCCTTCGCCCGTCTCGTTGATTCCGCCGGTACCGGGGTACCATGGCGATTGGTGCGTCGAGAGGAACAACACGGAGGGATCGTCGTAAAAGATCGCTTGTGTTCCGTTGCCGTGATGAACATCGTAATCGACAATCAGAACCCGCTTTAATCCATAGACGGCTTGGGCGTGCCGAGCGGCAAGGCTGATATTCGCCAACAGGCAGAAGCCCATCGCCATATCGGGTACAGCGTGGTGTCCGGGTGGGCGGGCAGCAGCGTAGCCATTGTGCGCCTCCCCACTAAGAATAGCATCCACCCCGCGCAGTGCCGCCCCCGCTGAAAGCCGCGCAAGCTCTAGCGAGTGGGGGAGCAGATAGGTATCCGAGCCAAGCATGATTCCCCCCCGCGTGACGCCCCATTTCAAGACGGTCTCCAGATAGTCCTCCGTGTGAACGGTCAAAATCTGGGCGTCGCTGATCGGTTCGGGGCTGAACGCCTTCATCTGTGTGTCCCGCCCGTGTTCGGCAATTCGGGCGCGGATCGCTTGCAAGCGTTCGGCACATTCGGGGTGACCGGGAAGTGTGTGGGCATCGTAGCGCGTATCGGTAAGGTAAGCGGTGGTCATGAATGTCCTATGGGTTATCCTAGCAGTGCATAGGTGGCTGTGAACACCTTATTGGGCTAGGTAGATTACTACAGGTCATTTCAAAACCCCACCCCTTGTTCCTCCCCGTAAACGGATAGGGGTTTTTGAAATAAGTTCTACTCTTTCTTTCGTTGGCGGCGCTGATCAGCAAGCCGTGCGGCTAAGGCAGAGCCGCTCTTGGGTTCGTCGGGGGCTGTTTTTTCTGGTTTTGCCGCCTTTTCTGCCCTCGCTGCTTTCGGCGGAGTACGTTCTGCTGTGTCGGCGGTTGGTATCGGAGTGGGAATGGACGGCGATTCGCGCAGACTTTCTACCTCAGCCTCGCTGACGACGGGGAGTGTGCTTGTGGCACGATTTTTGGCATCCTTCAGGTTGGCAAGGCGGCTGGCGCCCGGCACGGCGAGGGCGACTTCTCGTATGCCCAATTTCGTCCGCGCCCACGCCCGCAGTTTAGCCAGATCGCTTTGGGTCACGATTAGGCGGCGAACGGCAATATCAAAGGGCAGTAAGAGCGCCGTCAAAAGCAGCAGCAGCGGGAACAGATTGGCGGCAGCGCGTTCCTCACGGATGTCGTGGCGGAAAGTCAGCGTCGGATCGTCGCCCAAGCGCTGCCCGCCCGTGAGTGCTGCCAATTCATCCAAAAGGCGCGTATTCGTCTGGCGGAGGCGGTATTCTGGGGAATAGCTCAGCACCCACCCCGTCGTTTGCGCCACACCCAACCCATCGCCCCCTGCACCAGCGACTCGGATGAAATAAGCCCCCTCCGACCCGGGTGCGAATTCTGCCTCATAACGCCCGGGTGCAACCTGCCTCAACGTAACCTCCTGACCCTGTAAGCGGGGATCGACCACAACAGCATCCAAACGCAAGCCGTTGATGAACGCGCCGTTTTCATCCCGCGCCTCGACAACGAGGATCGAACGCCCATCGCGGCGCTCCACCCGCGATTCCAATGCCTGATCAATCCCCTCCACCATCGTTGAACGGATCACTTGACTCCAAAAACGCTGAAAGCCCGTCCATCCCGTCCAATTTTGCGCCCAACGGGTGGTGGCATCGCTGGTGAAGGCAACCGCCCGCCCCAAGCCATATTGCCACGTTGCCAAAAGCGGATCATCAAAGCCGCCCACCTGCGCTGTCAGAATGACCGTCGCTGTCGGCTTTGCCGAGGTCGCCACATAGCCTAACAGGGAGGGGAGCGCGTCAATGCCACGCATGGCGGGGCTGTTTGCCGTTAGAACAGGGGTGAAGGTTTCTTCCACAATATAGGAACGGGTGGCAAGCACCGTTTCTGCGGCAAAAATCTGAGGGATTGTGGAAAGATCCGTCAGATTGTAATACTGCCCCCCCCCAACAGTGGCAATATCGCGCATGAAGCGCGGAACGCCCACGCCAATGCCAATCGAGGTCACGGTGATCCCATGTTGGTCATGCATCCGTTTGACGGTTTCAACAATGCCTGTCTCGTCTGCCCCACCGTCGGTCAGCAAGATAACGTGTTTCAGGCTGGAAGGATCGCTTGGCAAGGTGCGGGCAATCTCCACAACCGCAGAGTAAATATCCGTCCCACCGCCGGGGCGCAGCGCCCCAATTTGCTCAATAATGGGGCGGCGGTTCGCCACAAATTGTATAGGGACAAGCCATTCCGGGTTGGTATCGAACGACAAGACGCCGGCGCGATCCCGCTCAAAGAGGAAATTCACCGAACGCCGTGCGGCTTCTTTCCCTAGCTCAAGGTTGGTTACCCCACTCGTGCCGATCATCTCCATAGACCCAGAGCGATCAATGACATAGATCATCGTCAGACGCGGGATGCGTTTTTGGTCTTTGATCTGCATTTCAACAGGAAGGACTTCTTCCAAAGGTGTTTGGAAATAGCCCCCCACCCCATAGCTGTTCGGACCGCCAATGACGACCAGCCCGCCCCCAAGATCGCGGACGTAAATTTGGAGCGCCCGCATTTTTGCGTCCGTTAGCTCCGTTGCCGAGACGTTGGCAAGGATGACGGCTTTGTAGCCTGCCAACGGTGCTAAGCCAACGGGGAGTTCGGAGGGAGAGGCAACCTCAACGGTGAGTCCGGCGGTTTCCAAAACGCCCTTTAATGCCGCGCTCTCACTCTCGTTGGAGCGAATGAGAAGGATGCGCGGCGGACCGGTAACCTCTGTAAAGCCCGCCAATTCGTTGTTTTGGTAATAGGTGTCGGTGCTTGCTGCCGAGAGGGGATCGATCCGCACGCGGAAATCGGTGAACCCCTGACGGGGCGCACGCAGGGTAATCACAAAATTATTGACTCCCTCGGTCAGATTCACCGTTTGGGATTGCACTACCGCCCCCGCAGAAAGAATAGACAGGTTGGCAGTGGTGGGGATTTGGCTTTCGACGGTGACGCCCAAATCGAAAATTTCACCCTGATTTACGTTTGTGGGCAGGCGCACATCGGTGACGAGGACTTCCGGTCCCTCGGCGCGGCGCAGGGGAACGACATCAATCTGAACATTCGTCGCCGCCGCCAACCGTGCCGCATCAATGGCATTCCCCACCGTCTCCAAGCCATCCGAGAGAATCACCAAACGGCGGGCGGCGTCAGGCGGGAAAAGCGCCAACCCAAGCCGAATCGCGCTGCTAATATCGGTGTCCAATTGGACGGGCGCAGAGGTGATTCCCAAAAAATCGCCAGTGGGGGCAATGGGACGCTCGACAAGGGCGTTTTTGCCAAAGACAATGATTCCGGCGCGGTCATCAACGGTCATCCGTCCCAACGAATCGCGGATGAAGGACTCGGCATAGGCGCGGGCGTCGGCGTCGATGCTGTCCGAGGCATCGATGAGGAATACAACGGCAAGTTTGTCTGAGGCCTCAACGGTTTGCAGCCCACTGAGGGCGAAGATCAGGCAGGTGACAATGAGCAGACGTAAGGCAAGGCTGATCGTGTCGCGGTGGCGGCGGTGGGCAATGCGTGGCAGCCCCAACCAAACCACGAAGGGGATCACAACGGCGAATAAGATTAATGCCGCAGGTGTGGCAAAACGCATGATGAATAACCCTAACTTAGCACATGTCCCCTTCAGCCGATTTTACACTGAAACAGCCGCACATGAATACCCTATTGGTGAACTGTTCGTGAACATCCTGTGAGAGGGTGCTACAAGAGTATCCCAAAATGCGCTCGGTTCGCTGTAGGATGAGGGGGGTATTCCTATATCAAGCGGTTCAACCATCAAGCCGTAACATAACAGCTCGTAAGTTTTAATCCCCCACCCCCTCCGCACACAGCAAGGCGTATAGGGGGCGATCTCACCGCTGTAACGCTAGACTGCCGCGTTACTCGTTTCCCCCCAAAACCTCCAGCGGTTTCGCATTGCCAAAAACGACCTGCGGTGTGGACGGCTGTGCTGCCCACCGCACCCCATTGGCAATGACCTTTTGAACCATCGGATGATAATAGGTGGGGTACGTTTCATGACCGGGGCGGAAGTAAAAAATCCGTCCCTTGCCCCGCGTGTAACAGCATCCGCTGCGAAAAACCTCGCCCCCCTGAAACCAACTGAGCAAAACCGTCGTTTCTGGCTGCGGAATATCAAAACGTTCGCCGTACATTTCTTCCTGTTCAATGAGAAACTGTTCGGGAATCCCCGCTGCGATGGGATGCCCGGGCTCAATGACCCAAATCCGCTCACGCTCGCCCGCCTCACGCCATTTCAGGTCACAGCTTGTCCCCATCAGTACTTTGAAAATCTTAGAGAAATGCCCAGAGTGGAGGACGATCAAGCCCATCCCTTCAAGGACGCGCTTTTGAACACGGGCGACAACCTCATCTTTCACCTCGCCGTGTGCTACATGCCCCCACCACGTCAACACATCGGTGCTATCTAGCACCTCCTGAGTCAGCCCGTGTTCAGGATCATCCAGGACCACTGTACGCACGCTGAAGTCGCCCTCTGTACGCAAGCCAGCAGCAATCGCCTCGTGCATTCCCTCAGGGTACACTTCGGCAACCTTCGGATTTTTCTTCTCGTGGCGATATTCCCCCCAAACAGTGACGCGAATGGTGTTCATCGGATGTATGCTGTCCTTTTCTGTTGCCTGTAGGTGCTTTGTGAGATAAGCCTGATGTGACATTGATTTTATAGGGGCGTGCCCACTGTGTGCGCCCACCATCTTTCGATGGTCTTAACTAGGGTCTATTGCCGTTGTAATCCCCGTAGGTGCGCCATGCATTGCGCCCATCGCCGCCCGTGAGCGCCCCAGGTTAAAACGTCGGGCTATGAATAGCTACCCCTTTGGGGCTTGGAAACCCTAACCCCCACCCTGTACACAGAGAGAGGGAATCTCTCTCCTTTCCCCGTACACAGGGAAAGGGGGCGGGGGGATAGGGATTACCCTTACCCCAACGTCGCCGTAATTTCCATGGGGATTGCCGCCAGCGCTTTTGAGACGATGCAGGTCTTTTTCGTTTCCTCGGCGGCAGCGGCAAAGGCAGCCGCATCGATTCCCTCAACCTTGCCCGTCGTCGTCAGGATGATCTTGGTGATTTGCCACCCTGTACCTTCTGGTTGGGTCAATTCAATCGTCGCTTTCGTGTCGATGTGATGCACGGTGAACCCTTGCTTCCCCAACCGGGACCCCAACGCCATGCTGAAACACCCCGCATGGGCGGCGGCGATCAATTCTTCGGGGTTGGTTGCCTCGCCTTTTTCAAAGCGCGAGATGAACGTGTAGGCAAGGTCGTTCAGCTTTCCACTGTCGCTGCTCAGGCTGCCGCTTCCCTCGCGGAGTGTTCCCGTCCAAACGGCGTTGGCGCTGCGGTGCAATGAACTCATGAGGTAATCGCTCCTATAGTCTTATCGTCTTGGTTGGTTTTGAATACATGACACCGCAAGAATGTAGCGAAAAGAGGGGCATTACGGCAAGAGGATCAGCCGTCTGCCGAAGAATTCTCTCCGGCAGACACAGATTACATCGAATTTAAGGGACGTTCACCCACGCTGGCGGCGTTGTGTTTTGCACTACGTTGGTGACAACCCAATACGCATACTGCGGCGAGTAGTCTATCGTATAGGTCATGTCTACCGTATACGCTCCGCGTTCAGCAATCTTTGTCCCGTCGAAGTCCATTCCCTTTTCGCTGGCGGCGTAGAGTTCGCCAAACCACGTTTCGCGGGTGGTGACAATCATCGTCGTCTCGTTGACGAGATCGACATCCCGAAAACTGATGCTGATCAAGGTGCGTCCCTCATACTGATTTGCCTCGGCAAGCGGGGCAAGTTCCTTTAAGAGGTAGTCTCGGACGCCTTTCTCCACATACGGATCGTTCGGCAATGCCGTGTATTTTTCGACTGGATTCCACCACAGAGCAGAAATTAACGTATTCTCGTGGAACATCTTCACCGCCCACTCAGCATCGGCGGTAATTGGTTTGGAACTGATGAACGATGCCGTCCATGTGGGCAGCGCCGGGACGTTGCCTTCATCCAACATCGTCCACCATTGTCTATCCGTCAGCCGGTCTCCTATCGGGTGGGTGAATTCATAGAAGCTGTAGACAGCCCCTTTCGCCGCCCAGAGTTGATCGCCAATCGGGACAACGGCGTTCATGCTGAAGATATTCCCCGTCCCAATTTGCAAAACCACGCCGTCACGCGGATCGGTAGCAATATCGGTGATCACTGCCGAACGCGGTTCTTCTTCGGCGTAGTATGCCCCGTTCCCCTGGTTATCATCGCGGGTGTTGTTGTAGATTGACTCCAGCCAGCCGCCATAAAAGCGCAGTTCATCTTGTTCGGCGTCGGTCAGCAGTTCGCCGCGCAGTTCGCGCTCGGCGTAGCCCTGCATTTGCCGTGCTTTAGTGGCAATATCAGTCAGCAGCCGTGCCGGGCGTCCGGGGTCGCTAAGGGCTTCGTCCAGTGCCTCAAACATACCGAGGCGCTCCATGCCCGCTTGGGTCATCTCTGCCAGCGCTGCCAACCGCGCCCAGAAAAGCGGCAGCGGCTCAACATAGTTCGGCGGGAGGATCGGGTCAGGTGGGGGTGCTTTTTCGATTCCACCGCCACCGCCCATTTCGGCATATGCTTGCGCTGCATAGAGAACGGTGTTGTGCTTCAATTCGGCAAAACTACCCAAGCCAGCGTTCAACAGTCGGTCTGTATAGGCGGGGGTGAGCATGAACGAGGGATAGCCAGCGGCGATCCCGTCATTGAAGGTGTCCAGCGTGTAAAGCCACGTGTTGTAAAGTGTTGCCGTCCATTCGTCATCGTCCACACCGCCGATCTCGGTGCGCAGTTTTGTCATTTGTGCATCAAAGTTCTTGTACTTCCGATCCCCTTCGCCATCAAGGATCGCCAGCGCCCGCTCTGAACCCAACACAGCGAAAACATCGAGCGCCTTTGGCAAGCGTCGCCCATCCTCAACTGTCCCCACATTGCGGAAGATCAATTGACGGAAGGCATAGGCATCCCACACAAAGCGCTGCCCCATAAAGCGCAAGCCGAGCGTTTCGGTGCGTTCGTCATCCCGAAAATCAATGACAACGTTCAGGATTTTTGGGGAGGGAAGGCTTTGCGCAGCGGCAACAAACGGATCGATCCCTTGTGCTGTCAGGGTGTTTAGATCAAACCCCACCCCATAAACCTGTTCGGCAAGGGCGAGGTACTGATCGGGCGTTGGCGAGTCGGAATCGCCCACAAAAAACGTCGTCAGATCGTAAATGGCATTCCATATCGGGCGGATGTCTGCGTCGCGGAAGGCAAGAGTCACTAAGAGCGCCGTTTGCGTCTCGCGGGCGTCTTTCACGCGCAAGGTCAGCCGCCCATACCACATCACCGCCCGAAAATAATTCGAGAGATTGGGATCATCGGCGTAGTGACCGCGTGGCTTGTACTGTGACCAATCTTCCCCAAACGCCATGTCGGGGAAGATGGCGCTAGGAGCGATCCCTGCCGCTGCTAGCGCCGCCGCATAGTCTGCCTCCACTGCATCCTTCACATAGCTAGGGAGCGCCACATCGGGAAAGGTAAATTTCGTTGCCAAGCCAAAGTAGCCTACTGCTTGGGTGGCAGCGGCTTCCCATGCCGTCCCTTTGAGCGCCTGATAGTAGGAGTCGGCTTTTGCCAACAGCGCGGCGTTCATCGTCGTCAATTTGGGGATGAAAATGCGCTCTGAGGCACGCAAAAGGTATTTAAAACTGAGATGGAAACTATGGAGCATTGAATCGACGGTGATCAAGAGCGGCTGCCGCGCATAGCGTGCCTTTTCGTACACGGTGTAGAACAGTTTCTCGTTCGTCGGGCTGACCACGAACAAATTCTTCGCTAGGTAGGCTTTTTCGTCTGCGGAGAGGGCATCACCGAGGATAACGTTGCTGAAATCGGGCGCCGCGCTGTAGGGGGCAAGGCTGCCCGCCGTCTGCACCTGACCGAGTGTATAAGGGGCGATTCGCCGCCGCCCGCCGCCATCTTGTGCGGCTGCGGGGAACGCCGAAAGGGCGATCATCACCGTGAGTATAATCATGAACCGACGCCGGATACGCATAGGGAAAACCCTCCTCTGAAAAATGTAAAAAGGGATGCGCTCACTATACACCCATTCAGGCACAGCACCCCGCCTCGGCTAGGACTCGGCGGTCAGTCGTAGGCTGAGTGCTACGTATCTGTAGAGTCGGTCATTGTGATAATCCCATCTCAAGATTAGGTGTTTTGGGGAGTTTCGCCACACAGTAGATAAATATGTGTTATTCTATATAAGGGCGCTAGACAAATCACAGCAAAAACGAACGATCTCCCTCAGAGGTAATACGGTCTATGCCACCAGCAAATGGTCTGCCACCTGAATTTATCCGCAAAGCAAAAAAAGCCCTTAACGGCATTGTAAAAAAAGAAAATTACAAAACCCTTTTGATCAACGCCTTTGGTACTCCCCACACGATCATCGATCATGCCCCTACACCCGATCCTGAAGTGGGTATGCCTGATTTGTTAACCCAGTTGTTGGCGCATTTGCATACCCATAAGCCCACCACTCCGGGTAGTTCAGACCAATATGCCATTCTTACCTATCTGGAGGCATTGATCACCGATCAGACTGTCCCCAGTGAGAAAATCCCCGAAATAGAAAACTTAATTCGTGACTACAAGACGATTGTTGGCGTTCAAGACCCACACGAGGACGATGAGAAGATGCCCAATATCATTTTGGCAAAACTCCAAGAGAGCAAAGTCACCCACGACTTTGACACCCAAATGTACTTACGCCGAAGCGTTATTTTTCCGCTCTATGCCTATTTGCTTGCCGAGGCTCAGGGGTTTGTGGAGCGTCCCAAATTAAAAACGATGATCGGGGTTGAAGCGGGGGTGTTCAACCAGTTCCTTGCCGATTACAACCGCTATTTTGCCCCCTACCCGAACGATCGGGATAAATTCACCCTCAACGACGATGGCAAGCGCGATGTATTAGAAGCCTTTGACTGTGAGGAGTACGATTATCTGATCTCGAAAGACATTCCCGGCTTTGAACCACCCATGAGCGGGATTCGCTTTCTACAAATGATTAACGACATTCATAGTCCAAAATTAGATTTTGCCAGCGCGATTTTTGCTGCCTTCAAGCGTGTCCTTAGCGATGGAACTACCCTTCAGGTTGACTACGCACCCAACCAGACCTACCCCATCTTAGGGAAGGTGCGCTATGGCGAGGACCCCCTGTTTACAATTATGATTGCCCCCACCGCCGTTGCTCTTGATGAAACGATGTTTCAACAGTTGTTTTACAGGCTCCCTTTTGAGGTTAAAAACAACGCCCCTCTCCCCGCCCTCATCCTCGGTACATCGCTGCACGATCCTGATCTAGAGCGCAAACTGCATGCCGAGAAAAAATGGGTGAGCCATTTATGGGGGTTATCCACCATCAGTTTGTTTCGCCAGTTGGACGGACTGGTTTCCGCAAACAGCACAAAACGCGACGCGATCTGCAAAAACCTTGATGCCCTGCTTGAGACGCAAGGCGTCTTATCCATCTCCGCCACGCAAGCGGTCAAAAATCTCAAAAAGAAGACGGGAATCAGAATCTAGACCCCCCGCACCTCTGTAGGGACGCGCTACAGCGCGTCCGCCCTTTAAGGTTAGAAACCTGCCCTGCCATACTCCCTTTCCTTCTGCTATGATTGATCCCCTTGTTTCCGACCCGGAGAACACCCATGCGTGTAGGAATGGATTTCGGTACGACGAATTCGGGGATCGCCGTTTATGACGGGCAGACCGTTCGCGTCCTAACCCTCGATGAACACGCCCAGACAGAGGTCATGCGCAGCGTGATCTACATCACCCGCGATCATGCGATTCACATCGGCGGCGAAGCCATTCACCTCTACAACAGCCAAAACATCAACCGCGAACGACGCATGGGCAAACGCAAGGTGGGGCGCGTGGAGATGCTCTTTGCCGAAATTGGCGCGGTGGCAACGGATGTTCACATCCTCGTAGACGAATTTGAGCCGGGGCGCTTGCTCCGCTCTCTAAAAAGCGCCCTCGCCACAAACTACAGCGGCACGCATCTCTTTGGGCGGGAGTACACCCTTGAAGACCTGATTGCCCTGTTCCTTCGTGCCGCCCGCGAAAGGGCGGAAGGGGAACTGGGCGAACCGATCACGGCGGTTACTTTAGGGCGTCCGGTGCATTTCGTTTCCGCCGCCACCGCCGAGGACGACGCCCGCGCCGAAGCACGCCTTCGGGATGCCGCCCACCGCGCCGGATTCAGCACCATTGATTTTGAATTTGAGCCAATCGCCGCCGCTAAACATTATGCCCTCAGCGTCACTACCCCCCAAACGATCCTCGTCTATGATTTTGGCGGCGGGACACTCGATCTTACGGTGATGCGCCTTATGCCGGGCGAATCCCCTCACGTTCTTGCCATTGGCGGGGTGGGCATTGCCGGAGATCGTTTTGACCAACGGCTGGTCGAAGGGGCGCTCACCCCCCATTTTGGACGTGATGTGACCTGGGGGGATAAAGGGCTTCCCGTCCCCCGCACGATGATTGACCAGATCACCTCATGGGAAACCTTGCCCGCATTGGCAACGCTGGAAATGCGTACCTTCCTTCACCGGATGCAGGCGGCGTGCAGCGCCCCGGCACAACTCTACGCCCTTGAGTCGCTCATCTTCAATTTCTACGGCTTTGCCCTCTTTGAGGCGGTGGAAAGCACCAAGCGGAATCTCTCCGAGGCGTACTTTGCCCCCTTTCGCTTTGTGGGGAGGGATATTGATATTTGGCAGATGATCACCCGTGATCAATTTGAATCGTTGACACGGGGGGAGTGGCGTCGCATTCGCGCCGAAGTCCTAGAGACGCTGGTGCGGGCGGGGCTTCAGCCAGAGCAGATTCAGGCGGTTGTCCGCACCGGCGGATCGTCAAGCATTCCAGCAAGTTTGGCGCTTCTTGCCGAGTTGTTCGGGGCGGAAAAACTCGTTGAAGAAGATGTCTTCACGGGTGTCACCGCTGGATTAGGCATCACCGCATGGGAGCGGCGCTAACCGGAATACCCCTCTTGCCCACTTGGGGATGGAAAAAACACCACTGCCTGGCGCACCGTCTCAAAATGAATATCAACGGCATCAAGGATGTTTTTGGCGTACCCACCCGCCATGCTCACGGCGACAGGCAGCCTCGCCTCTTTGCACAAACTGAAAACGATCTGATCGCGCAGGCGCAGCCCGTGCTTGCTGACCTTCATCTTCCCAAAGCGATCCTCAGCGAAGGGGTCTGCCCCGGCAAGGTAAATGGCAAGTTCCGCCCCCGCCAAGGAGAGCGCCCGCCGAACGCCGTTTTCCAGCGCCTCTAGAAAAAAAGCGTCGTCCGCGCCGTCGGGGAGCGGTATATCAAGATCGCTGATCTGTTTGTGAAAGGGGTAATTCGTTGCCCCGTGAATGGAAAAGGTGAATACGGTGGGATCGTCTTGGAAGATTGCCGCCGTCCCATCCCCCTGATGGACATCGCAATCCAAAATGACAATGCGCTTGGCGCGGTGTTCTGCTTGCATGGCACGGGCGGCAATGGCGCTGTCGTTGAACACACAGTAGCCACCGCCGCTGTCGGCAAAGGCGTGGTGTGTTCCGCCCGCAAGGTTGATTCCCACTCCCTCGGCAAGCGCGGCGCGACAGGCTTCAATCGTTGCCCCCGAAGAACGGCGCGAACGTTCGACCATTGCCGGCGACCATGGAAAGCCTATTTTGCGCAGTTCTTTCGCGCTCAGTTCCCCTTTCACCACGCGGGTGAGGTAGTCCGGCGTGTGAACCCGAAGGATTTCCTCATCGGTGGCGGCGTGGGGAATCCACATATCGGCAAAGGGGACAATTTGCGAATCGATCACCCGCGCCCGCAGCAGGGCATATTTGGACATGGGGAAACGGTGTCCCTCTGGAAGGGGCAGCACATAGCTATCGGTGAAGAAGATTTTTGCCATACGACAACTCTAAAATTCCTGCCTCTACAGCATTTTTCAAAGAGATCGACCCGTTAATGGTTGACAGCCCCACTGATCACAATATACTTACCGATGATCTAACGATTCGATTAGGCTTATACGATGGTCAGGCTCACCCGTAAACAGCGGCGCTATCTTCTTTTCCTTGTCTGTCTTGCCCTAACCCGCTGGCTGCTGATCGCCCTCAACGAGCATCTGACGGTGACTCCACCCCGTGACAGCCTAGAGGCGTTGCTGGAAAATGCTCCGCCCATCTCTGTTTTTGAATCCCTAGTAGTGGGCGAAACAGCCGACCTTCAAGGGCGCTTGATCGTTGTTGAGCAGAGGGCGCATCCTCATTATCGGATTGCCGAACTCGCCTTTGCAACAGGGGACATCCGCACCCTGTTTGCTATCCCATCGGGGGCGCTTGTCTATCAGGTAGCGGCGGGAGGACACCGCAATACGCTCTTGCTCACCTATTCCGCTCCTACCGCAGAGGGGCAAGCATTATATGACCGCAATGGGATTTATGAGTTTGACGAAACAACCGGCGCTCTCACCCGCTTGCTTGGTGAGGACATCCCCAATGTCTATTACGCCTATCCGCAGCGAAGCGCCAACACCCTTTATTATGCGATCTACGAACGCGGTGTAGAGGCGCAGCGCATCGAAGCCTATGATCTAAACACGCGCACCGTGCGTCGCATTGCGGAAAATGCCACCCGTCCCGTTTTTGCTCTGTTTATGGCACGACAAACCGCCATCCACGCCCAGGACGACACCGCCCTGGCGGAGGCGAAACGTATTGCTACCGAGGCGGGATGGGGTAAGACCGTCACCCTTGAATTTGACGACAAGACAGGGACGATGTTTGTCAAAAGCAAAGGGCTGCCCGATCACGAGATTTTGCCTGCCTATCAAGCGTTGAGCATCATCGACAACAAAACAACCTACGTCATTACCGCTCAAGAACAATACATGAAGGTTATCATTCCGCTTTCCCAAAAAGAGTGGGTGATCGACGGAATCCCCTTCCTAGACGCCTGCAATGGTCACCCTAACCCCCTCGCTGTGCAATACCACTATCACTACCATACAACAGAAGCGCCACCCTATATTGTCTCTTGCTATGCTGGCGAGATCGACTTGGGCGAGTCGCCTTTGGAGTTGTTCACACGCGGCGTTGATCTCAGCTATCCGCCGCCGCCCGTCCCGCCCGGGGCGCTCTTGCCGCCGCGCCCAGCGCTGCCCCAGCCGCAAACAACGCCTACCGCTGGAAAATAAACCTATCTCACGTTACGAAGGGTGGTCTTGTCGGGGCGACCCCAAGGGGTTGCCCCGGAACCTCCGCGCTAAAACACACAGGCGGAGATCAGCCCCCCGCTAGGGAGTGAGGGTGTCTGTAAAATGGCTCTCATTTTGCCGCGCCCTTCTTTCCCCGCCCAAAACGCCGCCGCACGAACGCCCAACGCGCCTTCCCCCATGCCTCAGCAACCCGATCTTCTTCCTCTGGGATGGGTGGTTCGCCCGTTGGCTGCCCGTAGCGTTCCCCGATGTAGGCATCGGTAATATCAATCACGGCGCGTCCTTCATCGGGGAATTCTCGCGCCAACTGCCGACCACGCTCCAGCGGGGTGCTGCCCGGGCGAAAGGTCAGCCCTAGCCACTTGGCGTACAGCCCCAAGCGAGCATAAGCACGCCCAAAGGGGCTGAGCTTGTCCAAGCCTCGGTATTCCACCCACCACAACGCCCCCACTCCGGCAAAAGACAATCCAGCAAGCAGCAAGGCAAAGGGCAGCAGCCGACTCAGAAAATCCTGTACAGGTGGCGGAATCTGCAACAGAGAGGGTGGCGGTGGCGGCGTTGCCGAAGGGGTGGGCGTCTCACTAGGGATGGGCGAAGGTGAGGGCGGCAAGATCGCTTGTGGCGTTGGCGTCGCCGGCGGATTCTCAATCGTCCCCGCCGCGTTTGGGGTGTTCGTTGGCGGCGGCGGCGTGAAGGTTGCTGTTGGGGTGGGTGTGGGGGTGACGGTTGGCAGCGCGGCTACAGGCTCTTCGCGGACAAAGCGATCCCGTGCCGAGGTTGGCTCAAACTCCACCCAACCCGCGTTCGGAAAATAGACCTCAACCCATGTGTGGGCGTCTCGTTCCCGCACCAGATAAGCCCCGCTGGAGGGGTCATAAATCCCTTGCGAAAAGCCCGCCGCCATCCGCGCTGGAATCCCCAAGGAGCGCAGCATCATGATCATTGCCGAGGCGTAATAGGTGCAGTAGGCTTCGCGCCGCTCGAACAGCACCCAATCAACCAAATCCCGATCACGGGGCGGGACGGGGATTGTCTCTGAATAGGCGATGTTCTGTCGCAGCCACTGCTCAATTGCCCGCGCCTGATCGTAAGGGGTGACCGCCCCTGCCGCCGCCACAATCTGGCTGGCAAGGGTAATCGTGCGGGGGGTCAGGGTCGGCGGGGTTTGAAGGTAACGCGCCCGCACCCAACTAGGGTAAACTGTCCCCGCTTGGCGCAAAAATGCCCCATCCGCCGTGCTGATCGAGGACACCACCGCATAGGACTCGCCGCGCTGGATGGGCGTCAGCGGGCGAATCACACCCACATCAACCAGCCCCGATCCCGGCTCTACATAATCGACATCCACGCGCACCGGCAAACGCAGCCGCGAAGCCTGTGGTGCGCCATAGATCAAGCGGGCAGAGGGTATTACCATCGTGATCCGCTGCTCCATCTCGCGGCGCGTTGAGGGGATCACCCCCGCATCAGTGAGGATCAGCGTCCCACTGCGGCTCTCAAGAACCTCCCGACGGCTGCTCGTCCATTCGTTATTTTGGAAGGCGTCAAAGACGCGCGATTTCCAATAATATTTCCCTCCGGGCGGGGCGCTCACCGTCATGACGACGGTATCGCCCAAACGCACCGCCCCTCCTAACTGAAGCTTGTCGCCGCTGTAATAATCCGTTGAGGGCGCCGTTTGCCCCTCAAACGCGCCAAACAAGCGGTTCAAAAGTTCTGCTACGCGAGTGAACGCATCTTCGTTGAGAAACTGCTGGAAGCGTTTCGCGTTTTCCTCTGCCGATCCCGTCGGGAGCGCCCATGCCAAGAGCAAGAGCGCCACCCCCAACAAGCCCCCCAAGCGGAAGAACCAACGCCGCACACCCGCCTGAAAGCTGATCCGGTTCGTATACCAATCGAACTCCCGTGCCTCAATGTGGGAGCGGATAATCAGCAGCAGAGAGAGAAACACATAAGCGATCAGGTACGTATCAATCGGGTAGTTCGGTTCGGTGTTATAGACGGCGTTCAGGACGAGGACTATTCCCGGCGGCATGATCGCCCGCCAAACGCGATCCAGTCGGAAGGTATGCCATGCTGTGTTATGCCCCAAAAACCACACGAGGATCGACAAAAACAACACTAAGATGAACGGATCGAATCCCGATCCGGGCGCAACACCAATTTGGAGCGCCCGCGCAAACCGCCGCAAGACCGACCCCACCCGTCCGATCAAATCCCCCGGCGCCGCCACATACTGCACCAAGAGAATGCTCCCTAGAGCATAGACCGTGCTGAGGACAAGGGCGGTAAATTCCGAATAATGGCTGCGGGAGAGCAGAAAGCCAAAAATCACCGAGAGCAGCGCCACCGGCACAACCTGATGCAAGGTCACTTGCCATTCGCCGCTTTGCGTGGCGAAATCATCGGCAAAGGTCAGCGCGTGCGTCATGGCAACAACGGGGATCACCATCAGCGCACAGGTGATCAGCAGGGTGGAGACATCTCCCCGCGCAAAGAATCCGCGTAAGCCGATCTGAAAGCGCCGCCACATACGGGCGGGAAATGGTAGGGGTGTCAGTGTTGAGGGTCGATTCATGAGTTCCTGTAGATAGCCGATCAGCCATTCATCTTGGCAAGTGTAGGGCAAGGCGCGGCGCGTTGCAACTACGAATGTCCTACGAAGGGAGGACGTTCACTAAGGACTCATCCAAATGGCGCAGTGGCTAAGCAGGGATGCTGAGCAGGGAGCGCTTTGCGTTATAATGTCCCCCATACACTCCATCCCAGTGTAGAGGAGTCACGCCCATGCCCGCCGAGAAAGTCACGATCAAACCGACGAACACCGCCTTTGACCGCTACTACAGGGAGATGGACAGACTCCATGCCCAGAACGTGCGCCACGAAACCGCCCTACGCACGCCCTTCACAGCGCTCCTGACAGATTTCGGCAAAAGCGTTGGCTGGACGCTGATCACCGAAGAAAACGGCGGCAGCGATGGAAATGGCATCCGCTACGACGGCATGTTCAAAGACGCCAACACGCTCCGGCGCGGCTATTGGGAATCGAAAGACCCCAATGACAAATTGGACGCCGAAATCCTCAAAAAGACGGCGAAGGGCTACTCCCGTTCCAACATCCTCTACGAAGACAGCCTCCAAATCGTCCTCATTCAGGGCGGGGTGGAGATCATGCGGGCGAACATGCGCCAAGCGAAAGACCTCGCCGCCGTCCTCAGCCGGTTTTTCAGCTACACCGAGCCGGACATTGAGAATTTTAAGGACGCGGTGGCGGGCTTCAAGGAAGCCGTCCCCGACCTCGCCACCGATCTGATGAAGACGATCACTGACGCCCACCGCACGAACAAGGCGTTTCAGACGGAATTCGAGGCGTTCTTCACGCTCTGCCAAACCTCGCTGAACAAAGACATCACGTGGGCGGCGGTAGACGAAATGCTGATCCAACACTTGCTCACGGAGCGGCTGATTCGGGTCATTTTCAACACCCCTGAATTCGTCCTGCGCAACGTGATCGCCGGGAAAATTGAGGAGGTGATCACTGCCCTCACCAGCCAAAGTTTCAGCCGGGATGGATTCCTGAGCGGGTTAAGCCGTTATTTTGCCAGTGTGGAGGCGGCGGCGCGGACGATCACCGATTTTCAGGAGAAACAAGACCTCCTGAACACCGTCTATGAGCAGTTTTTTCAGGGCTACAGCACGAAGATCGCCGATACACATGGCATTGTTTACACCCCGCAGCCGATTGTCGATTTCATGTGCGCCAGCGTGATCGAGGTCTTGGGGACGGAATTCGGGAAGACCCTCGGCGATCCCGATGTGGTGATTCTTGACCCCTGCACGGGGACGGGGAACTTCATCGTGAATTTGATCCGCCGCGCCAACGCCCAAGACCTCCCCGGACTCTACCAAGATCGCCTTTTTGCCAACGAGATCATGCTGCTCCCCTATTACGTGGCGGCGCTGAACATCGAACACGCCTACTATGAGCGGGTGGGGCATTACGAGCCGTTTGCGGGGCTGTGCTTTGTGGACACCCTCGACATTGCCCAAGCACAGCAAATGTCGATGTTCAGCGAGCCGAACACGGCGCGGGTGGAACGGCAGAAAAAGGCGGCGATCACCGTGATCATCGGCAACCCGCCCTACAATGTGGGGCAAGCGAGCGAAAATGATAACAACAAAAACCGGAAATACCCCCTTGTGGACAGGCGGATCAAAGAAACCTATGCAAAGGACAGCAAGGCGACGAACAAGAACGCGCTAGGGGATGCCTACGTGAAGTTTTTCCGGTGGGCGGCGGATCGCTTGGGGAAACGGAATGGAATCGTCTGTTATGTGACGAACAATAGTTTTGTCGATCAGATCGCCTTTGATGGGATGCGCAAACACCTCCTGAGTGATTTTACCCAAGTCTATCACCTTGATTTGCATGGGAATGTTCGGCAAAACCCCAAACTGAGCGGCACAACGCACAATGTTTTTGGGATTCAGGTGGGGGCGGGCATTACAGTAGCGATACGGAAAGGGAGCGATACCGCGCCGCGTCTGTTTTACCACCGCGTTCCCGAAGATTGGCGAAAAGAGGAAAAATACGCCTTACTGACGAACACTGGCACAATAGGGCGTGTGACGTGGCAAGCGCTCACCCCCAATGCCAAACACACATGGCGTATTCCCACGAATGCCGACGAATTCGCGTCCTTCTTTCCCATCGGCGGCAAGGAATCGAAGGCGGGCAAGGCAGGGGCAGAGGCAACGATCTTCCAGACCTATTCTGGCGGGGTGAAATCAAATCGTGACGATGTTGTCTATGATTTCAATCGTGATCAATTGATGGTTCGGATGGGGACGTTCGTTGAAGATTACAACGCCGAGGTGGATCGCTATAAGCGTGCAGGCAAACTTAAAGATATTGATAGCTTTGTGAACTACGGGCGGATTAAGTGGGATAGTACCCTTAAAAGGCACTTGAAAGATAAAAAAGATGGTCACTTTGACACAAGCGCTTTGCGTACTGCCTTATACCGCCCGTTTACCAAACGGCATCTCTATTTTGATCGACTGTTTATCAACAGTGTTCATCGCCAGCCCTCTTTCTTTCCCACCCCCGCCACTGAACAGGAAAATCGGGTGATTCTCAGCCCCGGTTTGGGCAATCGAAAAACGTTTGGCGTGTTCATGACCAACGCTATTGTTGGCTTGGATTTCGCTTTTGAAAAAGTGCAATGCTTCCCCTTTTACACCTACGACGAGGACGGCACAAACCGCCGCGAAAACATCACCGATGGGGCGTTGGGGCGTTTCCGTGACCATTACGGCGATTCGACGATCACGAAATGGGATGTCTTCTATTATGTCTATGCGCTATTGCATCACCCCGGCTATCGTGAGAAATTCGCCGGGAATTTGAAACGGGAATTGCCGAGGATTCCGTTTGCCCCGGCGTTTCGCCCCTTTGCCGATGCCGGACGCGCCCTCGCCGATCTTCACCTCGGCTATGAATCGATCACCCCCCACGCCCTCTACCGCGTCGTGAAGAACAACGCCCCCGCCAATCCAGAGAAACTCTACCGCATCGAAAAAATGCGGCTGAACAAGGATAAAACGGCGCTCACCGTGAACGACCACCTCATGCTGACGCTGATTCCCCCGGCGGCGTTCGAGTACACATTGGGGTCACGTTCGGCGTTGGAGTGGGTGATCGATCAATATCAGGTGGGGCGGGATAAGGCGGGGAACATCACCAGCGACCCCAACCGCCCCGACGATCCCGAATACATCGTGAATCTCGTGGGGCGGGTGGTCGCTGTCTCGTTGGCAACGGTGAAGATTGTGGCGGGGTTGCCACTTTTATAAAACGGGAAGGGGAATACAGGTTCATACAACAACCTTCCTGATCAACGATTAAGGATCAAGGGGGTGTTTCTCGCGCCCCACTGGTACAATCTTATACCCTTAGCTTTACCGAGAGGGCAAAAGAAAACCCCGCATGGCGACGATACAACGTGTGGCGATCCTGACCAGTGGGGGGACGCCCCCGGCATGAACGCGGCAATCCGCGCCCTAAGGCGAGTCTCTCTGGCGCAAGGGCGAGAGGTGTTCGGCGTTCAGGAAGGCTATCGTGGTTTGGTCGAGCAGGAAGCGCGTTGCGTTATAATGTCCCTCACTTAACTGGGGAGTGTGTCCTACAGCATTTTTCAGACAGATTGACCCCTTAATGGTTGACAGCCCCACGTATCACGATATACTTGCTGATGGGCTAGGCAGTGGTGATCATGGAGTAAACGAACGACGCCCGCCCTTCTTGTAAGAAGGCTGGTTGCAGACCAACCAGTGAGGGTACTGCAATCAATCATGAGCGCCTATGACACCTACCTTGCCCGTTACCCCGTCCCTGTAGACTCCCACTATGTGGAGTCGCGTTTTGGGCGGACACATATCCTAAGCAGCGGCAACGCTGATGCGCCGCCGCTTGTCCTCATTCATGGCATGGGCGTTAACGCCCTGATGTGGGCGCGGCACATGCCCGAACTGAGCGCCCACTTTCGCGTTCATGCTATCGATATCCCCGGTCAGCCGGGGAAAAGTCATGCTGTGCGTCCAGATCGACGCGGCTCAGCCATCGCTGATTGGCTTTGCGAGGTGATCTCCGCCCTAAGCGATAGTCCAATCTACCTCGGCGCGATTTCGCTTGGTGGCTGGTTTGCGCTCAGCTATGCCAGTCATTATCCAGAACGGGTGTCCAAATTAGCGCTGCTTGCTCCGGCGGGGGTGGTGCGGGCGCGGTATTGGCACATGATCAAGCATTATGTGCCGGTCTTGCTGGAAGGCTCTCCTGCTTACAAGCGGATGATTCAGCGCATGGCGTATACAGCCCTTGACGCGGAGGCACAAGAATATCTTCTCGCTTGTTACCAAGCCTATCGCTCACATCTGACGGTTCTTCCCAAACGTTTGCGGGATGGGCAGATGCGGCGGATCACGGCGGAGGTCTTGGCGTTGGTGGGGACAACCGATTTCTTCTTTGATCCCGGACGTACACAGCGCCGATTGAAGTGCCTTCTGCCAGCAGCACACCTGAAGCAACTTCCAAACTGTGATCACTACATCCCGCTCGATCAGGGCGAACGGATGATGGCGTCTTTGTTGACCTTTTTTCTGGGAACAAAACCATGACCCTTTTTGTTGACGACTCCGCGATTCGCGCTGCGCTTTTGACGCTTGACCGCCCCTGCCATGTGGTGCGCGTTGGCACGTCGGAAGGGACGAAGATGGGCGTGATGCACGAAACGCCAACTGCGGGGCTGATCGCCTCTGCGCCAGCCATCCCGCCGGAAAACCTCGGCAGCGCTGATTTTCGCGCTGCCTACAAAACCCGTTACGCCTATGCCGCTGGCGCCATGGCGGGGGGCATTGCCTCCGAAACACTGGTGATTGCCTTAGGCAAGGCGGGCATCCTCAGCAGCTTTGGCGCTGCCGGACTTCTGCCAGCGCGGATTGAGGCGGCGATTCAAACTATCCAAGCGGCGCTGCCCACCGGGTTGTATGCCTTCAACCTGATCCACAGCCCGAACGAGGAAGCACTGGAGCGCCGTGCCGTCGATCTCTACCTGAAGCATGGGGTCACAACAGTGGAGGCATCGGCATTTCTTGACCTAACCCCCCATATTGTTCGTTATCGGGCGGCGGGGCTGCGCCCCGATGGGCAGGGCGGCGTCCACATTGGGCATCGGGTGATTGCCAAGCTCTCGCGGCGGGAAGTGGCGGCAAAGTTTATGCAGCCCCCTTCGGAACGCTTGCTGGGGGAGATGGTGACGGCGGGGCTGATCAGCGCGGAGCAGGCGGCGTTGGCGGCACGGGTCGGCGTTGCCGATGATGTCACAGCGGAAGCGGATTCCGGCGGGCATACAGATAACCGCCCACTCGTCACGCTTTTTCCCTCGATTCTCGCCTTGCGTGATGAGTTGCAGGCAAAATGGGCGTTCCCCACGCCGATTCGGGTGGGGGCGGCGGGGGGTATTGGGACGCCGGGGGCAGTCTTAGCAGCGTTCGCGATGGGCGCCGATTACGTCGTCACTGGCTCGGTGAACCAAGCGACGGTGGAAGCGGGGACATCGGCACAGGCGAAGAAAGTTCTTGCTCAAGCGGATATGGCGGATGTGATCATGGCACCGGCTGCCGATATGTTCGAGATGGGCGTGAAGGTGCAGCTTTTGAAGCGCGGAACGCTCTTCCCAATGCGGGCGCAAAAGCTCTATGATCTCTACCGCGAGTATGACTCGTGGGAAGCCGTTCCTGCGGCGGAACGGGATAAACTGGAAAAACAGGTTTTTAAACGGACATTTGAAGATATTTGGGGGGGGACAGTCGCCTACTTCACCGAACGCGATCCCGACCAGATCGCCCGTGCCGAGGGCAATCCCAAGCGCAAGATGGCGCTCGTGTTTCGTTGGTATTTAGGGCTGTCGTCACGATGGGCAAGCAGCGGGGAAAGCGGGCGGGAGATGGATTATCAGATTTGGTGTGGGGCGGCGATGGGTGCTTTCAATGATTGGGTGCGCGGCTCCTACCTTGAATCACCCGAAAACCGCCATGCGGTTGACGTTGCCTACCATCTGATGACCGGCGCCGCCTATTTCCAGCGCATCGCCACCCTGCGGATGCAGGGTGTGGCGCTGCCCGCCGCCTATGGGCGTTATGTCCCCATGCCGTTGGGGTAAGTGGGGTGAGCCATGCGGGTAATCACAACCATTGAGGAACTGCACGCCATGCGCACCGCCCTTATGGGGACGCTTGGCTTTGTACCAACAATGGGCTTTCTGCACGAGGGGCATCTAGACCTTGTGCGGCGGGCGGTGGGGGAAAATGATCAGGCGGGGGTGTCGATCTTCGTGAACCCCACCCAATTTGGCAAAAACGAAGATTTCGCCGCCTATCCGCGCAATCTGGAAAACGATCTCGCCCTCTTAGAGAAGGCGGGGGTTGGCTTCGTCTTTGCCCCCTCGGTAGAGGTGATGTACCCCACAGGCTTTCAAACCTATGTGGAGGTGATGGGCGTTTCGCAGGGGTTGGAAGGGGCAAGCCGTCCGGGGCATTTCCGGGGGGTGGCAACCGTTGTGGCGAAACTGTTTAACCTTGTCCGGCCAAGCCGCGCCTATTTTGGGCAAAAAGACGCCCAGCAGGTCGCCGTGATCCGGCGGATGGTGAGCGATCTCGCCATGC
Source organism: Anaerolineales bacterium (assembly GCA_015075625.1). Lineage (NCBI taxonomy): Bacteria > Bacillati > Chloroflexota > Anaerolineae > Anaerolineales > Anaerolineales bacterium. Next base: position 196,147 of record JABTTZ010000002.1, on the reverse strand, counting down.
CCGTCACGATTATCATCGTGCCAACGGTGCGTGAGCCGGATGGCTTGGCAAAAAGTTCGCGGAATGTTTACCTAGCACCCACCGAACGCGCCGCCGCGCCTGTGCTTTATCAGGCGTTGAGCGCCGCCCGTCGCCGTTACGAGGAAGGGGAGCGCCACCCGGATGCCCTCCGCACTGTGATGGGTGCGGTCTTAGCTACCGAGCCGAGGGCGGAGGTGGTGTACCTAAGCGCCGCTGACGCCGAAACGCTGAGCGAACTCAGTACGCCGACGGAGCGCCCAATCTTACTCTCCCTGGCGGTGCGCATCGGACGGACGCGACTGATTGATAATCTGACGTTGGAGACAGCCGGGGGGTGACCCTGCGTGATCGCCATTCCCTGGATATGGCTGAGGGGGCGACAATCGAACCATCGCCCTGATAGAGTTACTCCCCCTGCACCTCTATTATCCCAAGAGTGACCATATCTCCCCCTCCGACAGCAGGTAGACGGGCATAGGGTGGCTCTAAATCATAGACGGCGACGATCAGCCTATACTCGTTGGGTGGGGTCCCCGGCGGGATAATCAGCCCGTGTGAGTCGGCAACCTCCACACCCGCTTGCCAAAGCGTCGTCAGCGCCATGTTGTTGCCCGGTTCGCCGTCCCGCTGCGCCAAAATGGTGCCGTCGGGGCGCAAGAGTTGTACCGTCACCCGATAGCGTTTCGTGAGAGGACTATCGGTAGTCCAGGTTAACCCCACGCCGAGGACACTTCCTCCCCGCACGGTGCGTTCACTCACCCCCGCCCGAAGCAGCCGGATCGACTCGCCAAAGCGAGCATCGACAGGCGCTTGTTCAAGGATCGTCGGCAGCGCGGCATAGCGCACAAAGCGGACATCCCCGTACCATGCCGAATCGATCTCAAAGGTTAGCGACCCAAGCATTTTTTCAACCACGCGGTTCGGATCACGCTCCCCCTCGCCCCAATAGAGGACAAACAAGCGCTGATGGGCGGCAATCACCGCCCGAACCTCACGTTCTGTCGCCGCGTCGTCCCCCCCTAACCCCACAGGGAGAGGGTAGAGCGGGAGGTCGCCCCGATAGTAGTAGGTGAACACTTCCGTTTGATTCGGCGCATCGAGAATCACCGCATCGCCGGGGCGACCTTCCGCCGCGATTAGCGCTGCCATACGGCGATAATCATCACGGGCATAGGCGGGATTCGTATACAGGTTCGTCAAGCCCACGCCATAGGCATTGGCAAGAGCCAACAGCCCGAACCCCGCCATCAGGCGTGGGATCATCTCTAAAGGGAGCGCTGGTGAGGGCGAACCGATCTCCCACAAGAGCCAAATTCCCCGCCCGATGAGCAGCGCGAAGGCAAGCTGTGCTGGCAGCAGAAACTTCAGATTTGCCTCTCGAAAAAGCCCTAACGCAAAAAAAACACTCAGGATCACGATAAGGGTCATTATCGGAAACAGACGTCGCCACCAGTGGGGCAAATGCGGGCGACGCAGCCAGTCGGGCAGCGCTCCGGCAAGGGCAAAGACGACGACCCACCCATACACCGAGGGCGTCTCACGGGGTGGGTAGGTGCTGCCAAGCGTCAGCCATTGGAGCGCCATGCCAAGCCCTCCGCCGGTATCGACGCTCCGCCCTACCTGATTCCAACCCGTGATTTGTTGAATGGCGGCGGGTGCTTGTGGGGCAAAAAGAGCAAGCGTCAGCACATTTGCCCCAATAAACATCATCAGTGGAGTAAACGCGGATACAGACCGTGCGTCCTTCCTGTTTCCCCTGCCGCTGATCCACCCCACCCACCACAGGACGAACAACATTCCTTCTGCCAGCATGACGAAAGGGTAGCTGTAATGGGTGTAAAGTCCCGCCGCATTGAGGATAGCAAAGCCAACTAGCCAGCGATCAAAGCGTCCGCCGCGCCCCACCCACACAACAAACAGCCAGAGCGCAAGCGCTGCCACTCCTTGTAAGAGCGCATACATTCGCGTCTCTTGGCTGTAATAGACGCCAAACCCGTTCAGAGCGACGATCAAACCAGCGAGAACGCCCACCCCCGGCGCATGAAGACGATGCCCAAGGGCGATCATCGCCGCGACGCTTAGGATGCCAGCGAATACCGAGAACGCCCGCAGCGCAAACTCCGTCTCTCCAGTGAAGGCGCTCCACCCCTTCAAGAGAAGATAGTACCCCGGCGGGTGAATGTCGCGGTTTGCCGCCGCGATCAGATTGGGGAGCGAGCGCTGAATCAGGCGAAGCGTGTTTCCCTCATCATTCCATAACGACTGCGCGTCAAGATGGTAAAACCGCACGACAGCGGCGACGAGCAGAACCACCAGAGGGAACAAGCGATAGCCGCGCCGCCGCAGCCATTCCCGCCATAGGAGGTTGGCGATCATCCGAGGTATGCCTCGATAATACGGGGATCGCGCTGGAGTTCGGCAGCACCTCCGCTGTGGGCGATCATCCCCCGTTCTAGAACATAGCCGCGATCCGCAAGGGCAAGCGCTTTACGGGCGTTTTGTTCCACCAGCAGAATGGGTGTCCCGCTGGCTTTGATGGCGGCGATAATCCGAAAAATCTCATTGACCAGAAGGGGCGCTAAGCCCATGCTTGGCTCATCCAACATGAGCAGTTTGGGGCGCATCATGAGCGCCCGCCCCACCGCCAACATCTGCTGTTCACCGCCGGAGAGCGACCCCGCCTTTTGGGTTCGGCGTTCCTTCAAGCGTGGAAACCGCTCGAACACCCCCTCTAGATCGTCCCGCACCGCACGCGAATCCCGCCGACGGTATGCCCCCAGAAGGAGGTTTTCGGCAACGCTCATGGGGGCGATCACCTGTCGCCCTTCAGGGACTTGGACAAGTCCTTCTGCGGCAATCTGGTCAGGACGCCATCCGGTAATATCCTGTCCATCAAAGGTGATTCGCCCTCGGCGGGGTTTCACGATCCCGCTGAGGGCGTTTAGCGTTGTGCTTTTCCCTGCGCCGTTCGCCCCAATCAGGGTTACCACCTCCCCGCGATCTACGGTCAGGGAAATGCCGTGCAGCGCCTCGATTGCCCCGTAATTGGCTGTGATCGAATCAACCTTTAAAAGCATATACTGTATATTTACACCTTAAGCGGCTCAACCGCACTCATAAGGGATCAAGGTGGGCAAGAACCCACGCCTCATAAGCTGACCGGAGGGCTAGGGTCACGGCACCGGGCTGCCCCGTGCCAATAATCTGGCTGTTGATCTGCGTGATCGGGATCACCCCCCGCGAGGCGCTGGTCAGAAAAGCCTCCTCAATTGCCCAGAGTTGATCGGCGCGGACGGGCGTCTTTTCCAGAGGGATAATTCCCGGCGCAACCTGATAGACAATCTTCTGTGCCATCCCCGGAAGAACACCCTCCCCGGCGGTATGCAAAACACCCATCGCAACGGCATAGAAATTACTGGTTGCCCCTTCCAAAAGAAAACCATCCGCGCTGGTCAGGATCATTTCATAAGGGGGGAGCGCCTCCCCGCTGCTATCCCCGCTGCTATCCCCGCTGCTAGAGAGCGCCTCGCGGCGTGCCTTCATCCATCCGGTGTGTTTGGCACGAGGGTTGTGTCGCTGAATGGCTGTTGTGGTGACGCGCACCCCCATCGCTATCACCTCTGGGGAGACGGGCAAAAGCGGCTCAACACTCAGGTAGAGATGATCGGGCATGGCGCGGGGGACGGTCAGCCGAAATCGGGATTCGCTGAACCCGCCGCGTTCGATCAATCCCAACAAGGCAGCCCGAATCGCCGCCCGATCTAAGGCGACAGTGATTCCTTCCAGCGCGGCGGATTCGCTCAGACGGGCTAAGTGATCGTCAAACAACACCGTTTGGGTGCGCTGATAGGTTCGCCCAACGGTGTACACGCCATCCGGTTCATAGATAATGGCATCGGCAAGCGAGTGGGCGGTATAAGGCGTGGGGATAACCCCCGTAGGGGTCAAAATGGCGGTGGGAATGGCGGTGGTTTTGTCCATCATAGGGTTTCCCTCAGCGAGGGTAGACGGCAACCACCGCCGGAATACCCCGTGCGCCGGTAATGTAATCCAACGTTCCCCCCGTTGAAAGGTAAAGATTCGTACTCCCACCGCCATCCAGATTGAGGGCATATTGCAAGCCAAACCCAGAGGTGCGTCCCAGCCAATTCCCCAAATCCGAGAGGAGCGTTCCCGACCCCCCCGTGATGATGAGGTACACCCGTCCGAGGGAATCTTGGGCAATGACCGAACGGGCAGCCACCACCGTCGCCACATCGGAGTTGATGGGTGCCACTTGTCCACGTGCCATGAGGATCGGATACGTCTGTACCGCCTGCTCAATCTGTTCCCCGCTGACAATTGGTTCAAGCCACAGCGAACGCACTTTCGGCAGCCCTGTTTTCACCTGAAACAAGCCGGAGTCAGAGCGCTGTGTATAGCCCGCCAAGACCCGCCCATCGCTGATGATCAAGCCAAGCGAGAGGTTTTGCGGGGTAAAAAATGTGGTGTTGATGATGGCAACGGCGTTAGGAAGGAGTTGTTTCCATTGTTGGATGGTCAGCGCTTGTCCGGGAAAGTAGTGAACACGCATCGTAAAGGTGTTGGCGTCGAAGCGGGCGGCAAGGACATTGACGGTTGCCCCCGTGCTGTTTCGGTAGGCAAAGGTACGCCAATAAGCGCCGGGGCGTGTGGCATTGATGGCTGCCCACCCCACCGTGTCAGAGGTGGCAACACCCCCGGCTGTCGGTGGGATCAACGATGTTGGTGAGGCAATCACCGCCCCGCCACCACCGCTATCAAATGTAGGCAGGGCGGTTCCCGAAATACGGGTCGGAAAGACGACCACTGGTGTCACGTTTGGATCGACGGGTCCACACGCGGCAAGGAGCAATGCAGCAAGCACAATCAAAGCATTACGACGGGGCATGGGCAATACGTCCTGCTGAACGTTTAGAAACGAATGTTATCATTATAACGTTCGTTCCATCCCTTTGGGGGAGCGCTTTTATGCCTACCCAATGCTTTGTTGGGCAACCTGTAAACATTGCCCTCTCTCACCATAGTCGGTTAAAGGCGAAGGTATCTTTTGCACGAACGCTCAGGATTTTTCGCCTGATTTCTTTACGGGCTGGGGGGCTTTTACCCCTGAAACGAGGATGAACCGTGTGGGAATTTTACCCATCTCAATAAATTCTTTGTACAACACCTTTTTTAGGGTGTTATAGATTCTTGAACGGACAGGAAGGGACTCAGCAGGTGTGGTATCCATGATGCTTCCTTTATGGTTGTTCGCTGTTCTAATGCGGACAGTTTTCATTATGCCTTAAAAAGCGATCAATGGGAGCGCGTTATCGGAATTTTTTGTGAATTTTGAGGGATAGCCGCTACTCACACATCGCCCTTGAACGACCACACCTGATCGTAAAGAACTTGCCAAATTTTGACCTCCACACCAACCATCCCCTGTTGGTTCAGCCTCGCGGCAAGGGCAGCCGCCGATTGTGTTTTGCCCGGCAGCAGGCGGGCGCTGCGCCCTTTCCGATTCGTCACTAACAAAACGCCTCCCGGACGCAGTACGCGCACCAATTCAGCGATCACGGCGTGCTGATCGGTGAGGAATTCCAATACTTCCAAACAACTGACCGCATCAAAGAGATCATCAGGAAAAGGCAGGCGCTCCGCCGGGGCGTAAATCAATTGAACAGAGGGGGGATTGCCTTCAGCGGTAAGGCGCTCTGTGGCGGCTTTGAGCATGTTCCAGCTTAAATCAACGCCAACAACTAGCCCGCTGAAATGGCTCTCTCGCAGCAGCGCAAGGGGCAGCCGCCCCGACCCCGTACCCACATCCAAAATGAGCGGCTCAAAAATATCCTCTAAAACCTCGCAAAGTGGCTCACCGAGGCGTTTCGATTCCCATTCGGGATCAAAACCTTTGATCCGGTCATAACGCTTGGCATAGCGATCATACAGCCAAATGACGACGCGCCGTCCCAAATACACACCTTCGGTGGTGATCAGCAAATACCACAGGAGTCCGGCAGAAAGGGCTAAACCAACGACAGCATAAAGAAGGGGTGAAAGCATCCGCAGAGGGTAACTTGCTCTACCCGTAAAGGGCAAGACAACGGCAAAAAAATACCAGAGAGGACGAATCCTCTCTGGTACGCAGTACCAATGAGATTATGGATGTCTGAGGGGGCTGTTACAAGCCCAACTTCCCGGCATTATCGGCAATTTCACCAGCAGCGCCGGAGATACCCCCAACGGTATCAAAAGCGGCGCCCACTGTGCCAACCATCTGCCCAATCGCACCGCCGAGCATACTGCCGAGGTTGCCCGCCAGCAGACCGCCCAAGCCAGCGCCAAGTTGTGCCGGGTTCATTCCCGTCAGTTTGGCAACGCCATCGCGGATCGCATCGCGGATTTTGCCCATCTGATCAAGGCGATTCAAGACTTCGGCGGCGGCGCCAGTCTGACCTTCGCCGCCTTTGCCGGTCAAGCCGCTGAAACCGCTACCGGACGAACCGCCGCCGCCGGACGAGCCACCCCCACTGGGTCCACCACCGCCACCTGACGAGCCGCCACCGCTGGGACCACCACCACCGGATGAGCCGCCGCCACTGGGACCACCACCACCGGATGAACCGCCACCACTAGAGCCACCACCGTTCAACTGCCCAATGATTTGGTCTGCCAGTTGGTTGAAGGGTCCCGCCCCTGCTCCGGTGGACTCACGCAGGGAGCCGATGATCCCGTTGGCAATGTCGTTGAAGCTCCCACCGGCTGAGCCGCGCAGCGAATTGATGATGTTATCCGCCATACCATTGAAGCTGTCGAAATTGCCACCCTTGAGGCTGTTCACAATGCTATCGGCAATCGAGTTGAAGTTGGCGTTGGCACCGCCCGTCCCCTTGAGAATTGCGTTGGCAATATCGTTGAAACTCGGTGCGCCACCGCCGCTCCCGCCCATCCCCAAACTGCGGAGGACGCTGTTTGCCATATCCCCGAACGAACCGCCGCCACCAGCGCCGGGTCCGCCGCCAGCAAAGTCGCTTCCAGAGCCACCCTGCCGTCCGGCGTTACCGCCAGCGCCAGCGCCGCCGCCACCGCCACTTTGGTTGCTGACCACCCCTCCGGCTTCATCTTCCGCCCCTTTAAAGGCGTCGGCAATTTTCTTCGTCGCCGAGGATGCATCCCGAAGGACTTCCATCAGTTTTTTCAGCTTTGGCATAACCAAATCATGAAATTCACGGAAAAAGGCTTCCGCGCCCTCACCCACCCAACCACCACCTTCTAAACTGTCGATGATGCGTTGAATTTGGGCGTTCATTTGCTGGGTCTGATCTGCCTCTTGTTGAAACACTTGGGCAATTTTCCCCAGACTGTCGTAATCTGCCTGAATCTTATTCGCCATAGAATTCAATTCCTTTCCCACCTGTCCGTCCTCGCCTTATGGTATCATGGTTTGGAAATCGTAGGTGCATTTTTGCTCTTAAGGTATCGGAAATGGCGTCAGTTTTGTAGCATTTTTACAGGTCTTTCATTGTCGTGACTCAACCCGCACAGGTGTTTCACGGTGTCACATAAATGGAGAGCCACCCAATGATCTATACCTTCACGCCAGTTAGCGCCCTTCTGTTTTTGACCTCTCTATTCAGTGCCTTGATTGGTACTGTTGTCTGGCGGCGAGGCGAAACGCCCGGCGCACGCCCCTTTGCTTTGGCGCTTTTTGCCGGGGCATTGTGGTCGTTTTTCGTCCCTTTCGAGAACGTTGCTCCAACCTTAGGCGAAAAGCTCACTTTTTCTAAGATTGAATACATTGGGATTCTGAGCATCACCCCCCTGTGGTTCTTGTTCTGCCTTGAATATACCGGACACGGGGCGATCCTCACGCAGCGGGTGCGGGCGCTTTTGTGGGTGATCCCCGCCCTGACCCTGACCTTCGCCTTCAGCAACGATCTGCATGGCTTAATCTGGCGGGAGGTAACCCTAGAAACTACTGCCGCCGGGCTGCCTGATGCTGTCTATCGACATGGCGGATGGTTTTGGGTCTCCGCTTTCTATAACTACCTCATGCTTTTGTTGGGATCGGTCACCCTAATCAGATCGGTGGTGCGTTTTTCATCGCTCTATCGTCAGCAAATTGTCGCTATTTTTGTGGGGACGGCGCTGCCATGGTTAGCAAATATCCTTTACCTTACCGGCGCAAGTCCGCTTCCCAATGTCGATCCGACCCCCTTTGCCCTCACCCTCACCGGGGCAATCTTTGCCTGGTCGATCTTCCGGCGGCACTTGTTCGACCTTGCCCCCGTTGCCCACGAATCGTTGTTTCAAAGCCTCTCCGATGGCGTCGTCGTCACCGATAACGACGGGCGGGTGATCGAGGCAAACCGCCGCGCCCTGACGATCTTCAACCACCCCCAACCGCCCATTGGAAGTGCCTTCAAAAGCGCTTTTCCCAGTGTTGATATAGAGCAAATACCCGCCTCTGGGCGAGCAGAAGTCCCTTTACCTAATGGTATCTATGAGGTCATCTTAAAACGCTTCTATACCCTTCAAGAGGTTGCTCAGGGGCAAATCATCACCTTCCGCGATATTTCTGAGCGAAAGTACCTAGAGCGGATGCGCGACGATCTGATGCACATGATCGTCCATGACCTGCGCAACCCCTTAGCGGCAATTGGCGGGGCGCTTGAACTACTGGAGGAAGAAACCGACCCAGAGACGAAAGAGGCGGTGGATATTGCCAACACAGGGCTGCGCCGCATGACGAATATGGTGAATACCATTCTCGATATGCAGCGCCTTGAGCAAGGGGTTATGCCGCTGGAAAAACAGATTGTTCACCTAAAGCAGATCGTCAACGACTTGGTGTCATGGGAAGTATCCGTCGCTCGGCGGAAAAACATCCGCCTTGTCGAGAGTATTCCCGATGCCCTTCCCCCGCTCAACCTTGATCCCCGCCTGATCAGCCGCGTCCTTCAAAACCTGATCGACAATGCGCTAAAGTTCACCCCAACGGGCGGTCAGGTGACCATCTCTGCTGCCCCTGATCCCGCCAAATCCGCCGTCGCTATTTCTGTGCGCGACACAGGGCGCGGCATTGCCCCTGATGTGCAAGCACGCATCTTTGATAAATTCAATACAGGGGCGGCACAAGAGGGACGCGGGAGCGGCTTGGGCTTAGCTTTTTGCCGCCTTGTCGCAGAGGCGCACAACGGTGTGATTGCCGTCGAAAGTACACTTGGCGAAGGGTCTACCTTTACGCTGCGACTGCCCGCCTAATTTTCAAAGGGGAAAGCTAAAGGCGCATGGTAAGCACCCCCTCTCTTGTGTAAGAGTTGGGGGGGCGACAGCAGCATCTACCGTCACCCCCTGCACTTACTCCTCTTTATCCCGCAGGTGGGGATAAAGCAGCACTTCACGGATCGTTCGCCGATTGGTCAGCAGCATGACGAGCCGATCAATCCCAATCCCAACCCCGCTGTTGGGGGGCATCCCATACCGCATGGCGCGAAGGTAATCTTCATCAAGAAGGGTTTCGTCATCGTCCCCGCTGGTGAAGGTCTTTGCCATATCAAGGAAACGCTGCTCCTGATCAAGCGGATCGTTCAACTCGGTAAAGCAGTTGCCAAACTCCATGCCTGCGATGTAAAACTCAAAACGCTGAACATGGAGCGGGTCACCCGGAACGCCCTTTGCAAACGGCGAAATATCGCGGGGGTAATCGCAGATGAACGTTGGTTGGATCAAGGTTGGCTCAACAAATTCACTAAGCAGATGCTCCACCAGTTTTCCCCAGGGCAGCCCTTCTTTAAACGTCATGCCCTTTGCCCGCATTGCTGCCGAGAGGGACTCCGCGTCGGGGTAATCGACATAATCGATCCCCGCCATCTCGCGGATCGCGTCGCGCATTGCCCACCGCCGCCAAGGGGGGGCAAATTGAATCAGATGATCCGCATAGGTAATTTCGGTTGTCCCCGTCACAGCTTGGGCAGCCGAGGCAAGAAGCTGCTCGACAAGGGTCATCGTATGGGTGTAATCGACATATGCTTGATACCATTCAAGCATGGTGAATTCTGTGTTGTGCTTGAAACTGATTCCCTCATTGCGAAAATCACGCCCGATTTCGTAGACCGCATCGTACATCCCCACCAAAAGACGCTTGAGGTAAAGCTCAAAGCTGATGCGTAAGAAAAGGTCTTGCTTCAACTGGTTGTGATGGGTCTTGAAGGGGCGTGCCGCTGCGCCGCCGTAAATGGGCTGAAGGACGGGCGTTTCTACTTCAAGAAAGCCCTGATCATCCAAAAAATTACGGATGGTGCGGATCACCTTTGAGCGCACCTTAAAAACCTCGCGCACCTCTGGATTCACGGCGAGATCGGCGTAGCGCTGCCGATAGCGTTCTTCGACATTGGTGAACCCGCCGTGCGAGACGCTTTGCCCATCAACCTCACTTGTTTTGACCACCGGCAAAGGGCTGATCGTTTTGACAATGATGCTCAGACGGCGCACCTCAACGCTGATCTCTCCGGCACGGGTGCGCATCATGACGCCTTCCACATTCAAAAAGTCAAACAGATCGACATCGTGGAGGAACATCTGGTAGGTGTCCTCACCAACGTAATCAATCCGAATAAAAAGCTGAACGCGCCCAGTGCCATCTTCAATATGGGCAAAGCAAACCTTGCCCCCCGTGCGGATCGACCTCAAGCGCCCGCATACCGCCACTTGAATGGGCGCAGCCAGCGATTCGGGTGTGGCGGCATGTTCGGCAGCGGTAAACGCCTTTACCGCTGCTTGAATCGTGTGGGTGCGCGTGACTGTGCCGGGGAAGGGATCAATGCCAGCCTTCCGCAGCCGTTCCAGCTTATCAAGCCGTTCTTGTTCCAGCTTGTTTGGTTCAAAAAGCATAGGATGTGCCTACTCAATCCCCTTAATCGTGTACACAATATCGCCAGCCGGAGCTTTGACAGTGATCTTCTCGCCCACTTTTTTGCCTAAAAGCGCCCGCCCCATGGGGCTTTCGTTGGAAATACGCCCTTTGCGGGGGTCTGCCTCTGCCGCGCCCACAAGGTGAAAGGTCTCCGTCTCTTTACTCCCTTTTTCGCTAACGACCACTTTATCCCCCAGGCGGACTTCGGGCTTTTTCCCCTTTTTGGGGGAGGTGTCTTTCTCAATCAATTCAGCGCGGCTAAGAATTGTCTCTAGCCGCATGATCTCCCCTTCGAGGAAAGCTTGCTCTGTTTTGGCGTCCTCGTATTCGGCGTTTTCGACCAGTTCACCGCCTTCGTCAAGGGCAAGATGGAGACGCTCGGCAACCTCTGCGCGGCGCACCGTGCGCAGGTATTCAAGACGCGCCTCAAGTTCGGCATAACCTTCTTTGGTCAGATAATTGATTGGGTCGGACATGGTGATTCTCCGTTTCGGATGGTGAAACATCCCACGACGTGGGCGGCATCGGAGGGGAAAAACAAATGACCGCCTCAACGGGCGATCTCTCTGTTTCGTATCGTCTGCGCGATGCGCCGACATATGTTGGGGCAATCCGTAAAAGCGCACCCCATAATCGTATTGTACACACAGGCGCGGGAGCGTCAAGCCCATCCGGGCAAGATCACGACAAAACCACTTGCCTTAATGCCATGCTCACCCTGTGTTTTCAGGGATTGCCTCGGCAATCGCCGCCGCCATATCAAGCGACTCCCCTTCGCCCCATACCAACCACGCGAGGAATTCTTTATTTCCGGCGGGACCGATCAGCGGGCTAGGAATCAGCCCGCGCACGGCAAACCCTTCCCCTTGCGCCGCACTCAGAATCTCAGCGACCACCCGCCGGTGGATCGCCGCATCTTTCACCACCCCATTCTTGCCCACATCCTGACGCCCCGCCTCAAATTGTGGTTTGATCAGGGTGACAATCCCCGCCCGTGCTGGCAGCCAACCGCGAATCACCGGGAGAAGCAAGCGGAGGGAGATGAACGAGGCATCGACGCAAACGAAGGTTGGGCGTTCGGGAAGCGCCTCTACATAACGAGCGTTCGTGCGCTCCATGACGACGATGCGCTCATCCGTGCGGAGGCGGTAATCCAACTGCCCATAGCCGACATCAAGGGCATAGATTTTTGCTGCCCCACGCTGAAGCAAGCAATCGGTGAATCCCCCTGTACTCGCCCCGACATCGGCGCAGATAGCCCCCTCGACAGCAATCTTGAAAGTGTCCAGCGCCGCCGCCAATTTCTCTCCTCCGCGGCTAACAAAGCGTGGCGCAGCCCGAAGGGTAATATGCGCATCGGCAGGGACTCGTGTGCCGGGTTTGTCAATCACCTGCCCATTCACGCTGACCTCACCCGCCATAATGTAACGGCGGGCAAGTTCGCGGGTGAGCGCCGCCCCGCGCTCCACCAGAAGGATATCAATCCGCTGCTTTTCGCTGGACATGAAACGATCATCCTACGTTCATCATCACTGCCCACTCTCTAGGATACACTATGCGCCGCCCTTTTGTGGATACCCTCGCTAGACTGGAGTTTATTAATGATATATCCTAAGACACGCCGCTTGATAGTCGTGTTAATCGCCCTCACTTTCGTAGCGCTCTCTCACCATCGATCACACCATGTGGCATCCGCGCAGACAACGACGCCCGACACAATTGGTTTGTACAATCCCACCGAGGCAAATTTCTACCTTCGCACCGAAAGTTCGGAAGGGGTTGCCGATATAACCGTCACGTTTGGCAGCCCACAGAGCAACTGGCTGCCCCTTGTGGGCGATTGGGATGGCGATGGGGTAGACACGCCCGGTCTTTATGACCCAGAAACGTCCGTCTTTTTTCTGCGCAACAGCAACACCACAGGCATTGCCGATCTGACGGTGGTCTTTGGATCGCCCAAGTCTGGTTGGCTGCCTATTGTGGGCGATTGGGATGGCGATGGGATGATCACAATAGGGTTAGTCGATCCAACCACTGCCACATGGTATTTGCGCAACACGAATACCGAAGGAACTGCCGATATTCAGTTTGTGCTAGGCGAAGTGGGAATGCTGCCTGTGACGGGGGATTGGGATGGTGATGGCGAGACAACCGTCGGTTGGTATAACCCACAAACCACCCTATTTTCCTTGCGAAACAGCAACACGACGGGAAAAACGTTCAATGTGCTTTATGGCAACCCAAAGTCTGGTTGGCTACCTGTAGTGGGCGATTGGGATTTGGATGGAATCACGACGGTGGGGCTTTACGATCCAGCACTCTCTCAGTTTTTCTTGCGCAACAGCAACACCACTGGCGAGGCGGACATCACCTTCGTCTATGGTCAGGGAGGTGCTGGTTGGCTGCCCGTTACTGGACAGTGGAAATAAAAAATAATGCTGCCCTGAAGATGGTCTAACTTACCAAAATGTGCTCTAGGTAGAGGGGATACCTCCCTACCAAGAGCACATGGCTACTTCCCCGCCGGAATCACGGGCAGCACAATCCGCGAGGGGTGCGCTCCACCGTCAAAAACAAGCGAGAGCAGCGGCGGCGGGCTAACCTCCGGTGTGAGATGATTATCTTTATCCGCCCCTGTGATCCGCAGCCGAATCCGGTGTCCGGCATCGATGATGTTGGAAGTCGGCAGCAAGCCGATCACCAATTCCACTGGATCGCCGCCCGCTACTAAGGGTTGAATGTCCTCGGCAAAACTGCGCTGGTAGGGCAAGCCCATCATCGTGTAGGGGGCGTCGGACATCTTCCGATGTGAGGCGCGAAGCATCCCTTCCACAAGTGGGTAAGCATGACCATTCTCATCGACCTCCTCAAGGTAGACAAAGACATCCACATCATCGGTGGAGGAACTCACCCATAGATGGGCAACCGGAAAGCCGGTGATCTCCATCGCCTCGCTTAAGGGGTCAGTGGTGAAGGTGAGCGATTTTTCCGCTTGGGCGCTCATATCAGGGTAGCCAAAGGCGCCGCCATGTCCGTTGTGCCAGCGCGTCGTCGTCCCCATCGTCGTGCTGTAATCCACCCTATACGACGCCCCAAAGGGTTCGCCCACTTGCTCGGTCAGCGATCCACCTAGCCCCAGATAAAATGGGGTGCGCACTTCGTTGGGAAGCGGAAACGCCTCTGCCGAACGCCACCCCTCACCCGCCGGAGCGCCCATCGTGTAATACCACACGGGCGGCTCATCCATGATTCCATTGTCGATTCCCTTCAGATGGTAATCGAAAAAGCGCAGGTGTTCGTTCAGTTGGAAATTGAGGGCAAAGAGATCATCAAACGTATCGTTCACCAGCGGTTTAATGAAGGCTTGCCAGCCCTTCACAAAACCTGCCCCATGCGAATAGGGCGTGAATACAATCCTCTGAGGAACGGTCAAATTGTTGTACCAAAACGCCTGCGCCCCCGCCCACATATCGTACCATCCGGCAATCTGATAGACAGCCACTGTATTTGCCGCGTTGATCCGCGCCGCCATCCGGTGGGCTGACCAATCGGCATAGGCGGGGTGGGGCGGTTCACCCCATTGGCTGTCGCGGTAGGGCTGCCCTTTGGACGATTCGTAGACGTTCAGGTTTTTGCTGTGTTCTTCCTGTGCGGCGACGTACGCCTCGCTCTCATCAACAGGGACAGGCATTTCCTCAATGTCCAAGCGGTGAACGTTCCGCGCCCATGCCTGCAAGAACTCATAGCGGTAAATCCCCCCCGGATAGACAAAATCATAGAGATCGAAAATCGTCATTTGGGGGACGATTGCCTTCAACGCCGGATGTCCCGACCCCGCCGCTAACCATTGGCTGATCCCGTTTGCCGAGACGCCCATCATCCCGACCTTGCCGCTTGACCACGACTGCCCTACCAGCCAGTCGATCAAATCGTAGGCGTCTTGCGAATCGGTGTCGGTGTGTTCGCCTGTGCGGTAGCCAAACGATGCTCCCCCTCCGCGCACATCGGCAACGACCAACACATAGCCATGCCGCACCCACACCGCCCAAAAAGGAAGGTAGTTTGCCAGCGTTACCGCTTGTCCGTTTACGATGTCTGCCCGTCCGTAACGCTCGTGGACAAACAGGATGGGAAACTGCCCCTGGGCGATCTTGCCCCCCTCTGCCGGATAGACAATATCAACGGCGAGGCGTGTCCCATCGCGCACAGGCACATACTGTGAGGTACGCACCCACGAATCGTAGATCGACTCACCGTAGCCTCGGTATTCCCCCAAACGGGAAATTTTCGTTGGGTCATCCTGAGCGCGGATGAATGACGTGGTGATGCCCATCAGGAGGGCGCTCACAATGAGGAGGATCAGAAGGCGGAAACGGGTCGTCATGCGGTGTCTTTCCTAATGAAGAACGTTCATAGGAGGATTGTAAACCGATCCGAATGATTTCGTCTCGCCTCAACGACGATTGATCGTATAATTAGAGAGATAGCCGATGTAGTTTGGTGACGAAAGTACCCTTGTTATGGAAATGCAGCCAACCCGAAAGAGCATTTTAGAAATCTTGCGCAGCCAGGGGGAGGCGACGGTTGAGGAAATTGTCACCGCACTGCGCCAGCGGATGCAGCACACCATCACCGCTGTGACCGTGCGCCATCATCTCGATATTCTGCGCGAGGAAGACCTGCTCTCCCCGCCTGTTTTGCGCCGCAGTGGGGCGCCGGGGCGACCCCAATACGTCTACAAACTGACAGAAAAAGCGCTCAGCACCTTCCCCAACAATTACCAAAACATCATGGCAGCCCTCTTAGAACAGCTTAAAACACAACTTGGCAGCCCCCATGTGAATGTGATTCTTGAAGGGGTTGCCGACCAGATGGTTACCAATTCGCGCCTCGCTCACCTGGCTGGCGTTCCCCTCCCCGAACGGCTCAATCACGTTGTCACCTACCTGAACGAGCAAGGCTACGAGGCAACATGGGAACGGTGTCCAGAGGGCTATCTATTAAAAACGCAGAACTGCCCTTACCACCAGCTTTCTTCGGCACAAAGCGACTTGTGTGTCATGGATATGCGCCTCATCTCTGGATTGGTAGGCGTTGTCCCCCGCAGCATGGGACGGATTGCCGACGATGCGGAGTCCTGTGTATACCTCATCCCCGCCTAACCCTCTCATGACTTGGTTGACAAACTGTTTCACGTTGGTTTATAGTCTCTCATAGGTTACTTAAACGTTTAATTAGCTCTATACCCAAAGTCATTTTGCCCTATGCCAACACCAACCTTGCGTGATATTGCCGAACAATGCAATGTCTCTGTGATTACCGCCTACCGTATTCTGAGCCGTCAGGATGAGGCGGATGCCGCCACCCAAAACGCCGTGTTCACGGCGGCAGAGACGCTTGGCTACCGTCTGAATGTGACCATTCATGATGTGGCTCATGCGGCGGGTGTCTCCATTGCGACGGTTTCTTACGTTCTTAATAACAGTTCGCCGGTGAGCGCCGAAACCCGTGAGCGGGTGCTGCGTGCCGCCAAACAACTGGGCTATCGCCCGAACAGCACCGCCCGTAACCTTCAAGCCAGTCGAACCCGTCTGATTGGCTATCCCTGGCACACCGTTGCCCCCGATGATACCAACCCCGTCTTGGATCGCTTTACCTATGCGATGGCGCAAACGGCTGAGGCGTATGGCTACCACGTGCTGACCTTTGTTCAGCCCGCCGATCAAGTGACCCGCCCCTTTTTAGAACTTGTCCAGACAAATCGGGTCGATGGCTTCATCATTGCCGATACCAACCGTGATGATCCGCGTGTGCGTTGGCTTATGGATATGAATGTTCCCTTTGTCGCCTTTGGACGGGCAAATGATGATTGGCAGTTTCCCTATGTCGATGTCGATGGGCGACAGGGCGTTAAGGCGGTGGTCAATCACCTTCTTGAACTAGGGCATAAACGCATTGGGGCAATGGGCTGGCCCCCCGGTTCGTTGAGTGGCGATGAGCGACTGGAAGGCTACCACCTTGCCCTTGCGGGGGCGCAGATCAGCCCCCACCCGGATTGGATTGTCCACAGTGAGAACTACACCGCAGATGCCTTTGCTGCCACACAGCACCTGCTTCGGCTTCCGCCCCCACTGCGCCCAACGGCAATTGTATGCATCAGTGACACCCTTGCCATTGGGGTGATGAAGGCAATTCAGGCAGCGGGGCTATCGGTTGGGGGCGATATTGCCGTCACAGGCTTTGACGATGATCCCAGCGGACAGCACCTCACCCCCACTTTGACGACGCTTAGCCAGCCCGTATTGGAGATTGCCTCGCTCATTGTGGAACGGCTTATCGATCACATCGAAGGGCGAACGTCCTCTCTTGTGGATGGCTTGCTCTTGCCCCCTAATCTCATTATCAGGGAATCAAGTGGGCGTCAGATTCAGAATTCATTGGTTTAGGAGGCTTTCAGCATGGCGATTTATTCGGCAGAAGAGCGGACATGGCGGATAGGGGATGCCCCTTTTAATCCCTTTAAGTTGGCGCATACGGAGACGATCTACACCATTGGCAATGGCTATATGGGGCTGCGCGGGACTTTTGAGGAAGATTACCCCGGATCCATGGTTTCCACGCTGGTGCATGGGATTTTCAACCATGCTGATGGCGATCTTGTTCCCGATCTGGTCAACTGCCCCAATCCGCTCCCCCTGCGGGTGGTCGTTGATGGCGAGGAATTCAGCCAGAAAACGAGCAAAGTTCTCGGCTACGAGCGAGCCTTGAATCTCAAGACGGCAACGCTTACGCGGGGGGTTTTGTGGCAAACGACGAAGGGGACAGTGGTGCAGCTTCTTTTTGAGCGCTTCGCTAGTTTGGAAAATCAACACCTTCTTGTGCAGCGGGTGAGCGTTCGCCCCCTGACAGGAAACGCCTTGGTGCGCGTCTGTGGCTATGTCGATCACAGCACAACGAAGGAGGGCGTCAACCACTGGGCATCCCTGACGAATACGGCTGTTAAGGGGCGCGTCGCGGCAAAGGGCATCACCACCCAAAGCGCCTACGAGGTTGCCGTCATGTCGGCGCTGCTGGGGAGCGAGGGTCAAATCACTCTGGTGGGGGGAGATCGTCCAACCCTTCAGGCGGAAGGCGACATGACGAAAAACGAGGCATTCGTTATCGTCAAATTGAGTGCCATTCATACCAGCCGTGATGCTGCCGACCCCATTGTCGCCTGCCAGACCACTCTCGCTGCGGCTGAGGGAGAGGGTTACGACGCCCTGAAAGCCGCACACGAGGCGCAGTGGGCGGCATATTGGCACGCCTCTGATATTGAGATTGAAGGCGACGAACCGCTTCAACGGGCGCTGCGCTTCACCACTTACCATATCCTCATTGCCGCCCCCCGCCACGAAGAACGCGCCAGCATCGGGGCGAAAACGCTCTCTGGTCCGGGCTACAAGGGGCATGTTTTTTGGGATACCGAACTGTTCATCATCCCACCGCTTATTTTGACCCAACCAGAACTTGCCCGAAACCTGCTCATGTACCGCTATCACAATCTGCCCGGAGCGCGAAATAAGGCAAAAAAAGCAGGCTATGCAGGGGCGATGTTCCCCTGGGAAAGTACCGATACGGGCGAGGAAACCACGCCGCAGTGGACGCACCCCCTCCCCGATGGATCGCGCATCCGCATTTGGACGGGCGATAACGAACAGCATATCAGCGCTGATGTTGCCTACGCCGTCATGATGTTCTGGGAGTGGACAGGCGATCATGCGTGGTTTGCCCGCTATGGGGCAGAGATCGTCCTTGACACGGCGGTATTCTGGGGCAGCCGCGTCGAATACAAGGCAGATAAAGACCGCTACGAACTCTCCATGCAAATCGGACCCGATGAATATCACGACAATGTGAACAACAGCGCTTTCACAAACAGCATGGTGCGGTGGCATTTACAAACGGCGATCCGCGTTGCCCGGTGGGTGCAAAGCAACTACACCAAAGCGGGTGAGGCGCTTTTAACACGGTTGAGCATTACCCCGGCACAGCTTGAAACATGGGCAACCATTGCCGAAAAGATGTATATTCCCACCCGTGCTGATGGGCTGATCGAGCAGTACGACGGCTTCTTCAATCTTGAACCGGTTGATCTCAGCCTTTGGACGCCAAAGGTGGCGAACTACGATGCAATCGTTGGGCATCACGCCATCCAAAACCAAATGGTGATCAAACAGGCAGACCTTGTTATGCTTATAGCGCTTCTTGGGGATGCTATCATGACCCCCGAAGAACAAGCCAAGCATTGGGCGTTTTACTACCCGCTTGCCGATCATGGTTCGTCGTTGAGTCCAGCCACCCATGCCCAAGTTGCCGCACGTCTGCGGAACATGGATGACGCCTACCACATGCTCAGTTATGCGGCGGCAATCGACCTTGACGACCTCAAAGGGAATGTCCATGATGGCATTCACGCGGCGGCGGCGGGTGGGCTGTGGCAAGCAGTGGTTTTTGGCTTCTGTGGCTTAAAATTGGCGGATAAAGGGGTTACTACTACCCCTCATTTTCCTCCCCATTGGCGCAAGGTTCGCTTTCGCATTCAGCACGGAGGGCGGGAGCATGAGGTTGTGTTAACCCCCTAGCGGGAACAACCCCGCTAGGACGCTGTAGATGAGGGAGGGAGTGTGATGAGTCCTGCCTTTAGCGGGGTGCTGACCCTTGTAAGTTATCTGATTTTGCTTTCGCTGATCTTAGCCGCATATCGTCTGGTGCGTGGACCCTCGCTCCCAGATCGCGCTGTCGCTGCCGATCAGGTTTCCCTCCATGTGATTGCTTTCGTGGTTGTCTTTGCCTTGCGAAGCAACCAACGGGCGCTGATTGATCTCGTCATTGTGACTGCCATTGTTGGGTTTCTCAGTGTGGTGGTGATCGGTATCTATTTGGAACGGGGGGTGAAGGGCAAAACGACCCTTGAACGCCACGATCTACGCCGAAAAACACTGGAGATTCCAAGAAGGGGGTTATTCAAATGACGTTAGGCGAATGGTTAGCGTCAGGGATGCTTTTGTTTGGCGTCAGTGTTATGCTTTTGGGAACGTGGGGATTGATCCGCTTTGGCGATGTCTACCTGAGGATGCACGCAGCGACAAAAGCAAGCACACTAGGCAGTGGATTGCTTTTGTTGGGAGTTGCCCTTGCCTTTGGTGATGGGTTACTTGCCATCAAGTTGATTACTTTAGGGGGGTTGTTTTTACTGACCTCCCCTATTGGGGCGCAAACGCTTGCCCGTGCCGCACACGCCGCAAAAATTGAAACGGTAGAAGAGATGTGGCTCGATGAAATGACAAGCGATGCATTGGAACGTTCTCAACAAGCTCCGACCCCTTCCGAAACCTACAGCATTTTTCAAGGAGATTGACCCCTTAGTGGCTGACAGCCCTGCTTATCACGATATACTTACCGATGGGCTAGGGGCTGGTGATCAAGGGGTAAACGAACGACGCCCGCTCTTCTTGTAAGAAGGCTGGTTGCAGCCCAACCAGTGAGGGTACTGCAATAACATTCCTCCCCTTTAGGGCGTGTCCGCAACTAGGCTGTGTTGGCATTTTGGTTCAGAACCCCTATCCCCCCGGTTACTGCGGAGCAGTCGCCTTTCCCTGTCTACGGCTGAGGAGAGGACATGTTTTCAAGTAAACCTTATGTCTGGGATAAAGGGTAATCCTAAACACAAGGTTTGGCGTTGAACAACTTGCACGAAGTAGCGCAAGCCTTCCCGAAACAAGCTCCAGAGCCGCCGGAACGACCCGTCGGGACGACGAACGAGCGGTTGGGCGATGCCAGCAGCAACGGCTTGGCTGCCGAGGGCGACCACCCACGTGTAGGCAATGGTCAACAGAACCAGCCGGTTGGCGAGATGCTGCTTCCAGCAGGGCGCGAATCATCTCCACCTGTCCTTCGGCAAAAAAGGCTGTTAGGTCGAGCGCTTTATTAGCGAGCCAGCGGCGAAAGCGCCGCGCCGTACTCTCTACCTGCTCCCCGCAACTCACCGCCCGCGCAATCGCTCCTTGCTGACAGCTCTCCGCTTGAATCACCCCATAGCTAAACAGGCTTACATTTTGCGGCTGCCAACTATTGAAACACGGTAGATGGGCTGACAAGTGCTGCTCTAATTGGTACAGTAGTTTGTAGTTCATCGTTCCTCACTGGGTTTCTTGATCGATTTCCAGTTTGAACGATGAACTCCCTATTTTTCAACCCGCCTTCCAAATATGTCCTCTCCTCAGAGTTGGGGGGACGAGGGGCAAAGACGACAGCCCTCGCCCCACGTGGCAGATTGCGCCGCTCTATTCTTCCTCGTCGGCGTGGGGTTTGTGGGCGTTGATGATCGGCTGCGCCACATTTGTGGGGACACTTTCGTAGCGGAGGAAGGCTGCCGTATAAATCCCCCGTCCGCCAGTCATCGAGCGCAGATCGTTGCTGTAGCGTTGAATTTCCGCCAGCGGCACTTCGGCGGTGACGATGCTCCGTCCTTTTTCAGTGTCCATCCCCTGCACCCGTCCGCGTCGGGTGCTGAGGTCGCCAATGACATCTCCCATCGATTCCTCTGGGACAATCACCCGCAGTTCCATAATCGGTTCAAGCAAAACGGGCGAGGCTTGCATAAAGGCTTCCTTAAACGCTCCCCGTCCGGCAATTTGGAAGGCAACGTCTTTGGAATCGACGGGGTGCATTTTGCCATCGGTCACGGCGACGGCAACATCGACAATCGGGTAGCCGCCGAGCAAGCCCGTCTCTAACACCTGCCGAATACCCTTTTCGATAGAGGGGATGAAACTATGAGCAATCGACCCCCCCACCGTTTCATTTTCATAGCTGAACCCTGCGCCGCTCTCTTGCGGCTGAACACGGAGAAAAACCTCGCCAAACTGCCCCGCCCCGCCCGTTTGCTTCTTGTGACGATAATGCCCATTCCCCGTTTTCATGACCGTTTCGCGGTAAGGAACTTTCGGGATGGAGGCACTCAGGTTACATCCCAAACGCTCAGCACGGCTGAGCGTGACTGCAATGTGAATATCACCCATGCCGCTGAGGACAACTTGGCGCGTATCGGCTGCCTGCCGCCATTGGAGCGTTGGATCAGCGTGCGTTAGCTGGGTGAGGATTGCTCCCATTTTCGTTCCGTCTTGCTGTGTTTTGGGTTCAAGGGCAACCGAGTAAACCGGAGCAGGGTAAATTGGCTTGCGAATACGATAGGGTTTTTCCCGCCGACAGATAGTGTCGCTGGTTTGAGTCTCAGAAAGTTTTGCCACTGCCCCAATATCACCGGCGTGCAGGACAGAAACAGGAATTTGTTCCTTGCCACGAAGAACGAGAAGCTGTGTAAAGCGTTCTTCCCGTCCGCGTTCGGCGTTGAAATAGGTTACCCCGCTCTCCATTTTCCCGCTGAAGATTCGGAAGTAGCTCAATGTCCCCACAAATTTATCATAGGCGGTTTTAAAGACAAACGCTGCCAACGGACCGTCGTCGCCCTGCGGAGGCATGAGAAAATCAACAGGATTTTCGCCCTCTTTGGTCAGGCTTACACGGCGTTGGGAGGGCGGGGAAACGTAGACGAGCATTGCCTCCAAAAGCGGGTATGTGCCACTATTTGCCGCCCCTGCCGCCACAAAGACAGGAACCGTCTTGAGATTTGCATCGCGGGCAGCAAGGCGCATCCCATCGCGGATTTCCTCAAAGGTGAGTTCTTGTGTCTCGAAATATTTGTTGATAAGTTCGTCGGTGGCTTCTGCCGCCGCCTCAACCAAATTCTTATGGGCTTCTTCAATCCCCGCAACCATGTCAGCCGGCGGATCGGTGCGATCTTTTCCGATCCCGTAATACGCCTTCTGGGTGAGGACGTTGATCACCCCCTGAAACTCTGGACCTTCGCCTATGGGGAGAATCACAGGGATAAACTTGTAGTCGGGAAAACGCACACGGAGCGCCTCGACGGTGCGTTCATAACTGGCATTTTCTCTGTTGATTTTGTTGATCACGACGATTAGCGGTTGGTTGAATTCATCGGCAAACTGCCATGCCAGTTCCGTACCCACTTGCGGACCCGATACGGCATCAACGGCAACAACCACACAGTCACAGACGCGGATAGCGTTTTTCATCTCCCCTTGAAAATCGGTGTAGCCGGGGGTGTCCATCAGATTTATTTTGTGGTTGTCAAATTCGATGGGGATAATCGAGGTGTTAAGCGATAGCTGCCGCGCTTTTTCATCATCGTCATAATCGGAAACGGTGTTTCCCTCGGTGATGCTGCCCATTCTTGTGGCTGCGCCGGTGGTGAACAACAGGGCTTCGATCAGGCTCGTCTTGCCTGATCCCTGATGTCCTGCCAGCGCAACATTCCGAATAAACTCTGTGGTGTACTCTTTCATGGTGAAAATGACCCCTTAAAGCGAGTTTTAGAACGGTCTGCGCATAGGGCGCATTAACGGGATTTTAAGTCCGCCTAGCAAGGCTGTCAAAATCCCGCCGGAGAGGGTTCTTGCGGCGCTATCCAAAATGGATAGGCTGTGTAGATGCACCCTTTTCCTACTCAAAGAATCAGGTAAGATCAGTCGCGCATGATCCTTCAGGGGATCACCCAAGATAAACCCACCAGCAAAAGGACACTAGCAGACGATGGCAACAATCAAGATTCCGACGCCTCTCCGCGTCTATACGGGCGGCAACGCTGAGGTGAATGTGAATGGCGAGACCGTCGGGGCGCTTCTGAGCGACTTAACCGCACAGTACCCCGATCTGCGCCCCCATCTTTACAACGGGAACGACCTACGCAATTTTGTGAATGTGTTTCTGGGTGAAGAAGACATTCGTTACCGTGATGGCGTGGAAACCCCCGTTGAGCCGGGCGACAAACTGCGCATCATTCCGAGCATCGCCGGAGGGCGGTAAATCCCCACCCAACAGGACAGAGCGGCTAGAGCCAGCGCTGAAACCACCCCACAATCCGCGCCGCGTAGTCGTCGGGATATTTTGTGGCGGTTTCACCGTGACGGGCATCAGGGACAATCCAAAATTCATGGGGGGCGGGGGTTTGTGCCACCAAAAGACTTGCCTCGGCGGTAGTCGTCAGCCAATCCAGCCCGCCATGAATATACAAAACTGGGATGTAGATGTGCTTTGACCAGAGGATGGGATCGACCTGATCCATGCGCCCGTGTGTTCTTACCCCTGCCACAACTAGCATCCACGCCGCAATATGCCAACCAAGCCAGTGGGGAATGCCCCAAAAGTGGATGCGCCGGGCGATTGTCCGTTTGAGGTAGACAAAACTTCCATCAGCAATAAGAGCGGCGATGGAGGATGGTTTTCCCATTTGTGCGGCAGTCAGCAGCGCCGTCGCCGCGCCCATGCTGACCCCCCAAACGCCTACCCGTGTGATACCCCGTTCAGCCAAAACATCTATCGCGCCCAATAAATCATCGCGTTCGTACATGCCAAAGGTGGTGTGCCGCCCGCCAGAGCGTCCGTGCGCCCGAAAGTCAAAGAGAAACACATTGAACCCCGCCTGATGAAGGACCCTGGCAAGGGGCAGCCAATGATCCATACTCCCTTCTGAGCCGTGACAGAGGATCACTGTGCTTGCTGTGCTTGGCATTTCATCCTGTGTGGATGGCGGGGCAAGAATCCACCACCCCACGAGGGGGGTACCATCCCGTGCGGAAAAAGTGATTGTCTCATACCCCATGCCGTGTGCGTTGGGGGTTGTCGCTTGGCGCAGCCGCCGACGCCGCAGTAGGCGCATTGCCCCGAAAGAGACAATCCCTCCCCAAACAAGAAGAAAAATCACCAACCCCAAAAGGAATGTTTCGGTTGTGGTGGTCACTCGCCCAACGCACTTTCGGTGATGATAACGCGCAGCAAGGCATCGCCGGGGGGAGGGTTGGGAAAGCGAAGGAGATCAAAGGGATTCCGTTCGCGCAGCAAACGCAGAACATCCATCCCCTTTGTGACTTGCCCAAAAATGGCGAACTCCCCGTTGTAGCCTTCGGGGGGCATAATGCCTAAGGTGATGAAGAATTGCGAACTCCCGCTGTTGCGCACCCCGCGTTGGCTTGCCATCGCCACGAGTCCCGCTCGATCAAAGGTCAAGCCATTGTCCGCTTCATCAAAAATGGTGTACCCGGCTGTCCCCTCGCCCGTCCCACTGGGATCACCCGTCTGGACGAGTTCCGGCGTCACAAGATGAAAGGTGATTCCATCGTACCAACCTTGCCGAGCAAGATAAACGAAGTTATTCACCGTCACTGGCGCGGTTTGGGTAAAGAGTTCTATCTCGACCTCCCCTTTGGCGGTGATGAGTGTCGCCCGGTAGCGCTTGTTGGGGTCAATCTCAAAAGGGGGTTGTTTCGAGAATTGGTGCTCTTTGAGAAGAATCAACTGAACGGCACTGTCCAAGCCAAATTCATCGATGCGCCCGCCATAAGGGCGATTTTGCAGCATGAGCGCCGGGCTGGAACGAAAGCCCCGCGCCCCTGCCGCCCGAATCGCTTGTTCTAAGGGCGCATCGTAGGTTTTCTTATCCAGTGCGGCGTTAAAGGCTGCCAAATCGGGGACATCGCTTTGCGCTGCATACTGCGTCAATAGTTCCCGAAAGAGTGTAGGTGTGGCGTTGAACCACTCCCCCCGTGTGGCGAGAAGGGTATCGTGCATCTCCCAAAACTTTCCCTGTGCGCCCGCCGCCTCTGCCCCGCTTGCGGCTAATAGGGAGAGCGCATCGCCCCGCGTTGGGTAATGCCGCCACACAAGGCGCACCTGATCGGGGTAGCGCTCAATGAGAATCAAGAGGTTGCGGGCAAGGGTAACCGACGCCTCGGCACGAAAATTGCCGTAGAGAGTCCATGTAATAGGCGCATCTACCTTGCCGCGCACTTTGTCCAGCACCTCCACAGAGGTGGTGGTTGGGCGCGGCGGCATGGTGACGACGATCCGTGCCGGGGTTGGGGGAAGCGGCGTTGGCGTTGGCGCGGCAGGACGACATCCGGTGATGGTCATTAGAGCAGCTAGGGTAATCAGCGCCGCAAGGATCACTCGTTTACGCCCGTCCATAAACTGGAATCGAAGCTCCGCTAATATCCCGCGCTGCCGCCGAAACGAGAAATGCGATCACATCCGCTAGGGAATCAGGGGAAACCCACTTGCTGTAGTCCTCATCGGGATTTGCCGCACGGTTTTGGGGGGTATCAATAACGCTAGGCAAGACGGCATTCACCGTGATCTGATGCCCCATAAGCTCGCCTGCCATGCTCTCGGTCAGGCGCAAGACGGCGCTCTTGCTGGCGCTGTAGGCAGCGATGCCGGGAATTCCGGTCAACCCGCCCCGTGCCGCAATATTCACAATGCGCCCGCCACGCCCACCAGCAATCATCGCCCGCGCTCCGGCGGCACTCAGGAGTACCGCCGTCTTTAGGTTCAACGTGATTAGTGAGTCCCAAACCGCCTCAGGCATATCGTGAACGGGTCCATCCGCCTTAAATCCACCGGCGATGTTGATCAGAACGTCGATCCGTCCGCGTGCTGCCATGATCTGATCGACAGCAGAGTCGGCATCGGCTTTTTTACCCAAATCCACCCCGCCGATAATTGTCATGGGGGCGGGATCGAGATTGTTTTCGGCAAGACGTTTTTCTAGCCCGGCGGCGTTCATATCAATGAGGGCGAGCACTGCGCCTTCAGCGACCAAACGGCGGACGACGGCGATCCCTAGATTGCCGCCTGCGCCGCTGATCACGGCGGTTTTCCCGTGAAGATCAGGGTAAGTGGTCATGGGTGTATCCTTGTGAATAGATAATGCTAGTCGCTTGATTGTGCTACGGACTCATCAAGGAAAACAAGACATTCGTCAGGATCGGCTCGAAGGTTGCCGTGAAGGTGTTATTGGGTGCGGCATACCACAGCAAACTGGTTGTGCTGCTTCCGGTCAACCCGCCGCCAATAATGACCAGCGCACCGGTGAACCCTTCCTCTGCTGTGCTGAAGGCATACTGGGCAATGGTCACCCCAAACGAGTTTAAGGATGCCTGCAAGGTGAGCGTCGCATTGTATTCAGTCCCGATGAGCGCCTCGAATTCGGGTAGGCGTTCGGTAGTCACCGCACCCTCTACGCGGGCAAAACCAATGGATTGCAAGTCATCTTGACTGATAAAGTAGGCAAAGGGCGATGTTGGAGTCTCTGCTTGACGGTAGCGCCAGCCTTCCGGCAGTGTGTAGCGACGCCCACTGATGGGATCGGCAAGTTCAGTAAACTTGACCAAGTACGCCCCATTGAAAATGGGTTTCACATCACGCCCCGCACAAGATGTATCCAGCGTTTTCACCTCGCTAGGGTTGGCAAGGAACACCGCTGTCAGGTTTTGGGCGCATTTACTGAACGGCAACACCCCGTGACCCTGATAGGGGAAACTGATCAGTTGGCTGTTCGTCAGTCGTTTGGCGGCATTTTCGGCAAACTGCGGCGGTGTCTGCGAATCGAACGCCCCACTGAACATGAGGATCGGAATATCTGTTTCAAGAGCAGGGATTGGCTCTAATTCGGCGCTGCGCCACGTTTGGCAGCTTTGGACGAGCAAATCAATCACCCCATCTGACGTACCGTAAAAGGCATTTTGTTTCCCTTCGGCAATTTCTGCCGGCGTGAGGAACGCCACCGTCTCGGCACAGACGATGCTGAAATACATACCATAGGAAAGTTCCGTCTCCGCGCTGGCGATTAAGATGGAGGCGGGCAGCGTATAGATACCGCTTCCGGCTTGGGTAATCACTTGAGGAATATAGCCAAGAATCGGTCCTTGGTTGATCATGGCTATCAGCGATTCGAGGAAACGCTCTTTCGTCATCGTGATTGGGTAGGATTTTCCGGTGTAGGAACTTGTCCCACTGGTGCGGATAGGCTCACCAGCAAAACGGCTGAGCGCCTTGTCCATCTTCGCCGGAAGGTCAGGGAAAATATCATTGCAAGCGGCATCTGCCTGACAGAGGGTGAATACCTTTTGGAGCGCCGTATCTCGGTAATTCGCCACCGTGATCCAAGGTTTATCCGAAGGGGCAACAACACCCTCTAAAACCGCTCCGGCGACGGTTTCCGGGTGGCGGCTTAGGTAAACCTGCGCCAGCCATGTTCCATAGGACGATCCGTAGAGGAAGATTTTCTCGTAGCCAAGCGCAGCGCGGACGGCGTTCGTGTCATCGGCAAGGGCGGCACTGGTCACTTTCGCCGGATCCATAATCGCTGAGACACGTTCTAAACAGGCGGCAAGACGTTCCCGATTGGTCGTTATATCGATGTCGGGGGTTGTTGCTTTTTCTAAATCTGCTAATGCCTGATCGCTGATTTCCTTACAATCAATCGATGTTGAGCCGCCCGTCCCGCGTTGGTCAATCAAGACAATCGCATGATCCTGATTGAGCCTTTCATAGGCGGCAAACCAGGTTTCCTGAAATTGTTTGATCGCCCCTGCACCGGGTCCGCCTTCCAAATGGAAAATGGGTGGGGCATTTGAGCCTTCCCTCTTTGCCGGAATCACAACGATTTTTAGGGTGATGTGCTTGCCCGCTGCATTTTCCCAATCTTCAGGGGCGCTAAATGTCCCACATTGGGCATCCGCATCCCGCGCCGCCTCACCAATCCCAAATTTTAGAGTACACGCCTCAAGGGGGAGCGATGGTTGGGCATGGATAGGCGCATTTTCAGAAAGAAAGAAGGTGAGGCTAAGGGCAAGTACGGCGACCAGCACGACAATCCGAATGGTGCGGAACATAGCGAAATATTCCTTCTTGGTAATATCAACGAGTGAAACGGCGAGGTGGAACGGTGATTTTGTGAATTATGAGTCCATTATCCGACACCGTTCGGGCTGCCGCCAATGACAGCCCGACGAAAACCCAAAGCATCGTAGCCGCCCCTTGAAACTCCAGATTGAAGTAGTAGTGATCCACGACACCGCTGATGAGCGCTCCGACAATGCCCGCCGTCGCCCCGAGCCAAATGGGGAGCAGATCAGGATCGGCGCGAATGGCACGCCAACGCCGCAGCCCATAGCGGAAAACCTCCGCCATCGTCAGCAAAAACAAACCGAGTCCGGTTAATCCTGTTGCGCCAGCAATCTTCAAATAGGTACTGGAGACGCCGAGATAAATATCTCGATCTGGCGAACCAGCAAAACCAACCCCGATCAGCGGATAGCGCCCGATGAGCGTAAGGGCATCTTTATATTCGCCAAAACGCATTTGGGTGGCGAGGTCTTCCCCCGCAAACCCCTCCGAGAGCCGCTCTAGGTAGCGCTGCATAAAGGGTAAGGAAAGCACGATAAGTCCGCCGATGACTCCCGCTACCAAAAGCCAGCGATAGCGCAGCACGGCGACGAAAAGTACGGCGACCCCAAGCGCCAAGAGCGCCCCGCGTGATCCGGTGAGTAAGACCGCCCCACCAACGAGAATGCATATTCCCCACGCAGCGCCCCGCCCTAGCCGACTACTTCCAGTGACGGGACGTGTGGAGAGCGCCTGTACTCCGGCGAGCGCCCCGATCATGAGCAAAAAACCACCATAGGCATTCGGGTCAACCCATGTCCCAATGGCGCGTTCCCCTTGCGAGGGGTCGTCTTCTACGTAGCGGATCACCCCTCCCTGCGGGTAGCCGAACCGTCCAAGGGCGTTGAGCGCACGCTCGGCAGTGGTGTCATTCAATGCGTAGAGTCCAACGCCAATCAGGGCTTGTGCCGCACCCATGAGGACAAGCACAAGGGTGGCACGGCGAAGGACTTGGGCATCACGCAAGACATCGATCAAGACAATCGGTAGGCAAACGGTGACGACCATTTCGGCAAATTTGCGTAAGATGTTCGCTGTGAGGGCGGCGTGACCCAACCCAGCAACAAAACTAAAGAGCATGAATCCGGCGAAAAGAAGGATCAACGCCCCCGCTGGGACGAGCCGAAAGCGTGGGCGTTTGGCGGTCATCCATTGGAATAGGTAAACAAGAAGAAACCCGGCAAGGGCAAGGTCAAGGATGGTTGGCGTCAGCGCCACACGGACGGGAAGTGTGGCAAAGGGCAAAAGCGCCACAACAGCAAAAACGGCGTATAGTCCGGCAGTCAAGTTTGTTAGGATGTACAGCCCTGCGCCCATCCCCAAGACCGCCCCGAAAGCAATCACCGGACCAGCGATCACAAGAAGCAGAGCGAGACTCACCGCGATAGCACCAATGAAGATGCCAATAGTCAGCGATTGGGCGGACTGTCCGCGCAAGGTTGTTTTTAAGAGAGAGGACAACGTATACACCACTTTAATAAGGCTAAGCTCATCCCTCAAGCGTATCGTGAATGGGTGAGTCGATCAAAGAGAACAGCAGAGAGAATACTCATTTTGGCGACTGCCCCTCTGCAACAGCGACACTTTCCACTAAAATACAGTCCCTAGTGAAGCAGGATTGTACTCTTATGCGGAAACCCTTTGTCGCCCTTGTGGGGCGTCCGAATGTTGGCAAATCAACGCTGTTCAATCGCCTTGTTGAGGAACGGAAATCCGTCACCTCGGATATTCCCGGCACGACACGGGATCGTCTTTTGGCTGATGCGAATTGGCGCGGTGTGGAATTCACCCTCATCGATACGGGCGGGATTGAAGTTTACGAGCCGCGTACAGGAAAACCGCGTCCCACCCTTCTGGAAGGGAGCGTCGATTTCGTCAAGGAGATTCGCATACAGGCGCTGATCGCCATTGAGGAAGCGGATGTCGTCGTCATGCTTGTTGATGCCATTGATGGGATCACCGGGGCGGATGAGGAGGTGGCGGAGATGCTGCGGCGGACGAACAAACCAATTCTGATCGCCGCCAACAAAGCGGATAACGAGGAACGCCGTCTTGCGGCGAACGAGTTTTATGCCCTCGGCTTGGGCGAGGAAGTGTTTCCCATCAGCGCCTTGCATGGGACGGGAACGGGTGATTTGCTGGATGCGGTTGTCGATCATCTGAAACAAGCGCCGCCCGAAACGCTGGAGGAGATGGACGAAAGTCTGAAGATCGCCATTGTGGGGCGCCCGAATGTGGGGAAATCGAGTTTGCTCAACCGCTTGCTTGGCGAGGAACGCGCCATTGTTAGTCCGATTGCGGGGACAACCCGTGATTCGATTGACACCCGCCTAACATGGGAAGGGATGCCCGTCACCTTGATCGATACAGCAGGGATTCGACGGCGGGGGAGCATTGAGCCGGGGATTGAGCAGTTCAGCGTTATTCGTGCCTTTAAAGCCCTTGAGCGGGCGGATGTTGCTTTGCTGTTGATTGATGCGGTGGAGGGCGTGACTGCCCAAGATTTGCACATTGCGGGGATGATTAAAGAGGCAAACCGAAGTGTGGTGATCATCGTCAACAAATGGGATGCATTGGAAAAAGACGACCACACCCTGAACGAATTCACAAAAACGATCCAGCAGCGCTTTGATTTCATCGCCTATGCGCCGATTCTTTTCCTTAGCGCCAAGACGGGGCAGCGTATTCACACTGTCTTGCCGATGGCGGCGCGGGTGCAAGAAGAACGCCTTGTACGCATCCCAACGGGGGCATTGAACCAACTGGTGAGGCGGGCAGTAGAACGCCACTCCCCAACGAGCAGCCCGCAGGGACGGTTGAAAATTTACTATGTCTCCCAAGTGCGTGTAGACCCCCCGACGTTCCTTTTCCATGTAAACGATAAGGAACTTCTGCACTTTACCTATGAACGTTATCTGGAAAACCAAATTCGGGAGGACTATACCTTCCTCGGCACGCCTATCCGGTTAAGTTTTCGCAACCGTCGGCGGGAGTAGCCTCTAAGAGCCTATCCGTACATTCGGGGTTGGCTTATCATCAGAACAGCAGTGATAAAAACGCCTTGCTTGGCAACGACGCCTTTTCCTGAGGGTTGCCCATAAGGGGGGAGGGGCAGCGCCCCTCAAGGTGATTATCCCCCCTCTCCCACAAGGGGAGAGGGGGCTAGGGGGTGAGGGCTTGCGTCCACCATTCATCTTTTTAATTTATGGATAGATACTAAGCTCATGAGTCAATCGAAACGAAAATTTGGATTTGAAACACGGATGCTCCATGCCGGGTATATTCCTGAACCCGTTACCGGGGCGCGTGCCGTACCTATTTTCCAGACGACATCGTATGTCTTTGAAGACAGCGACAAAGCCGCTCAGTTGTTTGAACTGAAGCAATATGGGAACATCTACACACGGATCAACAACCCCACCACCGCCGCCTTCGAGGAACGTATCGCTTCTTTGGAAAATGCGACGGGGGCGGTTGCCACCGCCAGCGGTATGGCGGCGCAGTTTGCGGTTTTTATGACATTGCTCAACCCGGGGGATGAGATCGTCGCCTCGGCACATCTTTATGGGGGGACGGTCACGCAGTTCACCCATACCTTCAAAAAGTTGGGCATCAAAACCCATTTTGTCGATCCAACGAATCTGGATCGGTGGGCAAAGGCGATCACCCCACAGACAAAAGCGCTTTACGGGGAAACGATTGGCAATCCCAAAGGGAGTATCCTTGATATTGCGCCACTGGCAGACCTTGCCCATGCCCATAACATCCCGCTCATTGTCGATAGCACGTTTGCCACACCCTACCTGTGCCGCCCGATGGATTGGGGGGCGGATTTAGTCGTTCACTCCGCGACAAAATTTATCGGCGGGCATGGAAATTCCATAGCCGGTGTGCTGCTGGACTCAGGGCGGTTCGATTTCAGCCGCTTTCCGACCATTGCCGATCCCGACCCCGCCTATCATGAGCTACGTTTCTATGAAACGTTTGGGCATTATGGATTCCTTATGAAAGCGCGTGCTGTGACGCTGCGGGATACAGGTGCGGCGCTTTCCCCGTTCAATTCATTTCTCTTGATTCAGGGTTTGGAGACGCTCTCCGTGCGGATGGATCGGCACGTTCAAAATGCGCACGCCGTCGCCGCTTTTCTGAACGATCATCCAAAGGTGGCGTGGGTTGCCTATGCCGGGCTACCGGATAGCCCCTATCACGCCCTTGCCCAAAAATACACGCCGAAAGGACCCGGCGCGGTGTTCACTTTTGGAATTAAAGGGGAGAACCCCCGACAGGCAGGCAAAACGTTTATTGAGGGGCTGCACCTCTTTTCGCACCTCGCCAATGTGGGCGACGCCCGCAGTTTGGTCATTCACCCCGCTTCGACAACACATCAACAGCTTTCTGACGCCGAATTAGAGGCGGGCGGGGTTAGTCCAGCGATGATTCGACTCTCGATTGGCTTAGAAACAACAGAGGATTTGTTATGGGACTTGGATCAGGCATTGCAGGCGACGTAAGCATGAACACAGTCTTATCTGAAGAAGACCGTGAGCGTTATCAAGACCCAGGAATCATCCGCACCATTCTGAGTACGGCTAAGACCATTGCGATGGTTGGGCTTTCGCCAAAAAGTGAACGCCCTAGCCATTTTGTGGCATCCTACCTGAAATCGGAAGGGTATCGCGTGATTCCGGTGAACCCCAAAGCAACCGAGATTTTGGGCGAGAAGGCGTATCCCGATTTGCAAAGCATCTCCTTCCCTATCGATCTGGTGAATGTCTTTCGGCAGCCAGAGGAGTGTTTCGAGATTGCCCAAGATGCCATACGGATGGGGGCAAAGGGATTGTGGCTGCAACTGCGGGTGGTGAACGTAGATGCCGCCCGTCTTGCCTATGATGCTGGACTGCGCGTTGTGATGGATCGTTGTGTGAAGATTGAGCATGGGCGTTACGGTGGCTCTCTCCATTGGGTGGGGATGAACACCGAATTGATCAGCGCCCGACGCGCTCAACGCTATTTTTAACGGACATTACGCAGGTAGGGTTGTTTTCCCTGTGTTGGGGGGAAGGGGAAGTGTGAGGGGGAAGCCCCCCAAAAGTGAATGTCCCCTTCTCTCGACGGGAGAAGGGGGATGAGGTCACTTGCGCAAGGTGAGTTGCTAACGAACGGGGAAACAGGAGTGGTCTTACGATGGGAATCATTCATAAGCGCTTTGAGGAAGGGCAAACATGGCGGTGGGAAGGGGTGGAAGTTGAACAGTACACCTCCAACCAAGCGACGAAAGAGGTTTTGGTTGGACCGAAAGACGGGGCGACTAACTTCGTCATTCGGTATTTCACCATTCCGCCGCATGGCTTTTCCAGCCTAGATAACCATGCCCATGATCATGGCGTTGTCGTCATGCGCGGACGCGCCCGCCTTCAGTTAGGGGAGCGTTTCGAGGAAGTTCGTGAGGGGGATGCCATCTACATTCCGGGTTTAGAAACCCACCAGTTCGAGAATCTGACTGACGAACCGTTTACGTTTCTGTGTGTTGTGCCACCCAAACCCTCCAGACCAGAAGAACGCTAGAGGCTGTTCAACAAAGGAAAACGGCGATCCGCAAGACATGGATCGCCGTTTTCCTTGATGTTTTTCTGTGTTTGTCGCTGAGGGAGCGACGGGGAAACGCACAGAGGTGGGTTAGGATTGACGCATCACTGAGACAGCGCTTAAACCGGATGGTTTCTGCTCAATTTCGAGTGAGACACGCTCACCGGGGCGCAAGGCACGTTCGCCTTCTCCCCGAATGACGGCGTAACGAACGGCAACCTGTTCACCCATATCAGTGACGATGATGCCGCGTCCGCTCAGTTTGTCGAAATCCTTCACCGTTCCCCATTGACGTTCCATAACCTGTGCCATTGTTTCTCCTGATGTCTGATGACCGCTATGATGATGATTCGATTGTAAATCTTTTTGGAATCGCAAGAATCTCACAATGAATTCCGATAATTTTGATAGACAATATAATAAACAATCCCATCATCACCAAAAGGGAGTGAGAGTGTAGTGCCTCGTTAATAAAACGTCAAATTCCAGCGAAGGTTACGCAAGAAATCAGCCGTCCCCGACAAGCCCACCCTTGACCGTCCTTTACACATCCTTTATAATCCCTCTCGCTGAACGACGGACGCCATCCTTGCACCAAGTCAAGGCAATAGCCTCCGAATTGATGTAGACGACTCCGGTGAGGACACAAAAGCCCTAAATGGGCATCCTGTGTCCTCCCGTCGTGCAAGGAGACGGGCGTCAGCGGCAAAGCAAGACGCCCGTCAGCATGTCTGAGAAAAGAGCGAGATAGTACGGAGAACGTATGCCGACCATCAACCAACTTGTTCGCAAGGGTCGCCGCGCTAAGAAAAGCAAAAGCAAATCGCCAGCGCTGCAATATACCTTTAACGCCTACAAGCAAACGCGCACACGCCAACCGAAGGGTGCGCCCCAAAAGCGCGGCGTCTGCACGAATGTGCGTACCATGACGCCCAAGAAGCCAAATTCGGCGCTGCGCAAGATTGCCCGTATTCGCCTGACAAACACGCTCGAAGTCACTGCTTATATCCCCGGCGAGGGTCACAGCTTGCAGGAACACAGCGTTGTCATGATTCGCGGTGGTCGTGTGAAGGATTTGCCTGGCGTTCGCTATCACATTGTTCGTGGCAAGCTCGACTGTGACGGGGTGAAAAACCGTCAGCAGGGGCGCAGCAAATACGGCGCGAAAATGCCGAAGGCTGCCCCAGCAGGCAAGGGCGGCGCTGCACCGGCGAAGAAAAAGTAATTGAGGTTTCGCAATGCCTAGACGATATACACCCCAACGCCGCCCCACGCTCCCCGATATTCGGTACAACAGCGTTCTTGTGGGGATGATCATTAACCGAATGATGCGCAACGGCAAGAAAAGTACTGCCCGCGCCGTCCTGTATGATGCGCTTGACCTCGTGGCGGATCGCACCAAGCGAGAGGCGCTCGAAGTGTTGCAAGTGGCGATGACGAATGCTGCGCCTACCGTAGAAGTAAAGCCCAAGCGCGTTGGTGGGTCTACCTACCAAGTTCCGATTGAAGTCAGTCGGGATCGTGGCGAATCGCTCGCCATGCGCTGGATTTTGATGGCGGCACGCTCGCGCAGTGGTAAGAGCATGGCGGAAAAATTAGCGTCTGAAATCTTAGACGCGGCGAACAATCAAGGCGCTGCCGTAAAGCGCAAGGACGAGACGCACCGCATGGCGGAAGCGAACCGTGCCTTTGCTCATTACCGCTGGTAGGCAGCCGATCCCAGAGGAATTCTGAACGACTATGGCGAAAACAGCACAACTCTCCCTCAATCTCGAAAAAGTCCGCAATATCGGCGTGATTGCTCATATTGACGCGGGCAAGACGACGACGACGGAGCGTATTCTCTACTACACCGGGCTTGTCCATAAGATCGGTGAGGTGCATGAGGGCGCGGCGACGACGGACTACATGGATCAAGAACGCGAACGCGGGATTACGATCACGGCGGCAGCGGTCACGTCCTCTTGGAATGGGCACCAAATCAACCTGATCGACACCCCCGGACATATCGATTTCACCGCTGAGGTGCAGCGTTCGCTGCGCGTTTTGGATGGTGGCGTCGTCGTCTTTGATGGTGTGGCGGGTGTTGAGCCGCAATCGGAAACGGTGTGGCGGCAAGCAGATCGCTACGAAGTGCCGCGCATTTGCTTTGTCAATAAAATGGATCGCACCGGCGCTAGTTTCCGTCGCTGCGTCGATATGATTGTGGATCGGTTGGCGGGCAAGCCTGTCATTCTCTACTTCCCCTACGGGGAGGGAGATCGCTTCGCCGGATTGGTGGACGTGCTGAACCAAGAACTGATCGTTTACGCTGACGACACTGGGATGAACTTGTCTCACCAGCCGCTGCCGGAAGACATCCGCGAAGAAGCGGAAGCACAACGGGCAGAGACAGTTGAGGCGATTGTCGAAAACGATGAAACCCTCATGGAGCGCTATCTGGTCGAAGAGCCAATCAGCACCGAAGAACTGAAGGTCGCTCTACGGAAGGCGTGCATTGAAGGCAAAGCACACCCCGTCCTGTGCGGGTCGGCGTTGAAGAACAAAGGCGTGCAGTTGCTCTTGGATGCGGTGATCGATTACCTCCCCTCGCCGCTGGATATTCCTCCGGTGCGTGGGACGAACCCCGATACGGGCGAGCCAATTGAACGCGCTGCCACCGACGAAGAACCGCTGGCTGCTCTTGTGTTCAAGATTCTGACTGACCCCTACGTTGGGCGGTTAGCGTTTGTGCGCGTCTATGCGGGCGTTCTGCGCTCTGGGACAACGCTGCTGAACAGCACGAAGGGAAAACGCGAACGCATTGGGCGCATGGTGCGCATGTTCGCTGACAAACGCGAGGACATCGAAGAAGTCCACGCGGGTGATATTGGTGCGATCTTGGGTTTGAAGGACTCCTTCACAGGCGAGACACTCACCGAACAGGATAAGCCAATCCTCTTGGAGAAGATCAGCTTCCCCGCACCGGTGATCAGTGTTGCCATTGAGCCGAAAACAAAGGGCGACCAAGACAAAATGGGTGAGGCGCTCCGCAAATTGTCGGAAGAAGACCCCACCTTCCATGTCCAAACAGACGATCAATTGGGGCAGACCCTCATCTACGGGATGGGTGAACTGCACCTTGAGGTTTTGGTGGAGCGGATGCGCCGTGAACACCATGTGGATGCCATTGTTGGGCGTCCGCGTGTCGCCTATCGTGAGACGATTACTCGTCCGGTGCGCATCGACTCGATCTTTAAGCGGCAATCCGGTGGGCGCGGTCAATATGCCCGTGCTGTGCTGGAACTTGAGCCTTTGCCCGACGACGCCAAAGAACCTTATGAGTTCGTCAATGAGATCGTTGGTGGCTCGATCCCGCGTGAGTACATCAAACCTGTGGATGAGGGCATTCGTGAGGCAATGGCAGGCGGTGTCTTAGCGGGCTACCCTGTCGTGGGTCTCCGTGTCAAGCTCGTTGATGGCGCGTTCCATGAGGTGGACTCATCGGAAATGGCGTTCCATATTGCCGGATCCATGGGCTTGAAGGAAGGCGTCCAAAAGGGCGGTCCTGTTCTTCTTGAACCGATGATGCGCGTGGAAGTTGTCGTTCCTGATGATTACACGGGCGGTGTTGTGGGCGATCTCTCGGCGCGGCGGGCATTGATCGAAGGGATGGAGCCACGTGCTGGCGGGGCATCCTCGATCAAGGCGATTGTGCCACTAGGCGAGATGTTCGGCTATGCCACGAACCTGCGTAATATGTCGCAAGGGCGCGGTGCGTTCACGATGGAATTCTACCGTTACAACCCCGCGCCAACGAACGTCGCGGAAACGATTATCAAGGGCAAGTAACCCGTACTCGGAGGAAAAGCAATGGCGAAGTTTGAGCGGAATAAGCCCCATGCCAATATCGGCACGATTGGGCATGTCGATCATGGGAAAACGTCGCTGACGGCGGCGATCACGAAGGTGTTGGCGATGAAGGGTCAGGCAGAATTCCGCGCCTACGACTCGATTGACAACGCGCCGGAAGAAAAGGCACGGGGGATCACGATCTCAATCACCCATGTGGAGTACGAGACGCCGAACCGCCACTATGCTCATGTGGACTGTCCTGGACACCGCGACTACATCAAGAACATGATCACGGGCGCGGCGCAGATGGACGGGGCGATCTTGGTGGTGAGTGCGCCGGATGGTCCGATGCCGCAGACGCGGGAACACGTGCTATTGGCGCGTCAGGTAGAAGTGCCAGCGATGGTCGTTTTCCTGAACAAGGTTGACCAAATGGACGACCCAGAACTGCTGGAATTGGTGGAGTTGGAACTTTCTGACCTGCTGAGCGGGTACGGCTTTCCGGCGGATACGCCGATCATTCGCGGCTCGGCGTTGAAGGCGTTGGAGCAGACCAGCACAGATGTGAACCACCCCGATTACGCGCCGATTTTGCAACTGATGGAGACGGTGGACACCTACATTCCGCAGCCGACGCGGGAGATGGACAAGCCGTTCTTGATGCCGATTGAAGACGTGTTCAGCATCAAGGGGCGCGGGACGGTGGTGACGGGGCGCGTGGAGCGCGGGCAGTTGAAGAAGGGCGAGGAAGTGGAAATCCTCGGTCTGCGCGAGGAGAAGATGAAGACGACGGTGACAGGCATTGAGATGTTCCACAAGGAACTGGATGCCGCCGTCGCCGGCGATAACGCCGGTATCCTTCTGCGCGGGACGCAGCGTGAGGAAGTCGAACGCGGGATGGTCATTGCCAAACCCGGCTCGATCACGCCGCACACAAAGTTCAAGTGCCAAGTGTACGTGCTGAAGAAGGAAGAAGGCGGGCGTCACAAGGCGTTCTTCACCGGCTACCGCCCACAGTTCTACCTGCGCACGGTGGACGTGACCGGCACGGTGGCGCTTCCCGATGGTGTTGAGATGGTCATGCCCGGCGATAACATCGTCATGACAGTGGAATTGATCATGCCCATCGCCCTCGAAAAGGGGTCGAAGTTCGCCATCCGTGAAGGCGGCTTGACCGTCGGCGCGGGCGTTATTGTCGAGATCATCGAATAACAAGGCACAGCGTGGCTTGGCGATGAGGGGGCAGCCGGTGGGTTGCCCTCTCACTGTCTAAACCGCCTGAAGACACAGAGCGAAACTATGGCAAAAAACAAAATTCGTATTCGTCTGAAAGCCTATGACCACCGCGTGATTGACCAATCGGCGCGGCGGATCGTTGAGACCGCCGAACGCACCGGGGCGCGTGTTGTAGGACCTGTTCCGCTTCCCACGCGGATCGAACGGTTTACAGTGCGTCGTTCACCGTTCATTGACAAGGAATCGCAAGAGCATTTCGAGATTCGCACACACAAGCGGCTGATTGATGTTCTTGACCCAGACAGCAAGACAATCGACGCCCTAACCCGCCTTAACCTTCCGGCGGGCGTGGACATTGAAATTAAGATTTAAGGCGGCACACACCAGATGGGCGCATTGTATGCGCCCCTACAGGCTGCCGTGTAGGGGCGCGTCATATGCGCCCGCCTAAGCAGTCCTTCGGGAGGACGACGTAATGATGAAGGGTATCATCGGCAAGAAGATCGGTATGAGCCAGATCATTGACCCAGAAAGCGGCAAAACCGTCGGGGTCACGGTCATTCAAGCCGGTCCATGCTTTGTCACACAGGTGCGTACCGCTGAGAACGATGGCTACTTAGCGGTTCAGCTTGGTTATGAAGAAATCAATCCAGAGCGTCTGAGCAATGGGGAACGTCAGCATTTGCTGAAGCGCAACCTGCCTACGCTCCGTTACCTGCGGGAATTCCGCGTGAAAGACATCACCCTCCAAGAGGGTGAGCGCCTGACCGTAGAAGTCTTTAGCAAGGGCGATCACGTGGACGTGGTTGGCACAAGCAAAGGTCACGGTACGGCAGGGACGATCAAACGTCATGGCTTTAACCGCCAGCCCACAACACATGGGGCATCTGACCGTACCCGCAGCCCTGGCTCTAGCAGTTCCGGGACAACGCCCGGACGTGTCAAGAAAGGCACGCGCCGCTCTGGGCAAATGGGTGTGGATCGCGTCACCAGCCAAAACTTGGAAGTTATGGCGATTGACACCGAACACAACCTGTTAGCAGTCAAAGGCTCTGTGCCGGGGGCAAAAGGCGGCTTGGTCATCATCAAAGAATCGGTGAAGGCACGGAAGTAGCCCGACGCACGGCGGAGAATACATGCAATGAAAGTTCCAGTACTCAACATGGCAGGCAAGGAAGTCGGTTCTACCGAGTTGCCCGCCGATATTTTCGAGGCAAAGATCAACATTGGGCTGATGCATCAGTATGTGGTGATGCAAAACGCCAATGCGCGTCTTGGCACGCACAAGACGAAACGGCGCGGTGAAATCAACCGCACTCATGCTAAATGGTACCGGCAAAAAGGGACGGGACGCGCCCGTCATGGCAGCCGCTCTGCGCCGTTGTTTGTCGGTGGTGGTCGGGCGCATGGTCCAATCCCGCACAAATACACGTTGGATATGCCGCGTAAGATGCGCCATACCGCGCTGCGTAGTGCGCTTTCGGCGCTTCTGCGGGATGGACAGATTATCGTCGTGGACTCGATCACCGTAGACGAGCCAAAGACGAAACTCATGGCAAACATCCTGAAGGCGTTGGTCGGGGATCAAAGCTCCCTGCTCCTTTTGGCTGGGCGCGATGACATCGTGGAGCGCTGCGTCCGCAACCTAGACGATGCGGCTTACCTACGGGCAAGCTATATGAACGTTCGTGACTTGCTCCAGTATGACCGGCTGATCATCCCGCTAAATGCGCTGGATGTGATCAAAGGTCTGCTCAGCCGGCAGCGCGTTCAGGAATAACCGGAGATCAGGTCATGGCAATCAGTTTGAATCTCTATAACGTGATCATCCGCCCCATCATCACCGAAGCCTCTAGCCAAGACGCGGCGACGCTTAATCAGTTCGCCTTTGAGGTTGACCTACGGGCGAATAAAATTCAGATCAAAGAAGCCGTCGAAGTTATCTTTAACGTAGACGTGCTGAGGGTGAACACAATCATCCTCCCGAAGAAGCGCGGGACACGCGGGCGTAAATCTTACGTGCGCAAGCCAGCGATGAAAAAGGCGATTGTCACGCTCCCAGAGGGGCAGACAATTCCGCTGTTCAACCTGTAGAAGCACACCCACTAACGGGATAACGCGAACGAGAGGCGTTTGACACACAATGGCTGTGAAAGTTTATAAGCCCACTTCGCCCGGGCGCCGGGGCATGACGGGCTATTCCTTCGAGGAAATCACCACCTCCCGCCCCCAAAAGGCGCTCGTCCGCGAAAAGCGGGGAAAATCGGGGCGTAACAATCAAGGGCGGGTGACGGTACGGCATCGGGGTGGCGGTCATAAGCGGGCATACCGCATCATTGACTTCAAGCGGGACAAAGTTGGCGTCCCCGCACGTGTTGCCACCATTGAATATGACCCCAACCGGACAGCACGTATCGCCCTATTGGTGTATGCCGATGGGGAAAAGCGCTACATCATCGCCCCCAACACACTCAACGTTGGCGATACGCTGATTAGCGGACCCGACGCGCCGCTGCGGGATGGAAACGCCCTCCCCCTGAACAAGATTCCGGTTGGTTCGGTCATTCACAATATCGAACTGGAAGTTGGGCGGGGCGGGCAGATGGTGCGTTCGGCGGGAACATCTGCCCAACTCATTGGGCGTGAGGAACGCTATGCCCAAATTCGCCTGCCTAGCGGCGAAATGCGCACCGTGCGCGAGGAGTGCATGGCGACGCTTGGACAAGTGGGCAACCTTGAACACACCAACATCAAGATTGGGAAGGCTGGACGTAAGCGATGGATGGGTTGGCGTCCAACGGTGCGCGGCAGTGCGATGGATCCCGATAGCCACCCACATGGCGGGGGCGAGGGGCGTTCACCCATCGGTATGCCCGGACCCAAGACGCCTTGGGGTAAGCCTGCGCTTGGCTACAAAACGCGGCGCAACAAACGCACGAATAAGTTCATCATCCGCCGTCGGGCATCCGGGCGCGGGTAAATAAAGGAGAGGTCAAATGTCTCGGTCACTCAAAAAGGGACCATTCATTGAACCGAAACTGCTGCGGCGGATCGAGACGATGAACGGGCGCAACGAGAAAAAGGTCATCAAGACTTGGAGTCGCGCTTCTACCATCTTCCCGCAGATGGTCGGTCATACAATTGCCGTCCACGACGGACGGCGCCATGTTCCGATTTATATCACAGAGAACATGGTTGGTCACAAATTGGGCGAATTCGCCCCCACCCGTACCTTCCGCGGTCATATCACCGAGAAGAAGACGAAGAAAACGGGGACGACAGGAGCGTAAATGATGGAAGTGAAAGCCTTTGCCCAGAGCCTGCCGATCAGCCCCCAAAAGATTCGTCTGGTCATCGATCAGGTACGTGGGAAAAATGCGGAACAGGCGTTGGTTATTCTCCAACACATGCCCCAAAAGGGCGCCGAGTTGGTGCGTAAGGTCATTGCCTCAGCGTTGGCGAACGCTGAGAATAACTTTGAACTGAACCGTCTCGACCTGTATGTAAAGACCATTTTCGCCGGGGATAGTTTCCGCCTAAAGCGCGTGAAGGCGGGGGCACGGGGGCGTTATAAGCCCCGTGTCAAGCGCTACGCACACCTGACCGTGATTTTGGACGAGCGGGAGGACGCATAACCTATGGGGCGTAAAATTCATCCGATTGGCTTCCGCCTCGGCATCAACCGAACATGGGAAGGGCGCTGGTACGCCGAAGGGCGTCGTTACGTGGAGATGCTCCACGAAGATTTTGAAATCCGTAAGGCGCTGATGAAAGAGGCTGCTAACGCCGCCGTCTCGAAGATCGAGATTGAGCGTTCGCCAAGCCAAGTGGAAGTGACCATCTTCACGGCGAAACCGGGCTTCATCATCGGCAAAAAAGGCGAGCAGATCAAAAAACTGAAGACAATGCTCTCCACCCTCACCGGCAAGCAAATCAAGCTGGAAGTCAGCGAGATTGACAAGCCCGACCTTGATGCCCGCCTGATTGCCGATAATATCGCACGGCAGTTGGAACGGCGTATTGGTCACAGCCGCGCCATGAAACGCGCTGTCCAACAGGCGCTTCGTCAGGGGGCATTGGGAATTAAGATCGTCGTTGCCGGGCGCTTGGCGGGGTCGGAAATGGCACGCCGCGAACAGCAGATGGAAGGGCGCGTCCCGCGTAGTACGCTGCGCTCCCTGATCGATTACGGCACGGCGGAGTCCCTCACGGGCTACGGACGGATCGGGGTCAAGGTGTGGGTTTACCTCGGCGAGAAAAAGCGCGAGGAAAAACCCGAACCCACCGATGTCTACGTGAGTCAGTAAGCGGCATACGCACCAGAGTACGCGAGAATACGAAGGATTTAGAGCTATGTTGATCCCGAAGCGGGTCAAATACCGCAAGCAAATGCGCGGACGCCGAACCGGTAAGGAAACACGCGGCATTGATGTGCAGTTCGGCGACTACGGTCTCCAAGCACTGGAACCCGCGTGGATCACCCAGCGCCAGATTGAGGCGGCACGCCGGGCGGTGGTGCGCTACATCAAGCGCCGAGGGCGTTTGTGGATTCGGATT
Source organism: Anaerolineales bacterium (assembly GCA_015075625.1). Taxonomy (NCBI): domain Bacteria; kingdom Bacillati; phylum Chloroflexota; class Anaerolineae; order Anaerolineales; species Anaerolineales bacterium. The sequence goes on along the minus strand of JABTTZ010000002.1, from coordinate 152,148 downwards.
TTCCCCGATAAGCCAGTGACGGCAAAACCTGCCGAAACGCGCATGGGGAAGGGTAAAGGGGCGGTTGACCACTACGTTGCCGTCGTCAAGCCGGGGCGCGTCCTGTTTGAGATGGGCGATGTGGACGAAGCCACCGCACGGGAGGCGCTGCGCCTCGCCGGATTCAAAATGCCGATCAAGACGAAATTTGTTGTCCGCACCGACCCCGTTACGGGGAACGCGCTGGTCAGCGGGGAGATGGGGTAGTCATGGCGAAAGCAGCAGAATTGCGGGCGCTGGAGACCTCCGACCTGCAAGAACAACTAGGAAAGAAGCGCGAAGAACTCTTTCGGGTGCGCTTAAATTGGTACGCGGGGTCGCTGGAAAACGCGAATCAGATGCGCCTTATTCGTAAGGACATCGCCCGGATTCTGATGATCCTCCGCGAGCGTGATTTGGCAGTGGCGGCAGTGCAAGCCACCGCCTCTACGGGTAAGGGAGAAAACAGCGATGTCCAATAACCGCCGTCGTTTGGTGGGGCGTGTTAGCAGCGCCAAGATGGAAAAGACGGTGGTCGTTGCTGTGGATGTTTCCAAGCGCCACCCCGTCTATGACAAAGTGATCCACGAGACGCGCAAATTCTACGCCCACGACGAAAGTGGTGCGGCGCAAGAAGGCGATCTCGTTCAGATTGTGGAAAGCCGCCCCCTCAGCAAGTTGAAGCGGTGGGTGGTCGAGACCGTCCTTGAGAAGCGTTCCTAACAAACGCTGAAAGACCTAAAGAGGCGATAGACCATGATCCAGCAAGAGACTAGGCTGAAGGTTGCCGATAACACCGGGGCGCGGGAACTTCTCGTCATCCGTGTTATGGGCGGCAGCCGCCGTCGTTATGGGTATGTCGGCGATGTTGTCATCGCCACCGTGAAAAACGCCGCGCCGCAAGGCATGGTGAAAAAGAGCGAGGTCGTGCGGGCGGTGATCGTCCGCGTGAACAAAGAATATCGTCGTGACGATGGCTCGTACATTCGTTTTGACGATAATGCTGCGGTCATTTTAGAAGCGGAGGGTGAGAACCCGCGAGGCACCCGCGTGTTCGGGCCCGTTGCGCGTGAAATCCGCGCCAAAGGCTTCACAAAGATCGCTGCGCTAGCACCGGAAACACTCTAGTATAGGACGCAAATCGTCCGGGAGTATGTGTGCCAATGCAGGGGATCAAAAAGGGCGACACCGTGAAGGTTATCGCCGGAAAAGACAAAGGGCAGCAGGGACAAGTTTTGGACGTGCTGACCAAAGACAATCGGGTCGTGGTTGAACGGGTGAATATCGTCAAGAAGGCACAACGTCGGCAGCAGGTTGGGCGGAATCAGGTTGGAGGGATCATCGAATTTGAAGCCCCGATTGACCGTTCCAATGTCATGCTGATTTGCACCAAATGTGCTGAGGCAACCCGTGTCAACTTCCGGTTCAATGAAGAAGGACAAAAAGTGCGCGTCTGCAAAAAGTGCGGACAGGATATTGACTAGAGATGGCAACCCTGAACCTGAAACAGCACTATAAAGACACCGTTGTGGCGGAACTGATGAAAGAGTTTCGCTATAGCAATGTGATGCAGGTCCCGCGCATCTTGAAAGTCTCCCTTAATATTGGTGTTGGGGAGGCGATTGATAACGCCAAGGCGCTTGATGGCGCGGTGGAAGACCTGACCAAGATCGCCGGACAAAAACCGGTGATTACGAAGGCAAAAACCAGCATTGCCACCTTCAAACTGCGCGAAGGGAAGGCAATCGGCGTCAAAGTCACCCTCCGTGGGGAGCGGATGTGGGCGTTCTTAGACCGCCTGATCAACATCGCCCTCCCCCGTACTCGTGACTTTCGTGGGATTAGTGGGAACGCCTTCGACGGGCGCGGAAACTACACCCTCGGTCTGCGGGAACAACTGATCTTCCCAGAGATCGAATATGACAAGATCGACAAGGTGCGCGGCATGGAAGTATCCATCGTCACCACCGCGACGACAGATGAAGAAGGGCGGCGGCTGCTCAAGCTGCTTGGTATGCCCTTCCGCGAGAACTAAGGGAGCGTAACCGTTATGGCAAAGAAGTCCATTGTCACGCGGGAGACACGCCGCAAATTCAAAGTGCGTGTGCGCAACCGCTGCCAACACATTGATCCGCGCTCCGGCAAGGTTTGCGGGCGTCCTCGCGGGTATATTAGCCGCTTTGGTCTGTGCCGTATCCACTTCCGGGAACTCGCTCTAGAGGGCAAGCTCCCCGGTGTGGTGAAATCAAGCTGGTAGACGGAACGGGAGCAGGAGTAACTTTTCAATGATTTCCGATCCGATTGCCGATATGTTCACGCGCATTCGTAATGCGCTTATGGTAAAGCACGCTCAGGTGTCTATGCCCACCAGCAAGCTCAAGGTGGCAATTTCCGCCATTTTGCTGCGCGAAGGCTACATCGAAGGCTTTACCGTTTCCGAAGACGCCAAGCCCGTCCTGACGATTGATTTGAAGTATGCCGGGGTGCGCCGTGAGCGCCGTCCGGTTATCTCCAGCATCAAGCGCGTTAGCACGCCGGGTCGCCGCGTTTACACCAGCAAGGGCGACATCCCCTGGGTTCTCAGCGGGATGGGCATTGCCCTCGTCAGCACCTCCAAAGGCTTAATGACGGGCGAAGAAGCCCGCCGTGCGGGGGTTGGTGGCGAAGTGATCGGCTACGTTTGGTAACCCTGATAAGAGAGGAGTAAACCCACATGTCTCGTATCGGGAAACAGCCGATCAGCCTCCCGGCAAAGGTGCAAGTCACCATCGAGGGGCAGCACATCAAGGTGAAAGGTCCGAAGGGCGAACTGAGCCGTACCATTCACGCCAATATGAAAATCGCCCAAGAGGACGGCACACTGACCGTCACGCGCCCCAATGATGAGCGCGAAAACCGCGCCCTTCATGGGCTGACGCGGGCGCTCGTCAACAATATGGTGGTGGGCGTCACCACTGGCTTCAAAAAGATGCTCAATATCGAGGGTGTTGGGTATCGTGCCGAAATGAAGGGGTCAACCCTTGTTCTCTATTTAGGCTATTCTCACCCTATTGAAGTGAAACCCATTGAGGGAATCACCTTTAGCGTTGGGGAGCGCGGTGTTGTCCTCACCATTGAGGGGATGGATAAGCAGCTTGTTGGGCAGGTTGCCTCAGACATACGCGAAATCCGTCCGCCTGAGCCGTACCTCGGCAAGGGTGTTCGTTACAGTGATGAAACCATCCGTCGCAAGGCGGGTAAGGCGGGCAAGGGTAAATAAGCTATGGATAAGGCACAAGCAAGACGGGAAGCGAAAATCCGCCGCCATATCCGCCTTCGCAAAAAGGTGAAGGGTACGGGGGAGCGCCCACGTTTGGCGGTCTTTCGCAGCCTTGAACACATCTATGCGCAGGTGATCGACGACGTGCAGGGGCATACCCTCGTTTCAGCGTCTACCGTTGACCCGGAAGTGCGCAAGCAGATTACGGGGACGAAGACCGACGAAGCGAAATTGGTTGGCAAGATTGTTGCCGAACGGGCGAAAAATGCCGGTGTGACACAAGTCGTCTTTGATCGCGGCGGGACACAATATACGGGGCGGGTGAAGGCGTTGGCAGAGGCGGCGCGTGAAGCCGGTCTCGATTTCTAAATCACGGTGTGAGTAGCGGAGCATAACAACTATGGCGAAACGGGAGCGCGAATCGCGCCGTGAACGGGAGCGCGAGGAAGACCGCGAAGAACTAGATGAGCGCGTTGTAGATATCAGCCGCGTGGCGAAGGTGGTGAAGGGTGGGCGACGCTTTGCCTTCCGCACCGTCGTGATCGTTGGCGATAACAAAGGGCGCGTTGGGATCGGCGTTGGCAAGTCACGTGGCGTGCCAGATTCGATCCGCAAAGGGACAGACTCTGCCCGCAAGAAGATGCTGCGCGTCTCCCTTGTAGGGACGACCATCCCCCATGCGGTAACGGCGAAGTTTGGCGGGGCAATCGTTATGCTCCGCCCGGCAACGCCCGGTACGGGGGTTATTGCTGGCGGGGGCGTTCGTGCCGTCCTAGAGGCGGTGGGCGTCCGCGATATTCTGAGCAAAAGTCAGGGCAGCAACAACACACTCAATGTCGCCTATGCGACCTTCATGGCGCTTCAGCAATTGCGCAGTGCCGAGGAGATCGCCCGGATGCGCGGCAAGAGTGTGGAAGAGACGAAGCCGTTTTTCCTGCGGCGCAGTAAAGACTAGAATCCAACAGCATACGGAGCGAACGCGATGGCTGAGAAGAAACTCCGCGTGACGCTGGTCAAAAGTCCTATCGGCAACCCGATGCGCCAGAAACAAACTGTGAAGGCGCTCGGTTTCCGCAAGATTAACGAGACCATCGTCCAACCGGATAACGCCTCGGTGCGAGGCATGATCTTCAAGGTGAGCCACCTGCTCAAAGTCGAGGAGATCACCGAATGAAACTCACTGATTTGAAACCCGATCCCGGGTCGCGCAAGCGCCGCCGCCGCGTTGGACGCGGGATTTCGGCGGGGCAAGGCAAGACTGCCGGACGTGGGACAAAAGGGCAAGCAGCCCGTACTGGTGGGGTGAAAGCCCCATACTTTGAAGGGGGGCAACTGCCCCTTGTGCGCCGCTTGCCCTTCAAGCGCGGCTTCACAAACATCTTCAAGATTTACTATCAGGTTGTCAATGTGGGCATCTTGAACGAGGCGTTCAGCGCTGGCGAGACGGTGACCCCTGACACCCTTGTGACGAAGGGGCTGATCAAAGATACCGACAAGCCCATTGTCATTTTGGGTGAAGGCGATCTAACGCTGAAACTTGCGGTCAGCGCCCACCGCTTCAGCGGCAGCGCTAAGGAAAAGATCGAGAAGGCGGGGGGCTCTGTGGCGGTGATTGACCTCGCCGTGCGCGGGGCGTTCGCTACGGTCAAAAAGCAGCGCAAGCCCAAGCCGACCCAAAAATCCTAAAGAAACTCACTGGGTGGGAACAGCCAACACCCCCTTTCTCCAACGTGAAAAAGGGGGTGTTTCTCCCTTCTCCATGTGGGACAAGGGGTAAATAGGTTGAGAAGGATTTTCCCCCTCACCTCTGCTCCCGCCTTACGGTAAAATAAGGTCGTTTTGACAAACTCTGACGTTAACTCGTTATCGAAAGCACGAGGATAAAACTCATGCAATTGTTGGACGCCGTGCGCAACGCGGTTCGCTTGCCCCAACTGCGGCGGAAGATTTTGTTCACCGCCTTCATCCTGCTGATCTATCAGTTCGCTACGCATATCCCCGTGCCGGGGGTCAGCCGTGCCGCGCTGAACAGCATCACCTCGGAAGGTGCGGGTGCGGGCTTTATTCAGGTATTGAACCTGCTTTCTGGCGGTGCGGTCACTTCGTTCAGCGTCTTGGCGAACGGTGTTTACCCGTTCATCACCGCCCAGATCATCCTGCAACTGCTGACGGGGGTCATTCCTCGCTTGGAGCAAATTTCCAAAGAACCGGGCGGTCAGGAAAAGTTGAATCAGCTTACCTACTATTTGGCAATCCCTATGGGGCTGCTGCAAGCGGTAGGGCAGATCAACATCATGCAGAGTTTTACCACCTCCCCGATCATCCCCGGCTACAGTACGGATTTCCTGCTGACGGTACAAGTCTTGGCAACGATGACCGCCGGGACGATGTTTGCCATTTGGATGGGCAACCTGATCACCGACGACGGCATTGGAAATGGGATTTCGATGATCATCTTCGGCGGCATCGTCGCCCAAGTGCCGCGTAGTTTCGGCATCCTTCTGAGCGACCCCGAATGGTGGCTGTTCAATATTGCTGCCTTCATTGGCATCACCCTTTTCACAGTGATTGCTATCGTCATTATTCAGGAAGGCACTCGGCGCATCCCTGTCCAGTATGGGAAGCGTGTCCGGGGAAACAAACAGTATGGCGGCGGCTCAACGCATATCCCGCTCAAAGTGAACGCCGTCGGGATGATCCCGCTCATTTTCGCCCAAGCGATTGTGACGTTTCCGGCCGTGCTGGCAGGGATTTTCATCCCGAACACCCCCTTTGGGAATTGGGTACGCGATACCTTTGGGACACGGCAAGGCGGCTGGTATTGGGTCTTGGAGTTCTTGCTGGTCGTTGCCTTCACCTACTTCTATACCGATGTGATGATCCAGCAGCAAAACCTCTCGGAGAACTTGCAGCGGCAAGGTGGCTTTATCCCCGGTATTCGTCCGGGCAAGACGACGCAGGCGTATATCAACCGCGTCACTCGACGGATCACCTTCGCCGGAGCGCTTTTCTTGGGGATTGCAGCTATCACACCGGGCATTTGGCAAGTCGTTGATCAGATTCTTACCGGACGAAGCGGCTTGGGAAGTACAAACAACCCTGCCCTCGTCATTAGCTCTGCCGGATTGATCATCGTGGTGGGGGTTGTCATTGACACCATGCGCCAACTCGAATCGCAGCTTGTCATGCGTAATTACGACAGCTTCATGAAGTAGGCACTCTATGGCGACGTATATTGCCTTCATGGGGGTACAAGGGGCGGGAAAAGGCACACAAGCGCCGCTTCTCTCGGAAAAATATGGGCTGCCCCATGTGACCACAGGCGGTTTGTTTCGGGCGATGAAAGCCCTTGATACGCCGCTTGCTCGTCAGATTCAAGACACGATGAACGCTGGACAATTGGTGTCCGATGAAATCACCATCCAAGTGGTTCGGGATCGCCTGAAACAGCCAGACGCAGCCAATGGGGTGATCTTTGATGGGTTTCCACGTACCTTGCCCCAAGCAGAGGCACTGGATAGCCTTTTGGCAGAGATGGGGGGCAAGGTCAACTTTGCTCCTTTCCTCTCGCTGGATCGGACGGAGGCAATTGAGCGGATTGCCTCGCGGTGGGAATGTACAAAAGACTCGTCGCATGTTTACAATGTTCGTACCAACCCCCCAAAGGTTGCCGGTATCTGTGACACAGACGGCGCAGCGCTGCGCCAGCGCCCCGACGACACACCGGAAGCCGCCGCAAAGCGGATCGATACCTTCTACAAAGATACCATGCCTCTGATCGATTTTTATCGAGCAAAGGGTGTCCTTGTGGAGATTGACGGCGGGCAATCGATTGAGGCAGTGACGGCAGCGCTGATTGCTGCTCTGGACAAAGTGAAGTAGTCGCCATGATCCACCTGAAAACACCGGAAGAACTCGTGACGATGCGTGAGGCGGGGCGCATTGTCGCCCGCACCCACGCCGCCCTCAAAGAGGCAATCAAGCCCGGTGTGACAACAGCTGCACTGAACAAGATTGCCGATGATCTGATCCGCCGGTATGGGGCAGTTCCCACCTTCCTCGGCTACCCGCCGGGGGGCGACCATCCTTTCCCGGGGGCAATCTGCGCCAGCATCAACAACGAGTTGGTGCATGGTATCCCTAGCGAGACTCGCATTCTGGAGGAGGGCGATCTTCTCAGTGTGGATGTGGGAGCAACCTACAAAGGGTTTGTTGGGGATGCCGCCTTCACCGTTGGGGTGGGGAAGATCAGCCCAGAGGCACAGCGCTTGATCGATGTTGCCGAAGAAGCGTTGTGGACGGGCATTCGGAAATCGCGGGTGGGGGTGGAAACCCGTGATGTCTCCATGGCAATTCAGGCAGTTGCCGAAAAACATGGGGTGGGGATTGTTCGCGAATACACAGGGCATGGTGTGGGGCATACCATGCACGAAGACCCCCAAGTCCCAAACTGGTGGCCCAGAGGGCGTAAACAGCGAAAATGGCAGAGTTACGCCCTGCGTCCCGGTATGACCTTTGCCCTAGAGCCGATGTTTTGCTTGGGCAGCCCCATAACCCGCCTTTTGAATGACCACTGGACGGTGATCATCGCTGATAAGACCTTAGCGGTGCATGTGGAGCATACGATTGCCGTCACCGAGGACGAACCGCTTGTTTTAACCTTGCCCTGACGCTTGTTTGGCACTCTGTTGTAGAATAGAGCAAAGGCAAAAGGGAACTGCATAACGACGATGGTAGGGTGTGGCTGTGATCCACACCCCTGATTGTAGGAGACTGTGAGAACGTATGGCTCGTATTGAGGGTGTTGACCTCCCCCGTGACAAGCGGATCGAAGTGGCGCTGACCTACATTTATGGGGTTGGTCGTCCGCGCAGCCGCGAAATTTTGGAAGCGACCCGCGTTGACGCCAACAAGCGCGTCCGCGAATTGTCTGAGCAGGAAGTATCCTTGCTCCGTGATGCGATCAGCAACTACCGCGTTGAAGGGGAACTTCGCCGCGAGGTGGAGCTAAACCGCAAGCGTCTGATCGACATCGGCAGCTATCGCGGTCTGCGCCACCGCCGGAATCTTCCGGTGCGTGGGCAGCGCACCAAGACGAATTCACGCACCCGCAAGGGCATCAAAAAGACCGTTGCTGGGCGTGGGCGTCGTCGTGGGGCGAAGAAGAAGTAATTTGCTGGTTGTTGTGGGGGCGTTTCCGCCTGTTTAACAACAGAGGCGACGTTCCCCTAAACAGCACTTCGGGGCAGCGGCGAGGGCGGCACAGACTCCGGTCTGTACAGTCACCTTAACCTCTGCTATCATAATTTGTCGCATTGGCGGCTGAATTCAGCCGTCTCTTTTTGCTCATAGAAACGGTTGCGAAGGAGTTATCGTAATGGGGAGACCCCAACAGCCGCAGCAGGGTGGGCGCCGTGCCTCACGCCGCGCTGCGCCGAAAAAGGTCAGGAAGAATATCCCTTACGGGCAGGCGCATATCCATGCCACCTTCAATAACACGATTGTCTCAATCACCGACCAACAGGGGAATGTGATTGCTTGGGCAAGCGCTGGCACATCGGGCTTTAAGGGCAGCCGTAAAAGCACGCCCTATGCCGCTCGTGTCGCTGCTCAACAGGCATCTGAGTCCGCTCGTGATCAGGGGATGCAAGAGATTGATGTGTTTGTGAAGGGTCCCGGACCCGGGCGGGAAGCCGCTATTCGTGCCATTCAAGCGAGTGGCGTTCGCGTTCGCTCCATCATGGATGTGACGCCCGTCCCTCATAACGGCGTGCGCCCTCCGAAGAAGCGCCGCGTCTGATTTATTCGGTTCGCTTTGGGAACGGTTTTTGCTCTGTTCCCGCATTTTAACTATAACCGCATACCAGAAATGGTGTAAACACACACTGTAACGTGTGGAGGAAGCCTTGGCTCGACAAACCGGTCCAGTCTGTAAACTTTGCCGCCGTGAAGGCGAAAAATTGTTCCTAAAGGGCGCACGCTGCATGTCCCCCAAGTGCGCTGTGGATAAGCGTGGATTCCCCCCCGGTCAGCACGGCAAGGAAACCCAATTCAAGCGCGGGCGCAGCAGTGACTACAACGCCCAACTGCGCGAAAAACAAAAAGCGCGGCGCATTTATGGCATTCTAGAACGCCAATTCCGCCGCTACTTTGCCGAGGCATCACGCCGTCCGGGTCCAACGGGCGCCAATCTTCTGATTCAATTGGAAGCCCGCCTCGACAATGTGATCTACCGCTTGGGGTTGGCTGATTCTCGCGCTCACGCCCGCCAATTGGTGCTGCACCGCCACTTCGATGTAAACGGTATTCCGGTCAATATCGCCAGCTACAGCCTGCGCTCTGGAGATGTGATCAGCGTTCACGGTAAGAGCAAAAACCTCGCCTATTTCCGCGAGATTCGCAATTATATGGAAAACCGCCCCCGCGCCCCTGAATGGCTCTCCGTGCGGACAAGTTCAGAGGGCTTCGAGGGAACAGTCATTCGCCTGCCAGAACGGGGTGATATTGAACTGCCGTTGAATGAGCAATTGATCGTTGAGTATTACTCGCGCTAAGCAATCACCCGTCGCGCAAGACAAAGGAAAAATACCCCTCAGGGGGTAAGGAAAGAGGGACTGTGACGAACAACAATCTGGTGCTGCCCAAGATCGAAAGCGACGCGATGTCGCGCAATTACGGGCGCTTCATCATCAGTCCATTGGAGAGCGGCTACGGGGTAACGCTGGGCAATGCACTGCGGCGCGTATTGCTGTCTTCGTTGACCGGTGCGGCGATCACCTCGGTGCGCGTCTCCGATGTACAGCATGAGTTTTCCGCCATTCCGCACGTCAAAGAAGACATGACCCAACTGATTCTACACATCAAAAAGCTGCGGCTTAATGTGCAGGGCGAGTCAGCACGGTTACGCTTGGAAGTGCATGGCGAGGGGACAGTCACGGCGGCAGATATTGTCTGCCCGCCAGAGGTAGAGATCGTCAATTCCGATCTCTACCTGTTTACGACGGACTCCGAGGATGCCAATCTCCAAATTGAGATGACGGTGAGTGCCGGGCGCGGCTTTAGCCCCGCCGAGGAACGTGGACGTTTGCCCATTGGCGAACTGCCCGTAGACGCTATCTTCAGCCCGATCAGCCGCGTTCACTATGATGTGGAACGGGCGCGGGTTGGGCAGCGGACAAACTATGACCGCCTGATTCTAGAAATCTGGACAGATGGCACCCTTCGCCCGGGCGAAGCGATGCGTGCTGCCTCAAAAATCCTGATCAGCCACTTAGGAATCATTGCTGGTGTCGAAGGCGAAGTGACCATTCCGGCGATCTCTGAGAGCAGCGCAGAGGATAGGTCGGCAGCTAAGCCGTGGGACGAAGAAAAATACCAGACACCCATTGAGACGCTTGATCTCAGTGTTCGTGTCTTCAACTCGCTAAAACGGACGGGTATCACCACCGTTGGCGAGGTCTTGGAAATGTTGGATCGCGGTCACGATGCGATGCTTGCCATTCGCAATTTTGGCGAGAAATCGTTGGAAGAACTGCTTGGTCGTTTGCGTGAGAAGAACTTCCTCACCGCCGAGCAAGAGGCAAGCTATGCCGCATCCTCGCACAGCAGCGAATCACAGGGATAACCACCTCCCCCCTTTTGTCAGAACAGAGGGGGAGGGAGATCGAAAGAGAGAACTATCATGCGTCATCGTGTACGTGGGAAGTTGTTAGGGCGCAGTATTGGGCAGCGCAATGCGCTCCGCCGGACATTGATCACCCAACTTCTGACACACGAACGGATCAAGACCACCCGCACCAAAGCGGATGCCATTCGTGGCGCTGCCGAGCGGATGATCACCCAGGCGAAGCGCAGTCTGAAGAAAGACGCCGCCAACCAAATCCATATTCGCCGCTTGTTGAAAGCGCGGTTGGATGATCCGAACGTCGTCAGCAAGATTTTTGATGAACTCGCACCCCGCTATGCAGAGCGTCCGGGCGGTTACACCCGCATTTCCAAACTCGGACCCCGCAAGGGCGATGGGGCGGAAATGGTGATCCTCGAATTCGTGGATCGTCCAACGGCAGGCACCGGCAGCGACCAAGCAGGGACAAATTTGGTGCGGCGGGCGGGCGGTCTTTTCAGCCGTATTCGTGGGCGGGGCGGGAATACGCCCTCCGACGGCGAGGCGAACGCCTCTTAACCCTAAACCATATCGGGGTTTATAGGGCGTAAGGGTCAGATCGTATGCCACGCTACCGGGCGCGGGTTGCCTATGATGGGCAGGGCTATCATGGCTACCAGCGTACCCCCGGCGGAAAACAGACGGTGCAAGAGGCATTGGAAACGGCGCTTAGGCAGTTGAGTGGTGAACCCATCCCAACGATTGCTGCCGGGCGAACCGATGCGGGTGTTCATGCGACAGGGCAAGTGGTTGCCTTTGACCTTTCGGAAAAGGTTTGGCGGGAAACGCCAGAGGTCTTGACCAACGCCCTGAATGCCCACCTGCCGAAAGACATTAGGGTGAAGGGGTGCGCCCTTGCTGCGCCAACCTTTCATCCGCGTTACGATGCGTTGAGCCGCATCTACGAATATCGGGTCTATGTTGATAAAACGCCCCTCCCCCTTCTGGATCAGTTAGCGTGGTGGGTGCGTCATGACCCTGACCTTGCGGCGATGAACCTTGCGGCGGCGGACTTGGTGGGGAGGCATGATTTCCTCACCTTTGGGACGCCCCCCCTCGGCAAGCGCGGCACGACGACGCGGACGGTCTTTCGGGCAGAATGGGCGGAAGAACAACCCCTCTTTGGGGCGAGACGAATTGTTTTTACCATCGAAGCAGACGCTTTTCTTTACCACATGGTACGTTCGGTGACGGCTGCTCTGGTGAAGGTGGGCGATGGGCGTTTAGGCGTGGGGGATATTGCCCACCTGCTGAATGCCAAACAACGCGGCGCGATAAAAGCGCTTGCCCCCGCACAGGGCTTAACCCTTGTGGGGGTGACATATCCGCCGGGGGATGATACTATACAGGGAACAGACGCACGGGAAGACGCCCGTAGCGAATAAGGGAAGTTTTGACCATGCATTTCAAGACCTACACACCAACCGCTGACAGCATTGAAGCTGGACGCAAGTGGTATGTGGTGGACGCGACAGATATGATTTTGGGGCGTCTTGCCTCCCGTATTGCCCATATCCTGCGCGGCAAACACAAAACCACATTCGTCCCCAATATGGATGTTGGGGATTATGTGATCGTCCTTAACGCGGGTAAAATCCGCGTCACGGGGGATCGCCTTGACACAAAGTTCTACTATCGCCATTCCCAATACCCGGGCGGTTTCCGCGAGGTGCCCCTACGGACGATGCTCGAAAAGCACCCAGAGCGCGTCATTGAAGCCGCAGTGAAGGGGATGGTGCCCCACAACCGTTTGGGGCGGAAGATGATCAAGAAATTGAAGGTCTACGCGGGCGATACACACCCTCACGGGGCGCACAAGCCTGAGAAGATCGAATTCCCGGAGGCTAAGAAGGCGTAATGGCAGAGATCGGTCAATATTTCGAGGGCATCGGGCGGCGCAAAGAAGCGTCGGCACGGGTTCGCCTTTACCCGGGCGGCACCGGTTCGGTGGTCATCAACGATAAACCAGGGGCAGAGTTTCTCCCCCGCGAAGGCGATCTGGATAAGGCGCTCTCCCCCTTGCGGTTGGTTGGCGCGGACGGTCAATACAACGTCAGCGTTCATGTCATGGGCGGCGGCATTACTGGACAAACCTCAGCGATCCTTTTGGGCATTGCACGGGCCCTCGTCAAGGTGAACCCCGAACTCCGTCCGCAACTGCGGAAGGCGGGGCTGCTCACCCGTGACCCCCGTGTGAAAGAGCGGAAAAAGCCCGGTTTGCGCCGTGCGCGTAAGGCACCTACCTATACGAAGCGTTAACCGCGTCAAGATTCACACGCCGTAGGCGTAGGACTCAGTATAGACAGGGCGCGGACAACCGCGCCCTTTTTGTTTTCTGTTTTCGTTCCTGTTTAAAGGGGATGTTCCTTCAAAGACTCGGCAATGTAGTGTAGGACGATGCTCATGCTCAACCTTGAGACGATCACTGAGGCGATTCGCGCTGCACTTGAAGCAAAACACCGCGCCCGCGAAGCCGCCCTAAATGACTCCCGCACACTCGCCCGTGCCTGTGCCAATGGTATTCGTGCCATGCACCGCCAGCAGTGGGCAGAGGCGGATAGGCTGCTCAGCGAGGCGCGAACGATCTTTGATGGCTTGCGGGAATCGCTCCAACCACATCCCGACCTTTACCACGCGGGCTATACACAAGACGCGGCGAAGGAATTTGTGGAGGCACGGCTGACCTATGCCCTGATTAGGGGGGGTGATCTGCCCACACTAGAGGCACTCCGCGCCGAACCCGCCACCTACCTCAACGGACTGTGCGAAGCCGCCAGCGAACTGCGCCGCTATGTATTGGATCGGCTGCGGGAAAACGATTATGAACAGGCAGAGGCGCTCCTCACAAAGATGGATCAGGTTTACGATGTGATTGTCACGGTGGACTACCCCGACGCGGTGAGCGGTGGGTTGCGCCATCGGACGGATGCTTTCCGCGCTGTGTTGGAGCGGACACGAGGGGATGTGACGTTGAGTGTACGGCAGCAGCGACTTATTGATGCATTGGCTAAGGCAGAAACACGGGAGGAGAAGGCATGACGACGATAGACAAACCAATTGAGGGGTATACAGAGGCAACGGGTGTTTTGCGGAACGCCCACGAAGGGGATATTCAAGCGATTCAAGGGTTAATCAAGAACAACCTCGATAAACTGCTACCGCGCACCGATGAGGAAATCCGCGAACTGCTCTCCACATGGTGGGTTGTTGAAGAAGCGGGGGTCATTGTAGGCTGCTGCTGTTTAGAAATCTATAGCCCGAAGATCGCTGAACTGCGCACGGTTGCTGTCCGTGAGGATTGTCGCGGGAAAGGCTATGGGGCGCTCTTGATCAAGCGGGCAACCCACGAGGCAGACCAGCGCAAGATTCCACAGGTGTTGGTGGTTACCTCGTCGCCAGAATACTTTCAGGCGCTGGATTTTGGGCAATGCCTGAATGAGAAATATGCGCTCTTTTGGCAGCGGACAACGAAATAAGATAGAGGTTAGGCAGTTGCCCTCATCCCCCTACCCCCCTTCTCCCATTGGGAGAAGGGGGAATCCATTTTTTGAGGGGGAAGCTCCCTCAAACGTCCCCTTTCGATGAATGATGAATACAGAGTAAACACGTTCAACTGCGTAAGTTCTATAAGAAATCGGCTCAACAACCATATAGATCACGCTATAAGTCTGATCGGGAATCATGATCATTCCCGATCAGCAACACTCACCTAGATCGTTAGGCTTTTTTGAAGAACTGCTGCAAACAGGCTAACCCCACCAAGAGCATCGCCACCGTCAAGAGAATGTTCACCAACCCCCGTGAAAGGTTTTCGGTCAGAATTCCGTAGACAGCCACCCCGAAGAAGATGATGAACCCACCGCCGGCTAAGAGCAAGCCGATTTTCTGTCCAATGAGCATCAAAACACCGCCAACAATGGCTGCCCCGCATGTGACATATGCCACCAAAGGAAACCAGCTATAGAAAGGCAAAATTGCGGCGATTAAGGAAAAATCGCCCATTGATTGGTTCGCTTCTGTGGGGATGGTCACAACGCGAAAGAGTGTGAGCGCCCCCAATAGAATCGACAAAATACCAGCTTGACGTGTATTAAAGTTACGCATGATAGAGCTTCCCTTTTGGGATAAAGTAGATGACCATCTACCATTTTAGGAAAAATTAGAGCGGGCGCAACTTTCAATCGCCTCCCTCAAATGTCTCAACTCCCCAAAGTTGGATCAGGATAAAGATGGATTCGCTTGCTACAATGATAGGGGAAAAACAATTCGTAGGATGACCCGCTTGAGGAAGGCGATAGCCCTCAGGTGGGCAAGAATTCATCAAGAGAAGGACAGAGAATGGCAGAGAATATTGTTGTGTTTACCCGCTCCACGCCGGATACTGCGGCAAAAGTGGAAGTGGACGGCGGGGGCAAAGTATCTTGGGGTGGGGCGCAGCTTGTGCTGAACCCCTGGGATGAATATTCGGTGACAGAGGTGGTGCTGCTGCGTGATGCGCATAAAACAACCAGCACCGCCATAGCCATTGGCGACGAAACCCATAACGACGCCCTCAAGCAAGCGCTGGCAATCGGCGTTGATAACGCAATCCGCCTTTGGGATGGTGGCATGGAGGGACAAGACTCCCTCGGCTATGCCAAAGCCGCCGCTGCTGCGCTCAAGAAACTGGGCGATGTCTCGTTGGTCATTTTTGGTAAGGAATTGGTTGATCTGGCGACGGATGCCCATGTCTACCAACTTGCCCGCTTGCTCGGCTGGACGGCAATCGGCGCGGTGAGCAAGGTTGTCGCCGTCGATTTTGCGGCAAAGACGATCCAAGTGGAACGAATGGTGGAAGAAGGCAAGCAGACGATCACCGCTAAACTCCCTGCTGTGATCAGCGTTTTGAAGGACATTAACGATCCGAAATCTCCCTCGTTCATTGGAATTCGGAAAGCATCGAAGGCAGTGATCCCCGTATGGGGCAGCGCCGATCTCGGTGTGACCGATGCGTCGGGCGACTCGGCAAAGGTCGTCACCACCGCGTACCGAAACCTTCCCGCCCGAACGGGTAATGTGGAGATTATCAGCGGGGCAACAGAACGTGAACGCGCCGAAAAACTTGTGGCGAAACTCTTGGAGGAAAAGGTTATATGAGCGGCGTTTTCGTCTGGATTGATCAATTCAAAGGGAAGGCGCTGCCCATCTCGTGGGAGGCGCTTGGCGCGGGGCGTGTGGTGGCGGATGCCCTCGGCGTGCCGCTGACCGCCGTTGTTTTTGGACAAGGCATTGAAAACATCGTCACCTTGGCGTTCCACTATGGCGCGGATAAGGTTGTCAAAGGGGACGATGCCACTCTTGCCGATTACCGCCTCGATCCCTATGCGGCGCTTTTGGGAAAGGTCGTTCAGGGGGCAAAGGTCGTCCTCGGTGGCGCGTCTACACGGGGGCGTGAACTGATCGCCGCCCTCAGTGCTGATTTAAACGCTGGACTGCTCTCCGATGTGATCGAGTTGACGGTAGAGGGTGGGACGATCAGCGCCACACGTCCGGTCTACGCCGGAAAAGTGCTGAGCGACGCCGCTCCGAAAGGCGAGGGGACGGTGTGCATCACGACGCGCTCGCGTGCCTTTGCCCAACCCGCCCCCGATTCAGCCCGAACGGGCGAGGTTAGCAGCGTTAGCCCTGTCCTCAGCGAAGACCAAATCACCACAAAGGTAACTGGTTTTGAGGAGACAAAGGGGACGGTAAACCTCACCGATGCAGCGATCATCGTCAGTGGGGGGCGCGGCGTTGGCGGACCGGAAGGCTTTGCCCCTGTTCGTGACCTTGCCGAAGTCCTCAATGGAGCGGTGGGCGCAAGCCGAGCAGCGGTGGATGCGGGGTGGATTCCCTATGCGCATCAGGTTGGGCAAACGGGGAAGGTTGTTGCCCCTAATCTCTACATCGCAACGGGCTTGTCGGGATCGATTCAACACCAAGCAGGGATGCGCAGTTCAAAAGTGATTGTCGCCATCAACAAAGATGCTGATGCGCCCATCTTCAAACTGGCACGCTATGGCATTGTTGGCGATTTGTTCAAGGAACTCCCCGCCATTGCTGAAGTGTTTCGCGAAAAGTTGGGGAAATAACTGGGGAACTAAGTACAAACAAAAAAGCCCTTTGGGGTGGGGACGACGGAAAAGCCCATACAGATATGCCTTTTAAGCCCCGAAGGGGTGGCTGTTTTCAGCCCGCTGCTTTAGCGGCGGGATCATACGTCAGCCCGCCTTTTCACTGTGGTGGTACTTAGTAGTCCACCACAGTGATTTCTAAAGAACCCGAATCCCCCTCTCCGTTTATGGGGAGCGGGTACACGCTGAAGGCGGGTCGCAGGGGGTGAGGGTGTTGGGTCAGTCTATCTTCTACGTATCTGTGTGGTGGACTACTCGTCCCACATCGGCGTGAATGGGCATCACTTTCTCATGCCGTAGGGTTCACCTTAGCGCAGCAAGCGTTTGAGTGAACCCTCAAGCGCACACCTCTATCCCAAGCGCCGTACAATCGCTTCAGCAAAGCGATCCGCCGCCTCTGGATGGGTGCGCAAAAAGAGCCATGGCTCAAAAAGTTCCAATTCCATCAGTTGGAACTGCTGCCCCACGAACACCCCATCGACCCGCGCATAGAGCGGTGTATCGTCCACTGCTTGAACAACGGCGGCGGCTTGTGCCACCAACCCCGTTGGCGCGTCAATTCCCTCATAGTCCCCGCCCTGTACACGGTAATCCCCTTGTTTTGCCTTTTTCAGGACAGCGTGACTGTACACACCATCAAAGAAAACGAACGACCATTCACCCTCGCTGATAATCTCAGGGCGAAATTGCTGGATGATCACATTGCGTTCGGCAATCAATGCCTCCACATCCGGCGAGAGCGGCTCATCAGCCCTCACCCGGAAGGTGCGCCATGCGCCGGCGGAAACGGTTGGCTTGATAACCGCCTCCGTCCAATTTTGCTGTCTCATTACCTCGGCAATGCTCACTGGCTGCCCCCGTTCCACCCACACGGACGGGATGATGGTGACACCTTGCTTGGCAAGGTCGCGGAGGTAATGCTTATCCATGTTCCAGCGGATCAACTGAGCGGGGTTGAAAAAACGTATCCTTTGTGCAGTACGGGCATCCAAAAAAGCGCTGAAGGTGTCCGGTGCAAGGTGGTAATCCCACACAGAGCGGACAATCACCGCATCAAAACTATCCCATGTGACACGGGAATCATTCCACACCATAGGGACAACCTCTACCCCGCGCCGCCGAAGGGCTTCCATCGCCGGCTGATCATCAACACTGCCTTCGGGATAGTCGTTATTCGTCAAAAATGCCACGATGTTCATTTAAAGGCTCGCTTGATGCCAATTCCATTCCATCTCGCCCCGCACAAGGGCTACGGCGTCTTTTCCACATAAGGATTCGACAAGGTGCAGCGCCATATCAATCCCGGCTGAAATGCCCCCAGAGGTGATGATCTTCCCACTCTGGACGTAGCGCTGATCAGTGATGATCCTTGTCGTGGGGGAAAGTGCGGCAAGGCGATCAAAGGCAGTGTGGTGGGTTGTGGCTGGTTGGTTGGTGATAAGCCCGGCGTCTGCCAAAAGCAGCGCCCCTGTACAAACAGATAGTGTCCATTCGGCGCGGGTATGTTGTGCTTGAATCCACGCTTTTAGTGGCTTATGCCCAACAAGGCGGCGCGTCCCAAACCCGCCGGGGATAATGACCAAATCGGGGGTGGGACAGGTTGCCAAACTGTGCGTTGGGGTGATGATCATCCCGCCTCGTGTGCGAATAGGCGCATCGGTGATGCCCACCGTAGACACCTGAAACGGTGAGGGAGCGATCAGTTCAGCAGCGACATTAAAAACTTCGTAGGGTCCGCAGAAATCCAATACCTCAACATCATCAAAGATCACAATGGCGACATGACGCATCATCAAAATCTCTTGTGCAAATGGGCGGGAGTCATTGTACACTAGAATACGCTCGCCAAACTGTCAAATGGGACAAACCTATTCCTATGGAAACATTTGAGTTTGGAATCACCCGCGATTTCCTTGATGAGGGGCGTATTGTTGTGTTCACCAGTGCGGGCGATATGCGACGGGCGGCGGTGGATGTGTGGTTTGAGGTTGTCAAACAAACCTACGCCTCATGGCTGCCGGGAAAACCACTCTTTGTCCTCCATGATCTCTCTGCGCCGGGCAACGCGATGACACCTTATCTCCGTCAAAAAGCCTATGCCCTTTATGAGATTGATCTTGCCCATATCCCCGCCGGACGCATTGCTGTCGCTGCGCCGGATACCCTTCTCATGCGCTTGATGGCAATCCTCTTACGCGAACGTGACAAACGCTTTAGGCGTAATGCGCAGCGCATATTCGCCAGCCGAGGGGATGCCCTTCGCTGGCTGCGCGAACAGCGCACCATTGTGGAACGCGAATTTGTTCCGGTCAACCCCTTTGCCACACTGTCTGAGGCACAGCGATGACCCTTGAGGTCTTTGATCATGGAATCAGCCGTGAGTTTCTTGCCGAGGGACGCATTGTCGTCATCGCCAGCCAGGGCGATATGCGGCGGATTGCGGTGGATCAGTGGGCAAATATCGTCACCGAGACCTATCGGGCGTGGACGCCCGGGCAGCCCATCCTTGCCCTGCTTGATCTCTCTGCACCGAGCCAAACGCTAACTCCCTATGCCCGCCAACGTGCGGATGAAGCCTATGATGCGGCTGATCCCGACACACCGGCGCGGGTTGCCCTCCTTCTGAAAGACGGATTCGCCATGCGCATCATCTCGATGTTTGTGCGAGAGCGGAAGGGACGCCATAAACAGAGCGAGGTACGGATTTTTGTGCAGCGCACAGAGGCACTGCGTTGGCTGCATGAACAAGCCGCACTCTTCAAAACGACCCCAAACAAGAGCGATCCCTTTGCCGAGATGCGTTGAATCTCCAGCAGGTTGGGCTTCGAGATCTGATAGGGGCATGGCATCATGCCTACCCCCATCAGACACACATCTACGGGTGGTTAACGCACTTACATTCCGCGTTTGTCTAGTTCCTTTACCCAGAATTTGATTCCATCCACTTGCCCGGCAAGGGGGTTTGTTGTGTCAAGGATTTGCCACGTCCCCGGCACATAGTGGTAGCCCGGTCCAACATCATGGTAGTTCTTCAGATAGCCGCCAGCATCATGCACCGCGCCATGCACATTGACCGCCATGCTGTTTTCCCCAACAAGGTAGATGGGCGTGTCACCGGGACCCGCCAATCCGCCCGTTGGATTCAAGAGCGATCCAAAGGCGGGATCAATCCCGAAGGTGTCGCCTAGAATCTTCCCATGCCGCAGTTGATCGGTTGTTCCCCAGAAACTCTCGCCTTTTTTGGCAAAGTCAAATGTTCCCTTGCCATCAGCAAGCTGAGAGATAGGTTCAAGACCTTTTCGGGCGCGGGTTGCTTCTGCCTGATTGCGTACTTCAACAAACTTGTTGTAATCAGCTTTGATCTTATCGACTGGAACACCACGAATTTCTGCCAGTTTCGTCAATGCCGCATCCAATTCCGCCCCTTTCGGGTTGCCGTTTAGGGTTTTCATCACATCGGCAAGTTCTTTGGTGTTTTGCCCTCGGATGTTTGGCTTAATGATCGCGTCTAATTGGCTGGAATTCTTGAGGTCAACAGGCCACGTTGGTTTGGGATAGGTGAATGTTTGGGCAGGTTTTTCGCCCCCGCCGGGCTTGCCCGCACCGCCCCCGCCACCTGTGCTGCCATTCCCGGCGTTTGTCCCCGCACCGCCACCCCCTCCGGGTTTGCCATTCACCCCGCCACCGCCCCCACCAAAGAGCGCTCCGGCTTCTTCTTCTGCGCCACGCAATGCCTGTGCAATTTTCTGCGAGGCTTGCCCCGCGTCTTGGAGGACGTTCACGAGCTTATTCATCGACTTCCGAATGATGTCTTCAAACTCACGTTGAAAGCGATCATTCCCTTCGCCAACCCACCCACCATTCTGTAAATCGCCCGCAATACGGTTTAATTGAGAAAAACATTGTAGGGTTTGCTGGGCTTCTTTGGCAAACGTTTGAGCTATTTTTGCCATACGGTCATAATCGCATTGAATTTTCCCCGCCATAGGTTATCCCCTCCGGTGATCCCCACACACATAGATAATTGAGTTATTGTATGATGATTTATACTTTCTTCATATCTACGCCTTCTTTCTCACCCAAAATCGAATCGGGTCTTTGCAACATTTTCACACCGTTTATAGAGGATATTAATCATGATCCTTCCAGATGTTCTCGCTGCTGATCTAAAGGTTGTTTTCTGTGGAACGGCGGCGGGCAACCATTCTGCTTCGGCGGGCGCTTACTATGCCAACCCCCGGAATCGCTTTTGGACAACACTCTACAAGGTGGGCTTGACGCCGCATCTGATCAAGCCCGCCGATTTTCGGGCGGTTTTAACCTATGGTATTGGCTTGACGGACTTGGCTAAGGAAACCTATGGTGGGGATGCCGACCTGGAAACAGGGGATTTTGATGTCGATGGCTTGCGCCAGAAGATAGCTGATCATGCTCCACACATTTTGGCGTTCAACGGAAAAACTGCCGCAAAAGTCTTTTTGCAAGCAGCACGTCTGAACTATGGTGTGGTTGCGGGGGAAACTGTTGGAGAGACAGTGATTTGGGTGCTGCCGTCAACCTCGCTGGCAGCACTGAGAATGTGGGATGAGGCGGTTTGGGCGCTTTTGGCGCGGACGATTCGAGAGGGGCAAAAGGCGGAAGGAGATAGAAACCCCTGAGCGTCTATCCCAATAAGGCATCAATACACCCATCTGGATAGGGACTACGCTGTATGTACCGCAATCCCGTTCGGTTTCAAGATGTAGTCCTCAAATGCCGCTGATGCCACTGGAGCAAGCGGCTTGACGAACTCGTAATACATTGCCTCGGCATAGGCGCGAATTTCGTATTGGGCATCGCCCGCCATGCGCAGCCGAAGAAACCCAAACAAATTGTGAAGATCAACCTTCACAATCCATGTGTAGTAGACAGCAAATGCGGGCAAAAATAGCCGCGCCATCTCCCGCGAGACGCCCGCCGCCAGCGCTTTTTCATAAAGCGAAAAGCCTTCCTTATAAAAGGCGATCAGGTCACGGGTCAGTTCCTCCCCTTCCGCCGTTTCCACCTCACCGAGGCTGGCTTGTTTGTTGCTAGGGGACTGCCGCCGCCACACAGCGGGGATGTAAAATTCATCTTCGTCAAACTCGGTATAACGCCCTGATTGGCTGTTCACGCTTTGATAGGCAAAGGTGCGGTGACGAATCCACTGCCAGTACGTAATTAAAGGGGCTTTTACGCGAAATTTGAATTCCACCATCTCGAAAGGCGAGGTGTGCGCATGTTTCATGAGGTAATGGATCAGCTTGGCGTCTTTTTCATCCCCTTTGCTCTCACCCATAAAGGACACCCGTGCCGCTGATGCGATTGCCGTATCGGGAGAAACACCCGCCGCCGGATGGGGCATGACATCTTGCAGCTCGAGGAAACCTTGATCCAGGACGGCGATACGTTTACCGATCAATGTCTCGGACACGAGGTTGATTCCTTTCTTTAATCCCTAGTTCAAAAACCCCAAGACCCTAAATTTCTGTGTACAAAGGGTGTAGGGGTGGGGTTTTAATCGGTTGCTGAAAGGGCAATGAGGTTGCCCCTTCACACATAGCGATGCAGCTTTCGCCCTATTTCACCGCTGTGCCGTTGTACCCGCGCCCAACGCCACGATAATGAAAGCCATAATCCTTCATTCGGAGTGGATCGTAGAGATTGCGCCCATCGACAAGGTTTGGCTGGCGCATGACCTCACGCAGACGCACCATATCCAACCCCTTGAACTCGTTCCAGGGGGTTGCCACAACGAGTGCATCGCACCCCTTTGCCAGATCGTAGGCATCTTCGGCAAGCTGGATGTATTTGTAGCTGTGAGCAACATTCTCATTCGCCACCGGATCATAGCCGCGCACCGTCGCCCCCAGGTTATGGAGCATATCCGCGATCTCTAAGGCAGGGGAAACGCGAATATCATCGGTGTTTTCCTTGAACGCCAGACCAAGCAGCCCGATCACCTTCCCCTGCACATCGCCAAGCATATCCTCCAGTTTGAGGACGATCTGCTTGCGCTGAATTTCGTTGATTCCCATGACCGCTTGCAACAACTGTGGGGCTGTGCCGTGAACTTGCGCCATGTAGGACAACGCTTTTACGTCTTTGGGAAAACAGTTGTGCAAGACAAGGGCGCTGTTTCCAATGAATGTGTGTGTGGTTGTCTCTAGGCTATAGACGGCGAGGGAGTCTGTGTGGCGTTCAACACGCATCACGTCAAGTGCAGCATAAGCACCTTGAGGTTTGAAGCCATGCGGTTGAATGTGGCGTTTATAGGCATTAAGAATTGACTCAATCTGTTCTCGGCGCGTTTCGCCAAACACATGAGTGAGTTTTCTCAGCTGATTATAGCCACTGACACGCAGAATATAGGCGGGGCGCTTGGATTTGTTCATCAATCGCGCACGAACTGTTGGCACAATGCCAAGGGATTGGAGGACTAATGCCAATCCATCAGCAAACTGCTTGCTGGTTGTGGCATATTCAAGCATGAGATTCTTGCCATTTTGCACAGGGGTGACAGCCCCATCACCGCTAAATGCGCCACGCAAAAGCTCATAACTTAAGGCAGGGGGCAGCCCAAAGGCAAACATAGGAAGGCGTTTGTCATTTGAGTGTGTTCCACAGCCAAGAACATCGCGAATTAGCCACGCGAAAACACGCGAAGAGACAATCGTGCTGATAGCGTTTGTGCTGGCTCTTTCGATGTATTTCAAACCATAACGATCTAAAATACGCCGTAGATCAGCGATGTATTCGTTTTCATGCGCCCCAAAGGTGAAGCCGGTTCGCTCACGCTGTGCGCCGCCACGCCCTATATCCTCACTGATAAATCCCTCGGCAAGGTAATAGCCACACAAACGGGCGAGATCAGCATCAACCTCGATGATCGCCTTGATTTTGGTTGCTGCGCCCTTTGCCGTATAGAGCAGCAATTTTTCGGCTGAAACATTCAAAACGCCTTGCGCCGTTAACTGCCGGTATATCGTGAGAGCCATGCGGTTGTGCTGTTTAATTTCATGAGGATGTTTAAGCATCTCAGGTGAAATGTGTTCCGCAAAGTCTGCATAGTGCGCTGTGAATGAGTCATCAATGGGCGAGACATACACAGCGTTTTCTAGCGCTGTTCCCTCCAATAACTCAATCAGGTTTAGCCTCTGGAGAGTAGGTATCTTAGGTAACATGGTCAAGGCGGCAAGGTGTTCGTCCGCCGTCACCTCTGAAGCGGGGATCGTTTCCAACCCATAAGGACGTGCGACAAGAATAGGGTGATCGGCTGTGACTGTGAGCGCCCGTCCCATACTCGTTGTGATTGTGACCATCTCTCCGGCATAATCACGGCGGGTCAGGGCGCTCACAGCGGCAATATCAGGACATCCCGTGTTCAGATCAAATGCCAACACGTGCATGTTTTCTGGGATGATTACCTCAGTGTGATCTCCTTTTTGTGGCGTGCCACCTTCAGCGAAAAGGGACTCAAACGTGCGAGCCGTCACTTGTCCATCGTGGATGGTAAAGACTGTTTCGCTGCCGGGAAAACAACTCCCCCCATACCCCACGCCGGGTTCTAAGAAGTGATGCCCAATACGCTTGTCATAGCCCATCCCCTGTGCCACCTCTTTCACATCTGCGCCAAGCGCCTCGCAAATGTTGGCGATCTCATTGATGAAGCTGATTCGTGTGGCAAGGAAGGCGTTCGAGGCGTATTTGATCATCTCCGCCGTGCGCAGATCGGTGATCACGATTGGGGCGCGAAGTTGGAGGTGCAGTTGGGCAACGCGGTTTGCCGCCTCGCGGTCTGTTGAGCCTAAAACCGTTCGATCTGGGCTGAAGAAATCACGCACGGCAGACCCTTCACGAAGGAATTCGGGGCAGCTTACTACCGAGACCGGAATCGGGGTGGGCTGGTGTTCGCGAATAATGGTTGCCACCCAGTCCCCCGTGCCGACGGGGACGGTGGATTTATTGATCACAATCAGCGGGTGTATGGCGTGTTTGGCAATTGATTCCGCCGCCATACGGACATATTGTAAATCCGCCTCGCCGTCTACGCCCTCTGGTGTTCCCACACAGATGAAGACGAACTCAGCATCCTTGAGCGCTGTCTGATAGTCGGTGGTGAACCGAAGGCGGTTTGCCTTGATGTTTCGCTCGACAACCTCTTTCAACCCAGGTTCATAAATGGGCATAATGCCCTGACGTAGGTTTTCGATGCGTTTTTCATTGATGTCTAGCGCCGTGATCGTGTTTCCGAGGTCAGCAAAACAAGCGCCCGTCACGAGACCGACGTAGCCCACGCCAATGACACAGATGTTGTTCATATGTTGGTGAGTAACTCCTTATACAGCCGGACTATTCTACCAAAGGAGATGCCGTGCGTTATACTCAGTTTTCCATTTTTTGAGACGATGGTTGCTTTGAATACACCGGCATCGGCTGAAATCCCCACTACCCCATTACCTACTGAAGCAGAAACCCGCCGCGTGGTACGCAACACCGCCGCCATTACTGCGGCAACCATGCTGGCGCGGGGGTTGCAATTTCTCTGGTCGATTCTCTTAGCACGTCTGCTTGGGGAGAGCGCCTACGGCACATGGGGCGTGATCGGCGGCATGATCACCATTGCCGCCACACTCCCCGAATTTGGGATGGGCTTGATTGTCCTGCGTGATGCCGCACGGGAACGAGCGCGGGCGGGGCGCTACCTGACGGCGACTCTGGCGGCACAGCCGCCCCTTGCGCTGATCGCCTATGTGGGGATGCTGCTTGCCGGGGTTGCCCTGAATTACGATTTAACCGTGCGTGGACTCCTCGCCCTCGCTGGGATCAGCGTGATCGTTGACGTGTTTGGGAATATGGCACACAACCAACTTCTTGCCGCCGAAAAAATGATCACCACCAGCGCCATTCTGATCGCCCATATCGTCGTCCTCATCGGTTTAGCTTTTCCGATCTTAGCGGCGGGCGGTGGGCTGCCCGGACTGTATATGGCAACGATCACCGCGGGGGTCTTTCGTTCCGGCATCTATTGGATCGCCTTGCGCCGAGCGGGAATAATCCCCCTGTTTCCGTTGGAACGGCACATTGTCACGCTTTTGTTTCGGGAGGGAGCGCCCCTTGCCGCAGCATCCTTCATCACCCTTGTTTATCAGCAGGTGGATCGCGTCCTCGTCTATACGCGGCTTTCTCCGGCGGCGGCGGGCAACCTGATGACCGCCTTCGTGATCGTTTTTGGCGTTGTAGAACTGCTGAACACGGCTGTTCTCACCGCGCTGTTTCCCCTTATGGCACGCCTGTCGGGGGATCGCCTTGCCTTGCAAGGGATCACAGACCGCTTAGCACACCTGACCTTAATCGTCACCCTTCCTGTTGGGGTGGGGGTGACTGTCTTAGCCTCCACGTTGGCGGGGCTGCTCTTTCCTGGGTTTCTCAACACCTCCCAAATTTTGGAAGTGCTGATCTGGTATGCTGTTGTCATGATGGTCGGCAATGCCTATGGACAACAGTTGATCATCGAAAACCGCCAACGAACGACCCTATTCGTACGTATAGGGGGCTTACTTTTGAACATTACCCTCAATTTGCTATTGCTCCCCGTTTTAGGGGTGGCGGGGGCGGCAGTCTCCATCCTCATTGCCCAATCGGCAATTTTCGCCGCTTTTTTGTGGATGCGGCGGGATCGCCCTATGTCACGCACGGTGTTCTGGGGGATGCTGCGGACAGGTGCTGCGGGCGGCATTATGCTGGCGGGGATGCTGGCGCTGCGGGAGAGCAGCCCAATTTTGGCGGGACTTGTTGGCGGGCTGCTTTATGGTGGGGGGGTGATCTTATTGCGAGCAATCACCCCTGCTGACTGGGCATTGATACGGCGGATTCTCCCCTGAGGGAGGTAAAAATTATCCTTTTACCCCCGTCGCCGCAATGCCACTGGTGATATAGCGCTGCAAGAAGGCAAAGACAAAAGTGATCGGCAGCATACTTAGCACCGTGAGCGCAATGACGAGATGCCAACGGCTGTTCAGGTCACCCTGAAAGTTATTCAAAGCAAGTTGCAGTGTGGCAAGGTCTTGCCGTCCACCGAGGACAATGAGGGGCCACAAAAAGTCGTTCCAGCGCCACATAATGGAGAAAATTGCCAGCACAGCCAGCGCCGGGGCTGTCAGCGGGAGGATGATCCGCCAATAAATCCGCCACTCGGTTGCCCCGTCCATCCGCGCCGCTTCCAGCAGTTCATCGGGAATGGTCAACATATATTGGCGGAGCAAGAACACGCCCGTTGGCGTGGCGGCGGGGGGAATGATGACCCCCAACAAGTTTTGCGACCAACCGAGGCGATCAATGACAAAAAAGACGGGGATGATGATCACCGCCAGCGGCACCATAAGCGTGGAGAGAATCACAAAGAGCATCGCCGTCCGCCCGCGAAAACGGTATTTGCTGAGGGCGAAGGCTGCCATACTGTTCACTAATAGGGTGACGAGCGTCGCCGTGAGTGTGATCACCACACTGTTGCGAAGAGCGTTGAAGAAGGGGAAATTACGAATCGCCTCGGTATAGTTGGCAAGGCTGAAATTTATGGTGCGCACAAAGGTGACAAAACGTTCCCGCCCCCGCGCCATAATCACTTTGACCGGCGGCAAATCCGGTTGGGCAGGGTCGATCACTGGCATTTCGATCCCAATTGGCGCACCTGCTTGCGCCATCCGTTTCACGGTCCCATCCGCAAAGCGCACATCCACCAAGTTCAAAGGTTTTTCATAGCCCGGGACAACAATCGTTTCGTTCCAATAAGGTAGCAGCGAGGGTGGGCGTTCAGAGAGCGCATCCACTGGCTTGAAGGAGGACATCACTAACCATAACACGGGAATAAACATGATCAACGAACCGATAATGAGAAAGAGGTAGGTGATCACATCGGTTGTCGTAAAGCGCGCTCTACCGCCTTGCCGCCGAATGAGGAAATTGAGAACACCAGCGCCAAAACCCCGGAACGTCTCCTGTGGGGTGGTCATGTAACGATTGCTCCGTTTAGATCGCTTCGGTTAAATTGCTTCGGTTTGTCGTCGGTTGA
Organism: Anaerolineales bacterium; assembly: GCA_015075625.1. Classification (NCBI taxonomy): domain Bacteria; kingdom Bacillati; phylum Chloroflexota; class Anaerolineae; order Anaerolineales; species Anaerolineales bacterium. The sequence continues at coordinate 123,967 of JABTTZ010000002.1, read as the reverse complement.
GGAACAATTGAATCAGGGTCAGAACCGCCAAAATAATCGCCAAAATTAGGGAGGCGGCGGCAGCCAAGCCATAGTTAAATTTGCTGAATAAGTTGTAGATATACTGCACCATTGTCGTTGTTGCCGTGCCGGGTCCGCCCCCCGTTAAAACATAAATCATGTCAAAGACCTGTACCGAGCGGATCATTGCCAAGACAAACACAACAAGCAGCGTTGGGCGCAACATGGGGAGTGTGACCCCGGTGAACTGCTGCCATTCGTTCGCCCCGTCCATCCGTGCCGCCTCGTAGAGTGTGGGGGGAATGGATTGCAGCCCGGCGAGCAGAATCAGCATGTAAAAGCCAACCATCGCCCACACACTGACGACAACCACCCACAAAAATGACCATTCTGAACTGATCTTAAAATCAACCGCACGCCCCCCAAGCGTAATAATCAGGTTGTTCAACAAGCCCTTGTCTTTTTCCAATACCCATTTCCAGATGATACCGACCACCACAGGGGAGAGCAGCACGGGATAGAAAAAGATTGCCCGGAACATCCCCCGAAAAATAATCTCTCGATTCAAGGCGACGGCTATGGCGAGGGCGCAGAAGATCATTAGGGGGACTTCAAACCCTGTGTAGACAATACTTGTGCGCAGCGCCCGCCAGAAAAATTCTTCTTGGCAGGTGGTGGCTATCGTAACGTTTTCACAGGTGAATAAACGGTTGAAGTTTTCCAGCCCGGCGGCGGGGCGTTGGTCAAAGCGAATCGACTCCCCTTTGGTGAATCCGTAAGCAAAATTGAGCATCATCGGCAAGAGGATGAAGATGCCAAAAATTGCCAGATTGGGCAGCAAGAAGAAATAGGGCATTCGCTTCGCACTGATTCGCCGCTCTAGACGGGTGATCAGCCAATCAACGGCGTACACTAGGGCGAGGATAGGCAGAAAAAGAATCCGCAGCACGTCTTGAATAAACCCTCGAAGCGGAGCAAACACGGCAACGCTCCTAAAAAATCATTAAAAAAAATTAGATGGTGAGGGGCGTGCTTTTCACACGCCCCGTAAACAGATTCCACGTCACATCAGGATCCCCTCACCTTGATAAGTGAGGGGGGTAAAAGCTGATCCCTAATTGAATGGCGGGCATTTCGCCGGTTCAGCAGCACAGGCGTCATCGGCAACCTTCTGGACGGCTTTAACTGCCTCGTCCATCGTGATCTCGCCCACCAATGCTTGCCCAATCCGAATCCGCAGTTCTTCGTTCATCGGACCCGTCAGGGACGATTGTTGGAACAAATAGCCCTGCTCAGAGAGTTTGGGGATGCTGGAGGCGAACACATTCAGGTTGTCTTTTTGCGTGGGGTAGTCAACACCCTTCGCAATCAACCCCAAGTGACCAGGGAGGAACAACGTTTTAGCGGCGAATTCGCCATAGACAGCTTCGCTGGAGAGGTATTCCATGACCATTGCCACGGCTTCAGGGTGTTTCGTCCCACCAAATGCCATGACCGATGCGCCTCCGGGCATTCCCGTGCAGCCGCCGGGTCCGCAAGGCATGGGGACGGCACGCCAATCGAACTTGTCGCCAATGTCGTTGGCAAACCCACCAACCTGCCAACTGCCAGAGTAGTAGAAAACGAGTTCGCCGTTCACGAAGTAATCCCGTCCGGCGGCATATTTATCGTTCTCTGCGATCCAAATGTTCTTAGGGGTGATGTCCTCATCGTGCCAACTCTTGAGCATGTCGAGGAATTCGCGAGTGGCGGGGTTATCAAAGGTGATCTTCCCCGTCTCTTTATCAACCCACTGCCCCCCAAGCGAGAGGGACGGTCCGGTGATCCGGTGCAGCGAACGATCAATGGCAACGGCATAGGGAACGCCTGTCGCTTCTTTGACCTGTTTCGCCAGTTCAACCCATTCGGCAAGGGTCGTATCGCCCGTTGGAATGTCTACTCCTGCTTGGGCAAAGAGTGTCGCATTGATCAGCGGACCGGTCACCGTAAATTGGGTCGGGTAACCATACAAGCCCTTATCCTCGCTGCCGCTACGGTAGGTTGCCAACACCTCTGCCGGGAAGCTGGACTCGAACAACTCGGCATCCTTCAACAAGGGACGCAGATCAAGGTATTTCCCACGATAACGCGGAACGTCCGTCAACCGCGCCATGTCTGGCGGGTTGTTCGATTCCAATTGCGTTTGCATCACGGTGGGGAGGTCTTTAAAGGGGACTGTTTCGATCACGACTTTGATACCGCTGTGATCTGCCTCGAATTTATCAAGCAGTCCACGCAGCACCTCGCCTTCATTACCGTCGTTGTACCAAATCATCCGCAGTTCAACCGTCTGGGCTCTAGCATGACCCATACTGGCAAAACCGAGAATAAGGGCGGCGACCAACAGAAGGAGGCTAAACTTACGCATATGGTAAACTCCTACTAAACTACTTTTAATAGTTCGCATGTTATGTATTTCCCTCCTAAAAATAAAGAGAAATCCACAAACGCTTAATCGATTGTACTGCCACACAGGTAGAGCAGCAAATATGACACTCACTCAAAAGAATCTCAAAACGTGCAGCAGCGCATGACAACCGGAAAACAGAACGCTAAAATAGGACGATATGGTTTGTATGGTTTGGAGTAAATACTGGTATGACATCTCAAGGGTTTGTGAAGCCTCTGCCCACCATTGCCACGATGGAACAGGTTGAAACCCTTCACGGCTGCCAAGTCGGATTCCTGTGGGAAGGGCGCATCTTCGTTGTCAAAATGACGGACTCTGCCCGCACAACGGTGGATGCGTGGGCGCAGCGTGCCACCGACCTTCGCGCCGCGTGGGCGCATCCTGTGGTTCTCACCCTTCTTGATATGACCGCCGAAAAAGCCGGACCGACCCCGTACATCAAGACTCGCTCGCAAGAAATTTTGAAAGTACGTCCAGACCTCCGATCCTTTTTTGCCTTCAACTTATCCAAATCGGTAGTTGGGCGCGTCGTCAGCTTAGCCCTTCGCTCAGCAAGCACCCCTACCCATACCTACCGCGCCTTCTTCAACGAACGGGAAGCCATTGATTGGTTGATGGAACACGTCAACGGCTAATCCCACCTGTATAAGGAACACTCTCGTTTATGCCGAACCTCTATGCTTTGATCATGGCGGGCGGTGGTGGCACGCGCCTGTGGCCACTCAGCCGCAAAGGTCGCCCCAAACAAATGCTCCCCCTGACCGAAGAACGCACCATGTTCCAGATCACTGTCGAGCGCTTGACAGACTTGCTTCCCCCGGAGCGGATTTTTGTGATTACCGGAACAGGCATGGCGGAGGCGCTGCGCGAAAGCACACCCTATATCCCCGCCACAAATGTTATCTGTGAACCCTTCGGGCGGGATAGTGGTCCCGCAGCGGGGTTAGGGCTGTATACCATTGCTGGACGCGACCCAGACGCCATTGTTGCCGTCCTTTCTGCCGATCATCACATTGCCAACGAAGAACGCTTCCGCGAGGCACTGCGCACAGCGGCGGAGGTTGCCGAACGGGGCTATATCGTCACCTTAGGGATTCCCCCTTCCTATCCGGCAACGGGGTTCGGCTACATCCAGCGTGGGACGTCTATCGGCACAATGCGAGGTTTTGAAGTCTTTCACAGTCAGCGTTTTGTCGAAAAGCCCGATGCTGCCACCGCACAGGTTTTTCTCCAAACGGGGTTGTATAGTTGGAACGCCGGGATGTTTATCATGACTGTGAAGCGGGCGAAGGAAGAATTTGCCCGCCAACAGCCGTCGATGGATGCCTTGCTCAATCAGGTGGTAACTCACCCCGAATGGCTAACCGACCTGTGGGGAAAGATGAAAAAACAACCTATTGACTATGCCATTATGGAAGGGGCGCACGATGTGGCGGTCATTCCAGTGGATATTGGCTGGAGCGATGTTGGCTCGTGGGCGACTCTCTTTGAAATCCTCTCCGAAAACGCTGAGGATAACATCTCGCGGGGGGATTATCACGCCCATGTTCAGATTGACACACGGGGGACGCTTATCGTCAGCAACCGGATGGTGGTCACCATTGGCGTCAATGATTTGGTGATTGTTGATACGGATGATGTGTTGATGATCTGCCACCGAGATCGCGCCCAAGACGTGCGCGAGGCGGTCAAGATTATCGAAGCACGCGGGAGTAAAACGCACCTCTAGCCCATGATGGGCTTGTTTGCAAAGTACCCCCGGCGCTAAAAGGCTTGTCCGGTAACTAGGGTGTATTGAGGGTGTAATCCCTGTAGGAGCGCAATGCTTGCGCCCATTGCCGTCCGTGAACGCCCGCTGCTAAAGCAGCGGGCTAGGAGTAACCACTCCTTCGGGGCTTGTCCCCTCCCCATAAACATCTGAGGAGAGGACATGTTTGGAAGGCGGGTTGAAAAATAGGGAGTTCATCGTTCAAACTGGAAATCGACCAAGAAACCCAGTGAGGAACGATGAACTACAAACTACTGTACCAATTAGAGCAGCACTTGTCAGCCCATCTACCGTGTTTCAATGGTTGGCAGCAGCAAAATGTAAGCCTGTTTAGCTATGGGGTGATTCAAGCGGAGAGCTGTCAGCAAGGAGCGATTGCGCGGGCGGTGAGTTGCGGGGAGCAGGTAGAGAGTACAGCGCGGCGCTTTCGCCGCTGGCTCGCTAATAAAGCGCTCGACCTGACAGCCTTTTTTGCCGAAGGACAAGTGGAGATGATTCGCGCCCTGCTGGAAGCAGCATCTCGCCAACCGGCTGGTTCTGTTGACCATTGCCTACACGTGGGTGGTCGCCCTCGGCAGCCAAGCCGTTGCTGCTGGCATCGCCCAACCGCTCGTTCGTCGTCCCGACGGTTCGTTCCGGCGGCTCTGGAGCTTGTTTCGGGAAGGCTTGCGCTACTTCGTGCAAGTTGTTCAACGCCAAACCTTGTGTTTAGGATTACCCTTTATCCCAGACATAAGGTTCACTTGAAAATATGTCCTCTCCTTTTCCCACAGGGGGAAGGGGGGTAGGGGGGATGAGGGTCTCTTTCTATGGTTACCTTCTTGATGGTCTACTAGCCGCTTGCGCACAAGGGGGTGATCGGCTATCGTTATCGCATTACGGGAGAGAGGGAATACCTATGCCTAGAATTCGTTTGACGATTGTCTCTGATCTCTTTGATGTCTCACCTCAGGAAGTTTCGATTCGGGAAAACCTACCTGTGCGCACCTTCCTTACCGAAACACGCAAAGAGTTCATGTTCCCTGAAGAAGATATCTACTCCCTGCGCGTCGAAAGCACGGGGAAAGCGCTTGAGCCAGACAAGACCCTAGAGCAGCAGAACGTCCAGACCGGGGCGCAGCTTGTCCTCGTCCGGGAGCAGCGTGCGCGTGGTATACGCGAAGCGGTTGCCGTTCGCCCTGAAGAACGCCGCGTGATTGGTAATGGTGTGATTCAGCCCTATTTCCGTGAACAAGGGACGGGGAAGATTTTTGAACTCCGTTTCCAGCCTGCCCTCATCGGGCGACCTGACCCCCAAAACCCACAAACTGCTGAGGCATTGGCAGTGAATTTGGGAAATTTTGAAGGGGCAAAGAGCGTCTCTCGCTACCACGCCCGCATTACCGAAGACAATGGGCAGTTTTACCTTGAGAGCCTTGCCGACCATAACCCCGCCTACCTGAACCGGAGCATCGTCCGTGTGGGGGAGCGGCGCTTGGTTTTGCCCAATGACATTGTGACGGTGGGAAAGTTTGATCTGCTCTTTGGCGCACGCAGTGGCAGCACGCGCATGGCAGCCAACCCCAATGCGCCCAATTAACGACGAGAACTGTGATCGGTCTGCTAACGTTCATGCGCTGGTAGACCCCTTGCTGATTCTATGACACCCGACACAACGAAACAGCGTATCGCCCATTGGGTACGCCAATCGCCCTTACTCTGGGCGGTCTTGCAGATTGCCTACCGTGCGACCCAACCCCGTTTTACATTGGGTGTTTTGGGGGTGGTGTTCAGTCCAGTGGGGCGCATCCTTGTGGTGGAGCATGTCTATCACCCTAAAACCCCTTGGGGTTTCCCCGGGGGCTGGCTTGGACGGCGCGAACACCCCCACGAAGGGGTGATCCGCGAAGTCCGCGAGGAGACGAGTCTGTCCATCACCATAATCAACCCCATCCTCGTCATGATTTCCCCCTACCATCGCCGCCACCTTGATACCGCCTTTCTTTGCCGTGCGGAGACGGAAACCGTCCACTTGAGCGAGGAACTGCTCGATCACCGCTGGCTTCCCCCCGCCGAGGCGCTCAATGTCCCTATGACGATCTTTCATAAGGCATCGCTGCGGGCTGCCCTTGCCGCAGCACCAACAGCAGCGCCAACAACGGAGGAAACAACGCACCTTTCCCCTTGACCGGACGACGCGCCACCAGTACAATACGCCTCGGTTCGCACCGCAGAAAGCAAGCGCCATCCTTAACCCAAAGGGGCTTAATCGGGGAACACTCCCCACCTTGCCGAGGTGTTCCAAGCAGCCATCATCAGGGTGTTGCCTTTGGGCAACCCTCTTTGGAACTCCCCTGCGGTCTTTCGTGGGCGCCAGAACGCCCACGAAAGACCGTTTTTTGTGCCTCGCCCCTGCGCAGAACCACATTACTACGGAAAGGAGGATGAGTCACTTGCCAATTACAAAAGAAAAGAAGAACACGATGTACGCCGATTACCTCCAGTTGATGGACGGCGTGCCGGGCTTGATCATCACCGAATATCGCGGGATGCAGATGAAGAACATCACTGCGGTGCGGGCGCTGCTGCGTCCGGTTGGTGCATCATACAACGTCGTCAAGACGAGCATTTTCAAGAAGATTCTTGCCCACTATGGCTTTCCCGTACCAGACGATTTGCTGGCTGGTCCCGTCGCCGTCGCCGTCCCCAAGACGGATTTGGCGAAGACAGCTAAGGTACTCTTGGACATCAAAGATCAACCACTTCTCGTGCTGAAGGGCGCGATTATGGGCGAAACGGTGTTCAAAGCAGAGCAGATCGAAGCGCTCTCGAAAATGCCCACCCTTGACGAAGCACGGGCAGCGCTGCTGGCGACCCTCGCCACACCCGCAACGGGCTTGGTCACAGTCTTGGCGCAGCCCGCCATTGATCTGGCGCTTGTGTTGCAAGCATACAGCGATAAACAACGTGATGGGGAAGGCAGCGCCGCCTAAAGGCAGCCCTCTCCATCTCCACCTTAGACGAACTCTCGGAAGAACAAAAGCGAAAGACGAAAAGGATACCAAACTCATGGCAGACATGAATGCATTGATTGAAGCATTGAGCAGCCTGACGGTGATGGAAGCTGTTGAACTCAAGAAGGCACTCGAAGACAAGTGGGGCGTTCAGGCTGCGGCAGCCATGCCCATGATGGCGATGGGTGCTATGGCTGGTGGGGCGGCTGTCGCTGTCGAGGAAAAAGAAGAGCAGACCGAATTCACGCTCATCCTCAAGGACATTGGTCCCAAGAAGATTGACGTGATCAAGGTTGTGCGTCAGTTGACAAACCTCGGTTTGAAGGAAGCGAAAGACCTCGTTGAAGGTGCGCCCAAGCCCGTCCTCGAAGCGGTTACAAAAGACGCCGCTGAAGATGGCAAGAAGAAGCTGGAAGAAGTTGGCGCAGTGGTCGAAGTTAAGTAGGCGACTCGCGTAGGTGTCAGCCTTCGCGCTGAGCAGAAGGGTGAGTCGGCAGCGGCTCACCCTTTTTTTGCGCCTCGCACCCTCTTGCTATATCCCCACACAGCACATCTCTGTTGGCACGGCATGAGAATCCCTAGCGCCACGCCGTTTTTGCGATACTCTTTTCACCATGAGTAACGCACCACGCCGCTTGATTGTTTTTGGGATTGCCATGTTCCTCTCGTTGGGGGTGTTGGTTGTCGGGGTGGCGGGGCTGCTCTCCCCGGCGCAAAACGTCGCCTCGTTGCCGATCACCCTTCTTCAGCAGTGGAGCAGCGGACTCTCCCGCCGTATTTCGGATGTCTTTGATACCCTGCGCGATCTGAATTCGCTCCGCCAGCGAAATGCCGAATTGGAACGGGCGTTGGTCAACTTTCAGGCGGAGATCGTTGAACTGCGTGAGATTCGCGCCGACTACGCCCGTCTTGCCGCTTTACTCAATTACAAAGGGGTTGAAACAACCCGCCAATACACCGCCGCGACGGTGATCAGCCGTGAGACAAGCGGCTTGATCCGCAGCGTGACCATTGATCGCGGCTCGCGGGATGGGCTTTCAGCGGGGATGCCCGTCGTCACCGAGTTGGGCTTGGTCGGGCGCATTTTGCGGGTGAGCGCCACCAGCGCCCAAGTGCAGTTAATCTCCGACGTGAACAGTTTCGTCAATGCGCGGTTGCAGACCACCCGCGCCGAAGGCTCTGTACAAGGGACGGCAGCCGGCGGCTTATCGATGATCTATATTCCCCTCACCGATAAAATCAACAACGGCGATTCTGTCGTCACCTCTGGGATTGGGGGGAAGTTTCCACGCGGAATTGTCATTGGGCAGGTCACCAGTTCCCGCCTGGACGACTCCAAGTTGTTTCAGGAGGCGGTGATCCGCAGCCTGATCGACTTCACCCGCTTAGAGATCGTCCTTGTCATCACCAACTTTGAGCCGGTAGACCTCTCTGCCTTCCCCACGCCCACCCCCTCACGCTAAATCACCGTCTCAAAAAAAACCGCTCATCGAGCGGGTTCAGAACATACCTTACAAATCATTTCAAAACCCCGCTCTTTGCCCCTCTCCATAATCTCCATAAACGAGGAGGGGTTGTTTACCCCTTTCCTTGCAAGCGGGGAAAAGGGGTAGGGGGATAGGGATTTTTGAAATACGTTCTAAGCAATAGGGGCAGGTTTACGCCTCGTCGTCGGCTTCCTTCTTCCCGCGCTCCACCACTTCTGGTTCAAGCAGGGTCAATTCCCCATCAGCACCCTCGGTCAGTTCAACAAGGGCGTTGATAATGGCGACAATCTCCGTTGGCTCGGCAATGTACTTCACATTGGGCAGTGCGGGCAGATCGGCAACGATGATCCGCGCATCGACACGAGTCAGTTTGCTGGCATCGGCTTGGACAACCGTCGGGATGTTCGTGGGCAAGCACTCCACCTCAATAGTGAGCATGGATTGGCTTAGGCTCATATCAGCGCTGAGCTTGGGAATGCCCACCAAAACAACCTGCACATCGGTGCGCAGCGTCTTGGTCAGGTCAACGCGAAGGAAGTCGATATGGCGGATGGTGCGCTTGATCGAATCGCGCTGCACCTCGCGGACGAGTGTGTTATAGGTTTCCCCGCCCACATTGACCAAGACCAAATGGGTTGTCCCTGCTTTTTGGAGGACAATCTCCAGCGGACGGCGAGGGATGGTGATGCTGATGGGTGTCATGTCATAGCCATAGATCACGCCGGGGATCATGTTTTCACGGCGCAGCGCACCAACCTTTTTGCCGATGACAGTGCGCGTTTGAACATCAAGGGTATAGGATTCACTCACAGGAAAAGTCCTCTTTTCGCTTTTTTCCCCGGTTTTCGCGGGGCGAATATCTGTCTCTGAGGGGAGCATACTGCGCCCGCAAAACCGCCATTGTAGTGGAAGGGGAACGGATCGTCAAGGTAGGGACAGTTAGGCGCGGCAAGTTCAGCACTGGGGGCTGTTTTCCTTAAGGTGTGCGTTCCCCCTAAATTCCTCATAGAATCCTTCCCTACACCGCGCTATACTCACTGGCGTAATACAGTGAGAATCGGGCTAAGGACGGGCATGATGACGTATATCTTAACGGTGGATGATGATGATGAAGTCTTAGGGACGGTGGGACGTGCGCTAGGGCGTGAAGGCTATGAAGTTGGGCAGGCATCGTCCGGGCAAGAGGCGTGGTACAAAATCATCATCCGTCGTCCCGATTTGGTGATCTTAGATATCAACATGCCCATCATGGATGGGTTGACGCTCTGCCGCCAAATTCGCGCCGATGCACGGTTTACGAGTTTGCCCGTCCTTTTCCTAACAGCACACACCAGCACCGATGAAGTGATTGCCGGCTTAGACGCTGGCGGCGATGATTATGTAACAAAACCCTTTGAAGTGACTGAACTTAAGGCGCGGGTGCGGGCGCTCTTGCGCCGTATTCGGCGTGATGAAGGTTCGGCGGCAGTCATCGAATTGGGGAACGTTCGCCTTGATTCAGACACCTATAAAGTGATGACCAGCGATCAGGAAATTCAACTCACGGCGACAGAACACCGCTTGTTGCGTTATCTGATGGAACACCCTAATATCGCCATTTCCCCACAGAAACTTTTAGAAATGGTGTGGGATTATCCCCCCAACACAGGCGATCCTGATCTGGTGCGGGCGCACATACGCAATCTGCGGGCAAAGATCGAGGAAAGTTCGGAATCCCTACGGTTTATCCGCACCATTCATGGCGTTGGCTATATGGTCTCAGGCTGAAGAAGAAACTCTATGATTGATTGGTTGGCAACCTACCAAATCGCCCACACTGCACTAGAAACTGCCCCCACTGTAAACACCCTTGCCGAGACCCTCACGAACGCCCTTCACTGGCTTATGGGGGATCAGAGCGAGGTGCGTCTTTGGCTTGGCGAGGAAGTACGGGATGGCGAGGGGGATATGCCCGCCGCTGCCCATGAAGCCCATCTCACACTACACCCACAAGTTGCGGCTGAAGGGCGGGAGGTGGCATTCCCCTTGAACGTGGATCGCGTTGTGCATGGGCTGGTGTTTCTCCTCAACCCCTCCCCCCTCTCCGAGGCAATTATTGGCTTGGCTTACGCCCTCAGTCGCGCTGCTGCCGCTGCCTTAGAGCGGCTCTCTTATCCGGCAAGCCCTGAAGTCTTTCGTCAACTGGTGGAAAACGCCAATGTCGCCATTGATGTTGCTGGCTTGGATGGGCGAATTACCTATGCAAATCAGGCGGCAGCGCTCTTGTATGGCTACGATGAGCCGTCCGAATTGATTGGCAAAACCGTGATCGAACTCTACTTTGGCGATGACGAGCAGCGCGTTGCCCGTGAGATCGTCCTCGGATCGCGTTCTCAGGCGGGGTGGGCGGGCGATGTCTTGCAGAAAGACGCCGCCGGAAACGCGCTCCCGGTGCGTTTGGCTGTCTTTTCCATTGGCGAGCCTGGGCAGGGTCTAACAGGTTATGGGGGGATTGCCCAGAGTCTTGGCGAGCAGCAGCGTCTTCTACTTTCGCTCCGGCAGCAAACACAACGTCTGAGGGCAGCCGCACAGGTAGCACAAGCAGCCGTCTCCAAACTTGATCTTGATTCGCTGCTCCTGGAAGCTGCCTCGGTTGCCCAACAGTTGTTTCACTACAACCTCGTCAGCGTCATGCTCATTGAAGAAGATGCCCTCCATATCAAAATATCCTATACGGAGAAAGGTGTCCTTCTCCCCCGCAACGGGGTGTTGGCGCTGGATGAAACGAGTCTAAACGGGTGGGTTGGCACTCACGGACGCTCCATCCTCATCACCGATGTCAGTCAGGATGCCCGCTGCCTGACCCTTGAGGGGATGCCCGAAGCGGGCTGCGAATTGGTTGTCCCCTTGCGCATGGGGGATCGCGTCATTGGGACGCTGGATGTCCAAAATGCGAAACCAAATTCGCTCCATGCTGAAGACTTGGAGACGATGGAAAGCATTGCCACCCACCTGAGCCTTGCCATAGAGAATGCCCGTCTTTACCGTGATGCGCTGGAAGCAAACGAGATGAAAAGCCAGTTCTTGGCGACGATGAGCCACGAACTGCGAACACCGCTGAACGCCATTCTTGGCTATACCGAGATGGTTCTCAGCGGAATGTACGGGGCGCTCAGCGATAAACAAGCGGATCGCTTGCGCCGCGTCTATGTGAACGCTCAGCACCTTCTGGAGTTGATCAACGATGTCCTCGATCTGGCACGGATCGAATCGGGGCGGTTGAATCTCCATTTCGATGCCATTGATGTTCCCCTGCTCATGTCCCGTGTCCTCTCCAACATCACCCCCCTTGCCGAAGCGAAGCGTCTTGCCCTCGAAGCGATCATCCCCGACACCCTACCCCTCGTCCGTGCCGATGAAGTCCGCCTGCGCCAGATCGTCATCAACCTGATGAGCAACGCTGTAAAGTTCACCCGCGAGGGGCGTATTAGCTTGCGGATCGCCATTGTGCGCACACTCGGCGGCGATGTGATGGGCGATTCCGTGCCAGGGGTGGATTTCAGCACAGCCGAACTGCCCGACGGGGAACACATGGTGTTTGTGGTTGAAGATACAGGGATTGGCATTGCCAGTGAATATCAGGCGATGATCTTTGATGCCTTTCGGCAGGTCGATAACTCGCCTATTCGCGAATATCAGGGGACGGGCTTAGGCTTGGCAATCTCCCGTCAATTGGTGGAACTGCACGGTGGCAGCCTGTGGGTGCATAGCCAGCTAGGGGAAGGGGCTACCTTTGTCTTTGCCCTACCCCTTACAACAACAGAGGAAGCGGAGTGATGAACCAATGCCCAGTATCATTCTTTGTCGGGCTGAAACAGTAGAACGCACTGCCAAAATCGCCCATCACGTTTTCAGCGCGGCGGGCTTTGCCCCCTATGATCCCTTCCCCGGTGGGACGGGAACGCCAATTCAGATGAAGGAGTTTGTGCGGCTGTTCGCTGCCCCCCCTCTCGCTGGCTGGGTGCGCCTCATCGGGGAGATCACAGCGGAACTCGCTACCCCTCTTTTAGTGGCACTCAGTGAGCAGGGAGACCCACGCGATGCGCTCTGGCTGCGCTTTAACGGCGAACACGCCGCATTGGATGCCTATCAGGGTGGCAAACCCGCCTCGCTAACGGCTTTTTTGAAGGCGGGTGTTGGCGAAGATGCCCTCGCGGCATCCTTAGCCCAAGCGCCAGAGGGCGGACGAAAACGGCGCGGACGAGAAACACCGCCCGCCGATCTCCCCGATGATCTTGCCGATTTTGCCAAAACGCATCAGGTAAACCCTAGCCAAGCGGCGGGCTTTATCGAACGTTTTGCTGGCGGCGTCTTTGGACGGTTGGACAAACAAAGCGGCGGCGCGGCGGGCGGGATGCGCGGGGAGGCGGCGGCGATGCTTGGCGGTGGGGGATGGTCAGGGTTGGGGGGGGGGCGACTCCTTGCGGCGGCGGCGCTCTTAATGATTCCGGCGGGGTGGGAAACGCCCACCTTTGAAGTGCTGCGCGATGCCTATCAGGTGGGGCGGCGTCTGCGGCGCTCCCCCAATGCCGATCTGATGCCCGATGAGCGTGCTGCGCTCAACGCACTCCCCGACGCGCTCAGTTTTCTGCCCCTCTATGTCGGGCGCTAAGGGGGGTCAGCGCCCGACATAACTTGCCCTAAAATTCCCCTTCTTTCACGTAGGGGTAGCTCCATAGAATAACGTGTAAGACAACCGCCTTGAACCATGCCCCATACATCTTCTCAACATCCTCTGCCCTGTGTCCCTTTTTGGCAAAAAAGGGTTTTATCGTCACAGTGATCGGGACAATGAAGGCAAGCAAATAGCGCACGGGAATGAGAGGCACAGCGGCAACCTGATCGGTTTGATTCTTTTTTGTCGAATGATGTCGCAGCCCAATTTCATGCTGATAGTTTAGCCAATCGCGCTCGTAAGGGCGATTGCATGTATCCAGAATCCATTGGGCAAAGCGCTGCCGAACGCGCCCCAAGTAATTGCCAATGGGCTGCCCATCCATGCCCGTAAAATAGTGGAGCAGATGGGCGTGGCTTCCCACGAATCCATACCACACATCTAAAACATGGTCAATCTGATCGCGTAGCACTTCACCAGCTTGCCGAAGGTATCCAGCATCTTCCTCTGTGAAAAGCACCGTTTGCTTAAGCAGATCGAATACCTCGGCGGAAATGGGTGAGACGGTTGTATTCGCTTGTCCATAGGTATAACCGGGAATCGTCGTCTGTGGCGCTTGGGTTTGGGTCATCGGTACACTCACCTTTTTACCTACATCTCTTGCGTTTGATCTCGAAATCAGCTTACAATAGCCCCAATGATAAGTCCAATTCATGGAATTAATTGAATGAATAAGGGTTTCTAATGGAGGAAGCATGGAACTTCGCCAGCTGCGCTATCTTGCTCTGATTGCCGACGAAGCAAATTTCACACGGGCAGCAGAGAAACTGTTCGTAACACAATCCGCCTTATCTCAACAGATCCAGAAACTTGAGGAAGAGGTAGGAATTCCCCTATTGGATCGCACATCACGGCAGGTTCGCCTTACAGCAGCGGGAGAAATCTTACTGGGACGGGCGCGGAATGTATTCGATGAATTGGATGCCGCCCATCTCGCCTTGCGGGAGATGCAAGGGATACAGCGCGGGTCGATACGTTTGGGGGCGGTGCAGACGGTAAACGCTTACTTTGTCCCGCAAGCCATCTCACTGTTCATGGAGTCCTACCCAAACATCGAAATGGTTGTTGAAGAACTTCCCGCCAATGAGATTGAACAGGGGTTGCACTCAGGGAGATTACAACTGGGGATAGGCTTTGTTCCGGTAACCTCCCCCAATATCGACGGGGAAGCGCTTTTTGCCGAACGGTTAGTGATCATTGTCTCAGCCAATCATCCCCTTGCGGGATGTCACTATGTCACGCCAGCCGATATTGAGGGGTTGCCGATGGCGCTGTTGCCCAAGACGTATTGCACGCGCCGTTTGTGGGATAGCTATGCTGCGCAGTCGGGGCTTGCCAGCAATATCCGCCTTGAAATGAATACGATTAGCTCTCTGCTCGCCACCGTTTCGCGGACTTCGTTGGCAACGATTTTGCCGCAATCGGTGATCCAACAGCACACAGGCAGCCCTCTATCCTGCCTACGTTTTGATCACCCCTCACTGCGACGAACGGTAGGGATGCTCTGGCATCGTCACCGATACCGCTGTGCGGCATCGCTATCCTTTGCTCAGGTTGTGCGCGACATCATCGAATTAGAATCAACCCACTTCGACTTAGAGATACCTACCCCTTCGGCGGAAATTCCGACGGGGTAGGCGTCAACAGATAGGCGTTGCAGCGCCCAACCTCATCGCGCACAAAATCAACGACGGCGTACCCTTTGGCAAAGAGGGTGGTAAAGAGTTTCGCCGTCTCCCCGCGCCATGCTTTCGCCGCCGTCATCGATGCCAGTTTCACTGTCTGAAAACTGCTTGGAATCTCAACGATTAGCCCTTTGCCCTCTACCATAATCGTATCCGTCTCTGGATGAACAATGCCTGCTTTATCCGGCACAGCCCGTAAAATGGTTTGATACCCGCGCCCCTGTGCCTCTGCCAGCGTTCCAAAGGCAACCTGTCCGCGGCGTTCCACCCGCGATTCGACGCGCTCTGAGCGAATCCACCACTCCACCTCAAAACGATCCGTCGCCAACCCCTGATTAATTCCATCCGCCCAATCGCCATAGAAATTATAGTGATAGGTTCGGGCAAGGCAGCCCAATTTCCCAATGTTTAGGCGGGCGTTCATCCCTTCCAGCGGGTCATACGTCCAGGTGATCAAGTCCAAACCCTGTTTGAGGACATAACTGCGCTGAAATGCCTTTAGCCGATAGCCCACATTGCTTTTCTGGGCGGTGGGAATCACGCCAAGCATATGGGAACAGTGTTTGATCGCGCCGCCGCTGGTGAACCCCAAAAAACCGAGGACGAATCCGATCATGGGCTGTTCTGGCTGCGATTCGTCAAACGCGCCGGCAGCCAACCCGCCATATTTTTGAATGGCAAGCAAGATGTTGAGAGGAACAATGCTCCGTTCACCGGTCATGTGCCACGCACTGCGCTGCACATCTTCCGCTTGGTGAAATTCCTCTGGGCGGGCGAGGGGACGAATGGTGATCAGGCTGTCGGTGGTCATGTTGCAGTACCCCCACTGGTTGGACGGCACCCAGCCTTCTTACAAAAAGGACGGGCGTCGTTTGTTTCCCTCGTGATCACCACCGCCTAGCCCATCAGTAAGTTTATTGTGATATGCGGCGCTGTCAACCACTAAGGGGTCAATCTCTTTGAAAAATACTGTAGGGGAATTATAGCGCGGACGGTTTACTTTACAGGATTAACTTAACACTGTAAAGCAATGCCAAACGTTAACACTGTTAAGTTAACGGTGTTAACTTAACATCATGAAGCGAAGTGTCCTACGTGCCATCGCGCCGCCGCGCCCGCCGCCCCATCGGGCTAGGGATGGTCATATCCTCGCTGCCAATGACGCGGTGGTAGGCATCGGCAAGGAGGGCAGCGCTACGCCGCCATGAGTGGCGTTCGTTCACCCAGTTCCGCCCGTAGCGTCCGAGGCGCATTGCCTCATCGGGGTATTTCAACAGGCGGATCACGGCACTGGCGAAGGCATCGGGGGTATCGGCAATGATCATATGGCGGTCATTCGTGGCGTCTAGACCCTCCGCGCCCAATGTTGTGCTGACGACAGGCAGCCCGCACGCCAGCGATTCCAAAAGTTTAAAGCGCGTCCCACTGCCGCTGCGCAGGGGGCAAACGAACAGCGCTGCCCGCAGCAGATAGGGACGGGTATCTTCAACCAGCCCCTCAACCTTCACGCCCGATCCGGCTGTCGTGCCAATTTCAAGCAGTTCGGGAGTGGGATCTTTGCCAAGCAGCGTAAGCGTGAAATTGGGACGCTCAGCGCGGATACGCGGCATGATTTCGCGGATGAAATAGAGGGCGGCATCGGTATTGGGGAAGTACTTGTAATCGCCCATAAACACAGCGTTATCGGGGTCGCGGGGGGTGCTGGTTTGGGGGGTGAAGTAATCGACATCTACACCGTTGGGGGTGATCGCAATCGGTTTTTCGGGGACGCGCTGGCGGATGATCTTGGCGTCCACCTCGGACATTGCCCCAATGAGCGTCGCCCGCCGCCACCACTGCGGTTCAAAATAACGCATTTTGAGCGCTTCTAGGGCAACTGCCGGACGCTGCAAGATGGGCTGTGCCACCCGCGCATGGCGTCCCCAGGCAATGTATTCAATAGCGGGTTCAGAAAGCAGCACAGGGGGCAGGTTTAACTCCCAGGGGAGATTCTGCATCATGTAGAAGGATTCAATGTGAATGGCGTCAAACAGGCGTTTGCGCAGCAGTTGGCGGAGGGTCTCCCGAAATTCAGGCGATCCGTAGAGTTTCATCGTGATCGGCTGAATGTTCGTCAGGCTGAGGAAGGCGGCTTTCAGTGTACTGGGGCTGCTGGCACGGGGCAGGACAATCACATCGGCAAATTCACGCAGGGAGGAGAGATCAAAAACCTGTTCTTCGGGGCGTCCAAAACACAGCAGGGTGAATTTGAACTCGCCAGCGAGGTGTTTGATGAGGTTGAAGGTGCGCGAACGCCCGCCGCTGACTGGTGGGTAGGGAAGGTAGGGCGTAAGCATTAGAACATTTTGCATAGTGGCACAACCTTAGACCAGAATCAAACTGCCCGCTGTGGTTACGGGCAGTTGGAGAAAATAGCTCCGGAGGTAGGACTCGAACCTACAACCCATCGGTTAACAGCCGATTGCTCTGCCATTGAGCTACTCCGGAAGGTACGTTAAATCGTAACAGGGGGAAGGACTTGTGTCAAGAGAAACTTTTGGCGCTTGTTCAGCCTCACCAACCCCTTAATAACCAGTGGACAACGCTCACCCGCAGCATTCTCCTTTCCTTGCTGAGAGGGGCAATGATTTTATCTTTTGGTATCGTGCTGACGAACGAGTCAGCCCTTTATGGCACCATACCCTTTTCCTTATACCAAGCATAGGTATCGGTGAGGCTTTGGCGAAGTGTGATCTGCGGAGTGCCCAACACCTGCCGCGCTTTTGCGCTGTTAAAACAGACATTCTGCGCACTCAACCACACTTGATTACCATCAATGGGAAAGGCTGCGCCAAGCGCTTTTAGGGCGTTCACCCCCCGACTGAGCAGCGGAGCGACCACACGCGGCAAGGGGAGCATTGGCGGACGCTTGCCGACGATCTCGGCAATGAGGGCAAATAGCGCCTTGTAGGTGATATCCTCCGTGCCGAGGATGTAGCGCTCACCCGGTGTCCCGCGTTCGGCGGCGGCAAGGTGCGCCCGCGCCACATCACGGACATCTATGGCGGTGATTGCCCCCGGCGGGTAAAAGGGGGGGATCACCCCTCGGGCAAATTCAGCAACCATGCTGCCGGAAATCAGGTTGAGGTCGCCGGGTCCAAAGACCACTGTGGGGTTGACGAGGACGACGGGCAGCCCCTCTGCTACTGCCCGCTGTGCGTCGCCCTCACTGATCGCCTTGCTATGTCCATAGGGAAAGCGGGCGACGGGGAGGTTGAAGGGGTCGCTTTCGTCGGCGGGCGTACCATCCGCTCGCAAGCCCACTGCCGCCGCACTGCTGGTGACGACGACACGTTCTACGCCAGCGGCTTTCGCTGTTTTAAAGACAAGGCGCGTCCCTTCCACATTGACAAGGTACATCGTCACACGTGGGGAGCGCCAATAATCGGCAACGGCGGCGCTGTGAAAGACCCACTGGCAGCCCTCCATCGCCCGCCGAAGGGAGTCTTCATCAAGGACATCACCGAGAGCATGATCAAGGGATAAATCCTCAATCAGATCGAGGCGAGAGGACGCCCGCCGAAGGATGCGCACGCTGTGTCCAGCGGCAACCAACGTCCGCGCCAGATGCGACCCAATAAACCCTGTGCCGCCTGTGATCAACGCCCGTGCCATAACGCCCCTCCCGAAACAAAAACACCCCCACAATATGAGGGTGTTATTCTCAGAAAAAACCCGCTATGCCGTGTGACGCGCTGTTTTGCACCTGCTTTCGCAGGTGGGTCATCTTTCTGGAGTAAGCGTCTTGACCGAGGTCTATCACGTTTTCCCCAGAAGGGGATGCCCTTCAGATGGGTGTTGGCGCAAAACCGGGTGCGACATCACGCACACAGCAGGCAGGGGAAAGGTTACCATGAGTAAAGAATCCTGTCTAGGGCAAGAGTGTTAAGGTTTCGTAGATTATTGCAGTACCCTCACTGGTTGGGCGGCAACCAGCCTTCTTACAAGAAGGGCGGGCATCGTTCGTTTACCCCTTGATCACCACCCCCTAGCCCATCGGCAAGTATATGGTGATAAGCGGGGCTGTCAACCACTAAGGGGTCAATCTCCTTGAAAAATGCTGTAGGCAGCGGGAGACGGGGGAGCAGCCTCAACGCCGCCGCACCCCGCCGAGGATCAACCCGCCAAGAATTAAAATCTGAACGAAGATCAAGATTGGGATCAGATCGCGCAGCCCTCCCCCCGTTGATTGGATGAGCGGCGGCTCACTCTTGCCTCGGCGTTCGTCCTCATAGGGCGCAGCGGGTGAGGAATAGCCACTGACCGCTGCGGTGGGCGGTGTCGTGGGTGTTTCGCTGGCAACGAGGGGCATTTCGGTGGCTGTGACGATAACCCCAACAAAGGCTGCCTGTGGGGAGAGTTCTAAGATAATTGCCGTACTCGTTGGCGGGGGCGGCGTTCCCGTCTCTGTTGGGGTGAAGGTCGGACGGGAGGTGAAGGTCATCGACGGAGTGAGCGTGTAGGTGGGGGTAAAGGTGGGCGGTGGTGGTTGTGTGGGGCGCGGGCGCTGTGTTGGCGCCGGCGCAGAGTCGCCACCTGTTCCACCGCCGCCACTCCCCCCGCCTAAACTGGGGTTGCTGATTGGCTGCGAGGGCGGTTGGTACGGTGCGGCGGGAGCAAGTTTCCCAAAGACCGCCGTAAACCAGCGCCCCGTTGCACCTTCGGCATAGCCGATCCCGACCTCGGTGAAATTGCCCAAAAGGTTGTTGCGATGGACGGGGGAGTTCAGCCACCACGTGAACCCCCATTCTATCGTGGCGCTTGTTCCCCCCACCACATTTTCGCTGACATACCCGCCATAGCCGTTGCGAGCAGCGCGATCTTGCGGCGTAGAGCCATCCGCTTCGGTGTGGGCGTCGCCAAAGGGGTTGTTGGAGAGGTAAGCGCTGTGCTGCTGCGCCGCCGCCGCCAACGCCGCGTTCGTTTGGAGGGGGGCAAGCCCATTCTGAGCGCGGAGGGCGTTGATCTTCGCCAGCATCTCGCTTGCCGGGTCTTGGGCGCGAGCGGGCGGGAGTATCCCAATGAATAAGAGGGCGAGGACGCTTAAGGCAAACAGCGAGAGCGCCGTTCGCAGAGCGCCTGTGCGGAGGAACTGTGTCATCTTAGCATCCATAAGGAATGGCGATGCTGTACGCCGTATCAACCTCCACAAGGGTATAGACGACTGTGAGCGTGCCGCTCAGTTGACGGTCTCCCTGAAAGATCGGCAAAATCACGTTGCGCAGCGTGAGCGTGAGGGCGTAATCGCGGACAACACCCAGTGAGGGAGCAATCCATAATTCACCAGAGGCAATGGTGACACTTCCACCTTGTGCTACCTGCATCACGGGCGGGTCAACGTCGCCCGGGAGGAAGGCATATTGAAAGACGGTGATTCCGTCTGCCTCACGGCGGGTGGGCATGTGCGTCCCCACCTTGATTCCCCCGATCAATTCGCCAGCCGTCAGCGCCGCCACCCGCCGCCGATTCGGATCATCGGTGGCGCGGCTGCACGTCTTGTTTTGATCGACAAAATAATACTCGTTCCCCAAGCGCACACCTTCCACATTGCGTTCAGCCGTTTCGCCAAAGGCATCCCCTGAGGCACGAAGGACAACGCGCCGCGTCCCGGCGAGTTCGTTGCTGAAAAGCTCGGCGCTAATCGTGCCAGTGGTCGGGTCTTTCGTGTCGGCAAATGTCCCCTCAAAGGAAAGAGATACAAGGTAGTGCCAATGGGGAAGGCGCTCTAGGTTTTTATCGATGGGGGCGAAATTGACCACCCCAAAGCCCGGTGGGGGTGCATTTTGGGTCAGGTAGGCAGCCGTTTGCCCCATCGGAATGTTGGCAACTGTTGGCAGCGGGTCATTGCGCGGAAGGCAGCCAGCGGCGATCAATGCCACCATGACGATGAGCCACAGCCCAACACAGAAACGCCGCGCCAGGTGGGGATTTTGTTGCGCCATACTAATCTTTGCCGTCTGTTCGCGCCTGTTCGTGGCGGATGATTTGGTCAATCGTTTCGTCTAAGCCAATGGTGGGTTGCCAACCAATTGCCGCCTGAATTTTGGCAATATCGGGAATACGGCGGCGCATATCTTCAAAGCCCTCGCCATAGGCTTGCTCGTAGGAAATCCTCTGAATGGTAGATGAACTCCCCGTGCGGGCAATGACCCGTTGGGCAAGGGCGTGGATGGTAATTTCCTCGTTAGAGCCGATATTGAACACCTCCCCTACAGCGTGCGGAGTTTCCGCCAAGCCGGTGATCGCAGTGACGACATCGCGCACATTGCAGAAACAGCGCTGCTGCTGCCCATCGCCATACAGTTGGAGCGGCTCACCGCGCAGTGCCCATTGGACAAAGCGAGGCAGCACCATCCCATAATGCCCGCGCTGCCGCGCTCCAACCGTGTTGAACAAGCGGAAGATGGTCACTGGAAGATTTGCCGCTTTGTGGTACGCCAAACCGAGGAATTCATCCAATTCTTTGGATGCGGCGTAGCTCCAGCGTGCTTTTGTCGTTGCCCCTAAGGTGCGATCATCGTCCTCGCTGAAAGGGATTTTTTCGTTCTTTCCGTAGACCTCCGAGGTGGAGGCGATCAAGACTTTTCGGCGGTAGCGGCGTGCCGTCTGAAGGACGATCTCCGTCCCCCCGACGTTCACTTCAATTGTATCGATGGGCGAACTGACGATGGAGAAAACACCCACTGCTGCCGCCAGATGAAAAATCACGTCGCATTCGCTGACCAAGCGATCCATGATGGGCGCGGTGCGAATATCCTCTATGGCATAGCGGAAGTTTGGGTTGCGCTCAAGGTGGGCAATGTTTTCAAACAGCCCAGAGAGCAAGTTATCAATGATGGTGACGTGGTAACCCCGCGCCAAGAGATATTCAGCGAGATGTGAGCCAATAAACCCCGCCCCGCCAGTGATCAGCGCCCGTGTCGGCATAAGGCTAAACGGTACTCCCTCCATGCTGTGATCATTTTGCCTTCGCATTGTACCGCGCCGGATAGGGGAGGGGCTAGGGAAGGGATGATGAGAAGGTGAGAGCGAAGGGCAATGGCGCGGAGGTGCTGTAGCATGCTCCTACGAGGGGGTAACGGAGATGAAGAACTATAGAGAGGATGTGCGGAATGAAGGCACAATGCCTCATGTTGCATCAGATGTATCTATACTTTATCGCTGTGGTAGACAACAAGGAAGGAAAGACACTCCCACAGCCCAAGCCGAATATCCCCCTACCCAAAAAACAGCCTTCCTGTATGATAGACGGCTGTTTTAGAAGGAAGGAAGGAATCAAAGACAATTATGGAAGCCCTTGTCAGCCGCTTGAACGAACTTCGCCAGACACTCGAAATGCTTATGGAGCGTCTTTGACTTTCCAGCCAAAGAACACGATGCCGCCGAATTAGAGGAGCAATCCGCCACACCCACCTTCTGGGATGATCCGCGTGCTGCCCAAGCTGTTATGCAGCGCCTTAGCCGCCTGCGTGCGGAAATTGAAACATGGACTACGGTTCAGACACGCATTAGCGATGCCCTTGAGCTTGCCTCTATGGATGATTCCTCTCTTGAAGATGATTTGCTGAAAGAAACAAACGCGCTGGCAAAACTTGTGAACACATTCGCCTTTGAATCGATGATGAGCGGAAAGTATGACCATGAGAATGCGATTCTCTCCATCCATGCTGGTGCGGGTGGGACGGAATCTCAAGATTGGGCGGCAATGCTCTTGCGGATGTTCCTTCGTTGGGCAGAGCAGCATAACATGAGTGTTGAGATCATCGATCAAATGGAGGGTGAAGAAGCGGGCATCAAGAGTGCCACCCTAGAGATCAAGGGCAATTACGCTTACGGGTATTTGCAATCGGAACGTGGGGTTCACCGCCTTGTGCGCATCAGCCCCTTTGACGCGAACAAACGCCGCCATACCTCGTTCGCCCTTGTGGAGGTCGTCCCCGACGTGCAAGGCGACATCACCATTGAGATCAACGACACCGATTTAGAGATCGGCTACTATCGCTCCAGCGGGGCGGGTGGGCAGCACGTCCAAAAGAATGAGACCGCAGTGCGCATTGTCCACAAGCCGACGGGACTCGTTGTTACCTGCCAAAACGAACGCAGCCAACTACAAAATCGTGAACGGGCAATGCAAGTTCTGCGGGCGCGGTTGTTCGACCTTGAGCGGCGCAAACAAGAAGAAGAATTCAGCCAGTTGAAGGGCGATCATGTCGCTGTGAATTTTGGCAGCCAAATTCGCTCGTATGTGCTGCATCCCTACCAAATGGTGAAGGATCACCGCACCGATTTCGAGATGGGGAACACCAGCGCGGTGTTGGATGGCTACCTTGACGAGTTCATGGAGGCATACCTCAAGTCCCGCGTGGGAAAGGTGGGATAACTCGAATTTATTTCAAAAACCCCTACCCCCTTTCCCCGCTTGCAAGGAAAGGGGGTGAACAACCCCTCAGCCGTTTACGAGGAGGGGCAAGGGGTGGGGTTTTGAAATGACTTGTCTACTAGGGTCTTATGCTAGGTTGTGTTGACATTGTAATTCCCGTAGGGCGACATGCCTTGCGCTCAGCGCCGCCCGTGAGCGCCCGCCGCTAAAGCAGCGGGCTAGGAGCAGCCGCCCCTTCGGGGCTTGGAAACCCTAATCCCCACCCCGTAAACACAGAGAGAATCTCACCCCCTCGCCCGCAGAATTTCTTTCCCCGTCTACAGGGAAAGGGGGCGGAGGGATAGTGGTTCTAAACCAAAACGTCAACACAACTTAGGAAACCTAAGCCGAACCCCCTTTCCAGAAGAAAGACCAAACGCCACGATAAACATATCGTGGCGCTTTTGTTTGTGAGACGCTGGGGATAGGATAGTGTCCACTAAGTACAACTACAATGAACCGGCGGCATAGTGCATGATCCCGCCGCTAAAACAGCGGGTTGAAAAGGGCTTTTGTGGCGGTACTTAGTCCATACGGTGCGACCCTCCCTCTCCTTGCTGCGTATAGGTATCCATACGGAGTGCAAAGACGGAGATGCCATGTCTGAGCAAGACCTCGATCAGTTCGCCCTGCGTGAGAATGTCGAAATCGCTGTCCAGAAGCAAAAACGGCTCTATCGAATGATCTTTTTTGCCGTCCATGCCGTTTTTTACTTCGTATCCATGTTCGTTGTTTGGCGAACGGTTAGTATGAGTTCGATAGTGGCTGATGTTTTCTCTAGGGAGTCGTCAGAGGCATCCCTGATTGTTCTCGTCCCAACACTTATGTGGTCTGTGGTGATTCTCTTTCATATTGCCTCGCTCTACTTTGAATCAAAAGTGGGCGAAAAGAAACTACGAGAGCAGCTGCTTATCCGCGAATTGGGAAAAACTTTCCTTTACAAGGGGACAACCGATCTAGTCCGGCGGGAAAAGGTAAAACGGGAATTGGCACATGGGGAATTTAGTGTGCGAATCTCTGATGATGGGGAGTTGATCACCGAGGAGACGTCGGGGCTTAAGGCACGCCATTACACGAACTAAGTGTCTATCGGTAAATTATAGGTAACGTTTAGGGCAAACCCTCACCCCCTAGCCCCTCTCCCGCGTAGCGGGAGAGGGGGAATCATTCCGGCGAAGGGCAGCGCCCCTCACCACCCTTTTGGTGATGGCATTCAGGGAAAGATGCGGTACTTGCCAAAGGTATCTTTCTTAGCACCACCCTGATTACAAGCCAAACTCGAATTTACGGATAGGTTCTAAGTACAACCTCAGTGAACAGGCAGCATGGCATATGATCCCGCTGCTTTAGCAGCGGGCGGAAAGCAGCCACCCCTTCGGGGCTTGAAAGGCATTGTCGCACAGGGTTTTCTACCTTCTTCTCCCCAAAGGGTTTATGTTGTGGTACTGAGGGTATATCCGTCATGAAGGTGTGCGTCGTTTTCGTCGGAGCAGACCTTATAGGGTTGCCCCCCTCAGTCCTCATATCTTCAGAGCGCGTTCTGCGCTAATTTTTCCCCCAATTGGCGGATGGTCAACCCTTGCATAAGTGTCATCACCGAAAATTCAACGCCGCTCTCATGGCGGATCACATTGTTCAACTCAACGCCCATGAGCGAATCAATGCCTAATTGATCAAGCCGCCCCCCGCCATCCAAACGTGCCAGCGGAAGGCGTGTCACGGCGGCGATCTTCTCCCGCAGAAAATCGGTGGCAAGGGTTACGCGCTCTCCTTCGGGGGCGCTGCGCAAAGCAGCCACAAAAGGAAGTTCTCCATCGCCGCTGCCGCTCTCATAGCGCCGCACAAGGTCAACATAAAGAGGGGCATCTGTCACATTCAATGGGTTTGACGCCCACCGCGCCCAATCCATTGCCACAATCGCCACCTGTGGTGGGCAGTGTGGGTCACGAAGCATCGCCGCCATCCCCTCGGCAGCGGCGACGGGATCAAGGGGCATCACCCCAACGGAGCTTAGGTACTGCTCGATCTTTGGGTTTCGTGCCACCACCCCCACCTTTCCGATACTCCCCCAATTCACGCTGAGCGCGTTCAGCCCCCGCCGACGAAGGTACGCCGCAAAACCATCCAAAAAGGCGTTTGCCGCCACATAGTTTGCCTGACGCGGATTACCGATGAAGGCTGATACGGAGGAAAAGAAAACAATGTGATCCGGTGTGACCTGTGCCGCCCGAAGCGCCTCATAGAGATTCCACGCGCCCACTGCTTTCGGTGCTGTGACGGACTCAAACCGCGCCCGATTCAGATGGATCAACACCTCATCATCCAACACCATCGCCGCATGGTAGACCCCCCGCAGCGGCGGGAGTTCCCCTTGAATCATGGCGATCAGCGCCTTCACTGCCGCCGCATCAGAGACATCACAAGCTTCAACGCGGACAGTAACGCCCTGCGCCTGCAACGCTGACAAGGTCTCGCCCAGTTCCTCGGACGCCGCCCCGCGCCGCCCCACAAGGACGATTGTCCCCGCGCCCTGCTCGGCAAGCCAGCGCCCAACCGCTAGCCCAAAGCCCCCCACTCCCCCCGTGACGAGGTATGTCCCCTCTGCCTGAACAATCGGCTGCGGCTGTGGGGTGATTAGCACGGCTGGATCGTCAAAGGTGACGAACAATTTCCCGATGTGCTGCGCCGCTGCCATCTGCCGAAACGCCTCATGGACGGCCGTTGCGGGATAGTGCGTTGCGGGGAGGGGCGTGAGCGTTCCCGCCTCAAAAAGAGCGCACACGATGCGGAGCGCTTGTTGAAAGCGCTGCGGATGATCCACCATCATCGTATCAAGATCAATGGCGCTGAAGGTCGCTCCTCGGTTAAATACTCCCATCGCTAAGTTTGCGTTGGCACTAATGTCTCGTTTGCCAATTTCAACAAACCGTCCATAAGGGGCAAGCAGATCAACACTCTGGCTGAGCATCTCGCCCCATAGAGAATTCAAAATCACATCCACGCCACGCCCGTCTGTCCAGCGGCGCACATCATCGACAAAACGGAGCGAACGTGAATCGCTCACATAGGAAATGCCCAACCTGTTCAGATAGTCGCGCTTTTCCTTATTTCCGGCGGTGGCGTAGATCACTGCCCCGATAGACTGCGCCACCTGAATCGCCGCCAAGCCAACACCACCCGCTGCGGCGTGGATCAGGACCGTCTCGCCCGCTTGTAACCCCCCCACCGTGACAAGGGCATAATAGGCGGTCACAAAATTGGTCAGGGTTGGCGCTTGGGCAAGGGGGAGCGTAGCAGGGCGAGGGACGGCATGGGCGGCGGGGAGCGTCACATAGCGCTGCATCCCCCCGCCGGGCGGAAAGACAATCACTCGATCCCCCACCCGTATATCGGTGACGCCATCCCCGACGGCGATGACTTCTCCGGCGCTTTCCAACCCAAGCGTATCGGTGAAAAACGTCCCCTCAAGATAATCGTCGCTGAGGACGTTCATCACCTTCATCACATCCTTGAAGTTGAGTCCGGCGCTGGCGATGATCACCTCAATCTCACCCGTTTTCGGGGCTCGGCGGGGGACAGCTTCAAAGAACAAACTATCGATGATGCCCGGCGTCCCCACGCGAAGGGCGTAATTTTCCTCTGGCAGCGGTGGGCGGGGAACATGCGCTGAGGGGTGATAGGGGGCGAGGCGGTGGTGAAAGATGATCCCGCCCCGTAGGGCGATCTCGGGTTCGCTGGCGGGGTCGTTAATCACCTGTGCCGCCAACTCTGCGGCGTGCAGCATTGCCAATGGGTCGGTGAGCGCAGCACTTGGGAGGTCAATCATCTGGGCGCGAAGGGCGCTGTGTTCGTTGGCAATCACCCGCCCCATTCCCCACAGCGCCGCCGCCCCGGGTGCGGGGAGGTCATCCTCCTCATCAACGGCACATGCCCCCGCCGTCAGAATGACAAGGCGCTTCATACGCGAGTCTGGATCAGCCCCGTGTAGGGCTTGAATGAGATGGAGCAAGCCAACACACTCGGTAGACCCCACACGGCACGGATCGTCCTCGGCAAGCGTGTTCAAATCAATGCCCCACGCATAGAATTCGTTCAAAACGGGTGGGTGGGTGGGCAAATAACGCCGCCCACCCCTCAGGATCGTTCGGATTCAGAGTTACTCCGGCGGCATCGGCACGAAACGTTTGACCCCGCAGGACATACACCGCGTCATGTGTCCCTGCCCCACCAATCACCCTCGCCATGCCGACGGAATCAGCAAAGATAAGCGTGACCGATGGTGGGTGTGAGTCGTTCGTTTCGTGAATCGCGCTGATCGCCGCCGGATGCCCCTGTATGGGTGCTTGCGCCACCCATGCTAAATGATACAAAACCTCTGGCGTCTCGTGTTTCCATCCGGCAAGGCGTGTCAGACGCACCCCCTCTAATTCAGCGATCACGCCGCCCGCTTCGTCGTAGAGCCGCACATCCCCCTCGACAAACCGTACCGCTCGCCGGGTGAGCCGCGCCACGCTCCAAACCCTCCCGCGTGGCGCTTGGCGGTGAAGGCGCACCCGCTGAATGCCCGTTGGGATGAACAAGCCCTCCGCCGCCTCATCCAAAAAGGCAAAAAAGGTTTGCAGCGCCCCATCGAGAAGCACCGGATGAAGGTGGTAACGCTCATAATCCTCGGCAAGCCCATCAGGAAGGGCGAGGGCGGCGGTCACCTTTTGTTCAGCACGCCATAAGGCGCGAATCGGGCGGAAAGACTCACCATAGGGCAAGCCGCGCTCGGCAAGGGCGGGGTAGATCGATTCAAGCGCCGCGCCGGAAAGATGGGGGCGCTGTCCATCGCCAATGGGCAGCGCCTTTGTCAAGATGGTCCCTGTGGCGTGAGTTGTCCAGTGGTCATCCACCGTCCGGCTGCTGATCGTCACCGCACCCGCCCGCTCCGTGAGGCAGATGGAGGCGGCGCTCTCCAACGACAAGGCTTGGCTAAAGCGCAGCCGCTCCAACGTCACCGGGAGCGTTCCGGCGGCTGCCAACAGCGCCTCTACATAACCCGCCGCTGGAAAAATCGGCGTACCCTGAACGCGGTGATCGCGCAGGTAGTCCAAGAAATATGCGCCGAGATCGCCTTCCCATGTCGGCTCAGGGGTGGGTAAGCGCCGTTGTAAAAGGGGGTGTTCGTCGGGGGTGAGCCGATCCGCCGAGGCGCGGGGTGTCTCTGCCCAAAGTGTATCGCGCTGCCAGGCGTAGGTGGGGAGCGACACGATCCGTCCGCTTGGCGACCAACACGCCCAATCCACCGCCACACCGCCCGCCCACAACCCGCCTAGCGCGACATGGAGGGTTTCTCGCTCTGGTTTCCCCCGCCGCAGCGAGGGGAAGGTGATTCCCTCGCGCCCCTCTGCCCGCAGCGTTTCGAGAATCGCTGTCCCCAACACAGGATGGGGTCCAATTTCGAGGAAGGCATCGCCCCCCTCGCCGCTGATCGCCTGAATTGCGGGGGCAAGCTGCACGGGTTGTTGGGCGTTTTGCCACCAATAATCGGTAGTATGGTCGCCCGCACCCACCCGCCCACCCGTGACGGTGCTGTAAAGGGGTATCATTGGTGCGGCGGGATGAACGTCCCCCAGTCCGGCGCGAAAATCCCCTTCTAAGGGAGACATTTGGTAGCTGTGGTAAGCAACCGCCACCTTCAGAAAGGCATTGAATATCCCTCGTTCGGTCAGGTGCGCGGCGACTTTCTCCAATGCCTCCGGCGCACCGGCAAGGGTGACGGAGGTGGGGCTGTTGAGCGCGGCAATACTGACCCACTGCGCCTCGCCATTCAGCGCCGCCGCAAGCATGGCATTCGCTTCGGTAGGGGGAATGCTCG
This sequence comes from Anaerolineales bacterium, assembly GCA_015075625.1. Lineage (NCBI taxonomy): Bacteria > Bacillati > Chloroflexota > Anaerolineae > Anaerolineales > Anaerolineales bacterium. The sequence continues at coordinate 94,553 of JABTTZ010000002.1, read as the reverse complement.
CCGCCAACATTGCCCCCTGCCCTACCGTCCGCTGCATGAGTGACGCCCGCCAATAGGTCACCCAAAGCGCATCATAGAGCGTCAGCGTCCCGGCGGCATAAGCAGCGGCAATCTCCCCGGCGCTATGCCCAACAATGGCGGCGGGTATTACGCCCATCTCCCGCCAAAGGGCGGTCAGCCCTGCTTGAAGGGCAAAATTTCCCGGTTGGGCGTGGATTGGGTCGCTCATCACCGCCCCCTGACGATCTCCCGCCACGAACAAAGCATGGATCGAGACATCCGGCGGGGCTATCTGACGGAAAAGAGCTTCACACTCATCAATCACAGCGCGGAAGGTGGGCGACTCGCGGTAGAGCTCCACCCCCATTCCCCACCACTGGGGACCCATCCCCGTATAAACAAACACGAGCCGCCGCGCCGTCTGCCCTACCCCGTTGATCCCGCTCCCTTCGGCAATCTCCCCTAAACGCGCCAAAAGGGAGGGGCGATCCGAGGCAAACGCCACCGCCCGCAAGGGGTGTGCTGTCCGCCGCCGCGAGACGGTGTAGGCGTAATCAGCAAGGGGGAGGCGAGGGTATGCCGTCAGATGGGCGGCATGGGCGGCGGCGGTTTGGTGCAGTGCCTCGCTAGAGCGGGCGGAGAGCGGAACAGCATACACACTGGACGATAGCGCGGGATCGTCCTCTGCCTCTGTGGGAGGTGGAGCGTTCGATAAAATGGCGTGGGCGTTCGTCCCCCCATAGCCAAAGGAATTGATCCCCACATAGGATTCGCCTGCCACAGCGGGGAGAGGCTCAACCTTCAAAGGGATGCGCAGACGGAGGGCATCGAGATCGATCTCAGGATTCGCCGTCCGAAAATGAAGGTGCGGCGGAATCTGCTTGTGGTAGAGGATGAGCGCCGCCTTGATCACCCCCGCCACGCCCGCCGCCGCCTCCAAATGCCCGATGTTTGTCTTGACCGAGCCGATCCAGAGTGGGGTTGTCCGTTCGGCTTGGAGCGCCGCGCTTAGTGACCGCGCCTCAATCGGGTCGCCAGCGGCTGTCCCCGTGCCGTGCGCCTCGACATAAGCCACCTGCCCTCCGGCGATTCCGGCGGCGGCGCAGACCGTTTGCACGAGGGATTCTTGGGCGGCTTCATTGGGAAGCGTGATTCCGGCGGTGCGCCCATCTTGGTTGCTGCCCGTCCCACGAACAAGGGCATAGATGCGATCCCCATCCGCCAGCGCCTGACTGAGCGGCTTCAGAAGGACAACTCCCGCCCCCTCCCCGCGCACATAGCCATTGGCGGCGGCGTCAAACGCCTTGCAGCGGGCATCCGGCGAGAGGAAATGACCCTTGCACATGGCGATCACAAATTCGGGGCGGAACATGATGTTCACCCCCCCCGCCAACGCTGCCTCACATTCCCCGTTCCACACCGCCTGACAAGCGAGGTGAAACGCCACCAACGAGGACGAACACGCCGTATCCAGCGAGAGGCTTGTTCCGCGCAGATCAAAGGTGTAGGAAAGACGGTTGGAGAGCATGGTCATCGTCGTGGCAACGGCAGTGTGTGTGGTGATCGCCTCGCGGCTTAGGACGCCAAGCTGCTGGCTCAGGTTGTCCATGGTGAACGCCCCGATGTAAACGCCGATGTTTGCGCCGCGCACGGCATCTAGGCTAAGACCGGCGTCTTCAAATGCCTCATAGGTCACTTCCAGCAAGACGCGCTGTTGGGGATCAAGCGCCGCTGCCTCGCGGGGGGTGATCCCGAAAAAGGCTGGCTCAAAACTGCTGATTGCCCCGCGTAAAAACCCGCCTTGCCGCACATATGCCTTGCCCGGAGCGTCCGGGTTGGGGTGGTAAAAACGGCGCAGACTCCAGCGATCCACTGGCACATCGGTGATCGCATCTTCGCCATTCCGAAGAAGTTCCCAAAAGGCGGTGGGTGAATCGGCATTACCGGGGAAGCGGCAGCCAATGCCAACCAGAGCAAGCGGTTCGCGGATGGGGGGCATCGTTTTTCCTTCTGATCAGCCGACACATGAACACCAAGAGACATTGGATCATCTTGAATCATAACGCGGAGGGGGGGTGAGGGCGATCACGAAGTTGGTACGAAGGGAGATTATGTATCTATCCGTAAATTAAATATGTGAAGGGTAGGTGCAGCCCCTCACCCCCTAGCCCCTTCAGTAGAAGACAGTGAGGAAAACATCTTTTGAGAAGGCGACTTGCCTTTTGCCAAGAGGGTACGCTCACACGTCACAGCCCAATTTAGAGATAGGCACTAAGGTGGACTTTACACATCAGGATGTATAAGCTAACAAGCCATTGAAACGGACTAAAAGATCACACCGGATTTTTACCTTTATTCTTGTTCTCCCGCACGTTGAGGGGGATTCCCCCCCAACGTACCCCTTTGGTGGGAGCGCCCACTGCACTCCCCCTGCTAGATCACTCTCCCAAGCGCTTCTTTCCGCCGCCTCCGGCGTTTAAGCGGGGTTTCGCCTCCTCACCATGCTCATCGCCATTGAGCGATTTGTAGAACTCGGCATCGTAGGCGCGGGACTTGACGACAACAGGCATGGGGACGGCATGACCCATCACGATTGCTTGCTGTTTTGTATCCAAGCGGGCGAGAACTTCCCGCAGCCCCCCCGCGCCGCTGATCCCCGTGAGAACGGCGGTGATGTCCCGCTCGTTGTCTAGCAGCGCGGTGATGCGTGTCCCGATCTGGCTCATCACTTCTTCATCGATTCCGCTAGGACGCTGGTCAACGATCAGCAGAGTGACGTTGTACTTGCGCAGTTCGCGGGCAATCGTGCCAAAGATCGTCTGGCGGGCGATCAACGGATCAAGGAACTTATGGGCTTCCTCAATCGTGATCAAAAGCTGCGGCGGTTCAAGGTGTTTATCACCGAGGGATTGCTCAACGCGCTTGACATATTCCTCGTGAATCCGGCGCGTGAGGTAATTGGCGACAAGGATGTACGCCTCCAACGCTGAGCCGTAGCGCCCGAATTCCAAGACAACGCTCCGCTGCTGTTCGGTGATGTAGCTGAGAATCGTTTTCACGCTGTCGGAGATTGCCCCCTCTTTACGGAGGAACTCAAAGCGCTCAAAGCGTTCCAAGCGCCGCGCCAATGCCGTAAGCGAGGCGCTGCTGATGTTGGAGTTTTCCACAACCTGATCTATCTGATCGGCGGTGGCATCCAGCAGCTTGCTGATCCATTCCTTCCCCCATTTTTTGCGGAGCGTATAGGCGGCGTCGATCATCCCATCGGAAAGGTTCATCGTCACTTTGAGCATGGCGAGGTCTTCCGGCTCGATTTCGTCATAGCCAAGCGTCACAACGTAATCGTAGCGGGCGTTCCGGCGGCGGCTTGATTCTTCATCCAGCGTGAAGATGCTCACCTTGCTAGGAAAGAGCTGGCGAAGCCCCTTCGCTTTCGGTCCGCGTTCGTCGGCAACCTCCCACCCGTAATCATTGTGCATGTCAAAGATCAGGTTTACGGCAACATCGCGCTGCAAAATACCGGAGAGGATGATCCGCGTTAGGAAGGATTTTCCCGTCCCGCTTTTGCCAAAAACCCCACTGGAGCGCTCGACAAGGCGGCGCAGGTCGAGGTTGACTTGGGTGTTATCCAATTCCAGCGGCGTCCCGATATTGAAGTGGGTCGCATCTTCCTGCCCAAAGACATCGTTTACATCTGTCGCTTCGGCAATCTCAACGGGTGTAAAGTGACCGGGAATCGTCTTGACCGGTTTTGGCTCACCCACCTCGGCATCAATGGAGAGCATCGGGGCGACGTGAATCGTCCCGAAAGCTGCCGTCCCCACGTAAATTTCACGGAGGAAAGGATCGCTGAGGTCGGGGGGATCGGCACGTATAGCAGAATTCGTCGTGTCGAGCAGCACATCGGTGATCATGCAGAAAAAACGCTTCTGTTTTCCCCGCACCACCACATAGCGCCCCACTGCCAAATCTTCAATTTCCGTCTCGCGGTCTAGCTTGACATCCAAGCCCTTGCTGAGCGAGCCGCCGACCACAACCCCCAGGCGTCGTGCTGGGGAAGGGGGGAGGGCGGGTTCATCTTTAGGGGCGGAGCGTGCCCCTGCCTTGCCCTTTTTTGCCTCAGCGCGTGGGGCGGGCTTATCCTCCTCAGAGGGAAACCAGTCATCAAGATTGTTGGGGTCAGGGACGCGGCGGATGGTCATTGTTTCACCGGAAGAAGGTCTAAGGTCGTCAAGACACCCTCCAACGCTTGCAGGGTGAGCAGGTTGTGAACATTATGTCCGGCGTTTAGGTCGGCTTCGGCAAAGGACATGACCTTGCCGCTTTCCGGGGCAGTCATGTGGGTGGGGTTTGCCGGATCAATGCCTTGATTGGGGAGCGTGTCAAACGCCAACCACAAGTTAATCAGAGGGAGTTGGTATTCGGCTGCCACCTTCGCCACAATCTGATTGAAAAATTCCGACTGCTCAAGGAGTCCGGGCTGGTTGGGAAAGGTGCTGAGGATCGGCACAACGCCGCTGTTCACCGTCTCCACCACAACACGCCGGAAATAGTAATCGAACTGCGCCGGCGTGAGCGATTTTAGGTCGTTTGTGCCAAAGAGGATCACGGCAATGGCGGGTTTCGTTTGGCGCAGTTCACAGGCAAGCGGTGATTCCTCTGCGCCGCAGGCTGTTGGGTCACTCCATGTCGAATCCAAGACGGATGCGGCGTTAAAGCCGCTCTCTGCGCCAAAACTAGGATTGGCAAAGGAGTCGAGAGGATTGCCCTCGCGGATGGGAACGCCTTTGTAATAGGCGATCACCGACTCCAACGAAGTATACGTGGCAAGATCGTATGTCCCAGAGGCAATCGGGCGCAGGAAGGATTCTGAAGCGGTCATGCAATCGCCCAATTTTGTGAAGGCGTTGGCGTTCAGTCCGTTTTCAACGCCTTTTCTAGCGATGATTGAGAGCCACTGTTTGTAATCCAAAAAATTAGGAAGGATCGGCAAACTGCGCAGGTCGATGGCTTTAACCGCTGTCTCATCGAACGTCCCTTCTTCCGGTTCGGGAAGGGGAAACGGCGGTGGGGGGGTGAAAGTGGTTGCGGCATGGGTGCGCATGGGCGGTGTGATACCCAAGGCAAGCGTGCTGAGGGCAATCAGACACAGGGACAGGCTGATAATGAGCAGGGGGCGAGTACGCATGACACCTCTACATCAACTCAACGAGATGGGCTAGATTTGGGGACTATTTTACCTCACCCCGCCAGCATGGTTTCTATCGGTTAAGCTAGGGGGAGGTTTTGCCGCGAACAGGCTGTGTTGTCGTGCCATTTCAGAATGGGTTCGATCTCTGGATGGACACTGCCCGGACCGAGGTGGACAAGGTAGTGACAAGCGGCATATTGTTGGCTGCTTTGCTGATAGGTTTTTTCCCACCCGCGAAAGGTCGTTTCGGCACTCGGCGTTTCCCAGGGGTAGACGCAGCCAAAAGGCGGTGGCTTAATGCCCATCCGCCAGGGTTTTGCCGTCAGACGGGCGCGGAAACACGCCTGTGCCTGACATAAGCGAATGTAGAGTGGGTCGCTCTCCAACGCCTGCAAAATAGCCAATGCGTCCCGATCTGCCGGATGAAAGAGGTGGGACGTGACCAAACAGCGCAGCCCGCCGAAGGTGCGGTAAACGCGAATCCCCAGATCGGGTCGCCCCGCCGCCCATAATCTCACCTTTTGCACTGCTGCTTCTTCATGACTTACGACGGGCGAGGGCTTACGGAACAACCCTCGACGCGGCGTGGTATTCGCGCTGTCGGGAAAATCAATATCAATGAACATCGCATTCGCTGCATTCAAGACTTGTGCGCCGTAGGCATTGCGAGTAATTAGGGCGATCTCTTTGCCAGCGCCATTGACGATCCGATCCAGAATTTCTTCACGCGGCGGGCGTTCGCCATAAAAGTAACGATTCAGGGCTTGCCCGCTGAGCAGCTTTTGAGCAAGCTGTCGGGCGCGGCTTTCTGCCTTGTAGCGGGCGTCCTCAGGGCTGGTGTCTGACCACTGCCACGCCGTGAACTGGACGGTTTTCCCTTGTATCGTTTGGGCTGATTGGACGCTCTTTGCCCAATATTTTGGGATGTTCATCAAATACCTCCCTAAGACCTCTCGGACCAGTCACTCTGTGTATATTACACTTAGTTTACATCTAGGGAACAAACAAGACATGAATTTGCCTTACCTTAGCGTATAGGTGAATCTGAGATTGAGGATAGAAGGGAAAGAGAGGCGCGATCATGGGATTTTTCTTTCGCCGCTTACGCCGTCGGGCAATTCGTCGGGGGGTGGTGCGCCGTGTAGTACGCCGCCGCTTGTTTCGACGTGGGCTGTAGTGCAGTTCGCTCTACAGTCAACCTCGTTTGTCTGAGGTGGAAGGCAACACAAGGACAATCAAGAGGCACGTGCCAGCGCCTTCAGCGGTCAATGATTCGGACGTTTGTACTCAACGTCCCTGGGCGTGCCTCACGATATGGCAACATTCACAACAACTGATGCTCAAGAGCATTTGGAGATAAATTATTTCTGTGGTACTATTAATTCGATTCTTATTTCTTTTTGGGGGCGTCCTATGTCTAATACTAGGGATGATAGTTCCTCTCTATCGCCTCGCCATTTTCTAAGCCTGCTGACGGCAAGCACCGCCGCTGCGATGCTTTCGGGTACCCCCCAGTATTCTTCGAGCCTCTGATAGACCTTTGCCCTATCAAGGATTGATTCCTGGTAAAGATTCTGCCCTTACGCCTGAAGAAGCCTTGATCAAATTGATGGAAGGCAACGCACGCTATGTGGCATCGAAACTGGAACACCCCGATCAGACGGAAGAACGGCGGATCGAAGTCGCCAAAGGGCAATCGCCCTTCGCAATAATCCTGACATGTTCCGATTCCCGTATTGCGCCGGAGATTCTCTTTGATCAGGGGTTGGGAGATTTGTTTGTGCTGCGCACCGCTGGCAACGTGCTTGCCGATGTCGTCATTGGGAGCATCGAATACGCGGTAGAATATCTCGGTGCGCCGCTGATTATGGTACTAGGACATGAACGCTGCGGGGCGGTTTCGGCTGCCGTAGACATGGTGACGAAAAATGCCACCTTCCCCGGCAAGATCAGCAGCTTGGCAGAGGCAATCAAGCCCGCAGTTGAGAGTGTTCATGACAAGGGAGGCGATTTGATCGAAGCGACAGTGACCGCCAACGCAGTCATGGTCGCAGAATCACTGGGGGAGAGCGAACCGATTATTTCCGAGGCACTGCACGAACAGCACATCATGATTGTGGCAGCGCGTTATGATCTGGACGATGGGATCGTTAAACTGCTCTAAGTACATCCTCTAAACGCCTTTGGGATGAAGAACGCAGCCCTTCCTAGGCAGCCATCCTAATTCAATCCCCGAAAGGGTGGCTGCTTTTGTCCCCTGTTTTCGGCGGGATCGATCCTGATCCCGCCTTTTCATTATAGTTGACCGTTAGGCGGGGGTTTGATCGCCCCGAAACTGGGTTTCGTACAAGGTGGCGTATAAGCCGCCTTGCGCCACAAGTTCCCCATGTGAACCCTGTTCAACAATCTGCCCACGATCCAGCACCAAAATATGATCAGCGGCAAGGATCGTGCTAAGGCGATGGGCAATCACCAAACTCGTCCGCCCCGTCATAACGCGCTCTAATGCCGTTTGGATCAACGCCTCTGACTGCGAATCAAGGTGGGAGGTTGCCTCGTCCAAAACGAGGATGCGTGGGTTTTTCAGGATCACACGGGCAATGGCGATGCGCTGTTTCTCCCCACCACTCAGGCGATAACCGCGCTCTCCGACCATCGTATCATAGCCATTGGGCAAGCCCATGATGAAATCATGGATGTTCGCCGCTCGGCACGCCTCATGAAGATCGTGATCGGTCGCCCCCGGACGGGCATAGAGCAAGTTTGTGCGGATGGTGTCATGGAACAGGTAGTTTTCCTGTGTAACCATTCCAATGGAATCGGTGATTGTGCTGAGTTTCAAATCACGCAGATCATGCCCATCCAAAAGGACGCGCCCAGAGGTAGGATCGTAAAGGCGCGGCAAAAGGTAGGTGATGGTCGTCTTGCCCGCCCCACTGGGACCAACCAGCGCGATCAATTGTCCAGCTTTGGCAGTGAAAGATACATTCTCTAGGGCGACGGTACGTGCTTGGGTATGTGGCAGTGAGGAATCGGACTCTGTGCCGTTGGTGGGGCGCTCGCCAAGCGAAAAGACACCGCGCACTTCCGCCCCACGCCGTACCTCACTGAGCGTTCCCCCTTCTTCGTCTAAGTATTTGAACGTCACCTGATCAAAAGTGATCTCCCCGCGCACCTCGCTCAGCGTGAGCGCGTCTGGCTTCTCGGCAATTTCGATGGGGAGATCGATGATCTCAAACACGCGCTCAAAGCTGACCATCGAGGTGGCAAACTCCACCGGCGCATTTGCCAGCGCTTGCAGGGGACCGTAAACCTGAGTGAGGTACAACACGAAGGCGACAATCAAGCCGACGGTGAAAACGCCCTCTACGACGAGATGCCCCCCCACCCAATAGGTGATGCCCACCCCCACCGTGCTGATCAGCCCCAAACTCACGAACATCAGGCTGCCCGTCACCGCCCGCTGAACGCCAATATCGCGGACGCCCGCCGCCCGTGAGCCAAAGCGATCCACTTCCTCTGGCAGACGCCCAAACAATTTCACCAACAGCGCCCCGCTGATGTTGAGCGTCTCATTGATCATGGCGTTCATTTGGGCGTTTAGTTCGCTCTGCGTCCGCATGAGGGTGCGCAGTTTTTGCCCCACCCGCCACGCCGGAAGGATGAATAAGGGGACGACAATCAAGCCTAAGATCGTCAGCCGCCATTCCAACGAGAGCATCGCCGCCAACGTCCCCACAACGGCAAGCAGATTCGTGATCGTGCTGATGATCGTGTTATTGATCGCGCTTTGCGCCCCAACCACATCGTTGTTTAGGCGGCTGATGAGTTCGCCCGGTTTGGCGTGCGTAAAAAAGCGCAGCGACATCTTTTGCAGATGGGTATAGAGCGCCACCCGCAGTTCGTAGATCACGCCCTCACCAATGCCGGCAGTTAGGCGGCGCTGGAGGATGGCGATCACCCCGCTGAAGATGGGAATCGCCACAATGCCCACCGCCAAGAGATTCAGCATTGCCGTGTTGCCGTTCGGCAGGGCAACGTCGATCAACTGGCGAAAGAGCGCTGGCGAAAGCAGCCCCAAAAAGGTTGTTAGGGTGATCGACAGTAAGACGAGGATAATCCGCCCCCGATAGGGACGGGCATAAGCAAAGACGCGCCGTACCAGCGCAATATCAATCTTCGGACGCTTTGTGGAGTCCGCCGTTAGAAAAGAAAACCAACCGCCGCCATGAAACATACGTCATTCCCCATAACGTTTGCTAGAATGCGTCCCGCCTTGTTTGCTGCGATGACTCATCCACTGATCATGGCATAAATCATGCTTCACGCACAATCTGCTTTGTTGGCAAGACGCGGAAGTAGCGGCGGTAGGCGTTCATCTCCTCGAACGCCATAACAAGCCGCTCATAGGGACGCTTCAGCACCTCCCGTCCGGCGGATGTGCCGTCCCCTTCACCGATTGTCAGCGTGTTTTCATCCACCCACGAGAGAGTGATCTGCCCATCAAGGGCGAGAAAGTCCAAACCAGCGCGGAGCGCCGCCCGCGATCCCGCTATCGCCCCGCTGAGGATGTCCAGTGTGGTACGCCCGCCGAAGTGGGCAATCACGTTGCGGGTAGCAGTCTGAAGCAGACGCAAGAACGCCGGAAGGTCGGCAATGGGTGGGTCAATGCCAAACAAGTGAATCGTTTGGGGCTGGACGCGGGCAATCACCGCCGCCAATGTTTTGGGGTCGGGCGGGGCGCTGTAAATAATCAGTGTCTCGCCTTCGGAGAGGTCGGCACGACGTTTGAAGTGAGGGTACGTTTGGCGCGAGAAGCCCTCTGCCCAAACCTGTGCCTCTGTTCCATCCTCAAGCAGTATGGCGAGACGGTGGGCAGGGGCGGGGTCGCGCCGCCAATCAAGGATGGTAATGGCGGAGGTGTCCACATCCTCTAGCCATACCTCACCCGTCTCGCGGTAATCCACGAATTCCAATTGCAACTCGCCGCGCCGCATCTTCGGGAGAAAGGCAATGTCAAAAACGCCTTCGGGAATCCGTCGTTCTGCCCCGCCCCACCACAAAACGGGCAGGGATGCCCCCGAATCATCTTCAATGGTCAATTTCAGATGGCGCTCATCCCGTCCCAAAATTGCCGCGTGGCTGAGATGAACACCCTTCGTGGCAGCCACGACGGGGGGATTTCCTTCCCCAAAGGGCGAGAGTTTTTCAAGGCGGTAGGCAAGCCCATCGGTGATCTCTGAAAGGGGCAATAGGCAGTCAATCTGGAGGGGGGGGATTTCCTGCTTGCCGCCCATCGCCACAAGGGTGCGCGACAAACGCCGCCGGAATTGATCCAACCGTTCGCGCTGGAGGCTTAACCCCGCTGCGCCGAAATGACCGCCATAGCGTTCTAACATCTCGCCGTGCTGAGCAATTGCCCCGCCAATATCGTAGCCGCCCGCCGTGCGTGCTGACCCACTGAGGCTATCACCGTCTCCGGTGAGCAGCACAACAGGGCGACCATACCGCCCGGCTAAGGTGTTGGCGGCAATACCCAAAATGCCCGCCTGCCACTCTGGGTTGTACATGACAAGGGCAGCATGGTCAAGGAGTGTCCGATCCCGTTCGAGCATTGCCTCGGCAGATTCTTCCACCTGTCGGGAGAGCAATTTTCGCTCATTGTTCAGCCCTTCGAGGGTCTGGGCAAGGGTGGCAGCACGGTGCGCGTCACGAGTCACCAGCAGTTCCACAGCAAGGGCTGCATCCCCCAACCGTCCCACAGCGTTCAAGCGCGGTCCAAGTTGGAAGCCGAGGTCTTCGGCAGTGAGCGCCTCTGGCTGAATCTTTGCCACCGCCATGAGTGCGGCTAAGCCAACCCGTTCCGCCCGCCGCAGTTGGCTTAGACCAATCTGCAACAGAAAGCGGGTATCGTTCACCTGTTCAGCAACATCCGAGACAATCCCCAACGCCACGAGATCGAGCAAGCGCCCCACCTCCCGCGCCCGATCTAGGGTGATGTAGAGGTGCTGCATCAGTTTATAGGCAACACCCACACCGGGGAGCGTGATCAGCGGGTGATGGGGGGTTGTTTCGGCAAGCCGCTTCGGGTTGATCACGGCGTCAGCGGGTGGGAGGTGATCACCTAAGTTATGGTGATCAGTGATGATCACCGTAAGTCCTAGCCGCTTTGCCTCTTGGATAGACTCATATTCAGTGATTCCTGTGTCGCAGGTGATCAGCACGGCGGGCGCGTGGCGGGCGATTTGCTCGCGCAGCCGTTCGATCCCAATCCCGTGCGACTCACTTTGACGATTGGGGACGTAATAGGCAGCCTCCCCGCCGAGGCGCGTCAGCCCTTCATAGAGCAGCGCCGTTGCCGTTTGTCCGTCGGCGTCAAAATCGCCCCAGATCAGGATTTTCTTCTCAGCGCGGAGCGCTTCTGCCAGCAGTGTCGAGGCACTGACTAGATCGGGAAGTGTTTCGGGTGGTGTTGGCTCGTAAGAATCTGGATCAAGGAACGCCCGAATGTGTTCGGGATCGGTGAATCCGCGCTGAGTGAGGATCGTCGCAATGAGCGCATCGCCTCCGCAGGCGGCGAGGACAACCTCGCTTGGTGTGACGGGGGATGGTTCTACCCAGGGGCGTTGAATCAGGGACATAACTTACCCTTGTAGTGGGGATACTTTTGAGACGCGCCCGCGTTTATGCATGATCATCGACATCGTTTTGTAAACCAACTTCGCCGCCGCAAACGCTGACCCATGCGCCCCGGGCATAGGACACAACTCCACACAATCAAAGGCGACCACATCTCCCGCCTCCACCACCGCCTGAATCAACGCCAAGCCATCGTACCAACTGATTCCCCCCGGCTCAGGCGTCCCTACGGCGGGAAAAACCGACGGATCGAAGCCGTCTAAATCGATACTTAGGTAAATCGGACGCCCGCTGAGGGCAGCGCGAATGTCCTTCAGATAGAGCCGTTCCCGATCCGCGTGCATGGCGTCGGCATACCACACATGGACACGGCTTGTTTCGGCAAGGAAATCAACTTCCTCTTGGCATATGGAGCGAATCCCAAACTGGTAGACGCGCTCGACATAGCCTAATGAGCGGCGAGTGGCGCTGGCATGGCTGTAGGGCGTCCCATCAAAGGATTCGCGCAGATCGCAATGGGCGTCAAGTTGCACCATGACCAGACCCGGAAAACGCGGGGCAAGAGCGCGAATAACACCGGGGGTCAGGCTGTGTTCCCCGCCAAGCGTCACCAACAGGCGATCATAAAGATGGAGATCGGACACCGCTGCCGTGATCGCTGCCACGGCCCCTTCTGCCGAGGCGAGTGGTGGGTGAAAATGGGGCAAGGTATGGACGCCATAACTCAGCGCCGCCTCGCTGCCTAGCACCGGATCATAGAGTTCGACTTGGTTGCTGGCGTCAATGATCGCCGCCGCGCCGTGCCGCGTTCCGCCGAGGTAGGAGGTGGTCATATCCAATGGGATGGGCAAGACCCATACAGCGCTGCGGTCTCGATCCGCTGCTTCATCATCCACACCCAAAAAACGCTCTGGTGTGCGGTAATGCAAATCACTCATAGCTCATAGCTCCCCCTTGCTAAGGTATGGTCGGCGCGAGAGGTCAGGTTGCCTCTGATGGAAATTTCACAATGTAGACTTTTTTATCCGCCTTGCGCGGTTCGTCCACCTCATAGACCTTTTTCTGTGCTTGTGCGGGAAAATCAACTACATAGATTTTCTCATCCGCTTGGGAGGGAAGTTCAACAATGTACACGTTATAATCAGCGGCTTCGGGTAAATCGACAAAAATAACTTTTGGCATAAGAGTGTACCCTTCTCTCCTGATGGGTGCATACAAACGCAGATTCTGTTGGCATGGTAACTCCGGCGCTTTAAGTGCCGGAGTCAGTGTTGCAACAAACCCCACAACTCGATAGAGACAGCCTACAGTGGATGACTATCCGGCACGTTTGACTGCCAGTGTCACGCTTTCGCCGTCAAAGTCAAAGGTCTCAACGCGATCTCCACTGGGGGCAGTGCTTTCTGTCAGGGCTGTCGCCTGCACTTCGTCGGAAATATACGTCCCAAACTGGGCTAAGGCTTGGCGCACCTTCGCGCTTGCCGTGTAGCTGACGGTGATTGTATCGCTCAAGCCATAGTCGGCATCACGGCGCATCGTATTCACCCGCCGCACAACCTCCCGCGCCAACCCTTCGAGGATCAATGCCTCGGTGAGCGCCGTTTGAAGTGCCGCCACATAGCCGTTTTCCTCAGCAACGGTAAAGCCCTCTGCCGCCCGCCGCAGCACTTCCACTTCATCGGGGGTCACCTCCACCGAGGCGCCATTCACGGCGAGGGTGACATTTTGCCCCTTAAGCAGCGCGGTTGCCCATGCTGTGACGCTGGCAGCGTCCCCCTCGCGGAGTGTCTTTTGCACCGCCGGAAAGTGCTTGCCCAACCGTTTCCCTAGTTTCACTGGGAGCGGGTTCAGGACATAGCTGACCATCATTCCCGTAGCAGAGTCGTCCAAGACATGGACTGCTTTCACGTTCAGTTCTTCGCCCACTGTGTGCGCCATGCGACGCAGCGCGGCTGCTTCTGCCGCCGTGCGCACGCCAAACGAGGCTTCGGCAAGCGGTTGGCGCACCTTCAGATTGACGCTGTTTCGGGCTGCGTGTCCGAGGCTGACAAGACGTTTGATCAGCCGCATCTCGTCCAGCAGCGTCTGATCGATCACCGATTCGTTGGGCGTCAGCCATGCCGTCAGATGAACGCTGTCCGCCGCCGTTGGATCCAGATCGGTGACCAAGCCGCGATAGAGCGCCTCGGCAAGGAAAGGCATTGCCGGAGCAAGCAGCCGCGCCACTCCCACCAGGCATTCATAGAGCGTCTGATAGGCGGCACGTTTCGCCGTATGTTGCGCGTCGCTGGAATCTTGCCAGAAACGGCGGCGGGAACGGCGCAGCCACCAATTCGAGAGGTCATCCACGAATGTTTCGATGGGGCGCGTGCAGCCCGTCACATCGTAGGTCTCATACGCCTGTGTGACGGTTCTGATGAGCGTGTTCAACTCCCCTAAAATCCAACGATCCAGTTCATCACGGGCGCGGAGGGGGACAGTTTCCCGCAGCATATCGCGCACATCGGCGAAATCAAGGTTGGCATAGGTGACGAAGAAACTATAGGTGTTCCACAGCGTCAGGTAAAAGCCGCTGATCACCTCATCGACAAGTTTCCCCGAAAAGCGGCGGCTATCCCCCGGCGGGGCGCTTGTGTACATATACCAGCGGGCGGTGTCCGCCCCCTGCTTATTGAGGATCGACCAAGGATCAACCACGTTGCCCTTGCTCTTGGACATTTTCTTCCCGTGTTCGTCCAAAAGATGCCCCAAACAGATCACATTTTTGTAAGCGACACTGCCCATCAGCAGTGTTGAGATGGCGTGCAGACTGTAGAACCAGCCGCGTGTCTGATCGATTGCCTCGCAGATGTAATCTGCCGGGAACTGTTCTTCAAAGAGTTTGTTCGCCGCCTCGCCGCCGTGTGGGTAGCCCCACTGGGCAAAGGGCATCGCCCCTGAATCGAACCAGACATCGATCAGTTCTGGGACGCGGCGCATCGTCCCCGTACTGCACGCCGCACATGTCCATGTCACCTCATCAACATAGGGGCGGTGAAGGTCAAGATCGCTCAGGTCGCGCCCAACCTTCGCGCTGAGTTCCTTTGCCCCGCCAACACATTCCTTGTGCTTGCACTCAGGGTTATCACACACCCAGACGGGAAGCGGCGTCCCCCAATAGCGTTCGCGCCCCAATGCCCAATCGCGGTTGTTTGCCAGCCACATCCCAAAACGCCCATCGCGGATGTGGTCAGGCGTCCAGTGGATTGTATCGTTCAAGCCGACCAGTTCATCGCGGAACTGGGTCGTGCGAATATACCACGTCTCACGGGCATAGTAGAGTAGGGGCGATTTGCACCGCCAACAGAACGGGTAGGGGTGGCGGTACGTCTCTGCCCGAAACAACAGTTTTCGCCCGCGCAGTTCTTTGATGATCTGTGGATCGGCATCCTTCACCCAGACGCCCGCCCAGGGCGTTACCGCATCCACAAACGCCCCATCCGCTTTCACCGTGAGCAGCGTCGGCAGCCGGTTTGCCTTGCCCATTTCCATATCGTCCTGACCAAAAGCGGGGGCAATATGGACAATGCCCGACCCATCCTCGGTGCTGACGAAGTGCGATCCATCCACCACATAGGCGTAATCCGCCGTGACGGGGAGGAAGGTATACAGCGGCTCGTAGTGCTTGCCTAGAAGGTCTGCACCCTTCATTTCCCGAACAACCGTGTACAACTCTGGCTTTTTGAGCGCCTTCCCCATGAGCGCCTTTGCCAAGATCAGGCGTTCTGTCTCGCCTTCTGCGCCATACTGCGCCGGTCCCTCAACAAGGACATAATCAACCTCCCGCCCGACGGCAAGGGCGACATTGCCGGGGAGCGTCCAGGGGGTCGTCGTCCAGACAAGGAAGGCAGTGTTCGGCTCATCTTTCAGCCGAAAGCGGACGAACACCGAGGGATCGTCTACATCTTCATAGGCGTCCGAGATTTCGTGGCTGCTCAGCGGAGTCCCGCAGCGGGCGCAGTAGGGGACGGTTTTGTAATCCTGAAAGAGCAAGTCCTTATCAAAGAACTGCTTCAGAATCCACCACACGGATTCGATGTACTCGTTCTTGAAGGTGACGTAAGCATCCTCCAAAGAGACCCAGAATCCCATCCGTTCCGTCAGGCGTTCCCAATCCTCAAGGTAGCGCAGAACGCTTTCGCGGCACTTTTTGTTGAATTCGGCAATGCCATACGCCTCGATCTCGCGCTTGTGGTTGATGCCGAGTTCTTTCTCTACCTCGATCTCAACGGGCAGCCCGTGCGTATCCCAACCACCCTTGCGCAGAACGTATTCGCCCTTCATGATGTGGTAGCGAGGGAATAAATCTTTGAAAGACCGCGCCATAACGTGATGGATGCCCGGGCGTCCGTTCGCCGTTGGCGGTCCTTCATAAAAGACATAGCGTTTGCCGCTTTCGCGCTCGGTACGGGTGCGCTCAAAGACTTTCTTCTCGCGCCAGAAGGCGAGTTGTTCACCCTCTAGGGCTTGGATGTCCACACGGGACGAGACCGGTTTGAACTTCATTGCTGAAAAACCCTTGCTGTTGTTCCTACTCGAATAGCGTTTTGACACTCACCCAAAGCAGACTGAGTACAACCACAATGAACCAAGCGGCATGGCGCATGATCCCGCCGCTAAAGCAGCGGGCTGAAAGCAGCCACCCCTTCGGGGCTTGAAAGGCATCCTCGCACTGGTTGTTCTACCCTCTTCACCCTCTTCACCCCAAAGAACGTTTGTGGCGGTACATAGAGGGCGCTGCCGATCTGATTCAACCACCTTACACACAGACCCTCACCCCCTAGCCCCCTCTCCCGCGGGAGAGGGGGAATGCATTTTTTGAGGGGGCTTCTCCCTCAATCTGCCCCTTTGGATGAATACGGGGTGAACAAACCCAATTGCGTAAGGTGGGTGATTCAATCTGTGACCTCATCGCTGCCAATGCTTAATCACCGACATCGCGGGTGATGCGGATATGGGTATTCCCATCTTCGGTATAGCCAGCGGCAATACGAACCGTCCAGCGGACACTGTAAAAGGGACCGTAACGCTGCACGCCCTGACAGGCTGCCACCGGAAATGCCTGTCCATCGCGGGGGAGCAGCCCCCAATCGGGGCTGCGTCCACACCCCGAGTCAATATCGAAGCCGCAGTCGCCCACCCGATCTTGATAGTACGCGACGACCTCACAGGGCTTGATGTCTGTCCCGTAGAGCCATTCGCCGTAATCGATGCCGCCCGATGGGAACTCTGTGATCAGCTTAACATCCCCCGGCGGCAGCGGCGGTGCGGGCGGAAAAAGCAGGATGCTCAGGACAGGACAGACCCGCACCCCGACGATCACTGCGAGGGCAAAGGCGGCAAGCATTACCAGAAGGGGCAGCCATGCCGGAAGCCCCCTCCCTCCCTTGCCTGTCCCTACCCCAAGTGGAGAAGAAGGTAGTTCAGCTCCCACGGCTGCCCCATTCGCGCACCACTTCAATCAAGGTGCGCTCATTGGTAAGGTCGTATGTAATGCTGATCATGAGCGTCTGGGCGATCTCATCCTGCGAATTATCGATCACACAGCGGGCAAAGGATTTTCCGGGCGTCTCGGCATCGGGCGGGTCGGTGGTGTAAATCTTCTTACATCCGCTGGTCTGCTCTTTCCCTAGCCGCGTCCCATAGAATTCAAAGACTTGATTGACCGTTGCCTTTGTCTCGTAGATGGTGCGGTCTTCGCCTTGCGCCTTGAATTCTTCCAACTTGACTGCGCCGGGGAATTCCTCATAAGAAAGAGGTGAATTCCGAGCGCCTCGCTGCCCATTCAGAATCAAATTGGCGAGGATAGCAACAACCACTCCCGCTGCCAGCAGGATGAGCAATGTCCGTAAAAAGCGATTCGGGCGTACCGCACTTGGTGCGGCTGCTTCTGGTGAATTTCCAACGGCTTCCGTCATGATTAGTTTCCTCCTGTGCTGCCCTCGGTTTCCTTAAGGGCATCTGGCGAGAGTTTACCCTCTGCCAGCCCTCCGGCTAATTCAACGTCCACTGCTAAAACGTCTCGCAGAATGGCGGCATCGGCGCTCTCGAAGATTGTTTGCCATTCACGCAGCCCCGCACGTTCTGCCTTCAGCTTGAGCAGCGCCTTTTCTACACCCTCTCTGTCATCCTGTTGTAAGCGTGCGCGGAGCATCCAAAAATGCGCCAACAAGCGGTGACGGCTGTCGGGGATCACGGCGTCTAACGCTTGTTGAAGGTGATGTTCCGCCTCACGCCACATCCCCAAGCGATCTTCGATCATCCCTGTGTTGTAGGCTGCCACCCATTGGTTTGGCTCACGCGAGAGCGCCTCGTGAGCAAAGGTGAGCGCTTCGGAATAATTGCCTACTTGCAGCAGTAATTCGGCAACGCCGTTGTAGCCTACCCCAGAATCAGGCGTCAGAGCAATCACCCGTTCATAATCTGTCCGTGCCTTTTTCACCTTTCCCGTCAAGCGATACAGTTCTGCCCGAAAACGGTAGTGATCGGCAGCCGCTCCTTCCGCCTTGATCAACCCCGTCATCACCTTGATCGCTTCCTCGTACTCCCCTTTGCGGAGCAGCTTGATCGCTGCTTGATACTCTTGGCGGACTTGAGAACGGAGCGTCACTGCGGCAATCACCAACCAGCCCACCGCCAGCACCACCATGACGACGGACAAAGAAGGGATGAGCAGCGCGACGACCAGCGCTCCCACTGCTGGAACGATCACATAAAGCGCCTGTCGCCGCTCGGCGCTTGGGTAATTCGTCACGATAATCAGCGCTGCCCCAACCAGCGCTCCGGCTGCCAGTAGCGATTGGAGGGGGGCAACCCACGCCGGAGCGGGGCGGACGGCGTTCAGAATCAGACTGGCAAGCCCTGTTCCGCCGAATAAGGCAAAAAGAAACTGCGCTCGCCCTACTCCTAACCATGCGGCAAAGCGGGTCAGGCTGACTGAGATTCGATGAACCACTGGTTTTCCTCACTCCCCTACCGATGATCCCACAGGCAGCCACATTTGATCGTACACCTTACCCGCCCCAAGCGCTCGCCAAAAGGCTTGGGCAATGGGCTGAGCCAGCGGGACACGCGCCTCTAAATGGGCGATTCCTTGTTCCGCCAGCCACCCCTTGAACGCCTTCAAAAGCGCTCGCCCCATGCCGCCCTGTTTCGTGTGAAAATCAACGGCAAGCTCACTGACATAGCCGTACCGCTCTGGTAAAAAGCCCGGACGTCCATGTTCTACCATCCCCACCAAATAGCCGAGGGGTTTTCCCTCGATAACACCGACCAAGACCGCTGTATCCGCCCGCACAAGCCAACTGCGGAGGGCGGTTTCCCACTGCGCCTCGCCATCGGGGGCGACTTTGTAACGCGGGTCAAGGGTGGCATACTGATCGGCTGCCTCACGCCATATGGCACGCATCCGTTCCAGATCGCCCTCTGAGGCACGGCGAACGATGATTTCTGGCATAAGCGGAGTCTTTAATCCTTTTCCTTCACTAGGAGCAGGTCGAACATGTCTGGTCTTGTTTCGGTGGGCAAGGGACACTGCCATACGAACAAAACACACAACAATCCCCCTCTTTGGGGCGCAAGCGTGTCCCGCAAGCGCTGCACACATAGAAAAACTGGCAAACATCAGTGGGCATCGTTTCTGTTTTGGAAAACCCACATGCCGGACAGGTGATCACCGATTCCAATTGAATTCCTTGAGCGCTTTGACCCTCGTGAATAGGCACAGTACGCCTCCTCAAAAAAAATGCCCCCGTCCCAAAAGGGACGAGAGCATCCGTATCAACTCCCGTGGTGCCACCCTAATTCCTGATCAGGCATGAGCAATCATGCGCCAAGACAGGCACTCGCGCCGTATAACGGACGGCATAACCCCGGCACTATCTTACTTAAAAAGAGACCACAAGGATTCTCTCGTTGTTCAGATCGCGGCTCAGGAAGGATATTCGGCGGCGCTTCCGATCCGGCTCTCACCATTCCCGGATTCGCTGATCGCTGCACACCACCTACTGGTTTCCATCACAGCCATTGGTCTATGTGATTGTCGTCTCAGGATAACACAGGGCAATGATCAAGGTCAAGTTAGGAAATTGTCTATTGCCGTACCCTTGCCGGTTGGACTGCAACCAACTTTCTTACAAGAAGGACGAGCGTAGTTCGTTTACCCCTTGATCACCGCAGCATAACCCATCGGTAAGTCTATTGTGATGAGTAAGGCTGTTAACCAATAGGGGGTCAACCGCCTTGAACTATAGTGTAGGGCTGACGGTGATCCGTCAGCACATAGGCAGCGAGGATAAAGACAAACGGATCAGCCGGAGCGCGGTAGCGCGTGGAGGGGTGAAACACCAAATAGGCGAGGGTGATCGCCGCAATGACCATCAGGATCGGGGCTATTCGCGCCGCTCGCCGTGCCGCCTGCCACCAACCGATCCCACCCAAGAGCAGCAGCGGCGTGAAATAGAGCAGATGGACAATCCGTGCCGCCCGAAAGAGGGGCTGCTCGTATTGCAATGCGGCTGTATCCCCTAGCCGCGCATCGGGCGGCACGGCGCGAGGGAGAATTTCTGGACTCCACAATGTCCACAATTTCACTGCGAACAGGCGCGGCATTGCCCCTAGATGTTCCTGTATATAGCGAAGCGCCTGATCCCGATGCCACGCCGAAAGGGCAAGCTCGTTCAAGCCCTCCGGGGGGGAGGGGAGGCAGTTCACCCATTGGGCGTCCCACCCGTTGAGAAGGTAATCGGCAACGCACGGATTATTCCCCTGATGGAGATTGCTCCCATCGTTTGTGCTAATCAGGGTAAACCCGCCCTGTACGGCGATGTTGCGGGCAACCCAGGGGGTAAGGACGGCAAGCGTCACCCCGCCCACCACCAGCGAAAGACGCAGCGCCTGCCGCCATCCAAGCACGCGCCACCACCACACAGCGGCAAAGGGCAACAGCGCCAAACAAAGCGTTTTCGTCAGCGCCGCCCCCCCTAATACCACACCCACCAGTGCAGCGCGGGCAAGGGTCGGGCGTTCGGTGGTGCGGTAAAGCGCCAAAACCGCCAACGCAAGGAGGGTGAGGAAAATTGCCGTGTCGTTGAGGGTGAGGTTTTGAAATAACAGGTAGGGATAAAAGGCGGTGAAGGCAGCGGCAACGATCCCCGTCCATGCCCCGCCAACACGCCGCCCAATGGCGTATATTGTGGTGATCGTGACCACTTCAAGGGCGATCTGGGCAAGGGCAACACTCGCCGCACTGCGCCCTAAAACGGTATATACACCGACGAGGAAGGCGGGGTAAAGCGGCGGGAGATCACTATCAGGGCGAAAATCGGGAAAGCGTGTATAACCATTTCCCGCCATAAGATTCACAGCGTAAATGTCATAGCCGCTCGTCTGGAGGTTGAGCGTTCCCCCGAAAGCGAGAATGTAACCGAGACGTACCGCCACAGCCGAAATGACTATGACGGCGAGCCAACGGCGGGCGGGCGAAAGAGCGGGCATGGAAAGGCTATTGGGGCGCGGGATACGCCGCCCGTTAACTCGTCCCAAATTGACGGTCTCCGGCATCGCCTAGACCGGGGACGATATAGCCAATGTCATTCAGCCGCTCATCTTGGGCGGCAAGGTATATGTCTACATCGGGGTGTGCCTCGCTGAGCGCCTTGATTCCTTCCGGTGCGCCGATCAAGCCAACAAATTTGATCCGTTTGACGCCCCACCGTTTCAAGACATTCGCCGTCGCCACCGCCGAGCCGCCCGTTGCCAGCATCGGATCGAGGATGAGGCACAGGCTGACCGCCGGTTCAACGGGAAGTTTGTTGTAGTATTCCACTGGACGGAGTGTCTTCTCGTCACGGTAAATGCCAATATGCCAGACCTGCGCATTCGGGATCAGTTCCCACACACCCTCCACCATTCCCAAGCCAGCACGGAGGATGGGGACAAGCCCCACTGCCTGTGCCAAGGTCGCCCCTTGTGTCGCCCCCATGGGCGTTTGGATGGGTGTTGGCGCAATGATCAGATCGCGGGTTGCCTCGTAACAGAGCAGTGTCCCTAGCTCTTTGACCAGTTGACGGAATTTCACTGTGTCTGTCTGAACATCGCGTAGGATGGTCAGTTTGTGTTGGATTAGCGGATGACCGGAAATATTCAGCATAAAAAATCTCGAAGGGGTAAGGGGAAACGTGTTCTATCTTGTTGACTCGTTGAAGTCTCTATCGGGCGATCACCGCCTTATTCGGGGGAACGCCCTTTCGGTAACGTCCCCCCAAAGAGGCGCAGGCGTGTGGGATTACTGCCCCAACCGCGCCCGACCTCGGAAGTTCTTCTCAACAATCACGTTCCAGACCGGACGTGCCTGATAATCTGGACCCAAGATCGACCACAAAACATTGTCGCCTGTCGCATCGCCCAGCTGCCAGCCGGCTTGTGCGCCATAGTTCAGATTCCACAGGAAGGCGAGGCGAACAATGCCCGATGCCTCCATCATATCAATCGCTTGGCGGGTGAAATCGGCTTGGTCGGCAAGGGTGTTATCAAAGGCAAAGCCGAACCCATCGCGGGGATTTCCACGTCCCTTTAGGTCTTCCATGGTGGGCCAGCCAAATTCCGTCACGCACAATTTTAGGGAACTGCCAGCGTTCACAATCCGCTGTCCATAGCCTTCAAGGGTGCTTTTAAATGACCAACTATGGTGTGGGTTTTGCCATGGTCCACGGTAAGAGGCGGGCGGGACGCGCTCTGGAATGTTGTTGTAATCGGCGGTGGGCGGAACGTTCAGCCCGTTGTGATGCGCCCCGACACAATCGGCAAATTGGAGCATTCCGGCGGCGATCAATTGATCCATGTAAACGAAATCGTCTGTCACCGCGCCCGGAATGTTCGCTCCGGTAGGGGCAAGCCCGCTGCTCAGCACGACAATCGAGGGATCAATGCTTTTGATTGTTTGGTAAGCGCTTTGGAGCAGCGTCACATAGCGACGAGCATCAATGGCAGGGGGGTTTGTAGACCATTCCCGATCAATGTTGATCTCGTTCCACACTTCAATGCCATGCACCTTGCCCTTGTAGCGGTTGAGCAGCGCTGTCAGGAAATCAGCAAAATCCTGCGGGTTGGCGGGGGGACCGTCAAAGACGCCCGGCTGAAGTTTCGCCCCCGGATCACGCGCCCAATCCGGCGCTTTCGTGATGCTCAGAAGGACTTTCACGTTTGCCGCCGAGAGAAGGTTGATCGCTGTATCCAGTTCTCCCCACTCGTACTGCCCTTTTGCCAATTCCGTATCGCGCCAGACGACCTGTGATTTCACCCAATTCAGTTTTAGTTGGTCGCCCGCCATTTGTACCCAAAGCGCATAAACCGCCGGATCGGGGTTCTTTTGGATGGCGATGCCTAAATCAAAGGCGGTATCTAAAATGGGCTGGATGGTTGGCGTGGGTGGGGCATTTGTAGGCTGAAGGGGAAGGTTCGGTGTTTCGCTAGGCGCAGCTTGGACAGGGGCGACAGATTCAGTGGTGGGCTGTATCTCGACCACTGGGGGGGGCGTTGCCGTAATTTGAATGACCGCCGCCAGATTTGTGTTGTTTTGCGGCGGGGGAGGCTGAACGCGGTTTGTGTTTGCCCCAATGTTGTTGCGAGCGGCAAGCCCTGTCGCGGCAAAAAGGGCGGCAAAGGTGATCGCCCCAATGATCAAGGTGATCCCCATCCAAACGAGGGCAAAGGTCGTCATTTGGCGGCGACGTTTTGCAGTATCGGCGGGCTGTACTGCCGTAAAGGTCATGGTGTTGCGTGCGGTCATGTTGTCTCTTTCTTCCTACATAGCATAGCTCAGATGAAGCGCTGTTTTTGGCGCGAAACCAACCTTCTATCCCCCCGGCGGCAGCGGTGTGCTGTCTGGAGTGGGGGAAGGCGGTGGGGTAGCGGTGGGTGGGGGCGGCGCGGGCAACACAACGTTCACCGTCACCGCTTCTAAGCCCAAGCCTAAGCCCACGAATTCCGCGCTAATGGTCAGCGTTCCCGGCGCCCCCATGACGGTCATGCTAAAACTGGGGACGCTTTCTTGCATTGCTACCACTTTACCTGTCCCATCCCGAACTGTCCAGAGTAAGCGTGGCGACTCCGGCACAGGGACAAGGAATTTTGCCCCCGCCGCACTCCAGCGATAATCGTTTAGGGCGGCGATGATCCATGTCGGTGTTCCGCCCAACCCCACATCAGAAATCAAAACTCCCCCCAAAGTATACGGGAAAAGACGGGCGATTCGTGTGCGGAAGGCGGCATCGGTGGTGATCCAACGGGTGATAACCCCTTCGGCGGTGGTCAGCCGTAGGTATGGGGCGCCGGCGCTGGCATCCACCCCGAATTCAGGTGTTCCTCCTGTTAAACCAACGGTGATCGTGCTGCCTGGGTTGACGACTGTCCCGGGCGAGATACTGATTTTCCCCAAAAGGTCACTGCTTTGGCGGTAGGGTATGGTACGAACAGAGCCGCTTGTCTCCACCGTTTGGGCGCTGAGGACGATGCTAAGTTTACGTCTATCTACCGCCTCTAACACCCACCGAAAGGCGGCGTCAACGGTATTCCTTTGCCCCCACAGAGAGGGTGTGAGGGGCAGCACCCACCCCACACCATCCGCCGCCGCACCAAGCGCCGCCCAATCATAGGCATCGCTCTGTCCAGAGGGATCAACCGTTGGCGGGGCAATGACGATGGTGAGCGTTGCTCCAATGGCGTGCAGTTCACGGCTGAGTCCCTTCACAAAGGCGGTAAACTTATCGCGGCGATCCTGAATTAGCCCCCGATAGTCCAAAACAACACCGGTGAAGCCATTCGTCTGGACAAGTTCGACAATGCGCCGTGTGTGTTCAAGAACAAACGCCGGATTCGTCAGGCGGTCTGCTATAAGCGGGTCAATCTTTCCCGTCGCATCGTAATTGCGCAGGACCGGCGCGACGGCATAGCCCGCCCCAACCGCCACGCCAGCGGGAAGCGCCCCGCCTAAGCCACCTGAACTGATAGGCGTTAAACCAGCAGGGTAGATCACCGTTGCAGCAGCGGCAATCTGTGGGGTAAGCGACTGACCGGGTTCAATCATCACCGCCACAGTGGGAATCGGCGGCGGCAAACGAACAAGGGCGAGGGCGGCGGGCATCTCGGCTGAAGGGCGGGTGGCGACAACAACCCCATCATGCTGCTGCGCGGGAATGAAGCGCCAAGCCTTTGCCGCCGCGTCATACCCATACAGATCGCGGGTGGCGGAGTCGCCAGCATCAGGCGGCACGGCGAGCGTGATCGTCAGGGTATCTGAGCTAAATTCGGTAAAAGCTATCCGGTAAACGCTGCTGAGCAGTGTAAAGGTAGGGGGGAATGCTGTTCGCGCCTGCCGCAGAAGGGTATCCGCCGGAAGCGGCTCACCGAGGAACTCTGCCCGTGTCAATGCCAATAGACGGGCGTCAAACGTCCCGCCACCTTCGATCCGTAGCCCATCAAGGGCGGCGATACCATCGGGAATGGGAATGTTTGGGATAATCCGATTCAAGATTGAAAAAGGCGGCAAAAGCAGGGCGATTCCGACCAACACAAGGGCAATCAGAACGGCAGCAGCGGCGGTCAATTTTCCCAAAGGGGTGAAGTGCCTTCGGGGGCGGTTGTTCGCGGGGTTGGGGGAATCGGAGAATGCGAATTCGGCACGCTGTTGGGCGCGTTGAAGCGTGCGTTCGTCGCTGCGTTTTGCCGCCATAGGTCTATGTGTTCAGCCTTCGTTTTACGAGTGTGCCATTGTAGCGTATTGGGCGTGGTTGGCAAGCAAGGGTTCATGCCAATAGCCGAATGGGGTGGCGGCGACCATCTGTTACAATTCCCCACTGCACCTCAGCAGCACTCATAAGAAGGTGTTTTATGGAAACAGTCTTTACCGGATGGCGCATTGGCGAAACCGCCGCGCCGCTGCCCACGCTTGCGCCGGGGATGCCCATCCTCGGCAATGCCATTCAAATGGGCGGCGATACCGTCGCTTTTCTCACCCAACTCTATCACAAACTTGGGGCTATCTTCCGCGTTCGCGCCCTCACCCGCGAATTGACCATCCTCGGTGGGCTTGCCGCCAACGAGTTTATGGCGAAAGAGGGCGATAATGTCCTCTCTGGACGGGAATTCTTTGGTGGGTTGAACAAAGAAATGGGCAGTTCGCTGGTCTTTCCAGCCCTGGATGGGGCTGTTCATAACCACTATCGAAGGCTGTTCCGCCCCGCCTATTCACGGGAGATGATCGCCCCACGCTTTGAGGCGCTCACCGCCCTTACCCGCCAACGGATTCGGGCGTGGCAAGGCGATGAGGTGATCCGTGTTGTCCCCACCATGCAGAAAGTGATCACCGACCAACTGGGGACGGCACTGGTGGGAGCAGCTTCTGGCGACTATTTCGAGGCGCTGCGCGATACCCTGCGCTACATGATTATGGTCAAAATCATGCGCAGTGCGCCGGAGTTCATCTTAAAACTGCCCATGTACACACGGCAAAAAGCACGCGCTGCGGCGTTTATGCGCGAACTTCTTGAGCGCCACCGCAGCGATGACGCCGAAACAAACGATCTGATCGATACGGCATTGAACGCCGTTGGGC
Organism: Anaerolineales bacterium; assembly: GCA_015075625.1. Lineage (NCBI taxonomy): Bacteria > Bacillati > Chloroflexota > Anaerolineae > Anaerolineales > Anaerolineales bacterium. The sequence goes on along the minus strand of JABTTZ010000002.1, from coordinate 68,073 downwards.
ATGACGGCAAGCCCCTTTCGGATGGCGATCTGAACGCGATTGGTTTTGGGGCGTTCTTCGCCGGAATGGATACCGCTGCCCATACGACGAGTTTCACGCTCTACACCCTTCTAAAACATCCTGAAGTGCTGCAACAGGTTGTTGCCGAGGTAGACGATCTGTTCGGGCGGGCATCGTTCACCCTGCACGATCTGCGAGCGCTCAAAGCATTGCATGGCGCGGTGGTGGAAACGATGCGCCTCTACCCCGTCGCCCCGATCATGCCTCGCCATGCGATAAAGACCTTTGAATTTGGCGGGCGATCTATCCCCGAAGGGGCAAGCGTCATGATGGTCACTGCGCTGACGCACTACCTCCCAGAGCATTTCCCCGATCCATTCACCTTCAAACTGGATCGTCCCCTTCCCGCACCATACACCTATGCCCCCTTTGGGTTGGGAGCGCACACTTGCATGGGTGCTGGCTTGGCAGATGTCTTGATCACCCTCTCGCTGGCGACGATTTTCCACACGGTGGAACTCGCCCTTGAACCGGCTGATTTCCAGATGAAAGTGATCGGCGTTCCCGTCCCCAATCCGGGTCAGAAATTTCATGTGCGCGTCGTGCGACTGCGGCATAACGAGTAACTCACCTTATGCACAGACCCTCACCCCCCAGTCCCCTCAATCTGTCCCTTTCCATGAATACGGGGTGAATAAACCCAACTCCGTAAGGTGAGCGAGTAACTGCTGCGGTTCATCGTGCCTCACCCTTGCTGTGATGATCTATAATCGGTAGAGATAGGTGCATACACCCTATCTCTACCGCAAACTATCCTGTTTCGTGCGCCGAGGACGAGGCTTTACCCATGACCGATACCCTGCTCACCACAACCACCGCCGAACGTCCCCCCCTTGTGCCGGGGCTGCCCCTTCTGGGCAACGCCCTCAAACTGCGTGGAGATATGACGCGCTTTTTGGTGGAAAACTACCACCGCTTCGGGGCAATCTACCGGATACGCATTCTCAGCCGCGATTACACCATCCTTGCGGGCATTGAGGCAAACCGTCTCTTAGCAAAACAGGGCAATGATCTCTTTACAGGGGAGCGCTTTTTCGGCGGTTTTGCCCGCGAGATGGGCAATGGCGCATTCTTGCCAGCAATGGAAGATGATCCGCACCGCCACTTACGGAAAGTCTTGCGTCCGGGCTATGCAAAAGAGGCAATTACCCCCCATATTGAACGCTTGATCAGCATCGCCCGTGAGCATGTTGAGGGCTGGACAACGCGAGGGCGCGTGCCGGTTGTGGCGGCAATCCAACACCTGATCACCGATCAGTTGGGGATCGTCCTCGGCGGGCGGGCGTTGGGCGCGTATTTCCCTTATGTCCGTGATTTTCTACGGATCATCGTCAACGTGACAATGCTTGGCACATCGCCCCGTTGGACGCTTCGCTCCAAGCGCTATCTGACGGCACGGGCAAAAACGCGGGAATTCCTCCAACACCTGATCGATGATCATCGAATAACCCCACAGGGCGGCGATCTCGTTGACCTCTCGCTGGATGCCCGTGATCGGGAGGGCAACCCTTACACAAATGACGACCTGATCTTGATCGGCATTGGCGCGTATGTGGCGGGCATGGATACGCTGGCGAACACACTCAGTTTTATGCTCTATGCCTTGCTGAAGCACCCCGCCGCCCTTGCCGCCGTGCGCTCTGAGGCAGAGGCGCTGCTGCAACAAGGGACGCCAACACTGGGCGATTTACGCTCGCTGAAGGCGCTGCACGGCGCAGCATTGGAAACGCTCCGCATGTATATGATCGCCCCGATCACCATGCGCACCGCACGGCAGGCTTTTCAGTTTGGTGGTTACGATATTCCTATTGGGACGGATGTCATGGTGGCGAACGGTGTTACCCACTTTTTGCCAGAGTATTTCTATGCCCCCAATGAATTTCGCCATGAGCGGACGTTTAGCGGGCTGCCGGCAAATGTCTACACGCCCTTCAGTTTGGGAGCGCATACCTGCCTCGGCGCGGGGATGGCGGAATCCTTGCTGATGCTCTCGGCGGCGGTAATCGTCACCCGCGCTGATCTGAGCATCGACCCACCGAACCACACCGCGCAGATTGTGTCCACCCCCGCCCCGAATCCCGGGGATCGTTTTGCCATGCGGGTGAGCGCAAAACAATAGAGAGAATTAATGCTTACGCTGTTGAAGCTGTCAGCCCAGCATGTATCAAATCTATCAAAAGGGGCAGTCTGAGAGACCTTCCCCCTCAAAGAACGATCCCCCTCTCCCACGAGTGGGCTGAGAGGGCTACGGGGTGAGGGTTCGCCCTATAAATTATGACGAGGACGAGACCCTAACGCCTAACGGCAACAACAAACACATGGCAGAACATGGCATAAACGCGGGGAAAGCGATACACTTTCCCCACACCTGAACGAATTTCTGAGAACACATCCCGGAGACAAGGGCATGACGACGAATTCCCGCACATGGTTTTACAACGAGCCAGAACACCGCCCCTATTACATTGAGGAGCGGGTGAACCAAAACCTTTGGGCAATGCGCTTTGGGTCGATCTACCTTGATTGCGTCCGCGCTGAACCGCCCTTCCTTATGGAAGGGGTATGGAACGGCATGACGATTGGGCTTGAATGGCAGCCAAATGTGTGGCTGAAGGTTTCCGCCGATAAGGAAAACCAAACCCTGATTGCCGGTTTTGCCCAAATGCTCCAATTTTTGCCCACCTTTGGCTACACGAACACCGAAGGCGTCTATGTAGTGGAATGGTGGCGCGAAGAGGGCGAAAAGCGCTACGAGGCGATCAAAGGCAACCCCACTTTCACCAATGTCAAACGCTACAAAGCGCGATAAACGGCGAGAGAACTAGCCAGAGGTATACTTATGGGCGCACCCGCCAAGCCCCTATTTGATGTCGATCTCACCCGTGATTTACGAGCGGTGGAGGCAATGACCGAGCCTGAGACGCTTAAACATTACCTCTACGGGACGGAACTCTACGGGGAATTGGGCAACAACACAATGCCCAAACTGACGATGGGCAGTCTGCTCATGCGGCTGCACCGGCTGAACGCCCTTCGGGAGCGCCTTGCGCCCGCCCAAGCCCTTGCTTTAGAGAAAGCAGTGCAGGTCTTTGAAGGGCAACGCAAGGAATGGGCATTTCATTACGAGGGAAAACTGCTGCACGAGGTGAAATCTCGCCTAACGGCATTGGGGCAGTTCCTTGCCGAGGCAGAGGAAAACCCTCGCCTTGCCCGCGAAAATTACCCTTCGGCAATGGAAAAGCGGGTCATGATTGAATGGCTAAAGGATGACCTAGAGCGGCTTGGGAAATGGGACGAGGAGTTAACCGGAACGCTGGCGAACGTTGATAACCGCATTCGCCGCGCTGCCGATCAGGTTGATTGGTTCATCTGGGATGAGCGGGTTGTGGGGGCATATCCCCCTGAGCCGTTCTGGTTTCTCTATCGTCTCCCCCCGCAAAAGCGGTAGAGGGTGGGCGGATGTCGCCCCTCACCCCCTACACACCTTACTTTTTCGGGCGATTCCGTGTGAAGGGAAGGATGATGCCGCCCTTGCTGGTTTCCTCACCCTGATCCCCACTAAGCGGCATCGCAGACGCACCGCCCGTCCCGCCGTTTAAGGCGCTCACCGCCGCCGCCTTCAGCGCCCGTAGACGCTCCAAGACGGGCGTCTCCCCTTGTGGCATCAGTTCAGCGATCAGCACCTCAAAGAGATCGGGCAGTTCTGTGCCGAATTCTGCCGCCCGCGCCCGAATAATTCCCTCGGCGGTGGGGAGGTCTGGCGCACGCATCGCCTCGTTGATCAACCGCAGCGGGGGTGGGGCGTTTTCTTGCATCATGTCCATGATCCGCCCATAGATCGCTTCCAGCTTTGCCAATGCTGCTTGGTTACCCCGTTGGGCAGCGTTATCCATGTTTGCTGTCAGGACGGCGAGAAATGTATCATCAATGACTTCAGCATACTGCTCCAACGCCGCGTCCAGATCGTCGCTATCGACAATTGCCTGCAAGACCTGAACCGCCTGCCCCGCCACCTGCTGACTCTGCTGGTCAATCTCTTGGGTGATGCGCACAGCGAGATCGCGTATTTCGGTGAGTGCTGCCTTCTCTGCGTCGGGGGCTTCTTCAATCCGCCGCGCAAGGAGCATGAACACGTTGTAATCAAGGGCGGGGCGCATCATGCTGATAGCAATGGGGAGCGCCTCTAAGCCTTTCTCTTGCCCAACCCGAATCAAGACATTCACAATGTCGTCACGGGTTGGTGTCCCCCCTAAGGTATCTAGAATCGCCCCAACTTCGGCAATTACCTGCTCCTGCTGTTTGGCATTGGCAAGCAGCGTCTGCCCGATGGTCGCCCGTTCCAGAAGTTTCTGGCGCAGCCCCAAAATTTGTCCGGCTACATCCTGCCGCCCGCCCGCCAACGCCGCCTCGCCCGATGCGGTGAGCATCATGAAGAATTCTTCATCAAGGGCATCGTCGTGTTCTTGGACAAGCGCATCAAAATTATCCTCCGGTGCTTGGAGGAACTGCTCTGCCAGCGCCAGCTTTGCCCGCCGCGCTTCAAGGACTTCTTTCGTGATTCCATCCGCTTCAAGGATGGTATCAAGCATCCCCTGAAGGGTGAGCGCATTTTTGGGCATGAGCAAATAGCCCTTGCGCTGCTCTTGGGGAAGGCTCTGCGTGATCGCCTGCTGCATCTGCCCGATGAGCCGTTCTTGCTCGTCGCGGGGCATTCCCAATTCCATCGGGATGTAGGTGATCAGCAGTTCCTTGCGGGCATCATGATAGAGCAGCGGCGTTGACAAGCGAAAATCAACCCCGCACGCCGGACATTGGGCGACATTCACCCGCCCAGAAAGCAGCCGCGCCTTGCCGTTGGGGTCGCGCCCGCCATCAATCACTTGCTCTAGGGAGGTAGCGAAGGGCTGCCCACAGTTGGGGCATTTCACTTGTACTTGCGGCACGCCACGAGGATTCATAGGGAGTGTATCTCTTTCCTTAGCTTTCGGTAACTTCGCGGGGGAGGCGGATGGTGAAGGTTGACCCGCGCTCCGGTTTGCTCTCGACGCTGATTGTGCCGCCGTGTGCCTTCACCACTGCTTGGGCAAGGTAAAGCCCTAAGCCAGTCCCTTGCGTTTGGCGGGTAAGGGTATCGTCTACGCGATAAAACGGCTCGAAAATATGGTCTCGCTCATCGGCAGGGATGCCCACACCCTGATCGCTGATGGCGAGAGTGACCATATCTCCCTCAACCTTCCCCGTCAGGCGAATCTCACCCCCCTTAGGGGAATACTTGATCGCATTGCTAACAAGGTTATCAATGACCTGCCGCAAGCGCCCTTCATCCCCCGGCACAGAGGGGTAGTGTGGGGGAAAGTCCAAAATCAGGGTGTGGTGATGTGTTTGGGTGCGAAAGCGTTCTACGCTGCGTGCCGCCACTGCGGGGAGATTCACGCTGTCAATATGCGTCAGGCGCATCCCCTCTGCCTGCAACTTTGACGCGGTGAGCAGATTCTCAATTAACTCGGTCAGGCGATCTGTCTCATCTTCGATGACCGCCAACCCCTCGCGGATGGTCGCTTTGTCCCATGTAGCGTCGTCGCGGCGCAGCGTGTTGGCGTAGCCTTTGATCAGGGCGACGGGGGTTTTCAATTCGTGGGAGATGATCGAGATGAAGGTATTTTTCGCCTCTTGCGCCCGCCGCCAATGGGTAATATCACGGACGTTTGCCACCAGATTGAGCAGCCCGCCATCCTCGCCATACAAGGCGGCATAGGTGACACCGAGGCTGATCCGCGATCCGTCTGGGCGGAGAATATCGCCCTCGACATAGAGGGTGTCATCGCCGTGTTTGAAATACCCTGTCTGCAATGCCTCGCTGAGGGGTAGCCCGTGTTCGATGCGCTCCCAGGCAATGACCGTCTCATGCAAGCGCCCTAAGGCATCCGCCATCTGCCAACCGGTGATCCGTTCCAACGCACGGTTGAAGCGGACAATCCGTTCATCAGGGGCGAGGATCAGCACGCCATCCGCGCCGTGATCCAAGATTGCCGCCAAACGCCGCCGTTCTTCATTCACCGTTTGGTAGAGACGGGCGTTGACGACGGCGATTGCCGCTTGGTCGGCAAAACTTTGGAGGACGATCAGATCGTTGGGGTTGGGCTGCCCGCCATAGGTGCGAAAGACAAAAATCACCCCTAATATCTCGTTGCGGATGAGCAGCGGCAGCGCCGCCACTTGGCGCAGACGAATATCCAGCTTGCGGGCGATGCGGCGCATTTTTAGTTCCAGATCGGGGTAGTTCAGCCCCGTCCCCGTCGCATCGTCAATATCTTCCAAAAGGGGATCAAAGAGTGACAGTTGGTCGGCAGGGATGCCGATGCTGGCGCGGGCGCGAAAGCGACGATCTGGCTCACGGAGGGCAATCAACCCCACCTCACCGCCAAGCATGGCGAGCGAGGCAGTTAAGATCACCCGCAGCACCTCTTCCAGATCAAGCTGGGCGGTGATGGCGCGGGTGATTTCCAAAAGGTAATCGCGCTGGCGAACGCGAAAATCGCTGAGCATGAGCATAGCCTAAATTGTACCACGCACGAAGGTTCGTTCAGTCAGAGGGGTGGAAATTTCTGATAGGATTCTTGTGAGGATGCAATAGAGAGCGCCCCAGATCGGCGCATTGGAGCGGTCTATCCGTGAGATGTCTCGATTCTCCCACCTTTGCCCATGTGTGGAAGAAGCGGGTATACGCCGAAGGCGGGTCGCAGGGGGGTGAGGGTAAACGCTATTGTCGCCCCCTTCCCCTGTCTATGCTGAGGGGTCGGGAGTGAGGGGAGCCAAACGACAAACCCAAATGTTGAAATGACGCCTACGCATAGCCTGAGGTGAAAACGTTGAGCGCTCACACAGGGCGATGGGCGCAATGCATTGCACCCCTACGAGAATTACAACGTTAACAGAACCTAGCCTCCCTACGCCACTTGGGTGGTACAATCCGCACCATTCGCAAGCTGCCCAGACCGTTGAGGATTCCCATTGAGCGAGCCGATAACAACCTATACGGTGGAGGTACAGCCCCGCCGCGCCCCGTTGGACGATCATTCGCCAAGTACGCTTTATTTTCTACGTGGAGCGCTGACCCCACAGGATATCGATCAGGTGGCGCGGACGCTGTTGTGCGATCCTGTCTCGGAGACGTTCACCATAAATACTGCGCCAACGCGGGCATTTATTGATGTAACCTACCTTCCCGGTGTCACCGACCCAGCCGCCGAAAACCTGATGCGGGCGGCGGGCTGGCTTGGGTACACCCTTTCCGAGGCGGCAACCGGACGCCGCTACCGAATTGCCGGCACACTCCAAACGTCCGATGCCCTTCACGCCCTTGCCGAGCGGTTCAGCAATGGGACTGTCCAACGCTACAGCCTGAACACGCCGATTACGCCCCCCTTCCTCGCCGTCCACGCAGCCGATGGTACGGTAGAGGTGGTCGCCCTGCGTGACGCGGATGATGAGGCGCTGGCGGTAATCAGCACAGAGCGCCGTCTGGCGCTGAACCTCCCTGAGATGGCGGCAATCCGAACCTATTTTCAGAGCGAGGGGCGCGATCCGACGGATGTTGAATTGGAGATGATCGCCCAAACGTGGAGCGAACACTGCGTTCACAAAACCTTTCGCGCCTTGATTGACTATGACGCCCCTCTACCAGCGGCGACAGAAGGCAGCACCCCGCAGCACATTGACGGCTTACTGAAAACCTACATCCGCGCCGCCACCGAAACCGTGAACCGCGACTGGGTGCGTTCGGCATTTGTCGATAACGCCGGAATCATTGCCTTTGACGAGCGGTTTGATCTCGCCTTCAAAGTGGAGACGCACAACCACCCTTCCGCCCTCGAACCGTTCGGCGGGGCAAACACGGGAGTCGGCGGCGTGATCCGCGATATTTTGGGTGTTAGCGCCCGCCCCATTGCCAATACGGATGTCCTGTGTTTTGGCGAATTGGATACTCAAACACTCCCGAAGGGTGTCCTTCACCCGCAGCGCATCCGCGAGGGTGTTGTGCGGGGGATCGAGGATTACGGCAACAAGATGGGGATTCCGACGGTCAACGGGGCAATGTTTTACCACCCGGGCTATACCAGCAACCCGCTTGTCTTTTGTGGATGTTTAGGCATTTTGCCACATGGCTCACATGTGACTGCCCCACAAGCGGGCGATTGGATCGTTGTTATTGGCGGGCGGACGGGGCGCGATGGTCTGCGCGGGGCGACTTTTTCCAGTATGGAGATGGATCAGACCACAGGACAGATCGCTGGCAGCGCCGTCCAGATTGGACACCCCATTCACGAAAAACAAGTTCAAGAGGTTGTCCTTCGCGCCCGTGATGCCAAGCTCTACCATGCGATCACCGATTGCGGGGCGGGTGGTTTATCCTCGGCGGTGGGTGAGATGGCGAAGGACATTGGAGCGCACGTCTTTCTGGAGCGCGTCCCTCTGAAGTATCCGGGCTTGCGTCCCTGGGAAATCTGGCTGAGCGAAGCGCAAGAGCGGATTGTATTGGCGATTCCGCCCGAACATTGGGCGGCGTTTCAGGCAATTTGCGCCGAACACGATGTGGAGGGGGTGGCAATTGGCAACTTGGTGGCGACAGGGCGGCTGCGCCTTGATTACGAGGGGAAAACGGTTGGCGATATATCGATGACCTTCCTCCACGAGGGAATTCCGCAGCGCCGCCTAACCGCCGTGTGGCGTCCCACCCCACCCCCTGCGCCGGTTGTAACGAACGAACCGCCCGTCCTCCCCACACTGTTGGCGCTTTTGGCACACCCGAACATTCGCAGCCGCGCCGACGTAATCCAGCGCTATGATCATGAGGTACAGGGCGGCGGCGCGGTAAAACCAATCCGGGCGGGCGGCGAACCGAACGATGGCGCTGTGCTTGTCCCCTTAGATACCTTGTTAGGTCAGCAGCCATCCGATGCGGAGGCGCTGCGCGGCGTCGCCCTCAGCGCGGGTCTCGCCCCCCTGATCGGGGAGCGCGATCCCTATATCATGGCATTTGCGGCAGTGGACGAGGCATTCCGCAATCTGGTTGCCATTGGCGCAGACCCCGATCAGGTTGCCCTCTTGGATAACTTCTGTTGGGGAAATCCCAACCTTCCAGACCGCTTGGGGTCTCTCGTCCGCTGTGCGCAGGGCTGCCATGATGCGGCAGTTGCCTACAACGCACCCTATATTTCCGGCAAAGACAGCCTGAACAACGAATATGCCGACGAGACAGGGACGCGCCACGCCATTCCCGCCACGCTGCTTATTTCCGCCGTTGGGCTTGTGCCGGATGCGCGAAAAACGGTCACCAGCGACCTCAAAGCGGCGGGCAATGCCCTTTATCTGGTGGGGACAACCCGCGACGAACGGGCGGGAAGTCATTACGAACGGCTGACAGGTGCCGTTGGTGAGGTGCTTCCCCAACCCGTGTCGGGTGCGCTTGATCTTCTGCGGGCGCTCCACAAGGCAGTGAAGGCAGGACATATTGCCGCTTGTCACGACCCGTCCGAAGGTGGGATAGGCGTGGCGCTGGCGGAAATGTGTCTGAATACAGGCTTAGCCGCCGTGATTGATCTCTCCGTCGCCCCCGGTGCGGCAGAAATGCCCAACTTGGCATCGGTCTTGTTCAGCGAGTCCCTAACGCGCTTTATTGTTGAAGTTCCCTTCGCTCAGATTGCCCCCTTCGAGGCACTTATGGCGGGTATTCCTCATGCGCGGATCGGGACGGTGACGGCAGACGAACGGTTGATCCTCCAGCGCGGCAAAGAGACAGTTTCCCTGAGCATTGCCGAGGCAGAGAAGGCGTTTGGCACACCATCGCGCCCCCCTGCCTATGGCGATAACGCCCCAACCCCCATCGCCATTACCCGCCGTGAGCGCCAGCCGCTCACCGTGCAACAGGGTAAAAAGAGGGTGATCATCCTCCACGCCAACGGCTCAAACCGAGATCGGGATGCGGCGCTTGCCGTTCACTATGCGGGCGGTGAGCCGGAGATCGTCCATATGAACGCGCTGCTGAAGGGTGAGCGCAGCCTGATGGGTTACCACATGCTCATTGTGCCGGGCGGATTCTCACATGGGGATGATCTCGGTGCGGGGAAACTCTGGGCGCTGGCGTTGGAACACCAGATCGGGGATGCCATGCGGCGCTTTGTGGCTGAGGGACGCCCCGTATTGGGGATTTGCAATGGCTTTCAGACGCTCGTTAAGGCGGGTATTCTGCCGGGCATTGAGGGGGAAAAAGGAGAACGCCTGGTGACGCTCACCTTCAATGAATCCCATCAGTTTGAATGTCGTTGGGTCACACTCCAAGCGAATCCCTTCAGCCCGTGCCTATTTACAGATGGAATCACCGAACGGATTGCCTGTCCGGTGGCGCATGGAGAAGGGCGCTTGCTGGCGGTGAAGGGCAGAACGCTAGACCGCCTCTGGCAGGCGGGGGTGATTGCCCTGACCTATGCGGGCGAGGGCTACCCGGATAACCCCAACGGCTCTCAGGGGGCAATTGCTGGCTTAACGAACCCGGCGGGGAATGTCCTCGGACTCATGCCCCACCCGGAAAATCATATTTTCCCCTGGCAGCATCCCGATTGGCGGCGCGAGGAGAGAGGGCAGGTTGGTCTGGGCTTGACGATCTTTCAGAACGGGGTGAATTTCGCATGAACCTGAGCCGTGATGATCTTTTGGACGGTATCCGGCACGCGCTGGATGAGGTAGATATAGTGGGGTTGGGTGCGAAAACAAGCGGAAAAGTGCGTGCCATGTACCGCCTCTCTGGGGGGCGGCGCGTGCTGATCACGACGGATCGCATTTCAGCCTTTGATCATATTTTGGGGCTGATCCCGTACAAGGGGCAGGTGTTGAACGAACTGAGCGCCTGGTGGTTTGCCCAGACAAGCGATATTGTCGGCAACCACCACATCGCCACGCCCGATCCGAATGTGATGATCGTTCACGAGGCGCAGCCGCTTCCGGTAGAGGTCATTGTGCGCGGCTACATTACGGGCGTCACCAGCACCAGCCTGTGGACGCTCTATAACGCGGGGGAACGCCACCCCTATGGCGTGGCGCTTCCAGACGGGCTGCGGAAAAACGATCCGCTGCCCACCCCCATCCTCACCCCCACAACGAAAGCCGCCCATGGGGCGCATGACGAGCCGCTGACGCCGAAGGCAATTTTGGAGCGCGGGCTTGTTTCTCCCGCGCTTTGGGCGCAGGTTGAAGCGGCAGCCTTAGGGTTGTTTCGGCGGGGGCAGTCGGTGGCAGCGGAGGCGGGCTTGATTCTGGTCGATACCAAGTATGAGTTCGGGCTAATCGATGGGCAGTTAGCGCTGATCGATGAAGTTCACACGCCAGACAGCAGCCGTTATTGGATCGCCAGCACCTATGGCGGCGCAAGCGACCCAGAACACTATGACAAAGAATATCTGCGCAAATGGTATGTGGCGCACGGCTACCGAGGGGAAGGCGAACCGCCGCCCATGTCCCCAGCGCTGATTGTCGAAGTTGCCTCCCGTTACATCGGGGCGTATGAGAAACTAACGGGACAACCATTCGCCCCCGCCGCCTACCCCGCCGAAGGGCGGATTGCGGCGGCGCTGCGTGCCTATCAGGATGTGTAGGGATTGCAGGGGAACGAGGCTACTCTTTCGCCTCGTTTTTGAGGGCGGTGAACGCCGGACGTGGGTTGCCATTCGCATCCAGCAGCGAGAATCCCGCTTGTTCACCACCCGCATCAACCAGACCCGGGATCATCGTGTAATTCAAGTTCCACAGGATCATCCCCGCCACGTAATCGTAGTAGGGGGGCTGCTGTGCCAAACGGAAAGCGCGGACGATGTAATCTGCCTGCTGGGTCTGGTTGATGAGCGCTTGCCAGCCCACATTCGGATCGGCACGGGCAGGTTTTCCATCGCTGCGGGCTAAGCCGTCATAGGAAGCCCAGCCGAATTCCGTCACCCACACTTTTGCCCGTGTATGCCCATGTGTGCGCATAATATCACGGTAGGCATCGAGCGTTTCCCGAAAATAAAAACTAGGATGCTCATACCAACCGGTGACCCCCGGTGCCGGATCGCAACAGCGCCCCTCGGGGGGGTTTCCCCATCCGTAAGGGTGCGCCCCTAGCGCCACATCCTCACCAAAGGTTGCCAAGCCCGCATCGTAAAGCTGCCCAATAAATTCCCGATCACCCACCGTACTCCCCGTAAAAGTGATCGTCGGGGCGGGTCCAGCGGTGATGACCATAATACGATGATCCGGTTTCGTCGCTGAAGGGGCGGCGATTTGTTCAGCGAGGATCGCCTCATAACCAGCCCGAAAATAGGTCATGTAGATGCCGCCGCTGATCGCTTTTCCCCGCCATTCACGGCTCAGGTTTGGCTCGTTCCAGAGTTCAATGGCATCAATAAACTCCGGTTTGACATCGCGCACCAAACGCCCCACAAAAACGGCGAACTCGGCGGGATCGTCGGGAGGACCATCTTCTATGCCGCGCACCGCCGCCGGACGCGCCCAATCCGGCGCTTGGGCAATGCTCAGCATGACCTTGAACCCACGGATACTCGCCCGTTGAAGGTTCAAGACCTGCCCTCGGTACGCCTCGGTCAGAATACCGCGCTCCGGTTCGTAGAGTTTCCAACTGATCTGCACCTTGATCCAGCGCACACCCAATGCCTCGGCAAAATCCAGCATTCGGGCAAACTGTTCATCGGTCAGGTTGTTGTGAAGGTGAATCCCCATCCGGTTTCGGCGCAAGAATCCGCCCGCTGTGGGGGAGGGTCCCGGTGTTACAACAGGGGGCAGCGCCCCTGCCCCCAAGGTTGCCGTCACTTTCGGTGTGGGGCTTGCCTGCGGCGTGTAATTGGGCGGAACGATGGGACCGAACTCAGTTGTCCCCCCTTGCAGCGTGGGAAGGGCGGGCATGGTGGGCAGTGGGGTGGTTGTCTCGGTGGGGCTGGCGGTTGGTGTTGCCGTAGGGGGGACGGGGGTTGTCACCTGAAAGGCTGCCCCAAAGGTCGCCGTTGCCCCTGCTGCTACAGTCAGAGAACGGGGGGTAGGGGTGGGAGCAATCCGCGTTCCAGCGGGGAGGTGTGTCGGGTTTGTCACCGGACCAAAGATGATCCCCGGCGTTGCTTCTGCGGTGCGGGTGGCATCGAGGGCGCTCAGCCCGTCGCTCGTGCGCCGTGTTTGCTCTGGTGGTGGGGTTGGGTTGGGGAGATACCCCGTCGTACAGCCGCTCAGAAACAGCCCGCATAGAACCATGAGAGCGAACAATCGCTGAATCGCGTGGATCGGGTACAATCCGCGCAGACTGTTCCCTATCACAAAGCAAATCGTCACCAACAGAGGATTCTCATTTCAATGCGTGTTGTTACCAACGAACGTCAAGTGAAGCGCGGACGCCAACGCGGAACTGTGATGTTTTTTGTCAGTCTGGCTGTCTTGACGGGTGGACTCTTGATCACGAATTTTATTCCGGTCAGTCCAGTTGCCCTGCTCATTGTACCATGTGCAGTGATGCCGCTTGGTATTCTTTTCACCGTACTTTCCATACGTTTAACCAACGAATACCTGCGCACCCCTCGCCCAGAAGAAGCGATTCGTGAGGGATTGGAGGGGATCAAGAATGCTGTCCTCTACAATTACTTTACACCACGCCATGTGTTGATCACCCCCTATGGCGTCTACGCCATTGTCACGCGCTTTCAGATCACAAAGGTGAAATTTAGCGGGGAGACGGTTCATAACTACCGCAATAAAGGACCCCTCGCCCCTGTTTTCCTCTTTCTTCGCCAGGAAGGGATGGGGAATCCTTACGAAGAAGTACAAACCGATACCGCCACGCTCCAAGTGATCGTCGATGAGACGCTGCCTGATTTGCACCTCACCGTCCAACCGTTGATCGTCTTCATTAGCCCTAAAGCGGTTCTTGAACTGGAAGACCCGATTGTTCCTGTCGTCTATGCCTCGCCAGAGAAAAAACCATCTTTGCGAAATGCCTTGAAGGGCGACCAAAAAGACAAACTGCGTGACCAAGCGGAAAAACTCACGGAGGATCAGATCACCCTTTTGGAGGCAGCGCTCCAAGCCCAACTGAGCGAGCGCGAGTTTGAGGATGCCTCTGAAGAAGAATATGCCTAAGTACAAATAGAGTGAAAAGGGGGGATGGCTCATGATCCTGTCACTAAAGCAGCGGGCTAGGAGCAGCCACCCCTTCGGGGCTTGGAAACCCTAATCCCCACCCCGTAAACAAAGAGAGGGCATCTCTCCCCCTTTCCCCATAGACAGGGAAAGGGGGCAGGGGGGATAGGGGTTCTTTAGGAATTTTCTTGACGAACGGCTAGTGATCCTGTCCGATTTTACACCCCCTGAGTAAAAAAAGCCCCACACACTCAGCTTTTTCCCCGCCTAATTCCCTCGGCGGGGCGTTCGATGGTAGAATTCCTTGTGAAATTGCGAACACAGTAGGCTTAGGCTAGGGGTGGGCAATGTTGGCAGAACTGGGGATCATCACGACGGGATTAGCGCTCTTGTGCGCCATCTTCGCCATGTTGGTTGGTTGTTACGGGGCATATACCCACCGCGAACGGTGGATTCTGAGCGCCCGCAACGCCGCCTTGCTCACCGTCCCCCTGCTGACGGCGGCGTGCCTCGCGCTGATTGCCGCACAACTGACAGGACATTTCGAGATTCAATACGTTTGGTCAGTGACGCAGACGAACGAGCCGACCTTTTTCAAAATCACCGCCCTCTGGGGTGGGCAGCCTGGGTCGCTCATGTTTTGGGCGTGGATGATGAGCGCCTTCAGCGGGGCAGCCATCCTGCTCAACTGGCGCACAGAACGGCGGCTCATGCCCTGGATGATCGTCTTTGCCATGGCGACGCTGACCTTTTTCATGATTCTCGTCGTCCTCTATGAAAACCCCTTCACGCGCTTCTGGGAAAATCCAGCGACAGGCGCGATTTTGCCAGCGGTTTTTCAACCCGCCGGACACACCGTCTTTTTCCCCCGCGATGGGCAAGGCTTAAACCCCCTGCTGCGCCATGTGGGGATGGTCATTCACCCGCCGATGCTCTACGCGGGCTATGTGGGGCTAACCATCCCCTGGGCATTCGCTATGGCGGCGCTTGCCTCTGGGCAGTTGAACACAAATTGGATTCGGGCGACGCGCCGTTGGACGTTGGTGGCGTGGCTGTTCCTCGGCTTGGGCTTGATCCTCGGCGGGCGGTGGGCATATGACGTGCTAGGGTGGGGCGGCTATTGGGGTTGGGACCCGGTAGAAAATGCCGCGCTGCTGCCCTGGCTCACGGCGACGGCATTCCTCCACAGCATCATGATCCAGCAGCGGCGGGGGATGTTGAAAACGTGGAACATGTTCCTGATCATCCTCAGCTTTACCCTCGTCATCTTGGGAACGTTCGCCACCCGCAGCGGGATCGTCGCCAGTGTTCACAGTTTTGCCCAAAGCCCGATTGGCGTCCCCATGCTGCTCTTTTTGGGGCTAATCACCATTGGCTGTGTGGCGCTTTGGCTATGGCGCTGGCGGCGTGGCGAACTGGCGAGTGACCACCGCTTGGAATCGATCCTCAGCCGTGAGGCAATGTTCATCCTCAATAATTGGCTCTTTGTGGGGATCACGGTGATGGTTTTGTGGGGGACATATGCGCCTGTCTTTACGGAATTATTCCGAGGGCAGGCGATCACCTTAGGGGCGGAATACTACCGCGCCGTTGTGATCCCGCTTTTTGGGGCGCTCTATGTCCTGATGGGTGTTGCCCCGCTGGTGGCGTGGAAACGAGCATCGGCAAAGGTCTTGGGGCGTTCGCTGTTCGTCCCCCTTGCCGCCACCGCCCTGACGGTGATCGTCCTCTTTGCCGCCGACCCGCCAGAGATTGGGGCGTGGTTCAGCTACGGTCTGATCGTCTTTGCCGGATACACAACGTTGTGGGAATTCTATCGCGGGGTTCGGGCGCGGATGGGCAAGGGTGAGCCGTTTTTTACCGCCCTTTCGCGCCTTTTTGCCCGCAGCCGGAGTCGTTATGGCGGCTATCTTGTCCACTTGGGCGTGGTCGTCATTGGCATTGGCGTCATTGGCAGCACGGTCTACCAACAAGAGACGCAAGAGACGATCAATCCGGGTGAGGCGATCACCATTGGGAACATGAGTATGATCTACAAGAGCGCCTTCCAAGCCCGTGCCGACGATGGGCGCGAGATGGTCGTTGCCGATGTTGCCGTTTATCGCAACGGCGCTTATGTGGGGGATATTCGCCCTCGTCAAGATTTCTTCGGGGAGCGCGGCAACCCGATGAGCATCGCCGGACAGTATTCCACGCTAGAGAGCGATTTCTACGTCCTTTTGGCGAATTGGTCGGGGGATCGGCTGACCTTCAAAGTCTACCTGAATCCGCTCGTAAACCTCGTCTGGTGGGGCGGGATTCTGCTCATGATCGGGACGATCATTGCGGCGTACCCCCAACCGGAACGGGAAATGGCGGCGAAAGTTGCCGAAGCACGCCAGCCCGGTCAGCTGCAGATTGCCGGCGATTGAGGGACGCATCGTCTTGTGGAGGGGCGCATCCGATGCGCCCGACTCCCCCCCTACCGCGAGAGAACTCGTTGATATACAGCCCGCACTACCCGCGCCGTCTCCGCCCATGTGAATTCCTTTGCCCGCGCCAGTCCCGCCGCCCGCGCCGCCGCCCGCCATGCCGAATCAGTCAGTGCCCGCGCCAACGCCGCCGCAATTTCCTCTGGAGCATCGGGGTTCACCGCCAAGCCAACTTCTCCCGCCACCTCTGGCAGCGATCCGCGATCCGAGGCAACGAATGGCACACCACACGCCATCCCCTCCAAAATCGGGAAGCCAAACCCTTCATAGTGAGAGACAAGCGCCACCACCGACGCCCCATTGTAGAGCGCGGGCATCGCGGCAAAGGGGACATCCTCCCGCCACAGGATCAATTCCCCCACCCCAAGCGCCGCCGCCTGCTGAAAAATCGTCTCGTAAAGCCAGCCCCGCCGTCCAGCAATGACCAGCGGGGGGACATCTGGCAGCCTGTCCAGAAGGTGCTTGTAGGCGCTCAGCAAGCCAGCGAGGTTTTTACGTGGCTCAAACGTCCCCACAAAAAGGATGTACGCCGAGGGGAGGTTCAAGCGGCGGCGAACAGCGTCCACCTCAGCGGGGGGTAGTGGACGGTAGGACTCATCAACACCAAGCTTGTGGACGGTAATTTTTTCTGGCGGGACCCCGATCATGTTCACCAAATCGCCCTTCGTCGCCTCTGAATCGGCAAGGATGTGCGCCGCCTGCCGCGCCGCGTGGGCAATGTTCCCCGCATAGTAGCGAAGGCTGTCTGCCGTTTGGAATTGGGGGTAATGGAGGAAATTCAGATCGTGAACGGTGATCACGTAGCGCCGTGCGCCAAAGCGCGGGGGAATAAAATCCGGGCTGTGCAAAAGATCGAGCCGCAAGGGGGCGATCTCCGCCCCGAACGCCCACCGCTCCAGCCGATGGTGCGGTGGGGTGAATGCCCGCATCCCTGCGGGCGCAAGGGGTGTTTGTGCCTTGCGATGATCAATGACCATCAGGCGATCCTCGCCCATGAGCGGGGGGAGATGTTCCGCCAAACGGCGGGTATATTCGGCAATCCCCCCCTCACGGTAGGCATTCAGACGGGCGTCAAGGGCAAGGCGTCGGGCGGACATGCCGAGGGATTGTACCCCATTGTGCTGCTCTCATCCCCATTGGCAGAATGCCCCCCTTTTGTGTACAATTTTTTCCTGTGTACAATGATCGACAATCTACAATACCCCCCACGCGCACCCCATCCGCCGCGCCCATCTCCCCGCCGCCGGATCGCCCACCTCAGACTGCGCACCACCGCCACCTCAAGGAAATCACTATCAGGAGTCGTGATGTTCAACGATACAAAATCTGTGATCAGCGCTCTTGCCGAGCAAAAGTACATTGCCTCGGATGAGATCGCCACCGTCTTGTTCCTTGCCGAAAAGTTGGGAAAACCCGTCCTTTCCGAAGGACCCGCCGGAGTCGGCAAGACCGAATTGGGCAAAGTGTGGGCAAGCGCCACCGGACGCCAGTTGATCCGCCTTCAGTGTTACGAAGGTCTGGACGAGAGCAAGGCGCTTTACGAGTGGGAATATGCCAAGCAGATGCTCTATACACAGCTTCTGCGTGATAAGCTGCAAGATATTTTGAAGGATGTCGGCAGTTTAGGCGAGGCGGCGAACCGTTTGGCGCTGGAAGAAGATGTCTTTTTCTCGGAGCGTTTTTTGCTGGCACGTCCGCTCTTGCAGGCGATCATCTCGCCAGAGCCAGCGCTCTTGCTCATTGATGAAATAGACCGCTCCGATACCGAGTTTGAGGCGTTTCTGTTGGAAGTCCTCAGCGATTTTCAGGTGAGTGTCCCAGAGCTAGGGACGCTGAAGGCAAAACACCAGCCGATGGTGATCCTCACCAGCAACAACACACGCGAACTCTCCGAAGCGCTTAAGCGGCGTTGTTTGTACCTTTCGATCAACTACCCTTCCCACGAGGAAGAACTGAACATCGTGCGGATGCGCATCCCCGACCTGAACGGACGGATTGCCACCCAAGTAGTCGATGTCGTCCAAAACTTGCGGGCGATGGATTTGAAAAAGCACCCCAGTGTTGCCGAGACGCTGGATTGGGCGAAGGCGCTCGTCATGCTCAACGCCGATAACCTTGACGAACGCACCCTAGAGACGACACTTACCGTCTTGCTCAAACATGAGTCCGATGTGCAGCGGGCAAAGCGCGAACTGAACAACGGAAACCTAACGCGGCGCGGGGCAACCGGACGCGGCGGCAGCCAGACCCCCGGCTTTCCCACCCGTCGCCCGCGAGGGTAAGCCTGTATGCCTATCAAATTTCAACCACAGGCGGGGCGATGGGAAACTGTCGCCAGCCGTCTTGTCTTGGATCGCTCGCCCTTTGCCCGTCTCTATGATGAGGATGTGGCGCTCCCCGATGGGACGGTCATCGAGGGTTTCGCTCGCTGTGTGATTACCCCCTTTGTGATCACCTTTGCCTTGCTAGAGGATGGGCGCGTGCCGTTCGTCCGCCAATATCGTCGCGCCCTGAACGATTTCCCTCTGGAACTCCCCGCCGGTTTCATCGAGTTTGGCGCGGGAGAGAACTCCGACCCGCTTCACACCGCCCAACGCGAACTTTTGGAGGAGACGGGTGCTGAGGCGGCGGAATGGTTTCCTCTGGGGCAGTATATGATGGATTCCACCAAAGACTGCGGGACAGCGCATTGTTTCGCGGCGCGGGGGGCGCGGCTGATCACCGCCCCTAATCCGGGCGATTTGGGGGAGCTTTCCCTCCACCTGCTCACCCTTGAGGAGGTGCGCCAGCGGTGGCTTGCCGGGGGCTTTCCCTCCGCGCCCACCGCCCTCACGGTGGGCTTAGCGTTGGCGCGGTTGGGGGTCTAGTCGCGGCGCATCCTATGCGCCCACCCAAGCATTGCCTGCCGCTAAAGCAGCAAGCTAGGAGTAGACACCCCTTCGGGGCTTGCCCCCACCTCGTAAACAGAGACAGGGACTCTCTCCCCCTTTCCCCGTAGACAGGGAAAGGGGGCGGGGGGGTTAGGGGTTCTGACCTAAAAACCTCACCACAGCCTTGGTTGATCACGTTTGAGGGTTCCCCTTCTTGGCAGATGTTCCTTTTTCTAGTTACGGATAAGCCGTTCAGCTCCGCGCCGACTTCTGCACCACGAATTACCAGTTGCTCCCCTCATCCCTTTGCACTATCCTTCTCATATGTTCACTCATCGTCGGCTTAGCCATACCCTTTGGGCAATGGCGCTCGATGCGCTGCTCACCGTAGGGGCGCTCCACCTTGCGGTAATACTGCGCCTCAGCGTGCCTGCTGGCGAATACATTGCCCCCACCTACCACCTCCCTTTGGCAGTGACGCTCATTGCTTGCCTCGTTTGGGTGGGGACATTCCTCTTGTTTGCTGTCTATGACCCGCGCCGCACCTACCGCTTTGTCGATGAACTTCAGCAGGTGATCACCGGAAGCCTGTTCGCGCTGCTTGTCCTTGCCGGGGCGCTCTATTTTTCCGAACGGCTCACCTCGCGGCTGCTTGTGGGGTACTTTTTCGTCCTCGACCTGACAGCGCTCATCGGCTGGCGTGTGGTGTGGCGGATCATGCGCCGCCTTGCTCAAAGGCACCCCGTCCAGCGCGTGATCATCATTGGGGCAAATCCCTTTGGGGCGCACATCGCCAAGATGCTCACCGAACTCAGCCACGATCAGGCATTGATCGTTGGCTTTTTGGATGATGCCCCCGCTGCCGAGGATATGGCGGAGGGGATGACCGTGATCGGGCGGATCGATCAGGTGGCGGCGATTGTCGTGGCAGAACGGATTGACGAAGTGATCGTCACTCTCCCTTACAGCGCCTATGATCGCCTTCATACGATCATCCCTGCCTTGCAGACGCAGTCCGTCCAAATCCGCATTGCGCCGAATTATGTCAATCTCGCCCTTCACCGCGCCCGTGTGGAGGAATTTGGCGGGTTGGCGTTTGTCAACCTGCGCGACCCTGCCCTGACGCCCTCGCAGCGGCTGGCGAAACGCGCCTTTGATCTCGCCCTGTGCCTCCTTCTCCTGCCCATCCTTATCCCCATCATGGCGTTCATTGCCGCCCTCATTCGGCTGGACTCACGCGGGGCAGCCTTTTACCATCAGGAACGGGTAGGGGAAAACGGGCGCTTGTTCAAGATGATCAAATTTCGGACGATGATCGTCGGCGCAGATCGCCAAAAAATAGTGGGGAAAACACCCGACGATCCGCGCATCACACGCATCGGGCGGTTTTTGCGACGGACAAGCCTTGATGAGTTACCACAAATGATGAACGTCCTGCGCGGCGAGATGAGCCTTGTTGGTCCCCGCCCGGAGATGCCCTGGCTGGTCGAACAGTACGAACCCTGGCAGCGAAAACGCTTCGCCGTACCACAGGGAATGACCGGCTGGTGGCAGGTGAATGGGCGTGCCAGTCGCCCGATGCACCAGCACACCGAGGATGATCTGTATTACATCCAAAATTATTCGATTCTTTTGGACGTGATCATTTTGTGGAAAACCATTTTTGCCGTGATCAGCCGCCGAGGGGCGTTTTAACCCTCCCTGTTCGCGGTAGAGGGAATGTTTGCTCCGCTTGTGCAACCTTCCTGTCCCCCTTTTCCCTATTTTCGGCTATCATTCAAACCTCTGATAAAAATCAACAAATAGGGAGTTTTTTTCTGTTGACCACTCAAACCCTCCACCCTGTTCTTGGCTATTACAGCGATCATGTTGCCGAGATTGTCGCCCTCACGACGACTCTGGCGAACTACGAAACGCCAACGGGCAGCAAAGCACATGTTGATAAACTTGCCGATTACCTCGAAGAGCTGCTGAAGAATGATCTTGGCGCAGCGGTGGAGCGCCTTCCCCAAGCGGTGGTGGGCGATATGCTCTTTGCCCGCTGGAACACTGACGCGCCGGGTAAACCGATCCTGTTTTTGATGCATATGGATACCGTCTGGGGTCTGGGAACGGTTCCCGCCCGCCCTGTTCATGTTGAAGGGGATCGCCTGATCGGACCCGGCACATGGGACATGAAGGGGAGCATCGCCACTGTCCTCAGCGTGATCAAAGGGCTGCGCGAACGCGGTGAATTTCCCAACCGCCCCGTTTGGGCGCTGTTTACCAGCGACGAGGAAACGGGCAGCGTTCACTCGTGGACAACGATTGAGAAAATTGCCGCCGACGCCGGACTGTGCCTTGTCATGGAGTTTGCCGGGGCAAAGGGCGGCTTGAAAACATGGCGTAAGGGAATCACCGGCTACACAGTCAGCGTCAAGGGGCGCTCCTCCCACGCCGGAAACGCTCCCGAAAAGGGGATTAACGCCGTTGTCGAACTCGCCCATCAAACACTGCGCATCACCGAACTGAACCGCCTCGATCTGGGGACATCCGTCTCCGTCACCGTCGTCAATGGCGGCACGGCGAGCAATGTGATTCCCGATCTGGCGACAGCGAAGGTGGACGTGCGCTTTCTGACACAGGCGGAGGCGGATCGCATCGAAAGCGCGATGAACAGCCTGACCCCTGTCCTCCCCGGCGCGGTGATCGAGATCACGAACACGGGCAGCCGTCCGCCGATGGAACACAACGAAACGATGATCGCCGTCTTTGCCCAAGCAAAGGGAATTGGCGAACAGATGGGGCTGACGATCACCGAAGAAGGCAGCGGCGGCGGCAGCGATGGAAACATCACCTCCGCCCTCGGCATCCCCACCCTTGATGGGCTAGGGGCAATGGGCGAGGGGGCGCACGCCCTCCATGAGCAGGTGGTGATCAGCAGCTTTCCGCGCAGCGCCGCGCTGCTTGATGGAATTCTGCGTGAGTGGCAGTTTGCTTAAGCGCCGCCGCAGCCGCTAGGGTTTAGCCTATGGATCGTTCCCTTCTGGTGCGTCTCATGGGCTTTCCGGCGACGCTCCTGCACGGCGATACACTTGTGTTGGATCGCTGGCTGTGGCTGCGGCGGCGTCTGCCCTATGTGGGGGCGGGGGAGCGCCTGATCGACCTCGGCTGTGGGTCGGGCGCGTTCACCATTGGCGCGGCAAAACGCGGCTATCACGCTCTCGGCGTCAGTTGGGACGAGCGGAATCAGCAGGTGGCGGCAGAACGGGCGGCGCTCTGCCATGCTCCCACCGCCACCTTCACCCTCGGTGATCTGCGCGAGCTTGACCAGCGAACGGAATGGCATGCCGCCTTTGAGGTCGCCCTCTGCTCAGAGGTGATTGAGCATCTGGGCGATGATCGCCGTCTGATGACCGCCGTTGCCGCCTGCCTGAAACCGGGCGGGCGCTTGCTGCTGACGACGCCTAACTACGCCTTTCGCTACATCACACGCGGCGATCTGCACCCCTATCCGGTGGTGGAGGATGGCGGGCATATGCGGCGCGGCTACACGCCGGAAATGCTCCGCGAACTGTGCGATCATGCCGGACTGCGCCTTGAGTCCGTCGGCTATTGCAGCGGGATTCTCAGCCAGCAGATCACACGGGGGTTTCGCCATCTCAGCCGCCGCCACGAACTGATCGGATGGGGGGCAACCTTTCCCTTGCGGGCGCTCCCCCCCCTTGCAGATCGCGCCCTCACTTGGCTTAGCGGCTACCCTTACCACACAATCTGCCTCATTGCCTACAAACCCCGCTTTTAGGAATTCCCTTTACGGCGTTAAGTTAACGCCGTTAACAAAAAGATAAAGTGAACGGTGTTAAGTTAACGCCGTTCACCGAACGGTGTACCCCATAACCATATTCACTTAACACTGTAAAATGAATGTGGTTCACCCTAGTAGTCCGTCAAGAAGGTAATTCGTGTAATTCCCGTAGGGGCGCAATGCCTTGCGCCCATCGCCGTGCGTGAGCGCCCGCTGCCTTCGCAGCGGGATCACTGGGATTACAATGTCAACACAACCTAGCGCCGCTTGTAGAGCAGCATCCCCGTCCCGTAGAAGGTGGTCGGAATCTCGCGGATCAGTTCGTAATCGCGCTGAAAGGTGGGGTCTTGCGCCACCCCCAAGCGGATGAACGCTTCCATCGTCAGCAGGTAATCGGGCTGCGTGTCGCGGATCAGTTGGGGCGGAATGGCGTAGACCTGTCCGGGGGGAATCAACGCCGGATCAACGGGGTAGTAGGCGCTCATGGCGGGCGTCACCAACCCGACAGTATCCACGATGATCGCCCCGCTGAAGTAGCCCACCGCCCCAATATCGCCCGCGGCGAGGCGCGTCGTCTCGCTGATGCCGTAGGTTGCCCGCAGGTATTCGACCATCTCGCGGTAGTAGCGTTCGATCTGATGCCACGCCATGATCGGCGCGGGGCGGTCTGCGCCGTGATCGGGATGGAGCGTCCAGCCGCGTAGGGAGGTGAACAGCCACAGACAGGCAGCCCCCACAAAGACGAACCGCCGCGCTTGCCCAACAAAGGTAGGACGCTTCCCCCACCCGCCCACCAACGCCCACACCCCGCACAGGATCAAGATCATGTAGGCGGGCATCGGCGGGGCGAGATACCAGCGAAAGATCAGCGGGTTGGCAAGGCTAAAGACCAGCACATAGAGGAAGGGGTACAGGAAAAACGGCAGCAGGCGCGGCTGGCGGCGCACCCCGTACAGCACGCCGATTAGGGCGAGCGTGAAGTAAACCACCGCCCCCACCATCGCCCCCAGTGAGCCGAAGGTTTCAAACTCGAAAAAGGGTTCGCTAAACGCCTGAATGAAGGTGATCAACGCCGATCCCGGGGCGACGACATAGGCGACAGACTTTGCCGCCAACGAGCGCGGCACAGGCGAACCGAAATAGGCAAGGCTAAAAACAACCCAGGGGGCAATCGTGAGCGCCGTCACCAGCCACGTGCGGAGGGCGAGGCGAAGCGGGGGGCGCTCTCGCAGGGAGAGCAGCGCTTGATGGGCGAATAAGGGAGCGATCCACAGGGCGGCATCAATCCGTGTGAACAGCCCTAAGCCAGCGAAAAAACCCAGCCACAGCGGGCGCTCTGTAAGGTAAGTATAGACGGCGGCAACCATCCAAAGAATGGCAAAACTCGTCTCCATCCCCCCAACGGCAAAGGTCACGCTGCGCGGGGCAACCGCCCACAAGACGCCGATCAGGAGGGAGGGGAGGGGGTGTCCCGTCAGACGGCGGACGATGTGGATGAGCAGAACGGCGGTGAGCGCATCGGCAAGGGCGCTGAGGACGAGGGCATAGGTGGGGAAATCCCGCCCATTGAGGACTGCCCCCACGCCCGCCACAAGCAGGGTGAAGAAGGGCGTCGTCGTCCCCAAAACGGGCGTCCCCGGATTGTAGGTGAAGCCCTTCCCCTCAAGGATGTTTCGGCTGTAGCGGAAGGTGATGAAGGCGTCGTCAATCGTGCGTGGGGAGGGTATTACCCGTGCGGCGAAGGCAAGACAAGCGACGAGGATCACCACCCCTAGCATCAGGCGGCGCGGGTGGGCAGTGAGAACGGTCACGAATCCCCCTCGATGGTGATTACGACATTGACCACATCCGCTTCACTTTCGGCAAAGGCAGTGGCAAACGCCCCCGCACTTTGGTAGCGATCTTCTGGCGCTTTCGCCAGCGCCCGCATGACCACCCGCGCCACGCGATGACTGAGGTTCGGCTTATAGAGGCGGGGGTTGGGGGGAGGCTGTCCGAGGTGGGCAAATAAGACTTGCCCAGAGTTCCCCGAAAAGGGCAAGCGCCCGGTGAGCATTTCAAAGACGACGACGCCTAGCGCGTAAATATCGGCACGATGATCCACCTCCCGTGCGGCAATGATCTGTTCGGGGGCAAGGTATTCTACCGTGCCGATCATCCCCGTTCCCGTGTAACGGGTGGCTGCCCCGCCTACTTTGGCGATTCCGAAATCCATGAGGACAGGGGAGGGCGTGGGGGTATCGAACCCACCGCGCAGCATGATGTTAGAGACTTTAATATCACGGTGAACAATGCCTTGCGCATGGGCATAATCGAGCGCCTCGGCAATCGGTTTCAGAATGGCACAGGTGGTTTCTAGGGTGAGTGCGCCAATCCGGTCTAGATAATCGGCAAGAGTGACGCCATCGACAAATTCGAGGGCAAGGTAACGCACCCCACCGCTGTCGCCCGCATCGTACAGTTTGACGATATGGGGGTGATCAAGGGAACGCATCGTCTCCGCTTCGCGCTCAAAACGGGCGCGGAATTCCTCTTGGCGGGCATTTTCGAGCGGGAGAATCTTCAAGGCGACGAGTTGATCGGTGGTGATTCCTTTATAGACTTCGCCCATGCCGCCTTTGCCAATGACATCAAGAGTCTGGTAAATGCCCAGTTTGCGTCCGCTGAGCGCCCCCGGATTTTTGACTTCTGGGAGGTGTTGGGCGTGGGCAACATCGGAGAGATCGAAGCGCAGCCCGTACAAACGACGATCTACGAAATGCTGCGCCGCTTGGCGGACGGGGGTGAACAGGACGGCGGCGCCCACCGCCGCAAGGATGAGCGCCAATTCGGACTGCCCCTCACCGAGGATGATGCGGATGAGCAGCGCCCCACCGATAAATGCCAGAAGGACGATCACCGTCACCGCGCCGTAGACAAGCGAGCGGTTGATCACAAAGTCCACATCCCACAGGCGGTAGCGGAACAAGGCAATGGCAACAGAAATGGGAAGCGTCACAAGGGTCAGGTGGCAGGCGGCGACAATCAGGTTGAAGCCCAAGCCAAGCGGGGTTGGCTCTAGAACAGCAGGGAAAAAGATGGTGATCAACAAACAGGGCGCATTGGCGAGTAGGGCGATCATCAGAGCGAGGACAACCCACTTTGTCTGTTGACGCTGTGTGGGTGTGAAAATTACCCGATAGCGATGGATTTGAACAGCGAGGGTGAGCGACCACAAGCTGATGAACAACCCCGGAACAAGATAAGTGAGTGAGCCACCTTGCTGAAGGAACATCTCTGGGAAAGCATCTTGAGCAACTGCCCACGCCCCAAAACACAGCACACTGAAAGCGGCAGCATACGCCGTCCAGCGGGGGGCAAAGCGCCCGGTGGGGTACATCATGCCCATCGGGATACTAGTACACCAACCGACAACTTTTACAAAGGTGAGAAAGGGGCTTGCCACCGCCGCCGGATCAATCATGAGCAGGATTTGGAAGCGGACGATGCTCACAATACCAAAGGTGACAAAATTAAGTGCCACCAGCAGACCCATCCGATCATGCGAACGGACGCGGAAGATGATCACCCCCACAAGGAAAAACCCCCCCGAAACGATGATCATCATGGCGACAAATATCCCGCCATAAACCTGTGGGGTGAGGCGGAGCGCCGCCAGCGCCTCCCGTACAGCGGGCGAGGACGTCTCAAAATGGGCGAAGATCGCCTGATAAAGCTGGATAGAGACACCGAGGCTGATCACCGCGAGGATGCCCCACAGGACTCGTCCGAAGGTCAGAAAAGCGGGGCTGGTAATGTGGGTGGTTGTTGTCGTCTCAACGCTGGCGGTCATGAGAACTCCCCTTCCGGCACGCTTTCCACTGAATAATTGCCCACTGAGTATAGCCCTCGGCGCGATTCTTGTTTAGGGTGTTACGGTTTTTGTCTGCGAAAAAGTGGGGGTGGGGAGGTGGGCGCATACAATGCGCCCCTACGCAGATGCGGGCGGGCTTATTTCAGGCTGAGGCGGTAGACCGCGCCCTTGTAATCGACAAGGTAGAGTTCGCCGCTTTCATCCTCGCCAAAGCTGGTGATCTGCTTGCCCGTCTCCATAAAGAGGGTGTTTACCCACACCCCGTCTGGGTTTTGGTAAAGCGTCCAGAGTCGCCCGTTGCAGTAATCCCCGTAAAGGTAGACCCCCCACAGGGCGGGCAGCGAGCGCCCCCGATAAACATAACCGCCCGTCACCGAGCAGCCGAAGCTGTGATCGTAGACAGCAACCGGCGCGGTGAAGGTGGCAAGCAAGGCGGGATCGGGCGCATCGGGGAGGGCATTTTCGCCGTCGTAGCGTTGATCGCCTTCTTGGACGTTCCACCCATAATTTTCCCCGCCAGTGCTGCTTGCCGCTTGGTAGTTGATCTCCTCTTTTTGCCACTGCCCCACATCGGCAATGTAAAGATCACCCGTGTAACGATCCATGCTGTAGCGCCAGGGGTTGCG
Source organism: Anaerolineales bacterium (assembly GCA_015075625.1). Taxonomy (NCBI): domain Bacteria; kingdom Bacillati; phylum Chloroflexota; class Anaerolineae; order Anaerolineales; species Anaerolineales bacterium. The sequence goes on along the minus strand of JABTTZ010000002.1, from coordinate 40,237 downwards.
CAAGCCAAGCGCCCAAATTTCGGGGGCGTAAGCAGGATTGCCGACGAAGGGGTTTGTTGGCGGAATGGCATAGGCGGTGGCGCTTAGGTCGCTGACATCAAGGCGGAGCAGTTTGCCATGAAGGGTGTCAGTCTTTTGCCCGTTTCGCTCAGGGTCGCCCATGCCACCGCCATCGCCCGTCGCCATGTAAAGGTAGCCATCGCGCCCAAAGGCGAGGTGTCCGCCGTTGTGATTATCGTGGGGTTGGGGAATCCTGAGCAGGATTGTGGCGCTGGCGGGGTCTGCCTGATTGGGGTCATCGCGGCGGACGGTGTAGCGGGCGAGGATGGTTTCCCCCCCATTGTTCAGAGTGTAATTGACGAAGAAAACCCCTGTTTTAGAAAAATCAGGGGAAAAGGCAAGCCCTAGCAAGCCGCGTTCGGTATAGCCACCGCGCATCGCTTCATCGCCTGTTGTGGCGGAGAGATCAAGAAAGGGGATGGGAAGCATCGCACCGCCCTTAAGGATCATGATTGTGCCGCCCTGTTCGGCAACAAACAAACGTTTTGAGCCATCGCCCGCGTGGGTTAGCAAGATCGGGCGGTCAAGGTTAGTGGCGATCTGCTCCCAAAAATAGGACATGGCGTCGGGCGGGACGCGGGTGACGGCGGGGGTGAGCTGGGAAGGCGGTGTTTGGGCAGCCGATGAGGGGGTAAGAAACAACAGCATACCGAAGGCGATGATTGTGAACAGGCTTAACCGGAGCAGCGTGATCGGACTCAGGGTCATTGGTTTCCTTGAAAGATGCGCATGGCGAGTGTGAGGGATTTTACCGCGCCGCAAGACACAACAAAACGGGCGGACACATTGCCCGCCCGTTCATGATGTGCGATGGTGAGGTTTACGGTACACACGGCGAGGGGAAACAGCCGTGCGTGGTGGTTACTTCATCCGCGTATCGATATAGGTGATTGCTTCGCCAACCGTGGTGATTTTCTGTGCCTCTTCGTCAGAGATTTCGCCGCCAAATTCTTCTTCGATCTTCATGATCAATTCCACGAGATCAAGCGAATCGGCTTCAAGGTCTTCCTTAAATTTTGCCGCTGGCACAATTTTGGCAGCATCCACACCGAGCAATTCAACGATAATATCCCGCACACGATCTTCCGTAGTCGCCATGACAGGCACTCCCTCTCTGTGAGTGTGATTGAATTCAATGTCTCTTATGACGGGGCAATTATATATCCCCCGTCTTCACCTGAAAAGGAAACACTCGTTTTGGTGATCCGATACGAGTATGTTGAGGATTACGCTGCTGTCCTCATCTGAAAACGATCCCATCTCTCCCAGCCAATCAGTGCGATCATCCTTTGGCGGCGGCTGTCCGTTTGAATAAAATATCAACTTCCCACAATTCACCGTTCGTTTGGTTTGCCGTCCCCGCCCGCACAAAAGCGATCTCGAAGGCGCGGTCACGCATCATCTGGCAGATATCACCTACGACGGGTTGCCCTTCATATAAGGGGCGAAATGCTGCTTCTAAAATGATATAGGTTGACCGTGCCAAAACGTTCGTCCCCCCTTGAATGACGTGCGCTTCGTAGCCTTGTGTATCGATCTTGATCAGGTCAAAGGCAGCCGGCGGGTTTACCAGCGACTCATACCATGAATCGAGGGTGATCACTGGAACATCAAGATGGAGGTCGGGGGCAACATGCTTCGACAATGCCTGCCTGCCATAGGCGCTTGGTGGCAGAAACGAGGATGTAGAATGAGTCTTAGCGATGGTGAAGGGGAGCGTCCCTGACTGGCTGCCAACGCCCATCGAAAAGATATGGACGTGGGGATTTGCACCAAAGCGGGCGTGCAGCGCTTCGCTGAGCGCGGGCTGTGGCTCAAAGGCATAGATTTCGGCATCGGGGGCGGCGGCAAGGGTGTAAGCGACGGTCGTCCCGACAGACGCACCAATATCGATCACCTGTGGGGCGCGTTTGCCCGCCAGCGCTTGGGCAAAGATGGAGGGGTTGTCGACATAGCGATGTCGGAGTCTTGTGATCTCTGAGATGCGTTCGAGGCGAAAATCCATCGGCGCTAAGAGACGGTTAAGGGTGGCACGGACTGTCTGTAAAAGGGTCGGCATCTTTATTATCCTAATTAGGCAAGGGATATTCAACGTATCAAGACGGAGAGGGATGGGGCTGCTTCTGGCAGTGCCGCTACCGCATTGCACGATTTGGGAACTGTTGAGGGATCAAAGGGGCTGAGTGTGCCGTCCTCGTGAAGGTGATAGAGCCTGTAACCCGCGCCTTGAAACAATGCCAGAAGGTCGCCTGCAGAGACTCCGGCATTCGTCAGGCAGGGTTGGTTGATCTCAAAGAGCCAAACGGCGACAGCCCTTGTTTTTAAGAGGCGGCTTGCCCCCCGCAGGACGCCAACCTCTGCGCCTTCCACATCCATCTTGGCAAAGCTGATCTGGGTGATTCCCTTTTGGACGGTGTAATCATCAAGGGTGAGACAAGGGACATCCATGTAGCCGCTTGAGACGCCTTCGGCATAGGGTTTCCCGATGCTGCTGAACGCCTCTGCGCCCGGGATAGTGCGGGCAAGGCGCAGTGTACCGGGGGTTTCGCCAAGCGCGGCGGCGTTCACGGTGACTTGCACCAAGCCGTTCATCGTCACGTTGCGCTGCAAGTAGGCAGCGGCGGCTGAGGGTTCAAAGGCGTGAACTTGTCCGCGTTCCCCCACCGCCCGCGCCAAGCGCAGCGTGTGCGCCCCGATGTTCGCCCCAATATCCAAGACGGTCATTCCGGCTGTGACGACCTGCGCCATGACGCGCCCTTCATCGGGCGCCCAATCATGGCTCAGAAAAACGATGCGCCCAACGGATTCATCGTTGGGATGGGCAACAAACGAGAAGTTATCGTAGATGGTCGTCTGAAGGTCTTTTCCGGCGGCAAGGGCGCTGAAATGCGCCATATACCACGCCCACGACTGGCGATAGCGGCGGTTTTGCTGGCGTCCGCTGGGGCTGAACAGGTTGCGGGCATAGCGAAGGTAAAACCGCGTCCGCAGGCTGAGGCGATCCCGAAAGGGAGTCATAAGGGTAAGAGACATCCTATGGTGAAAGAAGGTACTCAGATAGGTTGGGCAGATGGTTCAGAGAGTGCTTGCTGAGCAGCGGTGACCGTCACACGCGGTTTCAGGGCGATATAGCCCGACCAAGTGTCCAGTTTGCGCCCGCCATAAATGGGCGTGTCAACAACCTCAAAGCTGATGTACTGTGGTACGCGCTCAAATTTATGTTGAACACGATCTTTGAGTTTTATCTCCAGTTGGTAGCTGCCCGGAAGGAGTAGGTTTTCGGGGATGGAAAAGCCAATGGTGACGCTCTCCTCTTCCTTGATAGGGGGGATGGTTTGGAAATCTTCCAAATCCAAGCCAAAGAGACGAAAGCCATCGGGGGTGCGCACCCCCACGTAGCAGCCCAGTTGAAGAACCTCAGTTTTGGCGGTGAGTGTGATCTGAATGTCCAACGGGGCAAACGTCTTCAAGAGCGGCTCGCCCCCAGAAGTGATCGCCACACGGGGGATAAGGAACGACGGCGTAGAGAGGGTGGTGAATTGGTCTACCGATGGTGTGACACCAGCAATGTAGCCATCAACGACCTCGTCTATCTTGCCTATCGCCAGAACTTCGCCACGCCCTAAGAGAATCCCCTCGGTACAGATGTTGCGCATTGCCGACATGTTATGACTGACAAAGAGGATCGTCCGCCCGCCGCGCCCGATCTCGGACATTTTATCCAAGCACTTTTTCTGGAATTGGGCGTCGCCTACCGCCAAGACCTCATCAACGACAAGGATTTCTGGCTCAAGATGAACGGCGACGGCAAAGCCCAAGCGCAAGCCCATCCCCGTTGAATAATGTTTGACGGGGGTATCAATGAATTTCTCAACCTCGGCAAAGGCGACGATCTCATCGAACTTGCGTTGAATTTCGGCGCGGGACATGCCCAGAATTGCACCGTTGAGGTAGATGTTTTCCCGTCCGGTCAGTTCGGGATGAAAACCCGTCCCCACTTCTAGCAGCGCCCCAATGCGCCCATAAAGCTCAACCTGTCCCTCGGTGGGTTCGGTGATGCTCGAAAGAATCTTCAATAGAGTGCTTTTCCCCGCGCCGTTGTGTCCGATGACGCCGACGATTTCCCCTTGCTTGATATCAAAAGAGACATGGCGGAGTGCCCACATCGTCTCGGTGAAGTTATCGACGGCAGCATTGCCGCGCAGCAAGCTCCCCATCCGCCGAAAGGGGGCGGTGAATGTGCGGGTTAAGACCTCCCGAAAGCTGCCATAGGACTCGGCTTTACCAATCCGATATTGTTTGCCCAAATCCCGAACGCGAACAGCTAGATCGGTCATAGATTACACCACATCTGCAAAGTTTTTTTCCATTCGTCGAAAGTAGAATGCGCCGCTCACCAGCAAGATGAGCGCCGTCAGTGTAGAGACGATGATGATCCCGCCCGGTGCGGTGTTCGTTCCCAAAAGCGCCCACCGAAAGCCTTCCACGACACCGGTCATGGGGTTGAGTCCGTAGATTGCCCGCAGTAGGTCGTTTTTGATCAGCGTGCTAGGGTAGGCAATGGGGGTGGCAAAAAGCCAAAACTGGGTGAGGAAGGGGACGATATAGCGCACATCCCGAAATTGAACGTTCATTGCCGAGAGCCACAGCCCCACGCCTAAAGAGGTGATCAGTGCCAAGAGGAGAAACACCGGCAGCCAAATGACATTCCCTGTGGGGATTATCCCAAAGCCGAGCATCATGAGGAGTAAGACGGCGAAGGCGAGGAAAAAATCGACAAAGCCGGCAAAGACCGTCGAAAGCGGGATGATAAGGCGTGGAAAGTAAATTTTCTTGATCAGGTTGGCGCTCCCCACAAGGCTGTTCGATGCGCCGGTCAAGCCTGTGGCGAAAAACGTCCAGGGGACGAGGGCGGCAAAGCTGAAAACAGGGTAAGGAACGCCATCAGAAGGGATTTGTGCCAACTGCCCAAAAAATAGACTAAAGACGACCATCGTCATGAAAGGCTGGATGATCGCCCATGCTGCGCCGATCACGGTCTGCTTATAGCGGACTTTGACATCGCGCCAGATCAGGAAATAGAGCAGTTCACGGTACTGCCACAATTCAGCCAGTTTAAGGGACACCCATCCTGTTGAAGGGCGGATAATTGTTGTTGGTAAGGGTGGTTGTTTGGCAAGGGTGATGGGAGTTTCGGTCATGCGTTGTTAGAGTATTCAATTCCTCGTATGGAGAGGAAGTATACCGTAAAAAGTCTAGGGGGAGGGATAATACCCCTCTCCTCCCTTTTATGCCGCTAAGTACAAATAAAAAAGCCCTTTGGGGTGGGGACGACGGAAAAGCCCATACGGATATGCCTTTTAAGCCCCGAAGAGGTGGCTGTTTTCAGCCCGCTGCTTTAGCGGCGGGATCATACATCAGCCCGCCTTTTCAATGTGGTGGTACTTAGTAGTCCACCAAGAAGGTAAGCATAGAATGAGGTAGCCCTCATCCCCCCTAACCCCCTTCTCCCAGTGGGAGAAGGGGGAATCCATTTTTTGAGGGGACTTCCCCTTCTCCGTTCACGGGGAGGGACAAGAGGTGGGGTTTTGAAATGACTTGTACTTATCTGTGTGGCGGACTACTTATCTCACGAAAAATCACACCACTTGCCTAAGAGGAGTGCTTACCCCCGATTTCCTCGCCGCCGTAGGACAACCCCTACAAGCCGCTGCATCTCTGGCGCACCCAAGAGGAACATGCCCGCCCCATAGACAACGCTCCCCACACCCCCACCGATGAGGAGAGTCACCGTGTAGCGCTCCGTCGTGGGGAGGGTGTTCCGCACGGCGTAAACGATCCCGCCCATGACCGCCGCCGCCACAGACGCCCGCAGCACGCCGCTCCACATATTCCCGCCGCCCACCACCCCGATTCGCCGTCGGAGGAACAGCCAGAGGGCAGCCGTTTCAAGGTAGGTGGCGATTACGTTTGCCAATGCCAACCCAACGAAGGGCTTTGGCGCGGCGATACCCCCCAAACCGCTGCTCGGCATGGTTTGAATGAACGCCACCAACGTTAGACTGAGGGCAACGTTGATCAGCATCCCCACGACGGCGACAATCACGGGAGTCAGCGTGTCACGGAGGGCAAAAAAGGCGCGGGCGAGGATTTCTTGCAAGGCAAAGGCAGGCAGCCCTATGGCAAAAATCGCCAACGCCGCCGCCGTTTGCTCAGAATCAAAGGAGGACCACTCCCCTCGCTGGTAAATGGTTGCCACCAGTGGATACGCCATGAGGAACACCCCTACGCCCGCTGGAATCGCCGTGAACAGGACATTTTGGAGCGCCCCGCTGAGCGCCGCCCGAAAGTCGCTGAGGTCGTCTTTCGCCCCCAAGCGCGAAAGGGTGGGAAAGATTGCCGTCCCCACGCTTTGCCCAATCACACCGAGGGTGACGAACATCAAACTGAAGGCAACCGTGATCCACGTCAGGCTGCCCGTTTCCAACCCAGAGGCGAGGGCAGTGTTCACCACAAAATTGATCTGCACCGCCGCTGACCCAATGAGGCGGGGGATCATCAGGATCAAGACCTCACGCAGACCGGGGGCGTGCCAATCAAAGGAGACAAACGGACGCATGGCGCTGGCAACACGGCTGAGCGCTGGAAGTTGAACGCCAAAATGAAGAAGCGCCCCTAAGACCGCCCCCCACGCCAAGCCATAGACGCCCATCGCCCGTGTCAAAAAGACCGCCCCCACAATCATCCCGATGTTGTTCAGGCTAGGGGCAAGCGCCGGCGCAACGAAATGGTGATTCGCATTCAGAATCCCCATCATCAATCCGCTTAGGCTGAAGATGACCACCGTCAGCAAAATGATGCGCATCAGATCGCTGGTCAGTGCTTGCTGTGCGGCGGGAGCTTGGGGAATCAGGATCGTCGCTGTGATCAGGGGGGCAATCAGAATGGCAAGCCCTGCCACTACGGTAGCCACGAGGGTGACGTAGGTTAGCACCGCCCGCGCCAAGCGCCAAGCGCTTGTCTGATCATCCTGCCCCCAAAAGCGGCTAAAGACGGGGATGAACGCTGACCCCAACGCCCCACCCACGACGAGGGTAAACAGCATTTCAGGGATGCGGTAAGCGGCGTAAAAAGCGTCTAGGTCTGCCCCTGCGCCAAAGGCTGCCCCAATGATTGCCTGACGCACCATCCCCAACAAGGCGCTTAGGAGAAACGAGGCGGCAAGGATGAGCGAGGCGATCCGAACGTTCCGAGAAAGTGCCATAAATTTTTGGTGATCTTTGTCACTAGGGTGTGGGCTGAACCCGCCGTATTATACGGGTAGAAACGACGGATAAAAAGAGGTGATACAAGCCTAAAAGACTTAACGAACTAAAGTTACAGGCTTCCCACCGTGTTCTTGTAACCACCGATCTCCCCTCGGCAGAGCAAGAACAGCCATCCTCAATTGTCGCTGCGCCCGCCCTGTCCCCCCAGACAGGCGGGCGGTTTCATGTTCTATCAATTTCGAGGGGGAAGCCCCCTCAACCGTCCCCTTTCGATGAATACAGGGTAAACACATTCAGCGGCATGGCGCATGATCCCGCCGCTAAAGCAGCGGGCTGAAAGCAGCCGCCCCTGCGGGGCTTGGAAACCCTAACCCCCACCTCGTAAACAAAGACAGGGACTCTCTCCCCCTTTCTCCGTGTGCGGGGAAAGGGGGAAAGGGGTTCTTTAGAAATCACTGTGGTGAGGTACTTAGCGCTTCGTCTTTAGATGATCGTGTAGGGCAGACCAGAACAACACAGAAACGTCCGAGCGCAGGGTTTTCGGGGTTAGCACGACAATATTACTCACCGCCGTTGGGTGCCACGTTTTGAAGGCGTCCGCACGCTTCACGGTGAACTCATCATCATAGGCAGCTTCGGATGAATCATAGCCCATAACGATCACCTCATAGGTTTTGCCGCCTTCGGTAAAAAGCCCCTTTCGGGCGGTTTTGGGCTTCAAGCCATTCACTGTGTGGGGTTGGAGGTTCGTCAATTTTAGCCCCACCCGCTGATAGTAGCCGATCACCTCATCGACTGTTGTCAGGGGAAAGGGGCGCAGCCCCGCTGGTGGCGGCGTTGTTTCTTTTCCGCCAAAAACGAGCATGAGAACGCCAATTAGAATGATCCCAACCCCTACGGCACTCAGGATGAGAATCGCCGGTGGCTGAGCGAGGGCTGCCTGAAGAAAAGGCGGCAAATTCGCTGTTGCACTCGTGTTTTTTGCTGAATAGGAGGGGCGTCGATTGCTCATTGGTTGGTTACTCCGTCCAGTGTCTTAATTGAACAGGGCTTGCCATGAGCGCATTCCCGTCGGGGCTGGATTGAACGACCACTGAATGGGGACATACGGCGAAGTCTTTGGTGTCTGCTGCCACCGTGATCATCACACTGAACACGCCGGGACCATCTTCGCTGATTGTGCCGCTCAGCGGAATATCAAAACTCACCGCCAGATCGCTAACGGCTGCATTGGTAAACCCTTTCATGTAAAAAACCATATCAGAGCCAAAATAGCCGCAGCGGGGAAGCTGTCCGGGGTCGAAGATAATTTGAGAAGCATTCGTCTCTACGCGGCTGCCTAACCCACCAACAACAACGCCAAACACGCGCTGAACCGCCGCCCCTACAAGGGCAAGCACAACAATTGCCCCTAAGGATACAAGCGCCAGAGTCAGCGCATATTCAGCCATCCCTTGCCCTTTTACCTGACGCCGAATCCGCATAAGGCACCTCTTTCCCAGCCATAAACCGTATCGGTAAGGAATTACAGCCGCTCCTGCTCCACAGGGGCGGCTCCACAGAGGCGCGGGGGTTCCAAGTCCCCGCACCGTTAACCATCTCGTAATTACCGCAAGCCAGCGTCAATGGCGCTCATCAGCGTGCCGTCGTCGCCGTCAAGTTCCCAAGCCATAGCACCACCCAACCCCCGCGCCTTGATGTAGTCCATTTTTTCTTGCATGGCGGTGGGGTCATCGTAGCTCCAGAAGGTGGTCCCGTTGTAAATCCAGAAGGACTTCGTGATCGGATCGCGGAAGGATGGATAGCCGAGAGTCTTCAGCCGTTTGTAGTCCTCAATGCCATCTTCGCCAAAGGGGAAAATCTTCGGCGCAGCCCTCATGCTTGGGCTGCTTTGGAACAAGCCGTTGTTCACATTCGGGACATTCGTCCAGCCCCGCCCATAAAACGGCACACCAACGACGATCTTCTTTGCCGGGATTCCCGCCGCCAGATAGTCGGTGACGGATTTATCGGTGCTGTAGAACTTCGCTGGAGGTGCGGAGGGATCGCTTGGGTGCCCGTACAACCGCGCATGGAAGTTTGTCGGACCGGTTGCCGCCCACGCGCCGAAATAGTCGTAGTTCATCAGATTCATGAAGTCGAGGTACTGGTGAATCTGACCGAGCTGAATCTTGCTGTACTTATCTTCGCCAGCGGGCGCGGCAATGGTCAGCAAGTAGGGTTTGCCCGTTTGCTGCGTCAATTCGTTTAACTGGCGGCGGAACTCTGCCAGCAGCAAGGTGAAATTCACTGTGTCCTCTGGACGGTAGATGTTTCCATCGTTGCCCGGAGCGGCAGGGTATTCCCAGTCAATATCGATGCCATCAAACACGCCCGCCGCCGCGCCGGGTCCTCCGGCGGGTTCACCGCCATAAATGGGGAGATTGCCCTTGATGTACAGGTCGATACAGGACTGGACAAAGCGCGTCCGGCGTTCGGGGGTCAGCGCGGCATCGGAGAAATTCTTGCTCCACGTCCAGCCGCCAAGGGAGATCAAGATTTTCAGATGAGGGTGCTTTGCCTTCAACTTCTTCAGTTGGTTGAAGTTCCCCTTCAGTTTGTCGTCCCATTTATCGGCAACACCATCAACGCTCTGATCGGCGGTGAAGCCTTTTTGGAAGTCGGCATAGCCATCGCCATAGCCCGCCCGTGTCTCAATGTAGCAGACAAATTCGCCGTCTTTCACGTTGCCAAAGGCATAGTTGATGTGGGTCAGTTTTGCCGCTGAGCCGCTGGTGTCAATGTCTTTCACAAAATAGTTCCGGCTGTAAATACCCCACTGGGCAAAGTAGCCGATCTTATGGTACGTCCCGCCGGGAGGATTCGTGGGGGTGTGGCTCGGTGTATAGGTCGCCGTGATTGTCCCTGTCGCCGTTGGGGGAACGGGGGTGTTCGTTGGTGTGCGGGTAAAGGTCGGGGTAAAGGTGACCGTTACAGGTGGATTTGTTGAGGTGTGGGTGGGGGTGTTTGTTGGCGGCGGTGGTGTTGGGGAATTCCCGCCACCGGAATACACCTGCCAGAGCGCGGGAACATTAGGCGGCTCCCACCCGACGAGGGATGTATGCGGCTGAATACAACGGTAGGTCACCCCCTGATAGATCACCAGCGCCCCAACTGCATAGGTTGTATTGGGCTGCCAAGCGGCAATGCTCGGTGTGTTGGTGGGGGGGACGTTGGGGGTGTTTGTCCGCGTGGGCGTGTTGGTCGGAGGGACATTCGGGGTATTCGTGCGCGTCGGTGTGTTGGTGGGGGGGACGTTCGGGGTATTCGTGCGCGTCGGTGTGTTGGTGGCTACGGTGCCACTTTGGAACTGCCACAGGGCGGGGACGTTGGGCGGCTCCCAACCGGTGAGCGAGGTATGTGCTTGTAAACAGCGGTAGGTTGCGCCTTGATAAGTGACCAGTGCGCCAACACTATAGGGGGTATTCGGCTGCCAGGGAGAGGGCGACCCCTGCCCTAAGGCAGCGCCGCCGCCAAACAGACTGATAACGACACAGGTCAGGATGATAAAGCGGACAAACTTTTGCATTGAAGCAGCCCTCCAGGAACGCCAAAAATTGGTGTGGTGGGTGAGCCGCAGCCTATCGGCGTTCGCTGGCGATGAAGAATTATAAAAAGAAACGAACCGCGACAGCTACGAATTCTCTTCCGGCAAAGGGAGACATTTGGTCTCGAAAAAAGGAAAAAAAAGGTGGACACCAATCAGTTCTTTGCTGCCCTCCACTTAGTTAGTAAACATTACTTACTAACTATATCAAGCAAAAAAAAGATGTCAAGTTCGCCGTGAAAGGCATTGTGCGAACTGCACGAAAGGAATGGGGCATCCCTAGGCATTTCTGATCTTCGGCAGGCAGAGAGGTGACCTTTGGAAGGCGTTCACCCATCTAAAAGACTGTACAATGGAGAGAAAGGAGATTTTCTAATGATGCTTGTTGGTCAACATATGACTCAGCCCGTTCAGACGATCACCCCCCATACAAATTTTCGGGAGGTGCGCGATCTGATGCACAATAAGGGGATTCGCCGTTTACCCGTCGTTGATCACGGTAAGCTCGTGGGAATCGTCACTGAAACGGATGTGATGTCCACCGCCCCTTCACCGGCAACAACCCTCAGTGTCTATGAGATTTACACTCTTTTGGATCGCCTTGAAGCACGCCAATTTATGAAACATCCGGTGCTTGCGGTTGCCCCCGATTGCCCCCTTCAAGATGCGGCACAAATCATGATCACCCATAAGATTGGTTGTCTGCCTGTTGTGCGGGCAACGGATGTTGTGGGGATCATCACCGAGACGGATGTGATGCGCGTCATTGTGGAGATGCTTGGCGGCGGCACACAGGGGTGTCATTTCACGGTGCGGATCAAAGACGAACCTGGAACTTTGGCGGCGCTCTGTGCGGCGGTGGCAAATGCCGGAGGGAACATCATCAGCCTTGCCGCCCGCGCTGGCAGCAACGAGGTGACAGTGAAAGAACAAGGGGCGAACTTAGAGCAGTTGAAGAAAAATCTCAGCGAGGCAAAAGCCGATTTAATCGTTCTACAAGATGGGAAGCCCTATACCGCCTTGCACTTTGGTGCATAGCCCCACGCCGCACGGCTTGAGCGCTAAACGAAAGGGTACGTCTTAATACCCTTAACCCCTTTCTCCCTATAACAGAAGGGGGCAACAGCCCTCTCATCCCCCTACCCTCTTTTCTCTCACGATGTGAGAGAGAAGGGGGATTGTTTTGTGGGTGGGTGTCTCTCACACCCCCAGATTCGGGGCATTGGAGCGGTCTACCCGTCCGAGGCGCGATTCCCCCTTCGCCTGTGCGTGGGAGGAGTAGGTATACACTACACACCGAAGGCGGGTCACCGAAGGGCGTGGGTAAAGGCGGCTGCGCCCCCCTCAACCCCACCGCAGAAGGGGAACTATAGGTTGTGAGGGGGGTTCTCCTCACCCCTAACCCTCTTAAGAATCGCAAGGAAAACAAGAATAGAACTTACGCAGTTGAACGTGTTTACCCTGTAGTCATCGAAAGGGGACGGTTGAGGAGGCTTCCCCCTCAAAAAATGGATTCCCCCTTCTCCCACTGGGAGAAGGGGGGCAGGGGATGAGGGCAAGTGCGTAACGCCTAAAGAATACATCGTAATTTCTGTTGTGATCCGCCGTCCCCGTGTTAGAATTGTATTCAAGTGAAACTCAGAACAAACGGGTGTTAAAATCCCGATGGGCGATGGACACCTCAGCCCGCTGTGTTGGGACGCCACCTATGAAATTGTGCAGGCGTTGATCGCCCACCATCCTACGGCTGATCTCGAATCGATGGGATTGGCGGCGTTGGCGGCGATGATTCTCGCTCTGCCCGATTTTGAGGATGATCCGACACTCGTCCATGAGGGGCTGTTAACCAACATTCTCCGTGAGTGGTATGAAGAAAGAAAGGGTTCGGAATGACCAACGGCGAACTCAACCTACATGACCTGCACAACCCGGATATTCCTGTCCCAGAGGAGATGCAGACGAACATCGCCGTCACCAGCCTGAGCAGCTTGTACAACTGGGCGCGGAGCCGCTCGATGTGGCCCATGCTCTTTGGCTTGGCGTGCTGTGCGATTGAAATGATCGCCACCGCCGCCAGCCGTTATGACTTTTCCCGCTTTGGGATGGAAGTCATGCGGGCGACGCCCCGCCAAGCTGACCTGATGATTGTCAGCGGCACGGTGACGAAGAAAATGGTAGTCCCTATCGTCCGGCTCTACAACCAGATGCCAGAACCGAAATATGTGCTGGCGATGGGTGCTTGTGCCTCAGGCGGGGGACCTTTCAAAGAGGGCTACAATGTTGTCTCTGGCATTGATAAATACCTTCCGGTGGATGTCTATGTCCCGGGTTGCCCGCCCACCCCGCAGGCGTTGATTCATGGCTTTATTGCCCTTCACAAGAAGATCGAAAAACAAAATCTCGGCGTTGGGGCAAGTGTCCCCTGGTATGGCGCTGGTCCGAACGAGCCAGTTCCCATGCCCATCCTCGGACCTGACCTGATCGACCCCCGCCATGCCGAACTTATTCGCCGTGAGGCGCTTTTGCAACGCCAAACGCCCACCGTTGCCGAGGCTGTTGGTATCGGACAGCCCGCTGAAGAAAATGCTTCTTAACCTCGGAGTCGCACAACATGACTGATCAGGTGCAGGCACAACCCACAACCGCCAACGCCGCCTCAACCTACGAGGCGCTGCTGGCACGTTTTCCCGGCGCGGTGACGCGAGATTCCCGCAAGGGCTATCAGGGTGTCATCATCAGCAACGATAAGCTTGTTGAGGTGGCTACGGCAATCCGCGATGAGTTTGGTTTTAACTACCTCTCCAGCCTAACCGCCGTCGATTATCTCGGTGCGGGCGATCATCTGGAGGTCGTCTATCACGCCTTCAGCGTCCCCCAGGGGGGCGATCCCGTTGTTTTCAAAGCGCAAACGCAGCGCGATGACGCCGTGATCCCCAGTTTGGTCAAGGTCTACCCCGGCGCCGATTTTCAAGAGCGGGAAGCCTATGATCTCTACGGGATTCACTTCCCCGGACACCCCAACCTGAAACGCATTCTGCTCTGGGATGGCTTTGAGGGCTACCCCATGCGCAAGGATTGGCGCGAAGCCTATTACGAGGAAGACCATAAGCCCTTTGGCACGCGGTGGCCCGGCGGCAATGTCTTTCGTGGCGAGGAACACAACCCCTTTGGGCATAACGTCCGCTACCCCTCTGGGTTCACCCTGGATAACTATCACGAGCAATCGGAAAGCGAATTCCAAGCGGGGATGACGCTTGGTGTGGACATTATGGGCGATCCGGCGTTCAACAATGACCGCCTCTTGGTCAATCTCGGACCCCATCACCCCTCCACGCATGGCGTGTTCCGCATGATGGTGCAGCTTAGCGGCGAGACGATTGAAGAGCTTGAACCGGTGATGGGCTACCTCCACCGCAACCATGAAAAAATTGGCGAGCGGAACACCTGGTTCGGGAACATGCCCTTTACAGACCGCCTCGATTACATTTCCAGCATGGGGAACAACCTCGGCTATGCCCTTGCGGTGGAACAACTTCTTGGCATCCAGGCAAACATCCCCCGCCGTGCCGAAGTTTTGCGCGTCCTGATGACCGAACTGACGCGGATCACCAATCACCTGTGGGCGATTGGCTTCCTTCTGAACGACCTCGGCGCGTTCTTCACCCCCGCCCTGTATGCCATCCAAATCCGCGAATACATCCTCGACTTTTTTGAGGCGGCGGCGGGCAGCCGGATGATGTGCAACTACATGCGCTTCGGCGGCGTCTCCAAAGACATCCCCGAAAGCATCCGCAGCGAGGCAAACCTGATCAACGACAGAATCCGCGATATGAACACGCAGGACTACCTTCAGCAGTTGATCACCGAACGCCTTCCCCGCTCCATTGACGAATTGGACGAATACCTTTCCGAAAACGAGATCATCGCCAGCCGCTGCATCGGTGTGGGCGTCCTTCCGGCAGAGATCGCCATTGCCAATTCGTGCTGTGGTCCGCTGCTGCGTGCCAGCGGCGTCGCTTACGACGTGCGGCGGGCGCAGCCGTACAGCATCTACCCCGAATTGGAATTCGATATCTGCACGCGCCCCAATGGTGATCTGATGGATCGCTATTTCGTGCGCTTGGATGAAATGCGCGAAAGTGTGCGCATCCTCAAGCAACTTTTGCCCATGTTGGACGACACGAAAGGGCAGTCCATCTTCGGCGGCAAGACCAGCTATTCGATTAAAGTTCCGGCGGGCGAAAGCTACCGTGCGGTGGAAAACCCGAAAGGCGAGTTGGGCTACTATGTCGTCTCCGACGGCGGCGGCAACCCCTGGCGCTACCATGTCCGCGCCCCCAGTTTCATCAACCTAACCGTGTTGGGCTTGCTGGCAAAGGGACATAAGGTGGCGGATGTGGTCGCCATTTTGGGCGGGATCGACATTGTGTTGGGCGAGACAGATCGCTAAGTAGAGCGCCACAAAGAAGGATTACTATGTTCGGAACAGGCATTTTGAAAGGTCTGGGCGTGACCTTCCGTCACTTCGTCACGACCTTTGTCGAAGATATACAGTGGTTGGGCAAAAAGCGAGATCTGGACGTTTTCCAGCAAAAGCAGAGCCTTGCCAACCGCGGCATGGTCACAGTGGAATACCCCGATGAAAAGATCGCCGTGCCAGAGCGGTTTCGTTTCGTCCCCTTCCTTGTCACCTACAATCAGGATGACCCTGAGTATGCTGGTAAGGATTGGTGTACGTCGTGCGGCATTTGCGCCAAAGTTTGCCCGCCGCAGTGTATTTGGATTGTGCGCGGCACAGACCCCGTGACAAAGCGCCCTAAACCAGAGCCGGAAAACTTCTTCATCGACATCGATATCTGCATGAACTGCGGCTACTGCGCCGAATACTGCCCGTTCGATGCGATCAAGATGGATCACGACTACGAGCTTGCCTCGTATGACCGCACGAGCGCTCATATCTTTGATAAGGCGAAGCTCTCCAAAGAACTGCGCTATTGGGAGTCAATTGCCCCGACGACTGCCGCCGAGGAACGGGAAGGGCGCAAGGGGTACGATCACACCGACGTTCAGAAGGCACGGAAAAAGGCGGGGCTTGAGCCTTCCCGTGTTGGACCCGTCAGCGAGAAAGCGGCTGAACCCGAACCCGTCGTTCCGGCTGCCTCGGCTGCTGCTGTGGCGGCGGGTGAGACACCCGCGCCCGCTGCGTCGGTGGCTGCTGCGCCTGCTGCTGCTGCTGCGGTGGCGGACGCTGATAAACCAACGACGCCCGGCAATTGGGTGAAACGTGGAAAACGGTGGGTGAACCTTGATGCACCTGTCGCCGTGACGAAGCGCTCCCGCGAGCCTGGGTCGGAGTAGGACACTGCCTACGTTAACTCGGCGCTAAAAAGGTTTGTCTGGTGATCCTAGATAAGCCTTGCCCTAGCCCCTTACCCCTCAGCCCCCTAGATGAGGGGAAGGGGGGAGGGCGCGGACGCCCAGGGGTCGTGGGTTAGAATGTCAACACACCCTAGTAATTCGTCAGGAAGATAGGGAAAGTATTCTCTATCCGCCACAGGGTCGCCCGCCGCTAAAGCAGCAGGCTGAAAGCAACCGCTCCTTCGGGGCTTGAAAACCCTGACTACACCTTGTACACAGGGGAAGGGGAGAAAGTCTGCGGGCGAGGGGGTGAGGGGGAAAGCCCCCTCAAAGATGTGATTCCCCCTCTCCCAGAGAGAGAAGGGGGTTAGGGGGATGAGGGCTATCTCTTTCTGTGGTTACCTTCCTGATGAACTACTAGGCTAGTTGATGATGATTGCTTTTCTGCCCATCGCCCGCACCACCTTTGATATTCCCTTTGCCGAAGCAAAAACAGACGATGCCCGCCGCACGCTCCGCGCCCTTATCGGAGACGGCATTACGATGCTTGACCCCGGCGCCCTGATCACCGATATGGATGGGGCGCGTGCTGCTGCCAGCTTACTGAGCGAACAACCGCTCGATCTCGTCATTGTCTTTCAGGCAACCTTTGCCGATTCGACCCTCATCACGGCGATCACCGACGCCACCGATGCGCCGATCCTGCTGTGGGCGGTGTGTGAACCGCAGGTGGGTGGACGACTTCGGTTGAATTCCTTTTGTGGGATCAACCTCGCCGCGTATGCCTTGAAGCGGCGCGGCATTCGTTACGCCCATCTTTATGCCGATCCCGATGACGCTGGCGCTGCGGCTACCCTTCAGGAGCTTTTCGCCGCAGGGAGGGCGGTGCGCCTTTTGCGTGGGGCGCGGGTTGGCGTTGTGGGGACGCGCCCCGATGGATTCGAGCCGTGCGATTACGACCCCGCATGGCTGGAGGGTGCCCTGGGGGTAAAGGTATATCCTTACGATCTGCAAACGATGTTTGACCGTGCCGACGCGCTGAAGGCGAACGATTCCGCCCGTCTTGATGCCCGTTACACGGCAGTGGCAGGCGACTTGCCCAACCTTGCTGAGATGAACAACGATCAGGTGCGGGGGACGCTCAGTTTCTACGAGGCGATGGGCGATACTATCCATGCCGACCAGTTGAAGGGCGTTGCGGTGCGCTGTTGGCCCGAAACCTTCCTCAAGCGCGACTGCGCCATTTGCGCCGCCTCATCTATGCTGACAGACCGAGGTATTCCAGCAAGCTGCGAGGCGGATGTAAACGGGGCGGTCAGCCAGCTGATCCTCCAAAGCCTGAGTGAGTCCCCCGCCTTCAGCGCTGATCTTGTCGCTGCTGACGCGCAGACGAACACAGGGGTCTTTTGGCACTGCGGCTTAGCCCCGCTCAGTTTTTGCGATCCTGAAGCAGTTCCTCGCGCCGCGCTGCACTCCAACCGCCAACGCCCCCTGCTGATGGAATTCCCGCTCAAACCCGGGCGGGTCACGCTGGCACGGCTCACCCACGCGGGCGACTCCGGGGCGCACCGCCTCGTCATTGGCTCAGGAGAGATGATCCGCGCCCCAATGCAGTTCACTGGCACAAGCGGCGTCTGCCGCTTTGATACGCCTGTCAGCACGGTGCTGGATACAATCCTAGACAAGGGGCTAGATCACCACTTCACCCTAACTTACGGCGATCACAGCGCGGCGCTGCGGCGCTTTGCCGCCTTTGCCGGGTTAGAGGCGATTCCGCTGTAGAGCCGCCTAAAAAACACTTCAGAGGTTAGGTTCTGTTGATATTTTGGGTCCAGAACCCCTAACCCCCCCGGTTACTGCGCAGCAGTCGCCTTTCCCCGTACACAGGGAAAGGGAGAGAGTCCCTCTCTTTGTTTACGAGGTGGGAATTAGGGTTTCCAAGCCCCGAAGGGGTGGCTACTTCCTAGAGCGCTGCTTTAGCGGCGGGCGCTCACGGGCGGCGATGGGCGCAATACATTGCGCCCCTACGGGAATTACACTGTCAACAGAACCTAAAAACCACTTCAGAGATTAGGCAAGAAAAAAGGCGGTTAAACCGCCTTTTTTTGACAATCTCCACCGACAAAGAAATGTTCCCGGGGGGAATCGAACCCTCGCCTTTGGCTCCGGAGGCCAACGCTCTATCCGCTGAGCTACGGGAACAGATGACGCTTAGTGTAGCCCATCTCCCCCTCAACGTCAACCCCCCGCAAAGAACGCTGCATACCGCCGCACCACCGGACGGTAGCCGTAATCTTCCGCCAAACACCGCTCCCGCGCCGCTGCCGCCATTCGCTCTCGCGCCGCCTCTTGGTCGTCCCGCAGCCAAAAATTCAGCTTGTCCCGTAACTCCTCCACCCCCTCGAAAAACACCGCCTCTACATCTTCCCGAAAAAACGCTTGATGTTCTTCCGTCCGCTGCGCGACGAGGATTGCCCCCCCACAGGCGGCGATCTGGAAGGTGCGCGGGTTGTGCTGGTCGCCCACCTTCACCCATTGGATTGCCGCCTTTGCTCCCCCGTACACATAACGCAGTTCCCCATCGTGAATCTCGCGCCCGCGCCAGCACGCCCGCAGTGGCGATCCTGTCGGAAGCAGTCCCCACCGCCCGCCCCACAACGTCAGACGGTGGGCAAAGTCCCGCCCAATCAATGCCGCGAATGCCTCGGCACGGGGCAGCCAATGCGACCCCACAAACACAATATCTGCACTGTAGATCGCCCGTTCCCGCTCTCCCAACCGCACTGGTTGGTGTGCCTCTGGATCATACCCATAGCGCACCTGCATCACCGCCTGTGCGCCCACTTCCTCAAAGCGTTCTTTATGCCACCAGCAGGGTGACGCCACCAGATCGAACTCTGACACACAGGCTAAGAAACGACTATGCGCATAAAGTTCCGCATCGTGGTAAAAACACATCACCCGCCGCCCATCCGTCCGCAGCGCCCGCACTGTCTGTGGGGCGCATTCATGGGCGTTGGCAATGAACACCACATCGGGCTGAAACAACCGCGCTTCTGCCAAAAGGCGGGCGTTCCATGCCCGCCGCAGCGCCGGACGCAGCACCCGCCGCACCCCTCGCAGCGCTCGCCCGCGCCAATCGGGGAACAGGGTTTCATCCGGCACGCGCCGCACGATTGCCCCTTCTGCTTCCCAAGCGCGGGCTATATGGAGGCAGTCTGACCCATGCCAAAATTGACCTGTTTGTAGGATGCGCATCCTTCCCCTACACTGACCCTAGAAAAAATAGAACCTTTGCGCTGCGCTCTGTTGGTACGCTGCGCAGCGTCGTCCCGTTTTTGGCGCATTTTTCAAAGAGGGTGACCTTTATTGATTGACCATTTGAGAGATCACACTATAGTTATGAATTAGCATAAGTTATGGTGATCAAGGAATAAAATAACTCTGTCCACCCTTCTTGTAAAGAAGGCTGATTGCCGTCCAATCAGCGAGGGTACTGCACGTTCAGGGGCACCCACCACACCATCTCAGACAGAACTAGCCCTCATAAGTAGCCCCTCGCCGTCATACCCTCCGCCTAAAAGGGAGGGGGATACGCGGTGCGGGAGGTGGAACGGCGGCAAGACCGCCTTCGTCCAGAGGTGAATGTCTGTTTGTCAGGGGCGGAAAATGAGACACCCGCAAACAGCCCACCCTTTGTAAAAGATGGGCTGTTTGTGCTGCCCCTAGACCAAGCCCAACGTGCTGTTATCCGCCAGTGTCAGTTTTAGCGTTTGTGGGCGTGCCACATTGTGCATCAGTGTCACGTTGCGCCCGATCAGGCTGAACTGAATTCGCGTGGGGATGTCCTTCAAGGTGCTGTTTTCAAGGATCATGCTCTGCTCAATCTCGCAGTTTTCCACCACGACATGATGGTAGATGCTGGTGAACGGTCCGATGTAGCTGTTGATGATCCGCGTCCCCTCTCCGATGATCGCCGGACCGCGAATGATGCTGTTGATGATCGCCGCCCCTTTTTCCACCGTCACCCGCCCATCCACGCTGGATGTCGCGTCTACCGTCCCATTGATCGTTGGCGTCAGTTCCTCCAACACAAGGCTGTTGGCATGGAGCATATCATCGGGGCGTCCGGTGTCGATCCACCATCCCTCATGAATATGCGGGAACACTGTGTAACCGCTGTTGATCAACCATTGAATGGCGTCGGTGATCTCATATTCCCCCCGTTTGGAGGGCTGGATCGCGTCCGTCGCCTCAAAAATGTGATGATCGAACATGTAAATGCCCACCAGTGCCAAATCCGAGGGTGGCACGGCTGGTTTTTCTACGAGTTGTTCGATGCTCCCATCGGCGTGAAGTTTCGCCACGCCATACTGCTGCGGCTTTTCCACACGGGTTAGCACAATCTGGCTGTTCCATTCGGGGTGATGGGCAAAATCCCTGATCAGCGTCTCGATGCCCCCCTCAATGACGTTATCACCAAGGAACATGACAAACCGTTCCTCGCCAAGGAAGCCCTGCGCCGTTTTGACGGCGTGCGCCAAACCAAGCGGGGCGCTTTGGGGGATGTAGGTGACGCGCACCCCAAACTGCGACCCATCCCCCACTGCCTCCATGATTTCGGCAGCGGTGTCTCCCGTGATAATCCCGATCTCGGTGATTTCGGCGGCGCGGATCGCCTCAATCACCCGAGACAGGACGGGCTTGTTCGCCACCGGAATCAACTGCTTAGCGCGGGTATAGGTCAGGGGGTAAAGCCGCGTCCCCTTTCCCCCGCTCAGGATTAAACCCTTCATTGTGTCGTCTAGAACCCCTCGTTCTTCTTTTTCTTCTCGCCATAGGTATCATAATTGTCCATACTTAGGATCGGCTTGCGCGGACGCAGAAGCAGCCCTAGCGCAATCAGCACCACCGAGACAATCACCCCGATCACGCCGTAGTTCAGGAAGCCTTCGCCTACTTTCGTGCCAGCGGTTGTCCCAATCGTGGCAAGCATTTGCTGTGTGGTTGCCGAAAGGCTGCTGTTGGTTGTGGCGAACGTCGTTTCGATAGCGTTTTTGATATTTCCTCCCAACGCCCCGCCCATCAGTGCCACCAACCCCGCCGGGATAAAGAGCGACACGCCCAACCACAAGAAAAATTCCCGCGTTGTGATTCCCCCCAATATCCCGATCAGCAGCCACAGGGCGACCATCGGGGCGAGGATCGTCACCAAACTTCCGGTCAGCGCCGGAAGCACCTCACGCAGTTCCGTGAATGGATTATTACGCCCTGCCGTGATTTGGTCACTGAAATCAATCGAATTGGGCATCCCCGCCACGACAGTGGTCATTCCCTGCTCAATATCAGCCGTTAGCGTCTCAGCCGTCATGTTCGCCGGAAGGCACACGGGCAGGTCGCTGGTCGTCGTTGTGCCGGTGCAGGGCTTTAGCGCCCCCACATAGGCTGACGCAAAGGCTGCCTTTTTCTCATCGACTAAGGCGCTTTTGATCGGGCGCAAATCAAGGCTGAAGGTGACGCTTTCCGCTTTGCCTTCCAAAAGGTCAAAAAAGCTCCCTACGTTGCGCGTCACTTCCCCACGCAAATAGGCGGGCGTCAGGACGGTTCGCAAACCCGCAAGGACAGCTTCCGGCGGCAAGGCGCTTGCCCCCCCCGATGTTGTTAGCTTCAAGTCGGCGCTTAGTTCATCGCTGAGGAATGCTTCGTAAATGGCGTCATTATCGAGGAGATTCAAGTAGAATCCCCGATCCAAAATCCATGTGCTGACCGAGGCAAAGGCAATAGAACAAAACGCCAGCGGGATGAAAAGAATTAAAAGCGCCAAAGCGCCGGTTCGTCGGCACATAAACCCACCTCTTTCATGATTGACTCGTGATTAGTCTCTTAGTCTACCCTGAATAGCCCCGCGTGCCATGCCCTCCACCTTCCCAAGCGCGTCCAGATGGGGGAAAACCCGTCGCAAAAGGCGTATTCCGGCAAGACTCAGGCGGTTCGCGAACGGAGCAAGGACGGGATGAAACATAATCACTTCTCTCACCGGAAGGGCGTCAAAGCCCATCCGCCGTTTGAAGTCATCCAGGCTCGGCGGGGCATCCAGACCGGCAAGCCCATAGTGGACGGCACGCACCCCCGCCCGACCAAGTACCTCACGGGTGAAGGCGAAGGTCAGCGCGTTGTTGGGCATCTGCGGGAGCAAATCCGTCCGGCTCTGCTGGTAGAGGATCAAGCAGTGATCCCCCATTTGGCAGGCGACTAAGCTGGCGGCGAGTTCGCCCTTTACGAACGCCCCCCACGCCTCGAATGTGGGCAGATCAGCCGCCGCCTGATTTAGCCGTTCCCACACCGTTTGGTTCAGCCCGCGCCGCCCTTGCCGCGCCGCCGTCTCCGCCGCCAAACGCCGCCCTGTTTCGGCATGTGTTGCCCAATCAAGCGGCTGAACAATGGAGAGCGCAAGCGCCCGCCGGGTGTGTTTTTGCGCTTTGTCGCTCAGCGTCGCCAGATCGTAGGGTGCGTGGGCAACGCGGTGATGGGTGAGGACGCCCCCCCCCGCCGCCGCCGGAGCAGTGTAGCGCAGCGCCAACGCCCCTTCCTCTCGAAAGAGCGTTCGTTGTTCCGCCGCCGATGGGGTGATTGGCTCGTGATAGGGGAAGGCAAGGTAAGCGCGAGGGGCGGCATCATACCACCACGCCGAGTCCGTCTGTAGAACGCGGTGTCCGCGCCGCCGCAACCATTCGGCAAAGACCGCCGCCTCAGCGTTCATGGTGATCTCTATCCTCCGCCCTCACCCGCCCACATAGGCAAGGATCACCACTTTAGGCGCAAGGCGAACCATCCGCGGCAAATGGGCAAGGGCGGTATAGCTATTCAGCACCAAGCGAAGCGCCGTTTTCGGGTGACGGATGCCCACCTCTGGGTAGACTTCCCAACGAGTGAACCCCGCTCCCCGCAGCAGATGATCAACCCCTCGCATGGTGGGGTAGTAAGGATACGCCTGAAAAAGCCGCGTTCGCCGCCACCCGCCCACCCCGCCCACCGCCGCCCGCAGACGCAGGTAAGCGATCCCGGGGACATCAAAGAGGAACACCGCACCGGGGCGCAGCCACCCCCGAATCTGGCGCACGCTCTCAACAAGATTAGGCAAGAGATACAACACATCGTTGGCGGTGATCGCCGCAAACGCTTCTGGGGCGTAATCCGCCCCGTTGAGCGGCACATGAATCACCCGCGCCCCACCATACTCATGTCCCATCCACGCCGCGTCGGGTTCAATGCCGTGCAGTTCCCACCCCGCGCCGCCTTCCGCTCGCAGCGCGTCAAAGAACGATCCATCGGCACAGCCAATATCCAACAGGCGTGGAGGGCTGCCCGCCGCGCCACGAACTGTTGTGTGGATTCGCCGTGCTGCCTGCCGCAGCGCCGCCTGCCGATCTCCGTGCGCAATCTCACCCGCGCGGGCGATGCTACCCTGTACTGCCAGCCCCGCCGCCTCATTTGCTATCCAAAGCGGAAGGCGAAAGACCGAGGCGCACCGCCCGCAGCGATGCATCACCCCCCCAAGCGGCGAGGGCGTCAGGGGGCGCGTGTGCGGACACGCACAAAACGGGCATCCCCCCACCATCCCATCAGACTCTACAAGTGCCAAAAGCTTTCAACCCGATCATCATCATGATGAAACAAAGGATTGTCAGCGCCCATCCCACGCGGGAAAAATCGCCAAAACGGTAGCCTCCAGGCGCGAAAATCAAGACATTGATCGCGTGCGAAAAGGGCGTCAGAAAGATGGTGGAACAGGCGGTTGCTACCGTCACGGCGATTGCCGCCGGACTGATCCCCATCTGAAGGGCGGCGCTGATCGCCGCTGGTCCCGTCACCAAGCCGGCAACCTGCCCTCCCATGACCTGCGCCAGCAAGCCCGTTAACATATAAACGCCCGCCGCCAAGCCAAGCCCCCATAGGGGCGAACGAGAGTCAACACCAACGCGCCAGCGCGTTTCGCCAGCCCCGTTTCAACAAGGGCGAAGCTTACCGCGCACATCGTCGCCACAAGGAACACCGAACGCCACTCCACCGCTCGGTAGGCTTTCTCCGCCTTCATCATCCCCGAACGCAAAAATGAGCGCCGCCCCGCTGAACATTGCCAAATAGGTTAGCACACCGACCACCGAAGCGAAGATTGCCTCCCCCTGTAATTGCCACCGCCCGCAGCGCGAAGCGCCGCCTGTGTGCTGCTTTTTCGGCGTTTTCGCCTGTCTCATTAGGGCTTTCGCTCAGCGCTGCGCCGAAGACGGTACCTTCCTCCCTGTTGGGGAGCAAGCGCGAGGCGAAGATCGCCATATAGATCAAGCCCGCGATCAGGATCAGGCTGCCTGTGCCAGCGAAATCCAAGACATGGAGGGATGGTTGAGGCGGTTTGGCAAGGGGCAGCAGCCCACTGATGATGACCGAGAGGGCGATTAGGATGAAGACGGCGCTTCGGGAAAATCCGGCAAAGGCGCGGATGGCGTTATTCGGTGTGTTCGCCTCCCCCAAAATTCCCAACCCACCAAAGTGGGCAATCCCTAGCAGCACGGCGATGCTGAAGGCAGCGGTATCAATGGCGATGCATTCTGTTAACGCAAGCAGCAGCGGGAGCGCGATGATGACGATGGTGACAACTTGCGCGGTGGACATGGTAGGCTATTTCTTATACCCTCCCAAGCCCTTCACCCCCTTCAATGCCGCCTGATTCAGCAGCGGTGAGCGGTAATCGTAGATTGTCCGGCGCTTTTCGGCGTGCGCCTCCAACGCCAGTTGAATCAGCGCATCGCATAGGGCGGGGGGAGACATTCCCTCCGCTTGCCAGAGGTAAAACGCCAGCGAGCCGGGCATGGTGTTCACCTCGTTCAGATAGACCTCGCCCGCCTGCACAAGGAAATCGATGCGGGCTGTCCCCCGCCCATCAATGGCGCGGAACGCCGCCACTGCCATATCCTTGATCCGCGCTGTTAGTTCCTCGCTGATCGGGGCGGGGATGTGCCGTTCCGCACCCTTCATCCCTTTACCCGCCCCACCGCGCAAGTATTTATCCTCATAGCTGAGGAATTCTTGGAAGGAGATCGGCTGCTCCAATACCGAGGGGCGCGGATCGTCGTTCCCCAACAGGGCGCAGTTCACCTCGATTGCGCCCTCCAACGCCTGTTCAACGACGACGCGCCGATCCAGCCCAAAGGCAACATCGAGCGCCGCCGCCGCCGCCGCCCGATCTTCGGGGCGTCCAATGCCGATGGACGATCCAAGCGTGGCGGGCTTGACAAACAGCGGGTAGCCAATGCCATTCAGTACGTCCAGCACCGCCTCGCGGTTTGTCCGCCATTGGGGACGGCTTAACCCGACATAGGGCAGGACGGGAATCCCATGTTCTTTCAGCACAGCTTTCGTCGTGATTTTGTCATTGGCGACTGCCGATGCCATGACGCCGCAGCCCACATAGGGAATATCTGCCAGTTCAAACAGCCCTTGCAGCGTCCCATCTTCCCCGTGTGTACCGTGAATCGTCGGAAAGAGAACATCAATCTTTTTCAACGTGCTGCGCTTTAAATAGCCAGCAAAGGGGGGTGTGATTGTCCCCTGTGGGTTTGTCCCACTGGAAAGAGTCGTCTCGTTGACCCCCATCAGTTCGGCAACATTGGCATTTTGGAAGGTCTTTATATCGGTGAGCGGAGCGCCCGTCAGCCAGACGCCCGTGCGGGTGATATAAAGGGGGACCACTTCATAGCGTGACGGGTTCAGGGCGCGGATCACCTGCTGCCCCGTGACGACGGAGACATCATGTTCAACCGAGCGTCCCCCAAAAATAACCCCGACGGTCAACTTTTTTGCGTTGGTGGCGGTCATGCGTTCCTCGTGTGTGCGTTCTTTCAGCACAAATCCTAGTTATTACAGCGGCGGGTCATTGTACCGCGTTTCTAGGGTGGGATGTAGGGGCGACCCTGTGTGAGTGACCCTATGTGAGCGCCAGCCCCACCGCACTCATCCTAACGTTGTCTCTAGCGCCCGCAGCAGCCCATCGATGACGGCGTTCCGTCCGGGGCGCGGGTCCCACAACACAACGCGGTGCGTTTCCCCTTCAAGCGCCGCCAGCCACAGCGCAGCGGGCGGATCGTCTTTGCAATAGTTGATCAGCAGCGACCCTTCGAGGGCAAAAAAGCCCGATTCGCGCACCGCTTTTTTGAGGCTGTTCAGGTCTGTCTCAGAAAGCTGCCGCGCTGCCACCCATGGCACCTCCCGCCCCCGATCCAAGCGTTCTGTTGGGGCGGGCGGGGGCGCGTCCGGCGCGGGGCGTTCCACCCGTCCATCCTCATAGACGCGGATGCCCTTTGGGGACACGTCCCGTTCGTTCACATAATATTCCAAGATCACCGAGGTCATAAGCACCCTCCACAGGCTCAGTTTCTGACCGCCCACATAGATAGACGTTACGTCGTTGCCCTCATCCCCCTGCGACCCGCCTTCGGCGTGTACCCGCTTTTCCCAGTCGAAGAAGGGGGAATCTATGGTTTGAGGGGGAAGCCCCCTCAAACGTCCCCTTTCGATGAATACAGGGTGAACACGTTCAACGGCATACCTCCTAATATAGTATGTCTGATGTGGAATGAAGTTGACGAAAAGGGGAATGGGTCGCAAGATTGAAGGTACGCCTACAGTCAATCGGATCCATTCCCATGGTAAGTATAGACTTGGAAAGGCTTTTTACTACGATTTATGTGCTGGTGAACGATTGGTATCAACGGGAAGGACGGGTGTTGTTGAAGGGCAAACCAAGCCCACCAAAATCATCCCCTGCTGGATGCGCTCCTCGCTAGCGCACGCGAGCGTATCGAAGGTGTCTTTCACCAACTCCAGAACACCGGACGCAACCTTGAGCGCTTACATGCCAATACCGTGCGTGGCTTGACCGCCCGCCTTACCCTCAAAGTCACTCGTTTAGTTCTCAAGTATCTGCTCGCCCGTCACTTTGGTTTTGATCTACAAGCCTTTTCCCTTTCACATTAGACGTCTATACTTATCTATGTGGTTGATGGGATAGCGGACAAAAGACATCGAGGGGCGTTCACTCCCCACAGGGAATCCATGAAAAGACTTGAAAATCAATCGGGGGAGTAAACTTCTGAATAAGCGCTCCATCACGGCGGTAAATCATCAACATAGCGGGTTCACCTGCCCGCGCACGGCGGACGGCAAGATAGTCCCCACCGGGCGACCAAGCTGGACGGAGCATCTGCCGCTCAGCCGCAAGAATGGGCGTCCCTTCTGAGCCATCCGAGGGGACAATCCGAAAGCGAACCTCGGCGCTATCAGCACCATACATATTCACCGCTGCCATACGTCCATCTGGCGAGGGAAAGATCGCTTGGACGCGCCCACCCGCCTTATAGTGGTAGCGTGGTGTTCCATCGGGACGGAATGCCATTGCGCCGCCATCACCACCGCCGGGGGTGTACCAGTTGAAGGCAATCAGATCGCTGTGTACCTCGAACAGTTCAAGGGCGGGCAAATCCCCCCCAAGCTGAATAACCGCCCCCGCAACAGTACCTGACCAGACACGATACACCCCGCCTTGTGAGGTGATGAAGGCAACGCGCTCTGGATCAGCGCTTCCGCTGTTGGAAGGGATTAGCTGGACATCGCGGACGGAATCCACACCATCGATCAATGTCAGCAGGTTTTTGCCATTCGCATCGAGGATGGTGAGCGCCGTCCCCACTGTGCTGCGATGAGTCACGGCGAGTCGCCCAGACTCAAGACGGAGTATATCGCCAACAACTTGTGCGATGAGGATCGTTGAGTTGCCCGTTGCCGGGGCGATCTCAGTAAGTGTGCGTGAACCATCCGCTCGGATACGGGTCATCAGCAAGTGATGTGCATCCGCCGACCAAACAAGCAAGGGGGCATCCGTTCGTTGGTTTGGCTGGTCGCTTGGTTGAACACCGCCTACATCATGCAGCGGGGGATGGAGTTCGTCGGCGTCATAGAGATCAACCCGCCACACCGGAGGTTGGAAGTAACGCAAGGCAAGGTAGCGACCATCTGGCGACCAGTATATATCCCATTCTATGCCATCAGAGAGCGGGAATTCGCGGGCGGTGTTCGCCTTAGGGTTGACAATTGTCAGGGTTTGGGTTTCCCCGTTTACGCGGTTTGTCACGTAGGCGAGACGCTCCCCCCCCCACGCAAGGGCAAGGTAGGGTGGGTTGCGGGCGGGGAGCGGAAAGCGGCTGACCTGATCGCCCTCCGGCGACCAAAAATAGAGCGCCGCTTCTTCCCCACTAGCAAAAAGGCTAAATGCGATAAAAGCATCCGTCGGCGTCCACCCATGGAAGTAAATCGTCGCGGTGGCAGGAAGGACGGGCGAGGCAATTTCCCGACTGTGAAGGATTGTCCCTTCAGGGGTGGCAACGGCTGCCCGTAGAACACCCTTGCCATCCCCCCATACATAAGCAACACGATCTCCCCTGTGCGACCAACCAATGCCAATGCTGTCCAGAATTGCCCGCTCCACCAAGACCGATCCACTATCACGGATGCTGCGCCAACAGGTGGCGCGGTCTGAACATAATGGCGCCCCCTGTAGGGAACGTCCACGCGGCGCCGGGTCAATGTAAAGATTGACCGGTTGTGCTTGTTGGCTGGTGATATAGGCGACAAAGTTTCCAGTGGGAGAGATTGCCCCCCGATAATTCGTTACAGGAAAAGCATTGGGACGTTGGGGCATCATCTGGATAACGGCACTCACCCGATCAAAGATGAGTGTGGGACGACGGGGCGCCGTCCCAATCAGGCAGACATCAGGGGCGGAATCACTGCGGGCGAGGGTGATCATCCCGCTGAGGATGAGGGTGCAGACGATCCATACACCAACGATCCGACCAAGCCAGTTCATCCTGCGCAGTACCCTCTAGCCCTATCCCTCTGCTCTGTGCGACGAGGGATAAGGTGACACCTTTTGTCTTTATTGGAATACGACGGGCAAATTTGCCACCTGAATATTCGTCAGGCGTAGGTAGCCGGCTGCCACCCACCCAAACTGAATACCGTATTGCACCTTATACCAGGTGGCGTTGTCGTTACGCCCATACACGGCAACAATTGTGTTTTTCGGGATGGTCGCCAAACGAAGTCCGCTGATAGCCGGCGCGGTACGCATCCGCAGATTCACACGGGTGACCCCCGCTGCCAGCGTTCCATCAGGGAGCAAAACAGGCGGCGAAGGTGGCACAATGACCGTCACCGGACCGCCCGGCGTTGGTACGACGACCACTGAACTCCCCGGACGGGAGGGGTCTGCGCCATCAATCCGTGCGGGGGGCGTGCCAAGTTTCGTCAGATCAACGCTGAGAACGCCCACAGGTACCCAGACCAATTCATTGCCACCAACATCAATCATCACCCACCCATTATCGGCTGAGCGATAGAGGGCGACATGTTCTTTGCCAGCAGCGATGGTCAAGCCCGGCACCGTTGCCCCGGCAGGGCTTGTGTAGAGTGCCGAGGGCGCACTAAAGACCACCTTCAAAAAGGTAGGCGGACGAAAATCGGCAGAAAAGGTTGCCGTTCCCGATGGGGGGAGGCATTGGGCGTCATAGGAGCCGGTTTGCAAGATGCCAATCTCGAATCCATTCACATCAAGTTCAATCACATCGAAGCGAATGGGGTTCTTTCCGGGGGGACCATCGGCACCATCGGCATCAAAGGACATGTTCACGACGAGTGATCCCGTCGTCACACCAACAGTGCGTTGGGCGTCTTCTTGATAAAGTTTCTTCCCGTTGCCGTCGGTAATCCGGTAGCGAAAGCGGTCGGTATTGTTGCTATCATTGATTGTGCCGTTGACAGCCGTATCCACCGAGAATATGCCGCAGTTTGCCCAAAAGCGCCCCAATGCTGCGGAAATGGCATGTGCAGGTGAGGCTTGCGGCACAAGCGTAATTGCCAGCACAGCGACGAGGACGAGTGTACTGATTTTGGATGATCGAGACATATCAACGTATTCCTTGAGTCGTTTCCCTTTACCTTCTTCACCGACTCACCGAGAAAAAAGTGTCCCTCGCCAACCTGACGGCTCACCTACGACTAATCAACGCCGCGCATACGGGGGTCAAGGGCATCACGCAGACCGTCCCCCAAGAAGTTGAAGGCAATCATCGTCAGCGCCAATGCCAGCGCGGGAAAGATCGCCTGATTAGGATAAGATTTGATCGCCTGTGCGCCAGATTGAATCATTGATCCCCAACTTGGTGTTGGCGGGTTCACACCCAATCCAATAAAACTCAAAAATGCCTCGGTAGAGATGTAGGCAGGGATCGCCAACGTCTCAGCGACGATCAGTGGACCCAAAATATTAGGCATCACATGGCGAAACATGATTTGGCGATGGGTCATCCCGATAGAGCGTGCCGCTTGGACATATTCACGCTGTTTGATGCTGAGAACTTGCCCCCGTGCTAAGCGTGCCATCCCCTCCCATGAGGTGAGACCAATGCCAATGAAAATGAACAACATGCCGCCAAAGGCACGATCCAACTTGTTCATCTCGTAGGCAAAGGTACCCGGCTGTGTATCGGCAAACGAAGAGCGAAAAACCGCCATCATAAGGATAATCAACAAGAGTGCGGGGAAGGCATACATGAGATCGACAAAGCGCATCAAGAGCGAATCGACCCACCCGCCGACATAACCGGAAAGGCTGCCAATAAGCAAGCCCAACAACAAGCTCACCAAGGGACCCACAATGGCAACCCCTAGTGAAATGCGCGTCCCATACATCAGCCGGCTGAGTAGATCGCGCCCATTTGAATCCGCGCCAAGAGGGTAGCTGTCGTTCAGTTTGGCGTAGCCCCCCTCTGTTCCAACAGGCTTGACTGTTGGAAAAATAAAAGGCAGCCACGAGGGAACGGCATTATTTTGAGCAAGGTTATCAGCGGCATAGTGTCGTGGGGCAAGCCGATCCGCAAAGAGCGCGGTAATCACAATCATGGCAATGATGATCAAACCAACCATCGCCATACGGTTACGGCGGAGGCGTTTCCACGCATCTGCCCACAAACTTTGCCCTTTTACATACGTTGTTGGTTCATTATTTCCCAATTGAATCGGCGTTGCACTGCCACGCGCTAGTGTATTGGCTTGTTCGGTCATGATCTAACCTTCCTAGGTATAGCGAATACGTGGGTCAAGCGCGGCATAAGCAAGATCGACCAATAAATTGGCGACGACCAAAAATGAGGCGTACAGCAGCACCGTTCCCATAATGACCGGGTAATCGCGGTTGGTGATGCTGTTGACAAAATAGCGCCCCAAGCCGGGGATGCCAAAGGTGGTCTCGGCAACGAATGTCCCCGTCACCAGCGCGGCAAACAACGGACCAATAACCGTGATCACGGGAATCATGGCATTTTTTAAGGCATGAAGGCGGATAACCCGACGCTCTGCCAAGCCTTTTGAGCGAGCCGTGCGCACGTAATCCTCATGGAGGACTTCGAGCAAGCTGGCACGGGTCAGGCGGGCGATCAGAGCGGAACTGGCGAATCCCAGCGCTATTGCTGGCATAATCACATGAGCGGGTGTTCCCCAACCACTCACAGGGAGAACTTTCCAGTTCACGGCAAAAACCCAAACCATGATCGGACCCAACACAATCGCTGGTACAGAAACGCCAAAGATCGCGACGCTCATCGCCAGATAATCGGGCATTCGGTTGCGGTTGAGCGCGGCAATTGTCCCTAGCGGAATACCGATGCTCAGGGCGATGATGAGCGCCCATGTCCCCAATTGGGCAGAGACGGGCAGTTGCTCACGGAAAATATCGCTCACCGAGCGCGATTTTGATTTATAGGAGGGACCAAAATCCATCCAGAGCAAGTGACTTTCCTTGTTGAAAGACACCGCAACAAGGTAGGTGCTTTTGTCTGAGGATCTCAATTTGCCTTGTTGGATACGGGGGATAACAATGCCGCTGATGTAATCGAAGTATTGCTCAACAAGGGATTTATTGAGGTTGTATTTTGCCTCAATAAGTTTTTTTACGTCGGGCGGGACGCTCTTTTCCCCGTCAAAGGGACCTCCCGGCACAGCGTGCATCAGGATAAAAGTGACCACCGAGACGCAAAACAAAACGGCAAACATACCGAGGACACGGCGGAAGATATAAGCAGTCACAGGTAAACCCTTCAACGCCCTCAAAAAGGGAGTTCAAAAAACTTTAAAACGAGACACAACCTCTTTCCCCAAAAGCGTTTTGATGACAAGCAGTGACTCGACATAATGCCGAGTCACCGCTCATCCCTCAACACATCACCACGGAAAGGGTGAGGTGCGAGGAAGATTACTTGTTAATATCCCATTTCTCATAGCGCTCATCACCTGCGCCAACGGCGAAGGTACGAGTCACATACGGTTTGGTCACCCCGACACGGGTGTACCAATAGATCGGAATAACTGCGGCATCTTCCAGCACCAAGATGTTTTCCGCCTGACGGTAGAGATCAAGGCGCTTGGCGAGATCGGTTTCGAGGGCGGCTTCATCCACTAATTTATCAAACGCTTCGCTGCCCCAACGGGTGTCGTTCTGGCTGCTGGTGGAGCGGAACACATCACGGGCGAAGTTGTTCGCATCGGGATAGTCTTGGCACCAGCCGAAACGCCAAATCTGAGGCGGGTCGGTCTTGCGGGTCTGAAGGAAGACCTGCCATTCCTGCGCGGTGATTTCAATGCTGACGCCGAGTGTTTCCTTCCACATGGATTGGATCGCTTCGGCAATGCGGATGTGCCCTTCGCTCTGGTTCGTCATGAAGGTGATCGGCGGGATAGCATCTGCCGTTAACCCCGTATCCTTCAGGTACAACTCAAGTTCAGCCTTCGCCTTATCGACATCATAGCCGATGCCCGTCTCGGCTGAATCAGCCATGGTGGGAGCAGCAACCAAGCCCGGACGCGAGAACCAGCGGGCAGGTTCTTGTCCACCCTTCAGGACGTTATCGACAATCGACTGACGGTTAACCGCATAGGACAAAGCGCGGCGCATGTGGACGTTATCCAGCGGCGCTTTCGTCACGTTAAAACCATAGACATAGGTGCAGAACAGCGGCGCGATGAGCAGTTCTTTGCTCAACACGGGGTCTGCCTTCACGCGATCCAATTCGGTGGAGGGGACACCGGTGGCATCCAACGTCCCTGCTTCATAGTTGTTGAAGGCAGGCGTCTCATCCAACATCAGGAAGGTGATCTGGGTGATCGTGGGCTTGGGGGAATTTTCAATGCCGGGCCAGAATGGGTTTGCGACCATCGTCAAGCTCTCGTCGTGTTTCCACTCGGAGGCAACATATGGACCGTAGCTCATCATATTACCCGGTTCTGTCCACTTATCGCCATGTTCCTCAATGGCGGCTTGTGGCACAGCGGCAAGATTCCACATACTAAAGATGCTCTCGGCGTAGCTCAGTTCTTGGGCAATTTTGACTTCGAGCGTGTATTCATCAAGTGCCTTCACTGCCACTGCATCGCTGAGCTTGGCAAGTTCCTCAGCAACCGCTGGATCGCTGAAATCTTTGCCTTCGGGGGCGGTGAAGCTGTTGAATTCGCCACTGCCCACAATCCCTAGCGAGTCAATAAAGACATAGGCATAGGGGGACGCGGTGCGGGGGTCGAGCAGGCGCTTGATCGAGTATTCGAGGTCGTTCGCCGTGACATATTTCACCGCGCCAGCATCGTCTTTCACTTCCACAACGGCGCTGCCATCCCACATAACCCAGGGCAAGCCTTGACGAACGGTGAACGTCCAGGTCAAGCCGTCCTCGGAAGCGCCCCTTTTTTCCGCCACACCGGGCATGATGTTGCCGGGGTTGTCTTCGGTGTCACGGATGATCGGGAAATGCTGCATAGTCGTAATTTGGATCGAGGTGGAGTCTTCAGCAAGAGCGGGGTCTAGGGTAGGAATGTCGCCCGCGCCAAGATTCAGCGTCAAGACTTTGGCATCTTGCGCCATCGCTACATTGCCAACGGCAGGTGCAATCAGTGCCGCCAAAAGGGCAAGGATACACACCACATAAAACCGACGTTTAAGAGACATAGTTTATTCTCCTCAACACATCATAAAGAAACGTAGAGATTATGTCGTGGAGAAGTCAATTGTGCAAATTGTAAAAGAGAGAATTTTCTGTTCTCAACTTTGGTTGATTCCCACCTTGCAATAGGCTATAGTGACCCCTAAGTCAACTTAATCGCCAACAACATGTAAAACTTATGGCTACACCACCTATGACCATCCCTGATCTCATTCGCCATGCGGCGGAGAAGACACCTGATAAACAAGCGCTGCTTGCCCCCAACCGTGCGCCGCTCACCTTTGCTGCCTTTGTCAATCACCTTACAACATCTGTCCAGCGCTTGAACGAACTCGGAATTGGGCGTGGGATGCGGGTGGCTATCGTTGTCTCAGATGGTGTTGATCTCGGATCAGCCTTTCTTGCGGTATGCGCGGCAGCCATACCGCTGACCCTAAACCCCCATGGGTCGCTTGCCGAATGGGAGGCTGCTTGCCAGCGGGTGGGTGTTCAAGCGCTTATCTACGAGCCAACAGCAGCGATCACACCGAACGCCACAACGCTTGCCAAAACATGCCACCTTCGTGCCGTGACCCTCACTCCCCATCCGGCGGCAGGGACATTCATCCTTGAGCCAACGCCTTTTCTTGGCTCAAATACGCCTTTCACGCCCGGCTTTGCCGCCCCGGACGACTGGGCTATGTTAGCGCTGACCTCTGGGACGACCAGCACAGCGAAGATTGTCCCTATTCGTCAGGCGTTGTATGCCAAACGCCTTGTACTTCCGTCGGCGGGGCTTTTCGTCACAGCGGAAGACCGCCTTTTGAATGTGATGCCCCTTTTTCATGCCGCAGGGCTGAATCATATGATTCGCACGCTTTGCGTTGGGGGGAGTGTTGCTTTTCTCCCGGGCTTTGAAGTCCCCCGCTTTTATGAGGCGTTGATGACCTACCGCCCCACCTGGTTTACCGCTGTGGCAACGATGTATCAAGCGATCCTTGACCGCGCCGCCGATTTCCCCGATAGTATTCGCAACCATAGTTTGCGCTACCTCCGTGCGGGATCGATGGCTCTCCCCCCATCATTGATGGATGCCTTAGAGAAAACCTTTGGCGTTCCGGTGATCCAAGCGTATTCCAGCACAGAGGCGAATAACATTTCCACAACAGGTTTAACGCCCGATACGCGCCGGCTTGGTTCGGTGGGCAAACCCTTTTTCGCCGTGCGGATTATCAACAGCAGAGGGGAATCTCTTCCCAGTGGTGAAGTGGGCGAGATTGTGGTGAAAAGCGAGATGAACTTTGAGGGTTACGAGGACGATCCAGAGGCAACCCGCGACGCGTTTCTTGATGGGTGGCTTCGTATGGGCGATGTTGGGTACATCGACGACGATGGCTTTTTATTCATCACCGGGCGAGTGAAAGAAGAGATCAATCGTGGGGGGCAGAAGATAGCCCCACTAGAGGTGGAGAGAGTGCTAGAGACACACCCCGCCGTAAAACAAGCCGTCGTGGTTGGCGTTCCCAACGCGGCTTTAGGGGAGGAAATCGGGGCGGGGGTCGTCCTTCGGAAAGGCATGGCAGCAACAGCGGTTGAACTGCAAACCCACCTTGCCCAGACGCTCCATGTTTCTAAAATTCCCCGCCACCTTGCCTTTTATGAAACACTCCCGCTTAACGCGACGGGAAAAATCCAGCGGAGGGCAATCAGCGAACGCCTCGAAACCGAACATGATACACCCCAACCACAAACGAGAACACCGTTCAGCACAGAGACGGAAAAGCGCTTAGCCGCACTTTGGGGCGATATTTTGGAGATTTCTCCCGATAGGCTAACTGGAGCGACGCGCTTCACCGATCTAGGGGGAACATCACTTAGCGCTGCCCGCCTCGTTTTCAGGGTGCGGGAGGTGTTCCAACTCCCGGTGACCATCCTCGATTTTTTTCATGCGGGGACAATTCCTGAACAGGCGGCAATCCTTGATGGGCTGCGCCGCACACCACGCCGAACCCAGACGACGGTGATTCCCATTCGCGCAGCCCATTCCTCACCCGTCCGCCCACCTCTTTTCGTCTTCCATGCCCTCAAAGGGAATGTCTACCTCTATCGTGATTTGGTCGATAGGCTGCACCCCGATCAACCGGTTTATGGCTTGCAAGCGGTGGGGGTTGATGATGACCGTCCACCGCTAGGAACGGTAGACGAGATGGCAATTCACCACGCCGGACAACTTCTTAGCGTGCAGCCCCAGCCGCCTTTCTTGCTCTGTGGCTTTTCCTTTGGGGGGCGGTTGGCGGTGGAAACAGGGCGTGTGTTGTGGAACGCCGGACACCGCGAGGTCTATCTGTGCATTATTGACGAACATTTCCATATGAATCGTCACCGAAAACACGGCGGAACGCCCCACCGCCTAAACCGCATCCGGCTCTTTCGGCGGCTTTACAGCCTGTGGTTGGGGCGCGTCCTTCTAAAGCCGGAACAACGGGCGCAATACCTCACGGTGAAGCGTCAAGAAGGGCGCATCCCCCCCACGCCCCTTGAAGTGAAACGCGCCTATGACATGTTTGAGAAGGCAGAGGCAGAGGGCTTACCGGAATCTATTCGGCGCGTACAACGTGCCGCCTATGATGCCGCCATGAAGCAATCACCCAAGCCCTATCCGGGTCCAATGCTTTATATTCGCGCCCGTGATACCGCCTTTGATCTTGAGTTGTTCAAAGCCTTACGCTACATTGGAGGGGCAAAGCTACCTATTGTGGATGTCCCCGGCACACACCGAACAGTGCTAACCCCACCCTATGTAGATGCGGCAGCAGAGGTTGTCCGAAATTGGCTAGAGTCTATCCCTTATTCCTCATCGAAAGAAAAAGTCGCACTATGACAAAACAAAGCCGTCGTTTTCTGCTTATTTTGTGCTTGATTGCCGTCTTAGGGTTGCCCCTTGCTGCACTAAACGCTCAAGGGTTCGAGCCGATCCGTCTATCGATTGCCGCCGCACCCTCCCCACAAACCATTTTTGCCCTCTATGGGAGCGTGGAACATGGGGCGGATTTTGGGCTAACCCAAAGCCTAGATGACATCATTCAATTTGAGTCGACCACCGTCGCCACTCAAGCAGTCTTGGCGGGGCAGGCGGACGTATTGTATGCCTCGTTCACCTCAACCCTGTTGGTGCGCCAAGCCGGGCAGGATATGAAGATGTTTTGCCCCGGCAACAACAAGATTGATCATGTCCTTGTGGGGCGGAATGGGATCACGACCATCGAGCAAGTGTTTGACCCCGCCACACGGGTGGGCATAGATGCCGTTGGTGGCGGAAGCAGCACCCTTTTTGAGGCGGCGTTCCTTGCCAAAGGAATTTCCCAAACGACCAAAGACCTTTCCAATATCAAGATTCTTGAATCGGTGAATCTCCGTCATGCAGCATTTGTTGCCAATGATGTTGATGTGACGACGATCCGTCTGAGCCAGTTCCGCCAATCCCAAAAAGATGTCCCCGATGGCGTCGTGATCACCGAGACCTACAAAGACTTCAACTCGTTCATCTTCGCTGGATTCACAGCCCCTGCTGAGTGGTTGGCGGCAAACCGCGAACGGGCGGCTGCCTATTGCGCTGCCATGTTGAAAGGCATTGCCGACCTCAGCCGCTCCTCAGAAGTTTACATTGCTGCCAGCAAAACCTATCTTGAGAAGCCACCCACCGATGCTGTTTTGCAAGAGAGCTACGAGTTGATCACCGGCTATGGGTTTTGGGCGCCCAGCCTGAGCATGAACCCCGATTCAGTGGCATTTATGGCAGAAATCGGCGCACGCACAGGGGCGCTGACGATGACGATAAACCCCAATGATGTGCTGGATTTGACAACCTATGAGGCAGCTTTGGCGCTGCTCTCTGAAGAAGATCGGGCGCAGTTGTTGGCGCTTGTACCTGCCGCTGCCAACCCCGAACCCGCAGCCACCAGCGAGGCGACCAAAGCCCCCTAATAGATGATTTGATCGCCAACAGAGGCGCATTAAGATGCGTCTCTATTTGTGTTTCCCTAGCTGAAGTGCTATCCCAAAACACCCTTATTCACTGAGGGTTACGGCGCAAGCGCCCCAAAATGCGTTCCGGTATTTGGGTCGGGATTTGCTACGAGTACCCAAATGCGCCCATCAATGCCCGTGAGCATGAACCCTCGTTCAAAGGGTTGGAGGGTGGCATCGTAGGGCTGTTCCCCCCCAAGCGCCCACCCCAAGCGATCTCGCACGCCTTGATTGTTCCGCCAGACAAAGCCAAATCCACGCACTGGTTGCACCAGCCCCGCCGGAGGGATAAAGGCAGGATCGTCAGCGGGCATGCCCTCATTCCACGTATCATTTAGCCGCCAGTAGATATCAATGCCTTGTCCCGCCACCGCCGCTGTGGAAAGCGCGTAAATCTCTCGTGTATCCCGCCAAAACATAACTCCCCCCTGAAAGGGTTGGGTCACAAGGCGCGTCGTAAACGCGCCGCCCGCCGGACATCCAATGCGGGATTGTACAGTGGCATTGTTCGCTGCATTAACGAAGGGCGGGGCAGGGGGCTGCAAACAGCCCGCTGCGGCTGACCCACCGCCGGAGACTCCTGCTGCAAAGGTGGGAAGTGCCGCGCCCGGGGTGGTGACCACCGGCACACCCACACCGGGGTTCCCCGAATTGAAGGGGATGACCCCAACGCTCACGCCGCTCGTCCCCGGATGGCGATAAACGCCAGGGGGGTAATAGACAACACCCGGTTCAGGGGTCAGGTTGCCCATAAAGACCCCTACGTAGGGTGTCGGGGTTGGCGTGAAGGTGGGTGGGAGGGGGATTGTTGTCGGCAGCGCCGCACTCGTCGCTGTCTGGGCAATGCCCGGATCAGGCGTCTCGGTCAAAACAACAGTTGCCAGCGATTTGGGCAGTGCCTCAAAACCGATCAATACCGCCCCATCAGGATCGGGCGCTGGTGGGGTGGCACACCCGGCAAGGCATAATAAAGCGGCAAAAAGGAAAGGGAATCGAGTTATCATGCCCCGATTGTACTCAAAAAAAGCGAGGCAAAAAAAGAGAGCGACAGAGATCGTCGCTCCCGTTTAGTCTTCGTGATGTGTGGGGGGATCGTTCCGTTGTATCTCGATGTAATGCCGCCATGCTTCTGGTCCACTGCCCACCGCAATCACAAGGTAGCTTGTGCGCGGTGTTTTTGGCTCCCACAGCAGTTTCATTCCCACTTCACCGGGAAGGTGGTTGCCTTTGCGATGATTGCAGTGATAGCAGGCACACGCCGTGTTTGACCAGTTATCACGCCCACCACGCGAACGCGGGAGAATGTGATCGACGGTGAAATCTGCTTTCGCCAGCGTCTTGCCCCGCACGACATCACCCACCTTCACCGAACAATAGATGCAGGTGTAGGAGTCACGTACAAGGACCCCTTTTCTGCTCCAGTGCGCCCGGCGACGAGGGACATTAATGAAACGGCGCAGAGCGATAACCGAAGGGACAGGGAAGGTGCTGTTCACGGTGCGCAGCACACTGCCAGACTCTTCGATCACCACCGCCTTTCCAGACAGTAGGAGACTGATGGCGCGTGCAGTGGAGATGACCGCTAAGGGCTCCCAACTGCTGCCGTTGAGGAGAAGTACACGACCTTGCAACGCAAGAACTCCTCTTCTTCCCCGGCGTTCCCTCGCCGAACTGTGGAAATAGCCCGGCTCTGTACGGAATTCCGGCGGGTTAACTTCGGGCGTCCGCTCCAAATTATAGGAGATAACGCCTAGAAACGCCATACCCAAAGCCGTTAAAGTGTCGTTAACAAGGGGTTCGCAAGGCGTTTCAAACCCGGATAAAAAACTGGCGAAAAAACTCATGGGGATACAGGACTAGGA